>JAJPJG010000054.1 GCA_021324395.1 Spartobacteria bacterium | reverse complement strand
GACGCCGTCTTTGCAGAACACGATCCTCGCACCGCTGGCGACGGCCAAAAGCACGAACGCATTTGATTTCAGCGTCAACACGCACGGTGGCGGAGCGAGCGGGCAGGCCGGTGCGGTGCGGCTCGCGATTGCGCGCGCGTTATTGCAGACCGACGATACTCTGCGCGTCCCGCTCAAGCAGGAAGGCCATCTCACGCGCGACCCGCGCATGAAGGAACGCAAGAAGCCCGGCCAGCCCGGCGCACGCAAGCGGTTCCAGTTCTCGAAACGCTAAACCGCGAGCAATTTTGAAAAAGGCGATGCTTCGGCATCGCCTTTTTTGTTTGTTCGCGAGACGAAGCTGGATTTCATATCAGCATGCGGATCGTTGCCGTTTTCATTTTCGCCTTCTGCCTTCTGCCCTGCGTGTTTGCAGATGCGCTTCGCATCGTCGGCTCGCCGACGGTAAATCTTCCCGTCGCCGAAGCCGCGCAGATCCTGCGCGCGGAACGGCAGATGGAAATTCAGATCTCCACGACAGGCGGAAGCTCCGAGGGCATCGCCGCGATCGGCGAAGGTCTTGCGCACATCGGCATGTCATCGCGCCCGGTGACGCCGGAGGATCGTGCGGCTTATCCGGACATTGTGCTCACGGAGATTTATCTCGGCGAGCAGGTCGTCGCGCTCGGTGTCGCGGATGACGTATGGAACGGCGGCGTCCACGCACTCACGCGCGAGCAGGTTCGCGGCATTTACGAATCGAAGACGCGCAACTGGCACGAACTCGGCGGGCCGGATGAAAAGATCGTGTTTTTCAATTTCGAGGAAGGCCACGGCGTGTGGGAGCTATTCGCGCAATGGCTTTACGGCGAGGCGAAGAAAGCGCCGCTCGGCCGCTTTCCGACGGTTGCGAGCGACGAGGAAACGCGCAACACGCTCGAATTCACGCCGGGCTCGATGGCGCAGTCATCGCCGCTTGCGATCGATGGCAAGCGCAGCTTCGCGCTCGAATTAAAAAACGACGACGGCTCGGCCGTCGCGCCAACGCCGGAAAATATCGCTGCGAAGAAATATCCGATGGCAAAGCCGCTGTTTCTGATCGTTAACGACAAGCCCACACTCGCTGTCAAAGTGTTTGTCGATTTCATGCTTGGCCCGCGCGGCCAGGAGCTGATGAAAAAGCACGGCTTTTACTGCGCTGACATGCTGAAACCCGCGACGAAATAATCGCGCGGTCAAGTCAGAAACGGATTCGTCTTTCGCTCGATCCCGATCGTTGTCGCCGGGCCGTGGCCGGGGAAAACCTTCACGTCGTCGCCCAGCGGAAATAGCTTCGTTTTGATGCCGGTAAAAAGCAGTTCGCCATCGCCGCCCGGCAAATCCCAGCGCCCGACACCGCTTGCAAACAACACATCGCCGCCGAAAAGAACGCGCTCTTTTTTTTCAAAAAAACACAAGCTGCCGGGACAATGACCGGGCACGAGCAGCACCTGAAAATCGATGCCGGCGACGTCGAATGACGGCGCTTCGTTGATGAGCAGATCGGGTGTGACCGGCTCGACTTCGAGTTCAAAGCCGAACCGGCGAAAAAAATTGCGGTCGCTGAGCATCGGCGCGGTTTCGGGATGACACGCAATTTTGCAACTGTGCTCGCGCTGGATTTCCGCGGCGTCGCTGATGTGGTCGATGTGCCCATGCGTGAGCAAAAGCCAGTCGACTTTGTGCCCGCTGCGGCGGAGCCAGTCGGCGGATTCCTGCGGTGCATCGATGAGAATTGCGGCGTCTTTAAGAAAAAAACAATTCGTGTCGAACACACCGCCAGTGAACGTGTCTATGTTCATCGTGAATCGGCGAATCTCGGTAAATCCTGCGCGCTCGGCAAGCGCGTTTTGTTTGTGATGCAACGAGGCGCTACGCGGGCGGAATGCCGAGCGTAGCATTTGCTTTTCGCACCTTTTCTGTCACCTTGTGAAGCCCTTTTCAAAATGAAGCCGACCAAACTGCTTTCCGTCGCGCTCGCGTTCAGTCTCGCGATCGTTTTACCCAGCCGCGCGTCCAGCGAACCGGATCCCGGCCAAATCTGCATCTCGGTCGGCAGGCTTCTCGAGCAGGGGCATTATTCCAAGCGCAAACTCGATGACGAATTGTCGCGGCAGCTCTTGAAAAACTACCTCGAATTGCTCGACTACAATCACCTGTTTTTCACGCAGAAGGATGTTGATGCGTTTACGGCTAAATATGCGACTGCCTTGGATGACGATATTTTGCTAGGCAACCCGAATCCGGCATTCGAGATCTACGATTTGTATGCGAAACGCGTCGAGGAACGCGTAGCGAAAGTGAAGGAATTGCTGAAGCAGGATTTCGATTTTACGACCAACGAAATGGTCGAGATCAATCGCCAGAAATCGCCGTGGCCCAAGGATGACGCCGATGCCGACAAGCTTTGGACGAGTCGAGTGAAAGGCGAGTTTTTGCAGGAAAAACTCGGCGAGCATCCGATCGATCCGCCGGTGAAAGTGCTCACGCGCCGCTACGATCAATTGCTTCGCAACCTGCACGAGCAGACGCGTGAGGACGTGGTCAAAATGTTCCTCACGACGCTCGCGCAGACTTACGACCCGCACTCGGAATACATGAGCAAATCCGACCTGGAAAATTTCAGCATCCAAATGCGCCTGTCGCTTGTCGGCATCGGCGCCGTGCTCCACAGCGAGGAAGGCTACGCGAAAATCATGGAGCTCGTTCCCGGCGGTCCCGCACAGACCGATGGTCACTTAAAGGTCGGCGATCGCATCAGCGCTGTTGCGCAGGGCAATGGCGAGTTTGTCGATTGCGTCGGCATGAAGCTCGACAAAGTGGTGGATATGATTCGCGGCAAAAAAGGCTCGACAGTGCGTTTACAGGTTGTTCCTTCGCGCGCCGCAGATCCTTCGACACGGAAGATCATCGAAATTGTTCGCGACGAGGTGAAGCTGAAGGAGCAGGAGGCGAAAGCCGAAATTATCGAAAAAGAAAATCCGGCCGGTGGTCCGCCGCTGCGGCTCGGCTGGATCACACTGCCGTCATTTTATGCAGACATGGAGCGTAGCGGTGCGAAAGGCGCCAAGAGCACCACGAAGGATGTGCTCGCTTTGTTAAACAGACTCAAACAGGAGAATATCGGCGGACTCGTGATGGATTTGCGTCGCAACGGCGGCGGCTCTCTCGACGAAGCGGTGAACCTGACCGGGCTATTCATCAAAAAAGGTCCTGTCGTGCAAGCGAAGGACGCGAATGGAAACATCCATGTCTCGCGCGATCGCGACCCGAGCGTGGCTTATGACGGTCCGATGGTCGTTTTGACGAATCGCCTCAGCGCATCGGCCAGCGAGATTTTCGCAGCCGCTCTGCAGGACTATGGCCGCGCGCCGATTGTTGGCGACCAAAGCACGTTCGGAAAAGGCACCGTGCAGACAATGCTCGAGATTGGACGTTTCATTCCGTTCCTCGGCAGCGACTCGAACGACGCGGGCGCGCTCAAGCTCACCATCCAAAAGTTCTACCGCGTTGCCGGCGGCAGCACGCAGCTTCGCGGCGTGATTTCCGATATCAAATTGCCGTCGGCTTACGATCACCCGGAAATCGGCGAAAGTGCGCTCAAGGGCCCGATGCCGTATGATGAAGTCGATCCTGCGCCATTTGAAAAAGTCGTGGAGCATCCGCTGTTTTTGAAAGAGCTCAAAGCCCGCAGCGCCGCGCGCGTCACCGCCGATCGTGAATTTCGCTGGGTTCTCGAAGATCTGAACACTGTGAAACACCGGCTCGCGGTGAACAAAATTTCGCTGAACGAAAAAATGCGCCGCGCCGAACTCGCCGATGATAAAGCGAAGAAGGAAAAACGCATTGCGGAGCGCGAAAAACACAAGCAGCCCGACCAAAAAGTCTATCAACTCACGCTCGATAACGTCGACAAGCCCGAGCTTCAGCTCGCAAAAAACGAGAAGAAACCGAGCATTGATGAAGGCGCGGCAGCGGACGATGCGGATGACGATGACGAGACGCTCTCGGCGAAAAAAGCGGCAGTCGATCCAGTTCGTAACGAGACACTGAATATCCTCACCGACTTGCTCGAACTCTCACGTTCGCCAAAGACGGCGAGTGTTCACTGAGTAAACAAAGCGCAACTGCGCGTCGCGCTTGGCCAAATCGGTTTGGTCTGCTTTTGTGTCGCGGATGAAAGCAGCCGAACAGCCGCATCCGAGTTTTCGTGAAGCGTTCCGTTTCTGGCTGAAGCTGGGGTTCATCAGCTTTGGCGGGCCGGCCGGTCAGATCGCGATCATGCAAACCGAGCTGGTTGAAAAGAAGCGTTGGATCAGCCAGTCGCGTTTTTTGCACGCATTGAATTATTGCATGCTGCTGCCCGGGCCGGAAGCGCAGCAACTCGCCATTTACGTCGGCTGGCTTTTGCACAAAACAGCGGGCGGCATCGTCGCCGGCAGCTTGTTCGTAATTCCATCGATGTTCGTGCTCTGGACGCTGAGCTTTATTTACGCGGCATTCGGAAATGTATCGTGGATCGCCGCGATTTTTTACGGACTAAAGCCGGTGGTGATGGCGATCGTCGTCGCGGCAGTGATTCGCATCGGCAAAAAAGCGTTAAAAAATGGTGTGATGTGGACGATTGCCGCGCTTGCGTTCGCCGCGATCTTTTTTCTCAAAGTGCCTTTTCCCGCGATCATCATTTCAGCCGGTCTTGTCGGTTTCATCGGCGGAAAAACCTGGAAGCAAAAGTTCGACATTGTGTCCGCTCATGCAAACGGCCAAAGCTCAGTGCTCGATGATGATGACGAGGTGCGCGAGCACACAAAACCGTCGCTGATTCGCGCGATCAAGGTGTGTGCCGTGTGTTTAACGCTATGGTGGCTGCCCATTTTGGTGATCGCGCTTTGGCAGGGAACAAACAGCACGATTTTTCATGAAGGCATCTTTTTCTCCAAAGCGGCGGTTGTGACGTTCGGTGGCGCGTATGCGGTTTTGCCTTATGTGGCGCAGCGCGCGGTCGTGCATTTCGGCTGGCTGAAAACGGGCCAGATGATGGACGGACTCGGCCTCGCGGAAACGACACCCGGCCCGCTGATCATGGTGCTGCAATTCGTTGGCTTCATGGGGGGCTGGAATCAACACGGCGATTTGCCGCCTTTGCTCGCGGCGACGCTCGGCGCGTTCGTAACGACGTGGGTAACGTTCACGCCATGCTTTTTATGGGTGTTTCTAGGCGGACCGCATATCGAGCAATTGCGTGGAAACAAAATAATCAGCGCCGCGCTTTCGGCGATCACCGCCGCGGTCGTAGGTGTTGTGTTGAACCTCGCCGTCTGGTTCGCCATTCACGTCATCCATCCGGACTCGCAGACTTATGACTGGTTCGTGCTACTTCTCGGCCTGATCGCGCTCGTCGGAATGGTGAAGTGGAAATGGGGCATCATCGCCGTCGTGCTCGGCGGAGGTGTTGTCGGTCTGCTTTACAAAACGCTTCTTTGATTCGCATTTAACGTTGCGATCACTTCCGGATAAAGTGTATGCTCGGCGACTTGAATGCGTGAGTGCAAGGTTTCCGCAGTATCGTCAGGAAGAATCGGCACTTCGCGTTGCGCGAGGATTTCGCCGGTGTCCATGCCGGAATCGACGTAATGCACCGTGCATCCGGTGACCGTCGCGCCACTAGCGAGCGCCTGTTTCCATGCTTCGATACCGGGAAAATTCGGAAGCAGCGACGGATGAATGTTGATGATGCGGCTCGGAAAGGCATTGAGCAGCGGCGTCTTGATCATCCGCATGAATCCCGCGAGCACGACATAGTCGACATTTTCACTTTTTAACAAGGCGACAACACGCTGTTCAGCCTCCGGTTCCATCTTCGTGCGAAATTTTCCCGGAGGCACAAACTCCGCACGCAACCCGCGAAGCCGCGCCAGATCAAGGATTCCGGCCGATTCGACATCGGAAATCACGATGCGAACTTCCGCGTTCAACTCGCCCGCTTCAATCGCATCCTGAATCGCACGGAAGTTCGAGCCTTTGCCGGAACCGAGAACCCCGAGTTTCAGCTTTTCCATTTTTTGATGATATTGGTCGTCGATTTACCCGGCACCAGCGGGAGGATTTTGATTTCGGCGCCGATCGATTCGAGCGTTGCGCGTTCTTCTGAGTTGAGGCTGTCGACCGTGTAATCGCCGCCTTTCGCGTAAACGTGCGGGCGCACTTCACGCACGAGATTCGTCACGCGCTCATCCGAAAAGATCGTGACGAAATCGACGCACCCGAGCGCCGCGAGGACTTCCGCGCGATCCGCTTCGTTATTGATCGGGCGACCTTCGCCTTTGAGTCCGCGCACTGAAGCATCGCCATTGACCGCGATCACCAGTGCATCACCGAGTGCGCGCGCCGCTTGCAAATAACGGACGTGACCGACGTGCAACAAATCAAAGCAGCCATTCGTAAAGACGAGCCGTTTACCTCGCGCATCGAGTTCGTCGCGAAGCTTCACGAGTTCGGGTGCGGACTTCAGTTTTACTAATGCGGAGCTTGAATTCATGCGCCTTCCTGATTGTGTGAAATCTGCTATTCCTGTCCAAAATATTCCGCTGCATGCACGACCCACGTTTTGAAAAACTCGCCAAACTCCTCGTCGGCTACTCCACGAAACTGAAGCCCGGCGACAAAGTGCTGATCGACGCGTTTGACATTCCGTCGGAGATGACGATCGCACTCGTCCGTGCGACGCGCAACGCAAAGGCACTGCCGTATGTGCAGACGCACCAGAGCCGCGTCGCGCGCGAGATTTTGATTGGCGCGACTGATGAACAATACAAATTCGCCGCCGAGCACGAGCTGACGCGAATAAAAAAAATGCAGGCATATATTGCGTTGCGCGGCAGCGAAAACATCACCGAGATGTCCGACGTGCCAGGCGAGCGGATGAAAATGGCCATGAAAATCATGCGCCCGGTGCTCGATTGGCGCGTGAAAAAAACGCGCTGGTGCGTGTTGCGCTGGCCGACGCCGTCGATGGCCCAACTCGCGGGAATGAGCACGGAGCAGTTCGAGAATTTTTTCTTCGACGTCTGCACGCTCGATTATGGGCGAATGCAGCCAGGCATGAAGGCGCTGAAAGCGCTGATGGAAAAAACTGATCGCGTCGAAATCAAAGGCCCGGCCACCGAACTTCAGTTTTCCATCAAAGGAATTCCGGCAATCATCTGCGGCGGCACGCATAACATTCCCGACGGCGAAGTCTTCACGTGCCCCGTGAAAAATTCCGTCCAAGGTTACGTCACCTTTAATGCGCCGACAATTTACCAGGGCACCGCGTTTGACACGATTCGCCTCGAGTTCAACAACGGAAAAGTCGTCAACGCGACTTCGAACAATACTAAAAAGCTGAATGAGATCCTCGATTCCGACGCCGGTGCGCGCTACATCGGCGAGTTTTCGCTCGCTTTCAATCCGCACATTTTGCACCCGATGCGCGACATTTTGTTCGACGAAAAAATCAGCGGCTCATTTCACTTCACGCCCGGCCAGGCTTACGAGCAGGCCGACAACGGCAACCGCTCGCAAGTCCACTGGGACATGGTCAGCATCCAGCGCGAGGACTACGGCGGCGGCTCGATTTATTTCGATGGAAAACTGATTCGGCGTGACGGGCTGTTCGTGCCGAAGCAGCTCCAGTCGCTCAATCCCGACCGGTTGAAATGACGAGCCTTCTCGAATCGAATCTCACGCAGGAAGACATCGCGCGCGCTCTCACGCCGAAGCGGCCGATTTTGCAGCCAATCGGCTCGCCGCGCTGGAAGCAGGCCGCGCAAAATCCGCTCGTGCAAAAATGGATCGAGCCGTTGCGAGCGCTCGCCGGAAATGAAATCGCGGAGCCGATGCCCGCACTGAGCGACGAACTCTATCGCGATTTTTTTGCGACCGGAAAACGGTTGCCGTTTGAAAATGCGTATTTTGAAAGACGCCGCCGTTTTGCGCGCGCGGCGATTTGCGCGCTCATTGACGGCGACAAAAAATGGACCGATTCGGCGCTGCGGAAGCTCGAGGAAATTTTGTCGGAAAGTTCGTGGGCGCTGCCGGCCCACGTAAATTCGCCGTCGGGCAAAGACCCGATGCATCTCGATTTGTTTGCGTGCGAAACGGCGAATCTGCTGGGCGAAGCGATCGAGCTGTTCGGTGAGCAGATGCCGGCGGAATTGCTTACCGAAATCAAAGTGCGGCTGCGGAAAAGAATCTTTGAGAATTACATCTACAAGCATCAGGACTTTTTCTGGACAAAATCGTCGAACAACTGGAACGCCGTTTGTCATCAAGGCTTGCTCGGCGCGGCTCTCGCTGCGGAAGACGACGTGCAGCTCGTTGCGAAATTGCTGCTGATTTCGAAACGTTATCTACCTGTTTTTCTCGATGGTTTCGGGGAAGACGGAGGCTGTTCGGAAGGACCGGGTTATTGGCAATACGGTTTTGGTGCGTTCAGTTTTTTAAACGAGCAACTCGAGACGCGCACGGGCAAAGGCCTTTCGCTCTTCGACAACAACGAACACATTCGCGAAATCGCAAACTACGGTCCGCGCGTGACGCTCGCGAATTTCCATTTTGTGAATTTCGGCGACAGTCCGCGTGACGGCGCGCTGAATCCCGCGCTGCTCGAATATCTCGGACGGCGTTTCCAAAGTGATTTGCTCCGCGCGCATGCGTATCGCAATTTCCAGCGAATCGAGCAAACGGGCATCAACTTGCACGGTCAGCGCACCGATTTATTTTACCTTTTGCGCCTGTTTTTGAATGCGCCGACGGAGCATTCGGCCGAGCGGTCACTGGAGCCGGAGGATTTTTATTTTAAAAATCTCGAGATCCTCATAGCGCACGGTCGCGATCAGCGTGGCAATTTATGGGAGTTTGCCGCAAAAGCCGGCAACAACGCCGAGCATCACAATCACAACGATTGTGGGAGCTACATGTTAAACATTAATGGTGCGCCGGTAATTCTCGAAATTGGTGCGCCGGAATACACAAAAGGCTACTTCGGCGAAAATCGTTACGACTATCTGGCGGCGCGCACGCTAGGACATTCGCTGCCGATCGTGAACGGCCACGAGCAGGCGGCGGGACTGCAATACGCGGCAAAAGTGCTCAGCGCCGAGATGGTTCCGGATCACGTCGAGTTTTCCGTTGATTTAACGAATTGTTATCCAGCGGCAACTGGCTGCAATGACCTCGTGCGCAGCTTTTATTTTGATAAGCGCAAAGGCTGCTTGCGCGTGAAGGAATTCTACGAGCTTGCGAATCCCGAGTCGTTCGAGACGTCGATCATCACCGAAGACCAAATCCTCGTCGGCGAAAACGACGCGCGAATTGTTACGGCGACTTGTGTGCTGGTTGTGAAGCCGTTTGACGAAACGATTTTCGCCGGCGTCCAGGCGCAGGAATATCGCGATCAGACCGGTGCGCCGCGTAAAATCAATCGCCTGATCCTCAAGCCGGCGCGGCTTGCGGATCAGCGATTCGTCGGCTACGTGATCGATATCGGCGAATAGCGGCGGCACTTTACAACACGGCGATCAGCCGCGAAAGTAACCGCCCGCTTTATGAAGTATCGCACCTACAAAAACACCGATTTAACAGTAAGCGAAGTCGGTTTCGGCATGTGGACAGTCTCGACCGGATGGTGGGGAAATTTCACCGAGGGCGAGGCAATCGCGCTCATGCATAAGGCGTTTGATCTCGGCATCACGCTGTTCGACGCCGCCGATACTTATGGCAACGGACTCAGCGAGGAGTTGCTCGCAAAAGCTTTCCCGACGCGCCGCGATGACATCGTGATTGCGACGAAGATCGGCTACGATTTTGTGAATTTCGGCAACGAACGCGGGCGCGGCCAGCGCGAAATTCCGCACGACTTTTCGCCCGAGGCGCTCACGCGCGCGACGGACAACGCGCTGAAGCGTTTGAAAACGGATCGCATCGATTTGATGCAACTGCACAACATCCGCATGGAGCAGGTTTACGACGACGCCATTTGGACAACGCTCGATCAATTAAAGCAGCAGGGGAAAATACGGCATGCCGGCATTGCGCTTGGCCCGGCGATCGGCTGGCTTTACGAAGGCGTGAATTGCATTCGCGAACGCAACGTCACGAGTGTGCAACATATTTATAATATGCTGGAACAGCATCCCGGACGCGCGATGCAGGACGCTGCGACTAAAGCTAGGAAGGACACGATGTTTCTCATCCGCGTGACGCACAGCTCCGGCATGCTCGAGGGGCATTACACGCCGGATACGATTTTTCCGGAGAACGACCACCGGCGTCATCGTCCGCGCTCGTGGCTGATCAACGGCTGCAAAAAGATCGAGCAACTCCGCTTTTTGGAAAACGCGGAACGCACGCTGGGACGGGCCGCGCTGCAATGGCTGCTCGCGGACGAGCGCGTCGCGTCGACGTTGCCGAATATCTACGACGACAAACAGCTTGTTGAATTTGCGAAAGCGCCCGATTGTCCGTCGCTCACTCAGGACGATTTCGCGCGCATCGCGAAACTCCATGCGCGGAATTTCGGCATCGAGGAAGAGCCGCCGAAATTCAAAGGCACGATGGAGCTGCAAGGCGCAGCGGCGTAATCAGGCGAATCTCGGCGAAATCGTGAAGCTGCGCGTCAACGTGCCGCGTGGCTCGATTGTCTGAATACCGAGCTTCTCCTCGAATGGGCGCTGCTCGTGATGATCAGGCAAGCCCCAGCACGGCTCGACGCAAATGAACGCGTCGCCGTTGCTCCAGAGTGTCACGTAGGGCACGCCGGTCATGTCGATATCGACACGATGCGAGCCAGCGCTGTCCTCGAAGGTAAAAACAGGCTGCGGCACATTTTTTAACTCGAGCAAAAACGAGTCGGGCAGCTCGCTTTTGGCAAACGGCATCGGACCACCGTCGTGATGAATCGCGACCGTTTCGCCCGAAAGAAAATTGTCCGGCGCGAGATGGCGAACGTAATCGCCGGCCGGCATAATCACATTCGCGGCGTCGAGTGACTGCGCGGCGAAGCCAGGATGCAGCCCGAACGATACGTGCGCCGTCAGCTCAGGCTCGCGATTTTCGAAGCAAAATGTGACGCGCAATTTTCCAGCTTCCAGCGAGTAGGTGAGCGCGAGCGCGACTTTGAACGGATACTCGTGCGACGCGATTTGCTCCAGCTCGATGCGGTAAGTTAGCGACGCGTTGTGTGCGATTTCGACTTTCGGCGCGGCGAAATCCTTGTGTCGCAAAAACGAGTGCGTGCCGCCGCGTATCTCGTGGCCACGATAGCTCGTGCGCTCGTTTTTGATGCGGTGCAAATAGTAGCCCATCACCGTCGCGTGATTGTTCCAGCCTTTCGTCGCGGGCCGCACGTCGCCGTCGCGATACAAAAAGCCAATCCATTCGCCGCGCGCGTGACGCCGCTCGATACTCACGAGTTCCGCGCCGTGTCGCGAAACTTCGATGCGCGATCCGTTTTCCAGATCGGTTAGCGCATCGAGCGTGTGACCGTCGCGCGTTCTGGTGTCGAAAAGAAAAGCCATTGCGCTAAGCTAAAAACCGCGAGCTTCTCGCGCAAGATTCACGTGCGCGAATCGAAAACGCAGCGGCCGCCGACGAATGTTTTCAGCACATGCAAATCGGGCGAGAGCACAACGAAATCGGCATCTGCATTTTCCGCGATTTGGCCTTTGCTCGAATCGAGGCCGAGCGCACGTGCGGGATTCAGCGTTGCCATGCGCACGCCTTCGACGAGCGAAACGCCGGCCAGTTCCACCACGTTGCGCACGAGGCGGATCATCGTCGCGGTGCTTCCGGCAAGCGCTGCGCCGTCGGCGGTGAGGCCGACTTCATCCCGCACGATGCAGTCGATATCACCGAGCGCAAAATGTTTGTCTTCGGCGAGGCCCGCGCCTGCGGTTGCATCGGTCACGAGACAAATTCCGTCCGGCCCTTTCGCCTGGTAAAGCATCCGCATCAATGTCGGCGAAACGTGCCTGCCATCCGCGATCAACTCGCATAAAATCTCCGGCTCGCTCATCGCGAACTCGAGCAGGCCCGCGACACGATATGCACCACGCCGGCGCGCTGACGACATGCAGTTAAATGTGTGCGTCACCTGCTGCATGCCGTGCGCAAACGCCGCGCACGCTTCCTCATCCCACGCGTCGCTGTGTCCGCCGCTCGCACGAATGCCGCTTTCGCGCAACGCCTCAATCAGAGCAAGCGCCCCGGGTAACTCCGGCGCGAGTGTCATCTGCGTGATTACATCAGCGCGCTCGAGCAGCTTTTCGTATTCCTCGTGTTGTGGATTGCGAATGAGATCGAGCCGGTGCGCGCCCGGTTTTTCGCGCGAAAAATACGGGCCTTCGATGTGAACCCCGAGCACGTTTGCGCCATCGTGCAAGGTGTTGCGGAATGTTGCCGCTGCGTTAATCACACGCAAAATCTCATCCAGCGTCCCCGTCACCGTTGTCAGTGCGAGCGAAGTCGTCCCGCCGCTCGCGTGAAATTTGCAAATCGTCTCGAACGCCTCCGCGTTTGCCTCCATCGCGTCGCGTCGCAGCGCGCCATGGATGTGCAGATCGATGAAACCGGGCGCCAGATAATTGCCCGCGACATCCATCGCCAGTTCGCCCGATTCTGCGGCGAGATCGCGCTCGGCCACGCGCACAATTTTACCGTTTTCGATCTCGACGCAACCGTTTGCCACGATGCGGTCCGCCAGGACCAGCCGAGCATTTTTAAAAATCATGCGCGCTGCCACTCCGGCTTGTTGTTGTAAACCCAGCGGTAATAATCCGCGCGCTCCAGCGCGCCAGCCGCGCCTTCATCGATGATCAATGTGCAGCGTGCGTGCAGTTGCAGGGCGGACGACGGCACGCTCGCCGTCACCGGTCCCTCGACCGTCGCCGCGACCGCACCCGCCTTCTTTTCGCCGAACGCGAGCACCACGCAATGCCGCGCTTCCATGATCGTGCCTACACCCATTGTGATCACGTGCCGCGGCACTTCGGAGGGCGACGAAAAAAAGCGCGCGTTGTCCGCGATCGTCCGCTCCGTGAGCGTCTTCAGCCGAGTGCGCGAACCGAGTGACGAGCTCGGCTCGTTAAAGCCGATATGCCCATCCGTTCCGAGCCCGAGCAGTTGTAGGTCGATCCCGCCCGCGTCACGGATCGCCTGCTCGTAATCCGCGCAATGCGCCGCAATATCGCGCGTCAGCCCATCGGGAATGCGCGTGCCCGACGGCGCAATGTTGATTTTCGAAAACAAATGCTCCCGCATGAAGTGCGCGTAGGATTGCGGATGATCCGGCCCAAGCCCAACATACTCATCGAGGTTAAACGTCGTCACCTTTGCAAAATCGAGCGCGGCCCGTTCATGCATCGACACCAGCTCGCGATAAAGCCCGAGCGGAGTCGAGCCCGTGGCCAGCCCGAGCACACTCGTTGGCTTCGTGCGGATTTGCCGGGCGAAAATGCGAGCCGCCACGTGCGAAGCAGCGTCCGCCGTCGGTTGGATGATCACTTCCACGTCATCACGCTAGGTAGTCCACCCCCGCGTTTCAACTCGCGAGTCATGGCATGTCGAGTGCTTAACATCGTCGAATGGCCATTCGCCTTTCATTCCGCCTCGCCGCCCTGCTTTGCTGGCTGCTGATCTCTGCAGCGGGCGCGGTCGTCGTTTTCAATTACGAAAGCTCCCCCGGCAGTTCCGGCTCGACACCGCTGCGCTGGCCGGAGAATGCGCCCATCGCGCTCGATGAAAATCGCGACACGCTCGTGATGTTCGCGCATCCGCATTGCCCATGCACGCGGGCGAGCATCGGCGAGCTCAATCGTCTGCTCGCGCAAGCCGCTGGTCGCGTCGCGGCGCACGTTGTCTTTTTGAAACCATCGGAGTTTTCCAGCGAATGGACACAGACCGCATTGCGGCGGAGTGCCGAAGAGATTCCCGGCGTCGATGTCCGCGACGATGCGGACGGCGCGCTCGCCAGGCAATTTGGCGCACAAACATCCGGGTATGTCGTTCTGTATAATAACCACGGCGATTTACTTTTCCACGGTGGCATCACTGCGGGGAGGGGACATGCCGGCGATAATAGCGGCGAAAGCGCGATCCTTGCGCTGGCGGAAAACCGCGAGACGCGCATCGCGCAGACGCCAGTCTACGGTTGTTCGTTACTCAATCAACAATGCTCACCAGAGAAAGACGCCGCCTTATGCACGAAATAAACAAACACGAGCCGTCGGTAAACGACCCGACGCAAGCGCGCACGGTCGAGCTATTCAAGGAACAGCAGCAAAGCATCATCCAACATACCGACCGTCTATTTGCGCGGATCATGGTGTTCCAATGGATCGGCGGTATTGTGGCGGCGCTGCTGATCTCGCCGCGGACGTGGGCGGGGACGCAAAGCCAGATCCACCTGCATTTGTGGGCGGCGATTTTCCTCGGCGGTCTCGTCACGAGCCTGCCCGTATTGCTCGCGTGGACACAACCGGGAAAGACGCTCACGCGCCACACTATCGCCATCGGCCAGATGCTGATGTCGGCGCTGCTCATTCATCTCACCGGCGGTCGCATCGAGACACACTTCCACGTCTTTGGCTCGCTCGCGATCCTCGCGTTTTATCGCGACTGGCGTGTGCTCATTTCGGCGTCGGTCGTCGTCTATGTCGATCACGTGCTGCGCGGCATGTTTTGGGCGCAATCGGTTTACGGCGTCTTGCAGGCACCGATCTGGCGTTCGCTTGAGCATGCGGGCTGGGTCATTTTCGAGGTAACGTTTTTGATCATCTCGATCCGCAAAAGCCTGAGCGAAATGTTCATCGTCGCCGAGCGGCAGGCGAATCTCGAGGCAATGAAAGCGAGCATCGAGCATACGGTCGAGCAACGCACGGTCGAGCTGCGCAAAAGCGAGTCGCTCCTAGAGCAGGCGCAGCAAATCGCACGTCTTGGCAGTTGGGAGTGGGACATCGTCGCGGACAAAGTCACGTGGTCCGAGGAAACGCGCCGGCTTTATGGACATGCGCCCGGGGACATCGGATTCACAATGAAAAGATGCTTCGACCGCGTCCATCCCGACGACCACGAACGTGCGTGGCGCGTGATCGAGGACGCTACGAAGTCCGGCGGCCATTTCGTATGCGACCACCGCGTGGTGCTGCCGGACGGCACCGAGCGCATCATTCACGGACGCGGCGAAGTCATTTTGGACGAACGCAAGCAGCCAGTCCGCATCATCGGCACCGCGCAGGACGTCACTGAGCGCGTTCGCGCCGAGGAAGCGCTGCGTCGCAGCGAGGAGCAGCTCCGCCAGTCGCAAAAGATGGAAGCCGTCGGACGGCTCGCCGGCGGTGTCGCACACGATTTTAACAACCTGCTTACCGTCATCGGCGGCTACTGCGACCTGCTCCTGCGCCAGGTAAATGGCAACGACAAACTCCGTGCCGATGCCGAGGAAATCCAGCGCGCATCCGACCGCGCGGCGGCGCTCACCCGGCAGTTACTTGCCTTTAGCCGCAAGCAGGTTCTCCAACCGCGCGTCATCGACATCAACGAAATCGTCGGTGGCATGGAAAAAATGCTCCGTCGATTGATCGGCGAAGACGTCGACCTGCGCACCGTCTTCGACGCCAAGCTCGGCCAGATCAAAGCCGACCCCGGCCAGATGGAGCAGGTCGTCCTCAACCTCGTCGTCAACGCCCGCGACGCCATGCCACGTGGCGGCAAGCTCACCGTCGAGACGGCCAATGTTTACATCGATCAAAAAACCACCTTCCGGAACCGCGGCCTCGATCCCGGCGAATACGTCATGCTCGCCATCAGCGACACCGGAGTCGGCATGACCGACGAGGTGAAGGCGCATCTCTTCGAGCCGTTCTTTTCCACCAAAGGCGTCGGCAAAGGCACCGGACTCGGCCTCGCCACCTGCTACGGCATCATCACGCAAAGCGAAGGCGACATTCGCGTTTACAGCGAACCGGGCTGCGGCACCACGTTCAAAATCTACCTGCCGCGCGTGCGCCAGTCTGCCACCGCCGCGCCGATCGCGCGCGAGCCCAGCGACCTGCCGCGCGGCAGCGAATCCATCCTCATCGTCGAGGACGACATCGCCGTGCGCCGCCTCGCCACATCCGTCCTGCGGAGCTGCGGCTACGAAGTGCAGGAAGCCGCCAACGCCATCGAAGCCCTTGGCCTCATCGACGCGCAACTTCGCTTCGACCTGGTCATCACCGACGTCATCATGCCGCAAATGAGCGGCAAAGAGCTCTACACGCAACTCATCGACCGCGTCCCGCAGACGAAGGTTCTCTTCATCTCCGGCTACACCGACGACGCCCTTGCGCACCACGGCGTCCTCGACGAAGACCTGCAGTTCTTGGAAAAACCATTCTCCCCCGCAGGGCTCGCGCAAAAAATCCGCGAAGTCCTCGATAAGACGCCGGCTCTACTCGCGGTGTAAATGCGGAAAGCAAGAGCCGCATGGCTTTCAGCGTGATCCGCGACGTGGTGTCGATGAGGCTATAAACATTCCAGCGCCTGACTGCGTTTTGGATCGAATCGAAATATCTACGATTCGTTCTGATCGATCAATGAGTCACTACTCCTATGCCCGCCCTTTTGACGGAGCACCAGCCGCGTGTTAGCATGAGTTGTGCTCTGACAAAGCATCGAAACTATAACATTAACCAGACCGGCGACGGTCGTAACTGAATTTAACTAGTGAGCAGAATGAATTGGTGAAGTTGAATCAGAAGTCCGTCGCAGCCTGGCGCGGATATGAAGATTAACCCTCACTTCCTTCGATCGCATCCGCTGCTCTCGCTGCTGCCGACGTTTACGCTCCGTGGATTAGTCTCAGACTCAGCACTTCAGGAGTATCCAAAGGGGAGTATGGTCTTCAAGGAAGGGGATCCGTGCGAAGCGATCTACCTCGTCATCAGTGGCCGTTGCGAGTCGACGCGTGCAAGCAATGGCGATGTGGCGGATGAGGTATTCGGGCCGGGAGATACGCTGGGCGAGCGCGAGCTTCTAAACCAGGAACCTTACCGCAGCACTGTCACAGTGGTGACACATAGTGTCCTATTACGCATCTCGGGAAAGGTCTTGCTGGAGCTATTTTCGGCCAAGCCGAGCCTTGCAGGAAGATTTTCGCAAACGATCACGAGCAAGCTCAAAACAGAGCGCGAAGCGCGTTCGCGCACGCATCGGGTGGTGTCGCTGTTAACGCTTTCTTCACACGTCAATGAACGTGCGCTGGCCCAAAGACTGGCCTCCAGTCTCGCGAAGATAGCTGTTGGTAACTTACTGCTAGTCCACTTAGTCCCGGTGGAGCAAAAGATATCCTTGAAGAAGTGGGCTGAGATATCTTCGACAGTGAATGGTGAGTTTTGTTTCGCGCAGGAGCTGCATGAGTCGCGCGATGGTTATCAAGAGCTAAGTCTCTATGTCAGCAATGACCCGAGTGAAGCCGCGCACATTCCGTCCCTGCTGGGTCACTTCGCGAAACACTTTAACTATGTCATCCTGCACCTCGTCAGCGAAGTAGCTGTGGCTAGCTCTATCGAGTGCATGATCCAATCGGACCTCGCATATGTCTTCCTGCAACCTGACGCGGAGAGCTTGTATAACTTCCGGCTGCTTATCAAGCAGGTCGATGCCCAAAGCAATGGCCACTGCAATCATATCAAGCCGGTAGTCTGCGCCGAGCAAAGCGGGCCGGCGACCGAGCTAGGTCTACACCTAAGGCACCTGGGTCATCCGGTGCACTCCTTCGTGCGCGGTTATCCTATTGCGGGCAGCAGTGGCTTTATCGATCGGGGCGGGAACTACGCTTTGCACATCAACAGTCTTGCGCGTGAGATTGCGCGCTGCCGGATAGGTCTCGCGCTTTCATCCGGTGGCGCGAAAGGTCTCGCGCACATTGGAGTCATTCAAGTGCTCGAGGAAAATGGAATCGAGATCGACGCCGTCGCAGGTTCGAGCATGGGTGCTTATGTCGGGTCGGTCTGGGCCTACGGCCACGACGGCGAGACTTGCGAAAAGATCGCGCGCGAGCTGGAGCATCGCTGGGGTTTGATGCACGTCGTCGATCCGGTGATTCCGCCGCGGCTGGGATTTTTGCGCACGCAACGCGTGATACGTCGTCTGCGCCGGTCGATCGGCTACGCGCACTTTTCGGAACTGCATCGTCCGCTGCGAGTCGTTGCGACTTATCTCGATACGCTGGAACGCGTGGTTTTTTCAACCGGCGATGTCGCGTCGGCTGTGCAAGCGAGCATCGCGATTCCGGGTATCTGCGTGCCGGTAACGATCGATGGCGGTGTGTTCATCGATGGCGGCATTGCCGATCCTTTGCCGGTGGATGTGCTCAGCGAAATGGGCATCGAGCGCATTATCGCGGTGAACACGATTCCAACGCCGGAGCGATTGCGGCATTGCCGCGACGCCGAGCGGGAACTCAACGAGCAACAGTCGCGACCGCCATTCAGCCTGCGCTCTTTTCTAAACAAGCACCTCAACTATTTCGCGCGCGGAAATGTGCTCGATACGATGCTGCGCAGCATTCACGGCGTGCAAACGCGCGTCGCGGAAAACGCCGGGCGCGACGCGGACATCGTCCTGCGTCCGTGGGAGTGCGATGCGCGCTGGCATGATTTCACGAATCCCGGAAAATACATCGCGCTCGGCCGGAAAGTAGCCGAGGATCAGTTGCCGCAGATCAAGGCGCTCGCGAAACAAAATGAAATCGCACCCGCCGAAATGGCAGTCGCTTCCTAAGTCCGCACTGCAGCAAGCGCAGGTGGAGAAACTGCGCCGTTATCTAGCGCGCATCGTGCTGCCGTTTTCGGCGCATTACGGAAAATTGTTTCGCGAACACGGATTGCGCGCGGACGACATTCGGTCGTTTGCGGATTTGCGGAAAATTCCATTCACGCAAAAAGAAGACCTGCTCGACGATCCGAAGCAGTTCGTTCTCGTGCCCGACCGAAAAATTCTCGCACGGCGCTTTTCCACGATTTTCACGGCGTTAACACAAGGACGTGATGCCGTGACGCAGAAATTCGAGCGCGAGTTTCGTCCGCTCATGCTCACGAGCACCACCGGCCGTTCGTCGGACCCGATTCCCTTCATCTACACGCAGCGTGATCTCGAAGTCCTCGCGATCGCCGGTGACCGCGTGATGCGCGTTTGCGGCGCAAAACCGGAGATGCGGATGATCAACATGTTTCCTTTCGCGCCCCACCTCGCGTTCTGGCAGACGCACTACGCGGGAACGGAGTTCGGCACGTTCGTGCTCAGCACCGGCGGCGGGAAGACGCTCGGCACCGATGGCAACTTGCGGATGATTAAAAAACTGAATCCCGACGTGCTGATCGGCATGCCGACCTTTGTTTATCATTTATTGCGCGCGGCGTTGCAGGAAGGCGTGAAGTGTCCGCAGTTATCGAAGATCGTGCTCGGCGGCGAAAAGGTGCCGAACGGCATGCGGCGAAAACTGCGCGCACTCGCATTTGAGCTTGGAGCAAAAACAGTGGACGTGCTGCCGACGTATGGTTTTACCGAGGCGAAAATGGCGTGGCCGCAATGTCCCGCGGGCGATGCGCAAAGCGGTTATCATTTGAATCCCGATCTCGGCATTGTCGAAGTGATCAACCCGGAAACAGGGGAGCAGGTCGGTGAAGGCGAACCGGGCGAGATCGTCTGGACGCCGCTCGCCGCGCGCGGAAGCGTGGTGCTGCGTTATCGCACGTGCGACTTCATCGACGGTGGGTTGGTCCATGAGCGTTGTCCGCATTGCGGGCGGAACGTTCCGCGACTCATTGGCCATATTTCGCGCAGCTCGGAAATACGCGAGATGCGGCTCGATAAGCTGAAAGGAACGCTCGTCGATTTCAATCAGCTCGAGCACGTGCTCGATAATTTCGAGCACATCGGCACGTGGCAGCTCGAAATCCGCAAGGCAAACGATGATGCGCTTGATGTTGACGAGTTGATTTTGCATGTGCAGAAAGTTGACAACATGCCGGAAGAGCAACTGCAAACGGAGTTGAATAGCCGTTTTGTCGCGGAGACGGAAATTCATCCGAACAAGATTCAGTTTCACAGCGAAGAGGAAATGCGGCGATTGCAAGGTGTGGGCACGCAACTGAAAGAACAACGCGTCGTCGATCACCGGCCGCAAGGCGGCGTCGCGCCACAAACGAACGATGTCGCCAAAAGCCATGCCTGATCAACGACTGGTCATCGTCGACGGCGTGCGCACGCCGTTTTGCAAAATGGGCACGGACCTCGCGCGTCTCGGCGCGGACGAACTCGGACGCATCTCCGTGAACGCGCTGTTCGCGCGCACTGGACTCGATCCGCAGCTTGTTGACGAAGTGATTTTTGGCTGCGTCGCGCAACCAGTCGATGCGATGAACGTGGCGCGCGTGATTGCGTTGCGCGCCGGACTTCCCGAGCACGTTCCCGCCGTAACAGTGCATCGCAATTGCGCGTCGGGTTTCGAGGCGATCACGCAAGCTTACGAGCGAATGAACGCGGGGCACGGCTCGATCTTCATTGTGGGCGGAGCGGAAAGCATGTCGCAGATTCCGCTGTTGTATAAACAGTCCGCCGCGGCGAAATTTTCGAAACTGGCGCGCGCCAAAGGCGCCCTGCAAAAGCTCGGCGTCTTCAGCCGGTTTCGTCCGGCGGATTTTCAACCCCGCATCGGGTTGCAACTCGGCCTGACCGACCCGATCTCCGGTTTAAACATGGGCGAAACAGCAGAAGTGCTCGCGCGCGAGAGGCACATTTCGCGCGAGGAGCAGGACGCGTTTGCGCTGAAATCGCACGCCCACGCAGTCGATGCGAAGGAAAAACTCGCGGAGGAAATTTGCCCGGTTTACGTCAATGGCCACGCTGTTTTGCACGACAACGGCCCGCGTCCGGAGCAGTCGATGGAGCAACTGGCGAAGCTGCGTCCGGTCTTTGATCGCAAGCTCGGCAGCGTGACCGCCGGCAATTCGTCGCAGATCACCGACGGCGCGGTAGCTTTGCTCGTGACGACGGAGCAAAAGGCCGCGGAGCTAGGTTTCAAACCGCTCGGCAGACTGCTCGCTTATGCCTACACCGGATGCGATCCGGCGCGGATGGGACTCGGCCCGGTGTTCGCGATTCGCAAGCTGGAAGAGTCCACCGGACTCACGCCAAACGATGCGGACGTGATTGAAATCAACGAAGCATTCGCCGCGCAAGTGCTTGCGGTGTTACAAAAACTCGACAACAACGTGCCGCGCGAACATCTCAACGTAAACGGCGGCTCGATTGCGCTCGGGCACCCCGTCGGCGCGACCGGCTCGCGGCTCACGCTCACGAGCTTGAAAGAACTCGCGCGCCGCGGCGGCAAACGCGCGCTCGTCTCCGCGTGTGTCGGCGGTGGCCAGGGCGCGGCACTTTGGCTGGAGCGCGACTGATTATGCAAACGATTCGCCGCGAAATCATCGACGAAAACATCTGCGTGCTGACATTCGATCGTCCGAATTCCGCGGCGAATATTTTCGATCGCGCGACTCTGAACGAGCTCGACGAGCATCTCGACGCTGTTGCTGCTGATGCAAAAATCGCCGGCGTTATTTTGATCAGCGCGAAGCCGGCGATCTTCATCGCAGGCGCGGATTTGCACGCGCTCGGAAAACTCGGCGAGGGCGACCTTCGGCATTTCATCGAACTCGGGCAGAATGTTTTTAACAAAATCGCCGCGTTGAAAATTCCGACGATCGCCGCGATTCATGGCGCCTGCGTTGGCGGCGGATACGAGATTTGCCTCGCGTGCGATTACCGCATCGCGACGCCCGATCGCGCGACGAAGATCGGTTTGCCGGAAACGAAGCTCGGCATTCTGCCGGCGTGGGGCGGCTCGACGCGGCTTCCGCGCCTGATCGGCGTGCCGCGTGCCCTCGACGTGATTCTCGGCGGCAAAACGCCACCGGCAAAACAGGCGTTGCGACTCGGCATGATCGACGAGATCGCGCCGCGCGAACACTTGCTGCGAGCCGCCCGGCGCGTGATTGCGCGCGGTGTGCCGCGCCGGAAAAAGGGCGCGTTGCAACTGCCGCTCGTCAACGCCGCGATCGGCTCGGTGATCGTGCCGGCCGTGCGGAAAAAGCTGATGCGCAAAACGCGCGGACATTATCCCGCGCTGTTCAAGGCGCTCGAAGTCGTCACCGCGGCTGCGTCGTCGTGGAATGAAAACGATTCGTTCGCGCGCGAACGCGACGCAATTCTCGAGCTAGCAAAAACAGACGCGTGCAAAAATCTGCTGCGCGTTTTCATGCTGCAGGAACGCGCGCGGAAGCTGGTTTTCGCGCCTGATGTCAGCGCGCCGCCGATTACGCGCGTCGCGGTGATCGGCGCGGGCGTGATGGGCGCTGCGATCGCGCAATGGCTGAGCGCGCGCGGCTTGCGCGTGATTTTGCGCGACATCGATGCGGAGCGCGTTGCGGCGGGAATGGCGCGCATTGCGCAACTTTACGACGCGGGCGTGAAGCGCCGGTTGTTTGACAAACGCGAGGCGCGCGACGGCTTGGATCGCATCTCGCCCGCGGCGATGGAAGTGCCGCTGGATAACGTCGATCTCGTCATCGAGGCAGCGGTCGAGAAGATGGATTTAAAAAAGAAAATCTTCGCGCATCTAGATGAACTCGCCGGGAGAAACACGATCATCGCGACGAACACTTCCGCGCTTTCGGTTTCCGAAATTGCAGCCGCCACGAAAAACCCCGGTCGCGTGGTCGGAATTCACTTTTTCAATCCGGTGCACCAGATGCAGCTCGTCGAGGTCGGCATTGCGCGCGAAACCAGCAAGGAAGCGGCTCAGCGCGCTTTGCGTTTCGTGCAGAAAATCGAAAAGCTGCCGGTGATCGTGCGCGATCATCCGGGCTTTCTGGTAAATCGCATTCTGCTGCCGTATCTCGCCGAGGCGGGACGTTTTTTTGAAATGGGCGCAAGCGTGGCGGATGTTGACGAAGCCATGCTCGACTTTGGAATGCCGATGGGGCCGCTGCGGCTGATCGATGAAGTCGGCGTCGATATCGCCGCCGATGTCGCCGCGACGCTGGCGGCGAAATTCCCGGAGCGCATGACCGTGCCGAATGTCCTCCACGGCATGATCGCCGCCGGAATGCTCGGCCGCAAAAACGGGCGCGGTTTTTACCTGCACCGCAAAGGCGCGGAGCCGGTGCCGAATCGGGATGCGGAGCAGTTTCGCGAGAGCGATTCCGCGGCGCATGTCGATCGCGCGGAACTGCAGCGGCGCATGGTTTTGCTGATGGTCAACGAAGCGGCGCGATGCATCGAGGAGCGCGTCGTGGATGAAGCCGCGGACGTCGATTTTGGAATGATCATGGGCACCGGCTTCGCGCCGTTTCGCGGCGGTCCGCTGCGGTTCGCCGATGCGAGCGGAATCACGCGCATCTGCGCCGAGCTCGCGCATCTCGCCGAGGTCGCCGGGCCTCATTACGCGCCTTGCGAACTGCTGGCGCAGATGGCCGAAAGCGGAAAGACGTTTTATGAAAACTGAAGAACCCGCCTCCGTCATCGACACTTCGAAAATGTCGTCCGATCAGCGTGCGGCGCTCGAGTTGACCGAATCGGCGCGCGAGGCGGCGCAGGCGGAGCGCGGCTTTGCGGGCGGATTGTTCATGGGCAATTTCAACACGGCGCAGATTCATCCGTTTCCGCAGCAGAGCGCGGAGGATCGCGACCAGGGCGACGCGTTTTTGCAAAGGCTGAACGCATTTTTAAAAACGCGCGTCGATCCCGACGAGATCGATCGCACCGGCGAGATTCCCGCCGAAGTCATCGAGGGGCTCGCGGACATGGGCGCGTTCGGCATCAAGATTTCGCCGGAGCTCGGCGGGCTCGGCCTTTCGCAGACGAACTACTGCCGCGCGGCGATGCTGCTCGGGAGCTTTTGCGGAAATCTCACCGCGTTGCTTTCCGCGCATCAATCGATCGGCGTGCCGCAACCGCTCATCATGTTCGGCACCGACGAGCAGCAGCGGCGCTTTTTGCCGCGTGTCGCGAAAGGCGAGATCTCCGCGTTCGCACTCACCGAGCCGAAAGTCGGCAGCGACCCGGCGAAGATGGAAACGCACGCCGAACCGAACGGCGATCATTTCATTCTCAACGGCGAAAAGCTCTGGTGCACGAACGGCGTGAAGGCCGGCGTGATCGTCGTCATGGCAAAGACGCCGCCAAAAAACGGGCGCAATCAAATCACCGCGTTCGTGCTCGACATGGATACGCCGGGCGTCGAGGTCACGCACCGCTGCCGGTTCATGGGGCTCAAGGCGCTCTACAATGCCGTCGTGCGTTTCACGAACGTGCGCGTGCCGCGCGAAAACATTTTGCTCGCGGAGGGAAAAGGCCTGCGCGTCGCGCTGACGACACTCAATACCGGCCGCCTCACGCTGCCGGCCGCGTGCGTCGGTTTGTCGAAACGCTGCCTCGAGATCGCGCGCAAATGGGCCGGCGAACGCGTGCAATGGGGCGCGCCGATTGGGAAACACGCGGCCATTGCCGACAAGCTCGCGCACATGGCGGCGAATGTGTTTGCGATGGAATCGATGTCGCTTTTCGCGGCGAGCATCGTGGATCGCGACAAGAAAGCCGACGTGCGGCTCGAAGCCGCGCTGTGCAAGTTGTGGGCGACCGAGCGCGCGTGGGAAATCGTCAACGACACCATGCAAATTCGCGGCGGACGCGGCTACGAAACCGCGCAATCGCTCGCGGCGCGCGGCGAGGAGCCGGTGCCGGTGGAGCGGCTCTTTCGCGACTCGCGCATCAACACGATTTTCGAGGGTTCGAGCGAGATCATGCGGTTGTTCATCGCGCGCGAAGCGCTCGACCCGCATTTGAAAATCGGCGGGCCGATGATGAATTCGCAGCTCGCGATGGCGTCGCGAATCAAAGCGGCGCTGGGCGCGGCCGGCTTTTACGCCGGCTGGTATCCGAGGCAGTGGGTCGCGAAACCAGGCCTTGAGCTCGCGCGCTTCGATCCGCAGCTCGCCCGGCCGATGCGTTACGCCGCGGCCACCTCGCACCGGCTCGCCCGCACGCTTTTTCACGCGATGGCAAAGTTCGGCCCGAAGCTCGAACGGCAGCAGGTGTTGCTCGGGCGCTTCGTGGATATCGGCACGGAACTCTTCGCGATCGCGGCGACGTGCGCACGCGCCAATGCATTGCTGGCGACCGAGCCGCACCGCCGGGAGCTCGTCGAGCTCGCGGATTTCTTCTGCCGCACCGCGCGCCTGCGCATCGAGCGTCTATTTAACGATCTCTCCCAGAATGCGGACGCGCGCGGATACAAGATCGCCCAGAAAATCCTCGCCAAAGACTACGACTGGCTCTCATCCGGCATCGTTTCCCTGTAGCGGCGGTCTATGACCGGCGTCAACCGCATGGCGGCTGCGATCCGCCGCGGGGCGGCTCTCCTTCGCCTTAGGGCGGATTCGATCCGCCCTAAGGCGGATTGGGGCACCCCATGGCGGCACGCGGACGCCCGACGGCGGATTCAATCCGCCCTACGGCGGTTCTGATCCGCTCGAAGGCGGCAGACTTCCGCCCCGGGGCGGATTGGCCCTGGAGCACGGCGGCGAAAAACCGCCCGAAGGCGGTTCGGATTCGGAGCATGGCGGATAACAAACGCCCCGCGGCGGATTCAATCCTTTTGCCCCGTTCGGTCTGGCGTTGCTGTTCGCCTGTGAGAGAATGGGAGACGTGCTTTCCCTTGTGTCCCAGCGTGTCGTGCCACGCGCCAAAAGAATATGGCTCGAAACAATGGGTAGGTGAACATGCCTCGTCACAATCAGGTCGCCCGGCCGTTGATGGTTTACGATGGCGACTGCAATTTCTGCCGGTTTTGGATCGCGCGCTGGCGCGACCGGACGGGGCGGCGGATGGATTATCGCCGTTCGCAGCAGGTCGCGGCGCGGTTTCCGAAGATCGCGCCCGAGGATTTCCAAAACGCAGTGCAATTGGTGGAGCCGGACGGGGAGGTGACGAGCGGGGCGGACGCGGTGTTTCGCGCGTTCGAGGTGACCGGCACCGCGCCGTTCTGGCTGCGGTTCGCGCGCAGCGTGCCGGGATTCGAGGGCGCGGCGCGCGGTGTCTATCGCGTGATCGCGCGCCACCGGACGGCGTTTTCGTTTTTCACTCGGCTACTATGGGGACGGGCGTTCCGGCGACCGACGTTCTTCATCGCGCGCTGGGTTTTCCTGCGGCTGCTCGGGGTGATTTACCTCATCGCGTTTCTTTCGCTGCTGGTGCAAATCCGCGCGCTCGTCGGCAAGCGGGGCATTTTGCCGGCGGCGAACCATCTCGACGCAGTCCGCGCGCAACTCGGCGCCGAAAGCTACCGCCGCCTGCCGACGCTCTGCTGGTTTGACGCGAGCGACGGCGCGCTGGTTGGGCTCTGCGTCGCGGGTGCGGTGATTTCCTGCGGCGTGATTTTCAACGTGCTCCCCGGCCTTTCGCTCATCGCGCTCTGGGCGCTCTATCTCTCGCTCAGCAATGTCGGCCAGACCTTCCTCGGCTATCAATGGGACGCGCTGCTGCTGGAGACGGGCTTGTGCGCCATGTTTCTCGTGCCGCCGCTGCAACTCCGGCCCGACTGGCGGACGAACCGCGCCGGCACGCGGATCGCGCACGCGCTTTTGCTCTGGCTGGCCTTCCGGCTCACGTTCGAGTCGGGGCTGGTGAAACTGAACGCGCCTCCGAGCCCGAACGGCGAGCAGACGTGGCGCGCGCTCACCGCGCTGAAATATCACTACGAGACGCAGCCGTTGCCGCTCTGGACGAGCTGGTATCTGAACCAATCGCCGCTCGCGTGGCAGAAATTCGCGACGCTCGTGATGTTCGGCATCGAACTGGCCGCGCCCTGGACAATCCTCGCGCCGACACGCGTGCGGCGGCTCGGCTGCGCGTCGATGATGGCGTTGCAGACGGTCATCATCACGAGCGGGAACTACTGCTTCTTCAACTACCTCACCATGGCGCTCTATGCACTGCTCATCGACGACGACGCATGGCCCGTGCGCTGGAGAAAATCGGCGCGCCGTTTGCCGGAAAAGCAGGGCGGCTGGAGTCCGTGGCTCGTCGCACCGGTCGCCGCGGCCGGCGTGCTCGTCACCGGAATGCAACTCGTCAGCACGATGCACGCCGACATTTCATGGCCGCGATTCTCCATGCGCCTTTACACGCTGCTCGCGCCATTGCGAAGCTTCAATAGCTACGGGCTCTTCGCGGTAATGACCACGTCGCGGCCCGAGATCATTGTCGAGGGGAGCAACGATGGACAGACGTGGCTGCCGTATGAGTTTAAGTGGAAACCGGGCGACGTGACGCGCCGTCCGCGCCTCGTCGCGCCGCATCAGCCGCGCATTGACTGGCAAATGTGGTTCGCCGCGCTCGGCGATGTGCAGCAAAACCCGTGGTTCGTCAATTTCCTCGTCCGCCTGCTCGAAGGTTCGCCCGAAGTTCTCGCCCAGCTAGGCTATAACCCGTTTCCCGATAAACCGCCGCACTACATCAGGGCACAACTTTACGATTACCACTTCACGCGCCGCGGCGATGATCCACATGCCTGGTGGAAGAGGGAGCTCATCGGCACCTATTGCCCAGCTGTCTCCCTCCAGCGCAGCGATGAAACTGGAGGGGCCGGCGCCGTGCCGTCCCGCTTCTAATCGGTGGATTCCGTAGCTCAGTCAATCCGCCACTTTGATTACTCAGGCAACCATCAACGAATCAGTTGTTGAATACGCCTAAGTCCCACTGAGATCGCCAGCGGATCACCATTTTGTCGTTCTCAAACGCGATCGGCAGCCAAATGTAGCCGCTCTCGATAAGCTGCACCTTAGGACGCCAGACATCGAACATTGCAATGTAAGCATTCGGTTTCCCATGCACCGAAAGGATATAGGTGCTTTGACCTCCAAAGGTCTTGTCAGGTCCCATGTTGTTGAATGGGTTGGTGCCGACACACGGATTGTAAGCAGCTTTTTTCCACGGCCCCCAGATCGAATCGGCAACAAGCAAACGTGCATCGTTGGGTTCCCATCCCGTGCAACCCGATACGAGCATATAGTATTTTCCATTGCGTTTCATCAGTGCAGGCGCTTCGTTGTGACCGCTCGGTTCCACGCGTATCCATTTGCCAGTCAGATCAAGGTAATCATCGGTTAGCTCATGAATGTGAATGGTATAATTTTCCTCAGCTGATGCGACTAGATAGGCTTTCCCATTTTCATCCACAAAGAGCGTCATGTCGCGGACCATCTGACCATCTTCGAAATTGTATCGCGTATACGCACCATCCCGGATAGCAGGCCAAGTATTGTTGCCCGCTATCTCTCTCTTCATTTGCTCGCTGGTAAGAGCTGTCTTCCTGCTGTCGGGAAAGTTCATCGGCCATCGACCGGCATTTGGACGCAACGAATGTAGAAGCTGAAACGGCCCTTGCGGGTTATCCGCGACAGCCAATGCCGCACGGGCGGTGCCGTAACCTCGACCTTTGAATTCCAGATGAAACCACATAACGAATTTCCCAGTCTTTTCATTATATATAACCTTGGGCCGCTCGATCTTGCAGCCGGCTGTGATATCCGAATTCGGATCATCGACTACCGATAAGACGACGCCTTCCTTTTTCCAGTTATAGAGATCGGTCGAAGAGTAGCAACCGACTCCTTGCGTTCCAGGCGTGCCTTCCTTTTTCGGATTACGGTATTCGCCATACCAATAGTAAGTGCCGTTGTGGTATAGCACGCAGCCGCCATGAGCATTGATGTGCACGCCTTCCGTATCGTAGCGCATTGGAGCGTTTGAGACGGCCAAATAGCGCGATGGAGTAGTGGTTAACGTCATCGACGACGCTTCTCCCGCCAGTGGCGATGGATTTGCAGAGACGGACCGGGGAGCCGACTTGAATGGCCAGTTTGACGAACTCTGCCCGGCAACCGATACGGTAAAAGCCATCAAAGCGAACGCCATAGTTGGCAGAGATCGTGTGTGCATGGATGCAGATGAACGCTAACGAAGGCTATGGAGTGGAAACATTGATGCGGAGAAGCTTCCTGGCGGCATTGCCCGCCGGTGCAGTAAAGCGAATGACCTGCACGATGCCATTGTCGCTGACGATTGTGCTGCTGCCGGTTGAAGTAACCCATGACCCAGGCGAAAGGTCCGGGCTTTCCTGCACGGTATAAACCAAATCGGTAGCGGCTTTCGCCTTTCGGTAGGTGATACTCAAAAGCGGTGAGCTATTGTCGATCGCTGGCAGGATGCTTTGGGAGTCGTTAACATTCGGATTGCCGCCGAAAGCGCGCTCCAGAAAGTTTGATACTCCGTCGTGATCGGGATCGGCTGCATCTCCGGCCAGCGGTTCATCAGTCCAGTTCGCGCCGAAGTTTTGTTGTCGCCATATCTGCGATTGGTTGAGCACGGTCACATTGAATGTTTGCGAGCTGCTCGCGACACCATCAGTAACCGTAAAGGTCACCGATGTTGTTCCGCTCACTCCCGATGCGGGGGTAATCACAGCAGTGCGGGATGCGCCCGTGCCACTAAAGACGATATTGGCAGCAGGGATAAGCGATGGATTGGCAGCCGAGCCGCTGACGGTGACAACATTTAGCGGACTATCGGTGTCGCTCACCGTTAATGCAATAGGATTTGAGGCTGTATTGAACTGAAGCGTCTGATCGGGAATTGTGGAAAGAGTAGGGGTGCTGCTTGATGTCGGAGTTACGAAGTAATCAAGGACGTGCAGCGGCGTGCCTACGACTCCGGTCGTTGCAGAGTCTTCCTGGATATAGATCGAGAGGATGTTATCCGAAAGCAGTCGCGCCTGATCGATAAGCGGTTCACCATTAAAAGTAGTGTTGTTCACCTGGACGACTTCCCAGTCGCTATATTGCGAAGCTTTCGAAGCGGTAGCTATCACCAGCTTGCCGCTGGCATAGCCGGGAGTAACCACGCTAGTTCCTGAGTAGGAAAGATAAGTTGCATAGACATTCCCGGCGACATCGTAAACAATTTTAGGCCGTGATCCTACCGGATAGACATCCACCGGGATTCGCCGTTGCGACCATACGCCTGTCGAAGGATCGCGGAAATAGTGGAAATAAGCGGTTCCTACAGTTGAGTAAGTCGCAGTGGTAATATTCGGATACGCATAGCCCACGTCTTCACGGCGATGGAGCATGAGCACGTGAAGACGTCCATCGTTGTCTACAGTCTGGGCCTGCTGGTTGATAAGCAGTTGGTTTGCATCAAGAGACTTTGTGATAATCCCGGTGCTATTCAGGTTAATACTCTGTCCCTGGTTTGTATCGGCGACGAGAGTGCCTGCATTATTTCGCCAGGTAGCTCCATTATCCGCACTATAAGCATAGCAAATATCGTGGTTCGACGTGCCTGCGCCTTCACGCCATGTCCACGAAACATGGATTTTCCCATCGGGACCAAAGTCAAAGCCATTGATATATCCGTTGCGGCTGGTGGAACCTTGATAGGTGCCAGTCCGCGATATGAACAAGGTCTGGTTCGACCAGTTTCCGCCAGTGCCGCTGCTGATTGGGTTATAGGTCCGTTCCATCTGATCACCATCGCCGGACGAGCCATAGCGGTAATCAAGCATAAGTCCGCCCGATGGAATAATGATAAACTGCGGATAAGTCAGAACTGTTACGGCGGAACCGGATGTCGTAAGCCAGTTCTGCTCCGCATTCAGCATTCCTGCGCCCCAGGACGCGGTATTCGTCGTGCAAAGCCCCGCGATCGACCGTCGGTATCGCAAGGTATTCCCGTGATGATCCCATGCAAGGTGTAAGGTTCCATCTGAAGGGCAAATGCCAAACGAGATGACGTTGTGCGCGTCCCAACTGGACTGACCATTCACGAAAGTCGAGCCGGTGTTGAAGGCCTGCCACGCTCCGAAGTTCTGTCCGTTAACCGGTCGTCTTGCGAGCCAGACTGTCTGAGTTGTTCCAGTCGTGTTGGTATCATACCATGCCGTGTATTGGTAGCCGTTGAAGGTTTGGAGAATCTGCTTTTGAAATGAAATGCTATTGATTCCACGTCCATAAGGCGCGGTCGTGGGCATCAAGCAAGCAGTGCCACTAACGATGGAGTCTTGTAGAAATGCGACGCGTGGCGACTTCCATGGGTTATTATAAGCGGGCAACATCTCGCCAGGGAGTCGGGCGAGATTGCTAATGCGAACTTCATCGATGCGGCCTTGGAAATACTCTCCATTTGCGGCGCGATTTTCTCCACCTATGCAAAGCGAACCGGTAACTGCTCCGAAGCTGGTGCCGACACTCGCCGCAGTAGTGCTGATAAGGTTCGCACTCGTCACGCCTGAATCGGCGCGCGTCCAATAGAGTTTGATGTTCGTGCCGTCGTAAACAGCCGCGACGTGATACCACGTATTTGGAACATAGGCGTGTGTGCCACTGGTTGGAATCGCTGTCTTGATATCGATTGCGTTGGCGATGAGGGACAGCTCCAGTTCCCCGGTGGAATCGAGCCGGAATTGAAATCCTCGCGAACCCGCCGAGCTATCCGTGCAGATGATTTCCTGGTTCGCATTCAGGGTGCTTAACGTGCAATAGACCATCGCTTCGATCGTCCAGGGAGTCTGCCCGCCGTTACCCATGTTCAACTTACTCATCGGGAAATTATCGGCGCTGAGCGTAGAACTGTTTACATCCCCATCGTAACCGCCGCTGTTGTTATAGTCCCAGCCGATTAGTTGCCCCGATGCGAATGCCGCAGCTTTACTCAAACCATTGATACCTACCGAGCCAAGGACAGTCATCACTACAGGCGGCGATGCGCTGGCACTCGTCAAATTTACGCTATAAGCATTGCCGCCCAATGTGCCGGCATTAACAGTAACCGACCCTCCGGCAGCTTCATCAAAATGAAGGAGGATCAATGTTGCGGCATCGGGCGAGTAGGTTTGGAGCGGGATCGCGGGAGTTGCCGTGGATTGACTTGATGCAGTGCTTGTTCCGGTGGAGTTCGTAGCAGTGACGATATAGTAATAAGTCGTCTTGTTCGCGGCTGTAGTGTCCGTATAGGTTGTGGAAGTTAACCCGCTCGCGAGGGTCGTGTATGGTCCGCCGCTCGTTGTTGCACGCAGGACGTTGTAGCTATCCGCGCCGATCGCGGCATTCCAAGCGAGGACTACCTGATTGTTTCCCGCGGTTGCTGTTAGTCCCGTAGGTTGCTGGGGAGGACTGGCGGTAAGAGGAGTAAAGGCAAGCGTCACAGCCGTGCCGCTCTGCTGGAGCGCGAAGGTGCCGTAGCTCGACACAGTATGTCCGGCCGAGTCGGTGCTCACATTGCCTACGCTAAAGCTGCCGCTTACGTTTGTGCCGGTGAGCACCGTCCACTTCGCGGGATATTTCCAAAAGGCATTTGTAAAATCGACCGCACTTCCCGAGCTATTCAAAGCCACGTCAACCTTTGCGCCGTTATTGACCGTCGCCGCGCGAGCAGAAACAGTATCAAAGCTGCCCGATGTTATGGTGTTTCCAGACAGCTCCCATGAAAGGTGCGCAGTAGCACTATAAGTGACGGCGCCGGTAAGAGTCTGGCTGCCAATTCCGATACCAGGGCTATGTGTTCCGTTGATAGTCGTAGTTGCCGCGATCGCGCCGACGCCTGTCAAGGTGGAGCCGGTAGCTGAAGTCAGGGTTATGTCGCCAGGAGTGCTGCCATTGACCTCCAGCGTGCCGCCACTATTCACTGCAAGGCTGCCCGTAGATGGAACTGAAGTCGTAACGGCTTGTCCCTGGTAAATTGTGGCGATTTGCGTGGATGAAAGAGCCTGGTCATAGAACTGCACTTCATCGAGCAGGCCGTTAAAGTTCACGGTTCCATCGAAGGCGAACGGGTCCGTGGTCATACCGAGACGCACGACAGTGCCGACGTCCGCATTGACGAACGCGTTATTGCCGGACGACAAGCTTTGCGCAACTCCATCGACATAGATGGCATAGGTGCCGCCGTTGTTAACGTAGGTAACCATGTGCCAGTTGCCGTCGTTAACCGATGTCGAATTACCGGAGCTTTGAAAGAAACCGCCGGCATATCGAACAGCGCTTGGAGTGCCTCCGCTACCGCCGCCTGCACCGTCACCGAGATAGAAGATGGTGTTGCCGGTAGTCCACGTGGTGCCATCGCCTTTAGTTAGAATGGTGGAACCGGCGGTCGTAGTCTTTACCCAGGCGGATACTGTCCAGTTGCCGACATAACCCATGTCCATCACCGGATTATTAATGTTCACATAGGCGCTGCCCGAAAGGCTCACCGCATTGCCGAAGCGCCCTCCGGAAACAATCGACGCGCCATTCGCGAGTGTTCCGTTCATAGCTGTTCCTCCGTTACCGGTATTCATCACCGTGTTGCCGCTCACGGTATCAAAGCTATAGCTGGCGACCGCGGCGGGCGCGATGCGGAGCGTGCCGCTGGTGACAGTGGTCCCCCCGGTATAGCTGTTCGAGCCGCTGAGCGTCCATGTTCCCGCGCCGTTTTTGTTGAGTGAAACTGTGCCGCTACCATTCGCGATGCTGCCGTTGACACTTCCGTCCCCCGCGCCTTGCAGCGTAAAAGTTCGCGCACCTGTCGCTCCGGCATTCAGCGCTACGCCGCCGTTGTTGCTGCCTGTGAGTTTTACCAGCCCGGAGTCGGACTGAATCAGGTAGAAAGAACCTCCTGCCTGCGCGCTGATCGTGCCTCCGAAGTTATTGGTTCCACTAAGATTCTCGATACCCACCGTTGCGCTCGCTCTGCCGCTGAAGTTAATGTTGTTCGGAATGGTGCGGCCATCCTGAATTTCCAGTCGTGCGGCAGTTGCGTTCCCGGCGGAGCCGATAGTTACGGTGCCTGTAGTTCCAAATGGATTCGAGCGCGTGACCCGGGCTATGCCTGTGGCCTGGCCGGTGCCGATCGAGGTATCGCCGGCATAGGTGTTGTTGTTGGAAAATTGCACGATCCCGGTTCCCGTTACCGTCAAGCCGCCATCGCCGATGATGACGCCGTTAAGGATCAGCATATTGGCCGCCATGTTGTTCGTGATATCGGTAGTGTTATAAAGTTCCAGCCGTGAGTTAATCGTTTGATCTGCCTGACTGGAGCTAAGTGCCTGGATGTTTGCGTTCGCTGTCCCGCCGCTGCCGGAGAGCAGGAGCGCATCGCCGTTTAGCGAATAAGCGGTAGTCGTCGTCGAGCCGCTGAAGGTAATCCCGCCGGCAGTGAGCGATTTAGCCCAGGTGATAGCCGCGGTTGTAGCAGCCCCGACCTTTGGGAAAACAGCTTGCTGCCCGCTATAAGTCGGCACGATGCCCGTCCAGTTACTGGTTGTAGTCCACGCGCTGCCGCCGTTGGTTTTCCATGTGCTCGTCGTGCTGGAGCCATTCGGCCGTTGCTGCCAGACGTGAACCCAATCGACCTTCATCTGGTCCGTCCATCCCGATGGCCATTGCGTGAGACTCGGAATGCCGGGCCAGCCGCCGACTGCGTAGTCGAGGATCATATACATATTGATCATCTGACTGACTGCGGAATTGCTGAAGGAGCTTGCCTGCGCGCCATCGAAATAAAAGGTAACGCTGGTTCCACTTACCCAAAGCATGCCAAAGGTGTGATAGCCGGTGTTCAAAGCACCTGCGCTCGCTGGATCGACTACTCCGGCACCGGAAGCGGCGTTGCCACTGATGTCCTTGTAGTGAAAGGCGGTATTGTATTTCGTGTTCGGAAGACCGCTGGTGCCGTTGTCCGTCGTGAGCGGATACTCCATGATATCCGCCTCCGGAGGCCAGCCATTATAAAGTCCCCAGAAGGCAGGCCAGGAACCGGCAGTCGTGGGCAGAAGAATGCGTGCTTCAAAGTAGCCGTTCGTCCAGGTGTAAGTTTGAAAGGTCGAGACCGAGCCGGAGTTGAAAGTGCCACTCGTTCCCGGACGATTCGCGCCGAGCACCATGTTGCCATTGCTTTCGCTGACCATGCTCGCCGATGCGGTGGAGAGACTGTTCGGCATCGTCCAGCTCGGACTGGCGATGTTCCATTTTACGGCATCGACGGAGGTGCTATTGAATTCATCGGCAAAGACCAGATCCCAGCCGGTGCCCGTCGGTGGCGCTGCCTGCAAGCTCGCGCAGAAAACGGCGAGCATGGCGATCACCGCTGCCAGCACGAAACGCGACGCCGCATTGGCAGCAGCTGGATTCGTGGAAAAATCGCGTT
>JAJPJG010000031.1 GCA_021324395.1 Spartobacteria bacterium | reverse complement strand
CCACACAACCGGGAAGTCGCTCCACACAACCGGGAAGTCGCTCCACACAACCGGGAAGTCGCTTCGGACAACCCCATTTACGAAGCCAAGTCGCGCGATTCGACCGGCGCGGTCGCCAGCATCGAGGAGAGCGCTTTACGGAATCGGCGCAGCGGTGTTTCGATGAATTGCCACGAGAGGTGCGCGAAGAGCAGCGTGGCGGGGATCAGCAAAGCGGCCCGCCAGTCGGTCGCCATGAGTTTCCGGATCGCGGGCGGGTGGGGGAGCAGCAGTTGCGTGAAGGTGTGCAGCAGGAAAATCGAGTAGCTCATCTGCCCGACGGCGGCGAAATGGCGGTTGCTCAAAATCCCGCCGGCGAATCCGCCAATGCCGCGCGATGCGCGGTGCGCGACCCAGATGAAAAACCACGACGCGACGGTTGAGACGTAGATCGCGGAACCCGGCGCTTCGATTCCGAAAAATTTGCATTCCATCAGCGCGACGAAAATCGGCCCGCCGAGCCATCCGCCCGCGTCGAGCACGCGCGAGAGCACCGGGGAGTCGGACGTTTCGATGAGCGCGAGCAGCGCGCCCGCGCCAAGTTGGTCGAAGCTCGCAAACGGCATCACGATCCACGCGAGCGGGCTGAGATCCAGCGCGAGACAAAGCAGCCGGTAAACCGGCCCGAGCGCGATCAGCGCAGCAATGACGTGCAGCAGATATTTTCGCGGCGTCCAGAGCACGGCGAGCGGCCAGAACAAATAAAACTGCTCGAGCACCGACAGCGACCAGAACTGCGAGAAGCGCCCCGGCCATTCGCCCGTCACCAGCGCGTGGAAGTTCGAGAGAAACAGCCCGTTCCAGGCGAACGTGCTTTTTGCAAATGGCACATGCGCGATGAGCGTGATGAGCAGCACGAGGTAGTAGAGCGGGAAAATGCGCAGGTAGCGGTCGACGGAATATTGCGCCAGCGCCTGTGCGGGCGCGATGTCGCCGCTGGCGATGTTTTCTTTCAGCCGCAGCAAAATGCGCGTCGCGAAAAATCCGCTCAGCACGAAGAAAAAGATGACACCGAACCCGGAGAAAAAGAGCGGCCGCGAGATGAAGTGATGCAGCATCACGACCGCGATGGCGCAGCCACGCAAAGAATCGAGTTGCACACGATTTTTGGACATCGGATTCGCGCGTGGAAGGTTCCAGCACGGGCTTCGTGCGGCAAGCTATTTCGCGCGAATTGCGATGACAGTTTTGAAATCTGCATCCCGAGGGGCGCGCGCTGTCTTTTGGAATAATCTGTGCTAATATATCCGCCCGGTTGCCCCCGTTTCCCTTTTCATGTTTAGGACGCTTCTTTTTTCCATCGCTGTTTTTGTCTCGTTCGGTTTCCCCGCTTTCGCCGCTGACGATGACATGCCGCGCAATCTCGGCGGCGGTTTGCGCGAGCTCGCAAACTGGCACGCGCAGAACGCCGCGGCGCTGCCGCAAACGCGCAAGCGCGAGGTTTTGCATGAGCATGTGAAAACGGCCGAGCCGCGTGCGCGGATCGACGCGGCGGGACGCGTGATTGTCGATGTGCATCTCGACGGCAAAGGGCCGGCGGCGACTGTGCGTGCGGCGCTCGAGGCACTCGGTGCGACGGTGATTGCTTTTGAGCCGGGCGGGCGCAGCTCGTCTGCGCGCCACGGCGTTTTCAGCATTTACCTGCCCGTCGAACAGTCCGCAGCTGCGGCGAAAATCGCGGGAGTGCAGTCGATCACGCTTGTCCACCGTCCGTGGCGGCGCGCGGGCTCGGTAAATTCGCAAGGCGTTGGCGTGATGAAAGCGAACCTCGTGCAGAAACGCCATTTCACCGGGAAGGGAATCACTGTCGGCGTGCTTTCCGACAGCTACGATCTGACTTCGCCGCATGCGTCGGTTGACGTCTCGCATGACGATTTGCCGGGCTCTGGCAATCCCGCGCACCGCACGACGCCGGTGTTCGTTTTAAACGAAGGCAGCCAGGGCGATGGCAACATCGATGAAGGCCGCGCGATGCTGCAGATCGTTCACGATGTCGCGCCGGACGCGGCGCTCGCGTTTTCGACAACCGGCGATTCGCAGGTCACTTTCGCAAACAACATCCGCGCGATGCGCACTAATGCGAGCGCGCATTGCGATGTGCTCGTGGACGACATCGGATATCCGGATGAGCCGTTTTTTTCCGACGGTGTCGCTGCGAAAGCGGTGGACGAAGTCGTCACCAGCGGCACGATCGCCGGCAAAAAAGTCATCTACTACAGCGCGGCGGGAAATGACGGTGATCTCGGCTACGAAGCCGATTTCTCGCCGGTATCCGACAGCGACGTCCGCAACGGGCTGGCAGGCGCAAACAATCTCAAGTTCAATCAAGTCTCGAGCGCGCTGACGGCGGGCGGCTGGCACAATTTCGCGGCATCCAGCGGCACGAACATCGTCCAAAAAATCATCGTCAATGACACCGATGCCGAATTCGATTTCCAGTGGGACGACCTCTTTGACGCGAACGCGATGACTTCGGACTACAATGTCCTCGTTTTCGACGAAAACGGGAACTATCTCAGCTCCTCATCCGGCATCGACGACAACTTCAGCACCGGCCAGGCGCTCGAGCTCGTCGATCTCACGCCGAACTCCGACGGCTCGCCGCGCACCTATCAAATCGTCATTACGAAAACCTCCGCCGGCACCGGCACGGCGAAACATTTCCGCTATCTCATCAACACCGACGGCGGCGTGGACGGCACGTTTTTGCAGATGGGACTCTCGACAATTTTCGGCCACAGCGGCGCTCGCAACTGCGACGGCGTCGGTGCGTATTGGTTTAAAAAATTGAACGAGCCGGAGGATTTCTCGTCGTTCGGCCCGGTGAGCATCCGCTTTGACGACAACGGCAATCGACTCCTGAATCCCGAGGTGCGCCAGCAGCCGACGATCAGCGGGCCCGACGGCGTCTCGACTTCGATGGCGGAGTTCAAGCCATTCTTCGGCACCAGCGCCGCCGCACCGCATCTCGCGGGCGTCGCCGCGTTGCTTTTGCAGGCGAATATCCAGACGACCGGCACGTCGCTCACTGCTGCCGATATGCGTAGCATTTTACAAAACACGGCGCTCACGCATGACATCGATCCGCTCACGGCGACCGCGACACTCACAGGCGTCGCCGGCACGGTCAAACTCACCGGCTACGGCGACGGCAGTAATTTCTCATCCGACCTTTCGCGCTTTTTCGCGCTGCAATTTAGCGGCACAACCGGCGCGGAGTTGCAGAGCATTTCCATCGACCTGAGTCCGGCCGGGCTGACATTCGATCCAAATGCATCGCTAGGGTTTCCGTTCACCGTCGGCAGCACCAGCGGCGGCGCGGATTCGCAGGTCACGACCGCGCTGAAAGCCGGCGTCCGGCGAACGGCGAACAGCAAGCTCGTGCTCACCTTCGCGAATTTTCCGTCGGGCGGCGTCATGGAATTCGGCATCGACCGCGATGTCGCAAAGACGCATTCCGGCGGAAACGACGCCGACTTTCTCGCGAAAGCGATCGTCACCGCGACTGTCGTCAACACGCCCGGAGCCGCGCCGGTGAAACTGACCGGCACATTCATCAACGGCCTCGGCCCCGGCTACACGCCCGCCGATGGCTTCGGTTTCGTAAGCGCTAACGCCGCGCTGCAGAAGATCACGAATCCGTAATTGTTTCTCTATAAGAGCTGATACGGGTCGATATCCACCGTCGCAATCACATCTTCGGGAAACGTCAGCTTTTCCAAAACATCGCGCAGCGTGCGCGTGAGCTTCAAGATCGCGCGAGTGCGGAGCATGATTTGAAAACGGAAATTGCCGTGCGATTTCGCGAGCGGCGCGGGCACCGGCTCGCTGAGATTCGTTTCCGGCGGGATCGCGTCGCGCAGCCGGCGCGTGAGTGTTTCGGCTGAAAAAGCGGCTTTTGTCTCGTGCGGCGAACGGATTGTGATGAGCACCATGTGCGTAAATGGCGGGAAGCTGCCCTGCTGCCTAAACTCGATCTCCTGTTGCCAGAAACCCTCGAAATCGTGATGCCGCGCGAACTGGATCGCCGGATGAAACGGCGTGAAGCTTTGCACGAATACCTCCCCCTCGACCTCGCCGCGCCCGGCGCGTCCGGCGACTTGCGTGAGCAATTGAAACGTCCGCTCGCCGGCACGGAAGTCGGGCAGGTGCAGGCCGAGGTCGGCGTTGATGATGCCGACTAGCGTGACGTTTGGAAAATGCAGGCCTTTCGCGATCATCTGCGTGCCGACGAGGATGTCGATCTTGCCCGCACGAAAAGCGTGGAGCGTTTCGCGATAAGCGTCCTTGCGCGACATCGTATCGGCATCCATACGCTGCACCGCGGCCTCGGGAAAGAAGCGCGCAACCGCTTCCTCGACGCGCTCAGTGCCGGCGCCGGAATACTTGATGCGCGGATCGGCGCAGTCGGGACATTTCGTCGGCGCGACCGCAGTGTGGCCGCAGATGTGGCAGATGAGGCGATTCGCCGCGCGATGAAATGTGAGCGCAATCGAGCAGTTCGGGCAGTCGCAAACGTAGCCGCATTGCGCGCAAATGAGCGACGTGGAAAAGCCGCGCCGATTTAAAAACAGAATCGACTGCTCGCGTTTTGTTAAACGATCGCGGATGGCCGCGCAGAGCCGGTCGGAAAGCACCGTCGGCGCCTTTTGTTTCGTCGTCTCCAGCCGCATGTCGACGATGCGGATGAGCGGCATCTTTTGCGAATCGACGCGCTGGCGCAGTTGCAGCAGCTCGTATTTGCCCGACTGCGCGTTGTGGTAGCTCTCGATCGACGGCGTCGCGCTGCCGAGCAGGATCGCGCATTTTTCCATGCTCGCGCGCACGACCGCTACGTCGCGCGCGTGATAGCGCGGCGCTTCCTCCTGCTTGTAGGAATTTTCGTGCTCTTCATCGACCACGATGAGCCCGAGATTTTCGACCGGCGCAAAAATCGCGCTGCGTGCGCCGATGACGATGCGCGCCCGGCCGTCGTTGATCTTGTGCCATTCGTCGTGCCGCTCGCCGTGCGAAAGATGGCTGTGCAGCACCGCGACCTGCTTTTGCGAAGCCGCGAAGCGCGACTTGAACCGCTCGACGGTTTGCGGCGTGAGCGAAATTTCCGGCACGAGCACGATTGCGCTTTTGCCGAGATCCAGCACGAGCTGGATCGCTTGCAGGTAAATCTCCGTCTTGCCGCTGCCGGTGACGCCGTGGAGAAGGAGCGGCGCTTGCGGATTGCGCACTGCGGATTGCGCTCGCTCAAAAACGGCGTGCTGCTCTTCGTTTAACACAAGCTGCGGCGCGTGGAGAAACTCGTCCGCGCCGTGCGGGTCACGCTCGATTTGCCCGTCCTCGACAATGACGAAGCCGCGCTTCGCGAGCTGCTCGATCGCCTGGCGCGCGGCGGGAAGTTTCGCGACTGCGACCGGTCCGCCGGCTTTTTTCAAATCGATCAGCACATCGGCCTGCTTCGGCGCGCGGCGCTCGAGCTGCGCGATTTCGTCGTCGCTGATCTCACGTGCGAGCCGCGCAAATTTGCGACGCTGATGCTCGACTTCGCCCTTGCGCACCACCTGCGGCAAAATGCTGCGCAACGCGGCCTCGAGCGAGCAGCAGTAATAATCCGCGATCCAATGTCCAAGCCGGATCAGCAGCGGATTGACGAGCGGCTTGGTGCCGATGACTTCGGCGATCTCGCGCACGCCGGTTGCGTCGGTTTCGTCGAGCAACTCGACCACCGTCGCGAGCACGAGCCGCGTCCGCACCGGCACACGCACACGTGAACCGATCGCGATTTTCTCCGCGTGCGCCGCGGAGATTTCGTAGTCGAACGCATTGCCGCCGCTTTGATCGACGATGACACGCGCAAATTTCGGCATGCGCAAAACCATCATGCGCCGGTGTTGTTTTTGATAGCAGTTTTTCGCGTGTGCGCTTTGATTGCCGCTCGATGTTTCGCTTTGTGCGCAATTTCTTTTTAATCGCGGTGCTCGCCGCGGCAGTGGCCGCCGGCTGGGTGCTCTCGCGCTCGAGCGATCCGCTTTACATCGTCGAGGAATGGGCCGCCTTTTCGCGCTATCATCGCTACGACCGGCTGATCACCGAGGCCGGCCGCAAATACGGTGTCGATCCGATGTTCGTCAAAGCTGTCGTCTGGCGCGAGAGCGCGTTTCGCGCGGATAAGGTTGGAAAAAATGGCGAGCGCGGATTGATGCAGGTCACCGTGCCAGCGGCGAACGACTGGGCTAAGACGAACAAGATCGAGTCGTTCCTGCCGACCGATCTTTTTTCGCCGCGCACGAATCTCGATGCCGGCACGTGGTATCTAAAACAGGCGCTCCAGCGCTACGCGCAAAAGGACGACCCGAAGACGTTCGCCCTCGCCGAATACAACGCAGGCAAGCGGCGCGTGGACAAATGGGTCGGCGACTCGAATATGGGCGAGAAGGCGACGGCGGATGATTTGCGCGACAGCATTGCGTTTCCGAGCACGAAAAATTACGTCGATTCCATTCTCGCCCGCTACCGTTTTTACAAGAAGCGCGGGCGTTTGTAGCACGGCTTGAATTTTGCGCTGAGTGGTGCAAATTCCTGCGCCCATGTCCCGAGCCCCCATTCTCGTCATCTGCCTCGCTCTACTTTGCGCGCACGCGCACGCCGTCGTGGTTGCGGGTAGCGACGGCACGCAAAATACGACTGCGCCGACGACCAACGATTTTGGTTTTGCGAACGTCGGGAGAGTTTTCGACAGCACCGATGGATTTTTCACAAGCGGCGTTTATCTCGGCAACGGCTGGATGCTTAGCGCATATCACGAAGTGCGGAATGGCTCAGGCGGTTTTTCTTTCGGCAGCGTCTATCTCAGCGGCACCGCGTATTCCGTCGACACGAGCACTGCGACGCGGCTGACGAACAGCAACGGCAGTTCCGCCGACCTCGCGATGTTCCGGCTGACAATTGTGCCGTCGAATATCAACAATCTGACCATTGTCAGTTCGGAGCCAAATCCGAATGCGTCGCTGACGATGATGGGCAACGGCTTCGACCGCGCCACATCGACGACGTATTGGACGTCGAACTGGGCCGAAACGACGAGCCCGGGCTTTTACTCGGGCTACAAGGAGCTCGGCACGCAATCGCTGCGTTACGGCACGAACAATTTGGCCGGTAGTGCGACGATCGATGATGGCTACGGCACGACTTCCACATTCTATACCGACTTCGACAACACTAGCGGGGAAGCACAAGCCGCCGCTGGCGATTCGGGTGGTGGAGTTTTTTTTAAAAGCGGAAACACTTGGGAACTGGCCGGAATCATGTTGACCGTGAATGGCCCGAGCGGGCAACCGGGCAACACCGCGGTTTTTGGAGACAACACCTATGCCGCCGATTTGGCGCAATACCGCAGCCAGATCACCTCGACTCTCGCCGTGCCCGAGCCAGCCACGAACGCGCTGCTGGTTACCGGGCTTGCCGCCGTTTCAATCTGGCTGCGGCGGCGTAGAACTACATCATTTTTTTGCCGGTAAAGATCGCGAGCGCGAATAGCACCAGGCAGACCAGCAGAAACAAACCGAACAGCACTTTCGCAATCGACGCCGCGGCTCCCGCGATGCCGGTAAAGCCTAGTAGCGCCGCGATGATGGCAATCACTAAAAAGGTAAAGGCCCAGGATAGCATGTAGATTTCACCTCCTTCATAGGAGGAATCGTATCCAGGAGACGCGTTGAGCGTCAGCTTAGGCCTGCCCGTCGAACTCGTCGCGGCGGATCAGCGTCAGGAGAAAAAGCCGTGCAAAGCTCCAGACATCGAACAGGAATGCCGCCGGCACGATGAGCAGGCTGCCGTAGCGCATGAAAAAGAGATCCCAGTCCGACATCGCCGACGGCGGGAACCACCAGAGCGCAACGACGAACGCCGCGCACGACGTCGCATTTAAAAAAATGTGCAGTGCCGAGAATGGCAGCACCCGCCAGCGGAATTGCGGGATCTGCTGCGGAAATTGCTCGATCAAAACCGCCACATGCTGGCTTGTGACGTTGCGTGGCAAAAGTCGTCCGAGTCGCTGATGGAAAGTCCGTTTTGCCTGCACGGCGAGATAACGCAGAATACCGGCGGCGGCGAGGAGCATGAGGAAGCTTGGATTCATGACAGGGGAAAAACGCTCGTGAGTTTTACCACATCCGCGGCAGAAATCCAGCCGATTTTCAGCGCGGGCGCAACGTGTCGAATGACGACCAGTTCCGCACGTCGCCAGAGTTCGACGCGAGCTTCGTCTCGCCCTGCTGCGCAAAGCCGCCGGCAAAATCGATCACGCACATCGAGCCGAAGCGCGCATGTTTTCCGCACGCGACACCGGCGACGCCGAAGTTCGCGCTGAAGATGTTTTTGCGATGTCCACGGCCCGGCACGCCTTCGTCGACGATCAATGTCGCGACGATTTTTTTGGCATCGGAATAGCCGTAGGAAATATTCTCGCCGGCGCTTCCGGTCCAGTGACCGAATTTCGCCATCCGATCCCACGGACGGCTGTGGTCGCTGCCCGCGTGTCCCATCGTGCCGCGCGAGCCTTGATCGCTCACGTGCAACTGCGCGCCCAGCATCAGCCCATCGGAAAACTCCAGAGGCGGCAGCGGCTTTTGCTTATTCAAAAATGCAACCGCCTCGGTGACGCAGCGGCGCGTTTCCGGACTGCGCGCGCTAACCATGCGCTCGGACAGCAGTTGCGCGTATTGTTTCGGGCAAGTGCGCGCGAGGTTGATCTCCTCGAGCACTTCGAGCGGGGTCTCGACGGCCAACGCGCAGTTGGCGAGTCCGGCGGCGAGAATGAGGGAAAACAGTATCTTCATCCCTGTCATTGAGCAGGGACGGTGCCAACGCGAGCCATGGCTACAGTTTAAACTTCGCGCACTGCGACAAAAACCGCAGCGGATTTTGATAAATTAGCGCGTCGATCGTCTCCGCGGAATGCCCGCGCTTGCGCATTTCCAACGCGGTTTTCGGCACGGCGAGCGGATCGCTCACGCCCCAGTCGCACGCGCAATTGAGCCAGATGTTTTCGCGTCCGAAATTCTCGAAGATATCGATCGCGCGCGCCGGCGTGCACTTCGATTCCGGATAAAGCGTGACGCCCGCCCAAAATCCGGCGTTTAACACAATCTCGACGGTGTGTTCTTCGACATGATCGATGATCACGCGCCCCGGCTTCACGCCGGAATGGCCCTTGAGCAAATCGACGATTAGCCGCGTGCCTTTCAGCTTGTCCTCGAGATGCGGTGTGTGAACGAGAATGAGCTGGTCATGCTCGACGGCTAGCGCGATGTGCTTTTCCAAAACCGCGAGTTCGTTTCGCGTGTTTTTGTTAAGACCGATTTCGCCGATTCCGAGGACGTTTGCTTTTGTTAAAAACTGCGGGATCAGCGCGATCACATCGTCCGCGAGCGCGACGTCCTCGGCTTCCTTCGGATTGATACAAAGCCAGGTGAAATGCGGCAGCCCAAACTTCGCCGCGCGCTTCGGCTCGTGCTCGGTGAGCTGCGAGAAATAGTCGAAAAATCCCTGCGCGCTGCTGCGATCAAACCCGGCCCAAAACGCTGGTTCGCACACGGCGGCGCACCCCGCTGTGACCATCGCAACGTAATCGTCGGTCACCCGGCTCACCATGTGCGCGTGCGGTTCGATGTAACGCATGTCTAAGTCGATGGCTGCGGATTGAACGCACCGCACGCGCCTTTTCCCGGCGCTTTGGCAATCGGTTCCGTCGTCGGGTCGCTAAACGCGAGCAGGACGCGGCGCGCGCGTTCCGGGCCGTTTTTTTGCAACTCGTCCAAAGCCGTGCGCAACGCATCGAGGCGAAAATCCGCCGGCCCGTCCGCGCGCTCGACTCGGTCGAGAAAAGCCGCGAGATCGATCGCCTTCGCGCGTGCGTCCATGAAATACAAATCGAGAATTTCCTGTCGCGTCATTGGCGTTTCTTTCTTCAATACGACTTCGCCCAAAGCACGCGCCGCTTGCTCGCGCGTCCGCAGCCGCATACGCACGTTCCGTGTTCCTCAGGCGCGTCGAATGGGATGCAGCGGATCGTGACCTTCAGATCCTCTTTGATTTTCGCTTCGCAATCGGCCGAGCCGCACCAGTGCGAGCGAGCGAAGCCGCCGTGGATTTCCGGCTTGCTGTTGTTTTGCGGTGTAAAAAAATTGTAAAACTCCTCGCGCGTAGCGATGTCGCGCGTGTGCGCTTCGCGCAACGCCAGCGCGCGCGAGAAAAGATTGTCCTGGATTGATTGCAGCGTTTCGACGATTTGCGGCGCGACGTCGGATACCGGCACGAATTGCTTTTCTTTCACGCCTTGATCGCGACGACTGAGTGCGACGGAATTTTTTTCCAAATCGCGCGGACCAATTTCAATTCGCACCGGCACGCCTTTTTTAATCCATTCCCAGTTTTTCACCCCGCCGCCGATATCTCGTTTGTCGATTTCGACCTCCACTGCTGCGCCGTGGAATTTTTGCGCACGCAATTCAGTCGCGAGTTTTTCCGCAGCGGCAAGCACCGGCTCGCGCGTCTCCGGCTTCGGCGTCACGGGCAAAATCACTACATGCGTCGGCGCGATGCGCGGCGGAACGATCATTCCGTCGTCGTCTGCGTGCATCATAATCGCCGCGCCGATCAGGCGTGTGCTCACGCCCCAGCTCGTCGTCCACGCGAATTCCATTTTGTTTTCGCGCGACAAAAACTGAATGCCGCTGGCTTTCGCGAAATTCTGGCCGAGGAAATGCGACGTGCCCGCCTGGATGGCCTTGCGGTCCTGCACCATCGCTTCGATACACAATGTTTTTATAGCGCCGGGAAACCGTTCGCTCTCGGTTTTTTCGCCGGTAAAAACCGGCAACGCTAAAAATTCGCGCGCGAATTTTTCATAAACACCGAGCATTTTCTGCGTCTCCTCGAGGGCCTCGGCCTCGGTCTCATGCGCCGTGTGGCCTTCCTGCCAAAGAAATTCCGCCGTGCGCAAAAAAACGCGCGGACGCATTTCCCAGCGGAAAACATTAGCCCATTGATTGATCAAAATCGGCAGGTCGCGATACGACTGCACCCATTTCGCGTAAGTCGCGCCGATGATCGTCTCGCTCGTCGGCCGCACCACGAGCGGCTCGGCGAGCTGCGCAGCGGGAGCGGGCCGCATTTTTCCATCCGCGCCCACTTCGAGTCGGTGATGCGTGACGACCGCGCATTCCTTTGCAAAACCTTCGACGTGCGCCGCCTCTTTTTCGAGATACGACAAAGGGATCAACAACGGAAAATAAGCGTTTCTATGCCCTGTTTCTTTAAAAAAACGGTCCAGCCCGCGCTGCATATTTTCCCAAATGCCATAGCCCCACGGCTTGATAACCATGCAGCCGCGCACGTCGGAATTCTCCGCGAGATCGGCGGCGCGCACGACCTGCTGATACCACTCGGGAAAATCCTGCGCGCGGGTCGGCGTGATTGCGGTTTTGGTTTCGCTCATAAGTTCGACAAAAAAGAGCGGTAAAAATCCACGCCTCGGCGCAGCTCGTCAATCGCGATCCATTCGTCGTTCGTGTGCGCCTGGGCGATTGAGCCCGGTCCGGCGGCGACCGCGGGAATTCCGGCCTCGGCAAAAATCGCGGCATCGCAAAACCACGGCGCGCCAGTGCATTTGCCGCCGCTCTTTTCGAGCGCGTGAATGAGCGGATGCGACGCATCGGTGCGGAGCGGATGCGAATAAATTGCGCTCACCTCGGCGTAGCTCATATGCGTGCGGATTTGGTCAATGAGCTTTTGCGTGTCCTGCGACGGAATCGTGCGGATGTCCACAGTCGCTTCGCAAAAATCCGGGACGATGTTCGTTTTGCTGCCGCCGGAAATCGTGCCGACATTGATCGTCGGCGCGCCAAGCACGCGGTCGTTCAGTCGCGCCAATTCCGGCGCCAAATCTTCGCGCAACCAGCGGATCGCGTCGTTCATTTTGTAAATCGCGTTTTCGCCGCAATCGGGCGTGGACGCGTGAACCGCAACGCCGCGAGTGTGCAGCGTGAGCCAGACCGCACCTTTGTGCGTATAAACGATATCGCAACTCGTTGGCTCGCCGATGAGCGCGAAATCGGCGCGATGTGCGGCGACGAACGCTTTCGCACCATGCTGTCCGGCTTCTTCGCCCGCGAGTCCGGCGAACCAAATCTCGTGCGACAGCTTCGGGATTTCCTCACGCATTTCCCACAGTGCCCAAAGCATCGCAGCCATCGGGCCTTTTGTGTCCGCCGCGCCGCGGCCAAAAATTTTCCCGTCGCGAAGCTCTGCATCGAATGGTGCGATCGTCATGCCGACAATGCTGACCGTATCGGTATGCGGCGCGAAAATGAGGCGCGGCTTGCCTGCGGCGTTCGTCGGAAATTTTCCGATGACGTTCGGCCGGTCGGGCATCACGTTTTGAAATTCGACACGCGCGCCGCTTCTTTCCAAAAACGCGCCGACAAATTCCGCGCACGCTTTTTCGCCGATCTTCTCGGTGCCCGGATTGCCGTCAGGATTGACGCTTGGGATGCGCACGAGCGATTGCAAAAGCTCCACTACAGAGCCAGCGGAATCGCTCTGACTTTTTTTCCGGCCGGTGCGCTCGCTGAAGTTCATCGCTTTGCGTGATCCAAAAACTTTACGGCATTGCGGGGTTGATCGGGTGGCATGGCTCGCATCATCGGCGGAACTGGCTCATAGCCAAAGACGAATTTTTAAACTCGACTCACAATATCACGGCTGTCAGGGAATGGCGGCATGCTGGTTCACCGAACGGAAGTAACCGTGCGACGCGATGATGCGGAGATCGCGCGGCACGAGTTGGTGCCTGGCGAATACATCATCGGGCGCGAGGCTCCTGCAGATATCGTCGTGGAAGCGAATCTCGTCTCGCGCCGCCACGCGCGCCTGACCGTCAACTACGACGAATGGTTCATTGAAGATCTCGGCAGCTCGAACGGCACGCGCATCGGCGGCGAGCGCATCTCCGTGATGACGAAAATTTTTCCCACACAAAAAATCATGCTCGGCGATGTGACGCTAGAACTCCGCGCGTTGACTGATGCGAATGCTGCGGATTATTCGCTGCCTCCCGTGACCGCAGAGCTGCACAGAATGTTGCCGACCGAACTCGCGCCGGGGCGCAAATACGAAATTGGAAAGATCGTGGCGCAGGGCGGCATGGGCGCAATTTTGGATGCGCGGGAAAAAATGATCCGTCGCACGGTGGCGATGAAGGTGATGCTCGACCACAATGCGCGCGATGACGTGATGCGCTTCATCGAGGAGGCGCAGATCACCGGCCAGCTTGAGCACCCGAACATCGTGCCGATTCACGAACTTGGCCTCAATGAGCAGGATCAGCCTTTTTACACGATGAAATTCGTGAAGGGCTTTACGCTCAAGGAAGTGCTCGCAAAGATCACCGACGGCGACGCGGAGACGATCGCTAAATTTCCGCTGCGGCAGTTGCTGGTCATTCTGCTGCGCGTATGCGACGCGGTGGCGTTTGCGAATTCCAAGGGCGTGATCCATCGCGACCTCAAACCTGAGAATGTGATGATCGGTGATTTCGGCGAGGTGCTGGTGATGGATTGGGGACTGGCGAAAGTGATCGGTCGGAAGGAAAGGCCGGACGCCGCGGACTTCACGCGCTCCATCGTGCAATCGGTGAAACAGGAAGATGAGAGCGCCTGCACGATGGCCGGCTCCGTCATGGGCACGCCGCAATATATGGCGCCCGAGCAGGCCAATGGCGAAATCGAAAAGATCGATGCTCGCACGGACGTGTATGCGATCGGCGCGATCCTTTACCACATCCTCACGCTGCAGCCGCCGGTCACCGGCGAGACACTCGATGAAATCATGGATCGCGTGCGCAGCCATCACATCTCCGCGCCGACGAGCTACAACTCGCCGCCCGCGAAATATCCGAAAGGCGAAATTCCGCTGCCGCACTGTCCGGGCCGGCGCATTCCCAGCGCACTTTCGGCGATTGCGATGAAGGCGCTCTCCGCGGAACAAGCAAACCGTTATCTAAATGCCAACGAGTTAAAAACCGACCTCGATGCTTATCTCGGCGGTTTTGCGACGAAGGCAGAGCAGGCCGGTTTTGCAAAACAAATCACGCTGTTGATCGGCAGAAACAAAGGCATTTTCGCGACAGGTTTCGCCGCATGGATCGTGATTACGGCTTTGGCGGGATGGTTCATCGTCAGCCTCACGAAAAGCGAACGGCTCGCGGTCGCGAACGAAAAGCGCGCGGTGGAATCGCTGGAAAAACTTCGCGGCACCGCGCCGACATTTTTCGCGCAGGCGAATGCCTTGGTGGACAAGCAACAGTTCACCGATGCGCTCGACAAAATTTCCTACGCCTCCGCGCTCAATCCCGAGAACGCGGATTACTGGTTCGTGAAAGGCAACATCCTCGAATCGCTTTTCCGCATCGGCGAAGCGCGCGACGCTTATCAGGAAGCGTTGCAGCGAAATCCGGCGCACGCGTTTGCGAAGGAAAATCTCAAGCTGTGCGAAGAGATTCTCCGCGCGGATGGAGAAGGCCAGGAGCCCAGCGAGGCGAGCCGCAACAAGCTCGGTGCCGTGATGCGAAAAGAAAACCGCGCCGCCGAAGCCGTCACGATCATCGCCGGAGTCGGCCACGATCACCGTGCGCTCGAAGCGACCTGGCGTCTTGTGGTGAAAAAAGCTGTCCCCTCTTTTGACAACCGCATGCTGACACTTGATGAGGACGGGCTTTTCAAACTCAATCTCTCACGTCGCAACATCACTGACATTTCATTTCTGCGGGGAATGCCGGTCAAGGAGTTAACATCGCCTACAATGACATCAGCGACCTGGCTCCCCTGAAAGAACTGCCGCTGCAAGTGCTCGATGTCGGTTATACACTCGTAACCGATCTGGCTCCGTTGCACGGCTTGAAACTCACGACGTTGACTTGTCGGGGATCGAAGGTCACGGACATTGCCGCGCTGAAAGACATGCCGCTCCGCGATCTCAATCTTATGGACACCCGCATCACGGATCTTTCCGCACTCAAAGGCATGAAGCTGGAGAAGCTCGCTTTGCGCTTTAGTTCAGTCACCGACATCTCTCCTTTGAAAGGCGTGCCTCTCAAGGACCTCGATTTGCCGGATGGAGTGGCAAACATTGATGCCTTGCGCGGCATGCCCCTCGTGACGCTCGGTTTGGGGAACAGGGTGTCTGACCTGCGTCCACTCGCGGGAATGCCGTTGAAGACGCTTGTCACCGGCGTCTCGCGGCGGCTTTCCGATATCTCTCCACTGGCTGGAATGCGCCTTGAGAATATCCACCTCTACCTAACCTCGGTATCGGATCTCTCGCCTTTGCGCGGCCAGCCAATTGGTTCCGCGAACTTGAGGATCATACCAGCGAAGGACTTCAGCGTGCTGGCGACCTGGCCGCTCAAGGGGTCGCTCGACGTGTCAGGCAACAAAGCTTTTACCGATCTGCGCGTCCTCCGGGGCAAAGGCCCTTACGAGGAACTCCACTTGAACGACACCGGCGTCACCGACATCACTCCGCTCCGTGGAATGACCATCAAAGGGCTGCATCTTGCCGAAACCGGAGTCACCGATCTTCACCCCATCGCCGAGATTCAAGGTCTCGAGGAACTCACCATCCCTGCCGGAGCCACGGACATCGAGTTCCTGCGGCGGCTTCCAAACATAAAGCGACTCGACGACCGTTCGGCAGCGGACTTCTGGAAGGAATACGATGCAAAGAAAAAGTAACCGCTATTTCTTCGCGTAGTCCTGATACCACTCGACGAATTTCGGGATGCCGTCTTTGATTTTCGTGGTCGGATTGTAGCCGAGCAGTTCTTTCGCCTTGGAAATATCCGCGTAAGTCAGCGGCACATCGCCTGGCTGCTCGGGCATGCGATTGATCTGCGCCTTCTTTCCGAGCGCCTGCTCGATCTGCTCGATCAACTCGCTCAGCGTCGTCGTCTGGCTTTCACCGAGGTTAAACACATCGCACAATTCGCCTTCGTAGCTCAGGCACGCCATCATCCCCTGCACGATGTCGTCGATGTAAGTGTAGTCGCGCCTTGTGGAGCCGTCGCCGTATTGGTCGATCTGTTTTCCCTCGTTGATGAACTTTGTGAATTTGTGAATCGCGAGATCGGGGCGCTGGCGCGGACCGTAAACCGTGAAGAAGCGCAGGTTGATGGTGCGCATTCCGTAAAGGTGCGAGTAGTTCGAGCAAATCTGTTCGCCGGCGAGCTTCGTCGCGGCGTAAGGCGAGATCGTCGCCGTCAGCGCCATGTCTTCGCGGAACGGCACCGTTTTTAAAACGCCGTAAACCGACGAGCTCGACGCGCAGATGAATCGGCCGATGCCCGCCTGCCGCGCCGCTTCGAGCAGGTTGTAAGTGCCGATGATGTTCGTCTCGATGTAAAGCCGCGGCTCCTTGATCGAAGGCCGCACACCCGCGCGCGCCGCGAGATTCACGATCGTATCGAAGCCGCCGTTTTTCACGATGCGATTGACCGCAGCCTCGTCGCGGATATCCGCCTCGTGCAGCTCGAACTGGCCGCGCACGCCGGCTAGGTTCGCGCGCTTGATTTGCGGATCGTAGAAATCGTTGAACTCGTCGACGACTGCGACTTCATGCCCGTGGGCGAGCAGCTTCTCGACGAAATGCGAGCCGATAAATCCGGCGCCGCCGGTGACCAAAACTTTCATCGGCGCAGGCTAACGGAAGCGATGCCTGTCGCGCAACGGCAAGAAACACAAATTGCAGATTGCAGATTGCAGATTTCCGATTGAAAAAGAGGTCGCGCACAAACGCGGCAGGAAAAAATCTGCCATCTGAAATCTTCAATCTGCAATTCCCATGGGACGTCAATGGCTCCAAGCAAAACGTGAAGTCGCCGGCCTGAAAAAAGGCCAGATGGTCGGCAAACTCGTGAAGGAAATCATGGTCGCCGCAAAACTCGGCGGACCGGATCCCGCGGCCAACGCGCGCCTTTTTGCCGCCATGGAAAAAGCGCGCAAGGCCAGCGTGAGCCGCGACGCGATCGAGCGCGCGATTAAAAAAGGCGCGGGCATCGGCGACGAGAAGCTCGTGATGGAGCACGTGGTTTTCGAGGGCTACGCGCCGCACAAAGTGCCGGTGATCGTCGAAGTATTAACGGACAATAACAACCGCACCGCGCCGGAACTTCGCGTGCTTTTCAAAAAAGGCCAGCTCGGTTCGCCCGGCAGTAACAAGTTCCTCTTCGACCACGTCGGAATCGTCGAGGCGCATCACGCCGACGCGAACGTCGACATCGAGGCCGCCGCGATCGAGGCGGGCGCGAACGAAGTCGAGCCGCTCACGCACGAGCAAAACGACGACATTCCCGCCGATCACTCCGGGGCGCGTTTCCTGACCGAGCGCACGGCGACGGCTGCGGTTTCAAAATGGCTCGCGGAAAACGGCTGGACCGTCGTGACGAGCGAACTCGGTTACGTGCCGAAAAATTTTCCCGATCTCGGCGAAGCCGATCGCGCGGAAGTCGGCGAGTTTTTGCAATCGCTCGAAGACCACGACGACGTGCATCGCGTCTGGGCGGCGGTGAAATAAACATCCGTAATTCTAGGGGTGAATGCGAAGCCATTGCGTGTCAACTTCCTGCAAAAGCCCTATCAGACGCAGCAGCTTTTGCAGGCGGTCCGCAATTATTTGGACTGACTTCCGCCCCACAGCGCAAACCACTGCACCTGCATTGCAAGCACCCGCGCGTCTTCGTTGATGCCGAAGGAGAGCGGCGATGCGGCTCCGGGAAATTGAAAAATCAACTCGTTGCGCTCGCGCACGTGTGCGGCGGGCAACGCGATTTCACGCGTCTGCCACGCTTCTTCATCAAAATCGAGGGTTGCGATTTGCTGTCCGTTCAACTGCACGTGGACGATTTGCCGCTCGATTTTTCCTTTCGCTAAAAATGCGCCGCAACTCATGACGAACGAGAGCGGTTCGTTCGCTTGTGCAGCGAAAACAAGGCCGGCATCCGCACCTTCGCTCCATCGGAAACCTTGTTCCGGCCCGCTCCAGCCACACCAAAGAAATGGAAGCGCCTCAGCTTGGTCGAAATGAATCTTCCCTTCGCAAATCGGCGGGAACACGGTGATTTCAGGGCGTTCCGCACCCAGCGCGCCACGCCGACGTCGCGCTTCGTTCACGCCACGCCCCGCGAGATCGTCGGTCTCGGGTTTGTGATGTGTCTCGACTTCAGGGTGGCGCGTTTCGTAAGACGCGGCGATGGCGAGCAACTCGCGCTCGATAAAATCCGGTTCCCCATCCATGCGGCGCAAATACTCGCGCTGCTCGTGCGATGGTTTTTCGACGTAACAATTGCGGCGCATGCCCGCGCTGAACTTGAACGCGGTGAGCCGCCGTATGGGCGCGAACTTTTTTCCCGCCGCAAAAAAGCGATCGACGATTTCGCGATCGGGCGCGGAAACGATCTCGCGATAATCGCGCCAACCGCCAAGTTCGTCGGTTACGGCACGCCGATGCATCAATGACGTGGGAAAAAGAATCGTCGTCCCGTCGAAACCGCTTTCCGGCACGACGCCGCCCAGCGCGCGGAAATGCACCGGCGGCGGGCCGATGATCTCGACGTGCGACCACGTGACATCCGCGCGACTTGTGTCCATTTTTTCCACCAGCAACGCGAGATGATCGCGATGCCAGACGTCGTCGTGACCGAGATACGCGATGTATTCGCCCCGCGCGCGGCTGAGGCCGAAGTTGTTTGGCGCGAATTGATGGCCGTGATTCTGCGGAAGATTGTGCCACTGCACGCGCGGATCGCAAAACGACGCGACGACTTCGCCGGAATCATCCGTGCATCCATCGCCGACGACGAGCAGCTCCCAGTCGCCAAACGTCTGCCGCGCGACCGACTCGATCGCGCACCGCAGCACGCTGCTCCAGTTGTAAGTCGCCGTGATGACACTGACGCGCGGCATGCACTACCAGCCGAGTTTTTGCTCGAACTTGTAAGGAATCACGTCGTTGTCGAGCGGCAGCCGGAACACGTCGGGACTGGCGTGATTGTAAGGCCGCGTCGGCATGCTGACGAACAGCGCCTCGGCCGCGCCGACATTATGGTGCGCGTGCCAGACAAACGCGGGGATCACCATGATGTCACGGTGATGCTCAGTGCGGACGATTTCATTCACGAGACCGCGCGTCTGCGAATCGGGCCGGTCGTCGTAAAGCACCACCTTCACCGTGCCCTGGCTCAAAAAAATGCGGTCGTCGTGCAAGTGATGCTGGTGCCAGCCCTTCACTTTGCCGGGGCGGATCGTGAATTGATAAACGTAAACGATGGGCGCCGAATGCAGCTCCTTTCCCGCGTGCAAAATCTCGCACAGGGTGCCGCGATCATCCGCATGCGTCGTCGCGGGCAGGATACGCACACCCTCAATGAGCCGGCGCACGGGTGCCCCATCGGGTGTGACGGTTTGGATATCTTGACGTGGAGTCATGCGAATTTAGCCGAGGAGCGATTTCGCCTTCGCGAGCGCTTCGTCGATTTTACTCGCGTCCTTGCCCGCGCCGCGTGCGTTGTCGGGACGGCCACCGCCTTTGCCGCCCACGATCGGCGCGATGGTCTGGATGATTTTTCCGGCTTGGATTTTTGCGGTGAAATCGGGCGAGACGCTCGCGATCAAAGCGACTTGATTATTCGCGGTTCCAACAAGCACAAGCACCCCCTGGAAATTCTGCGCCTTCAGCCGGTCGGCGATAGCTTGTAATTTATCGCCGTCCGCATCGCCGAGTCGTCCAATAATGGCGGGAATAGTGTTAATTGTTTCCGTTTTTGCGACGAGTGCATCTGCATCGGCAGCGGCTTGTTTTTTACGCACGGCATCGAGCTGTTTTTCGAGTTCCTTTTGCTGCGCGAGCATCGAGTCGATGCGCTTTTCCAAATCGGCGAGCGGCGAGCCGAGTTTTGCGGCGAGTGTTTTCAAACGCTCCGAATCCGCGCGCGCGAAATCATACGCGCTTAAACCGGCGACCGCTTCGATGCGGCGCACGCCGGCGGCAATAGCGGCTTCGCTGATGATTTTGAAAAGGCCGATCTCGCCCGTCGCGCGCGTGTGCGTGCCGCCGCAGAGTTCCATCGAGTAGCCGTCGAACGCGCGCGGCTGCCCGCCGATCTGCACGACGCGAACGATGTCGCCGTATTTGTCGCCGAAGAATTGCATGATCGCCGGATGCTTTTTCACCTCGGCATACGGCACCTCGGTCCACGACACGCCGGCGTTCTCGACGATCTTTTCGTTCACGAGCTTCTCCACGTCGGCGACCTGCGCGGGCGTGAGCGCGGCGCTGTTGAAATCGAACGTCAGCTTGTCTGCGCCGACGAATGAACCCTTCTGCGACGCATCGCGCGAGACGACCTCGTGCAGCGCCCAGTGCAACAAATGCGTGACCGTGTGATGCCGCTGGATCGCCGCGCGCCGGCCCGCATCGACCGCGACGCGCACAGCTTCGCCCGGCTCGGGCGCGCGACCGTCGGCGAGCTTCGCGCGATGGATGAAAACGTCGCCGCGCTTCTGCGTGTCGAGCACAGCGAGGCGTCCGACCTCGCTGCGGTCGTGGCCGGGCACATGCAGCAACCCGTGGTCGCCAACCTGCCCGCCCATCTCGGCGTAGCACGCGGTGCGGTCGAGCACGACGTTCAACTCGCCCTCGTTCTTGCCCGGCGTGACGGCTTCGACGACGGCCTCGGTCTCGAGAAAATCGTAGCCGAGGAACTTCGTCGGCTCGAGCTGAAGGTTGTCGTCGGAGACGCTGATGACCTCCTTTTTCTGCGCGGCGCGGGCACGGGCGCGCTGCTCCTCCATCAGTTTTTCAAAACCGGCGACGTCGACAGTGAGTCCGCGCTCGCGGGCCATCAACTCGGTGAGATCCAGCGGGAAGCCGTAGGTGTCGTAGAGTTTGAAAGCTTCTGCCGCAGGAAACTGGGAGATTTGGCTCAGCGTCCAACCCGGTTCTTGCTTTTCCGCTTCGCGCACAATATCCGCGAAACCCTTGCCTTCTGTCTCAAACACAAAGCCTACTTTCGCCGAGACTCGATCTGCCCAGTCGCTTGTTTTTCCAAACAAACTTTCAGTAATCAGTCTCATGCAGTCGCTGTTAAAGACCTCAATTCCGTTGTCCAATGTCTTGTTGAATGCCTCCTCCTCGCGCTTGAGGACTTCTTTGACCTGCGCCTGCTTCGCGCGGATTTCGGGGAACACGTCGCCCATCGTGCGGGCGAGGACGTCCACGAGTTTGTAGAAAAACGGCTCGTGGAAGCCGAGCGTGCGGCCGTAGCGGACGGCGCGGCGCAGGATGCGGCGCAGGACGTAGTTGCGGTCGGTGTTGCCGGGCTGGATGCCGTCAGCAATGGCGAAGCTGAGGGTGCGGATGTGGTCGGCGATGACGCGGAAGGCGATGTCGACGGCAAATTGGTCGTCACCTTGCGTCGGGGTGTCCCCACCTTTTTGCCGGGTGAGCGCACCTTTTGAAAGGGTGTGGCCACCCTCTGCGCCGGTGAGCGCACCTTCTTGTCGGGTGAGCTCACCTTTTGATTGGGTGTGCTCACCTTTTGTCTGGGTAGTCACACCTTTCGGAAAGGTAGCCACACCTTCCGCGAAGGTAGCCTCACCTTTAGCGTGGATAAGCGAAGAATCTGTCTCTTTTTGACCACCCGGCAGGGTGCTGGCGTATTTTTTCCCGCTCAGACGCTCCAACTCGTCGAAAATGGGGCGAAAAATGTCGGTTTCGTAGTTGGAAATCTTCGCGTTTGCGAAATCGGTGAAATTTTTCGTCCCCTGGATGATCGACGTGACACGCTCGAAGCCCATGCCGGTATCGACGTGCTTCGCGGGCAACGGCGAAAATGTGCCGTCGGTGTTCGCGTTGTATTGGATGAAGACGAGGTTCCAAATCTCGATGCAGCGGGCGTCGCCTTTGTTGACAAGGCTGCCGTTGGTGTCGCCGAGCGGGGTGAGATCGACGTGGAGCTCGCTGCACGGGCCGCACGGGCCGGTGTCGCCCATCATCCAGAAGTTGTCTTTTTTGTTGCCGTTGACGATGTGGATGGCGGGGTTGAGGCCTGCTCTGGCAAAAAGCCGCGCCCAGTGGTCGTGCGCCTCCTGGTCGAATTCGCTCGGGTCGCCGAGCGCTTTATCGGGCTTGTAAACGGTGGCGTAGAGGCGCTCCGGCGGGAATCCCCAGCGGCCTACGACGAGTTCCCATGCCCATTCGATGGCTTCTTTTTTAAAGTAATCGCCGAAGCTCCAGTTGCCGAGCATCTCGAAGAAGGTGTGGTGGTAGGTGTCGAGGCCGACGTCGTCGAGGTCGTTGTGCTTGCCGCCGGCGCGGATGCATTTTTGCGTGTCGGCGGCGCGGGTCTTCGACCCTTTTATTGCTCCGCTCCACGAGTCCACATCCGCTTTTCTTTCGCCGAGAAAGATCGGCACGAACTGATTCATGCCGGCGTTGGTGAAGAGCAGGTTCGGGCTGTCCGGCATGAGCGAGCTCGATGGCACGATGGTGTGTTTTTTCTCGCGGAAAAAATCGAGGAAGCTCTGGCGGATTTCGGCGGAGGTCATGTTTCGCGGGAAGGGGAAATTAGCGGATTCGCCGCGAAGGTAAAGCGCAGGCGATTGTAGATTGCAGATTTCGGATTGAAGATTGGACGGGCGAAAGCCGCATCAATCTGCAATCCTCAATCATTCAATGTTAACGACGCTCCGCAAACCGATCTACCCGATTCAGCCCGGCTTGCGCGGGTATCTCCAGCGCGTCGGGCGCGAGCTGAAGCTGCCGATCGATTACAGCGATCTGCGCTATTTCCACGAGTCGGTGCCGCTTTTGGACAAGAACGAAAAGGAGACGCTCTGGACGACGGTGATGTATCAGTCGTTCGAGATGCAGCGGCTACATGAGGGGCTGAAGGAAATCTACGCGCTGCTCAAGGCGGGCGGCGACCGCTCGGTGATGCAGCACCTTTACGTCGATCGCATCGATTTTTGCAGCTTCGGAAACTCGGAGCCATTCCGTGTCCGCATCGTCAATTCGTTTAACGACAACCAGGACTACTACTACGTGAAAAAGGCGGATGCGTCGCGTGTGTATGGGCTGGAGCTGGAGCATCTGCTTTCGCCGAACCGCATGCACTATCTCACGTGCGGCAACACGCTCATCGAGGAACACGTCGCGGGAATCCCGGGCGACATTTTCATCAAGGACTGGCTCAACAATCCGCAGGTGAAAATCGTGCGGCTCGCGAAGGAGCTGGTGAAATTCAACGAGCGCTGTTTCGTGCGGCTGCTCGGCGATATGCGCTCGTGCAATTTCGTCATGGACATGACGCCGGATGTCGAGGAAGTGCAGATCCGCATTCGCCCGATGGATTTCGACCAGCAGAGCTATAACGAGCGGATGAACTTTTACCGGCCGCAGTTTTTCAAATCGAACCGCGCGCTGGTGGCGTATTGCCTGAAGCACCTCAACACCACCACCGCGCGGCAATATCAGCGCGAGGAGCAATCGCTCATTTTGCGCCGGATGAAAATCATCCCCGAGCGGCTGCAGTTGCTGCTCGATGCGATGGTCGTCGAGCAGTTGTCATTTCCGGAAAAGGTCGAGCGCCTGCGCGCGGAGCTCGCGGAGCATTATGGCGATGCGTCTTACGAAAAGCTCGATACGATGGGCGCGCTGGTGCGCCACAATCTGCGCTCGCTCAGCGAACGCGTTCAATCGCGTTGAACGCGGTTACTTTTCGACGCCGTTTAGCGCGGCTTTGACTGCGGTTTCGATTTCCTCGTAAAGCGCGCGATCGTTTTTCAGCGCCTCTTTCGCCGCGTCGCGCCCCTGCGCGAGCTGCGTGCCTTTGTAGCTGAGCCACGAACCACGTTTCTCGATGATGTTTTTCTCGAGCGCCAAATCGAGCAGCGAGCCGGTCGCGGAGATGCCTTCGTTATACATGATGTCGAACTCGGCTTCGGTGAACGGAGGAGCGACTTTGTTTTTAACAACTTTGATCTTGGTGCGGTTGCCGACCACGACGCCGTCGGGCTGCTTGATCGCGCCGATGCGGCGGATGTCCATGCGGACGCTTGCGTAGAATTTAAGCGCTTTTCCGCCGGGGGTCGTCTCGGGATTGCCGAACATCACACCGATTTTTTCGCGGATTTGATTGGTGAAAATGCACGTCGTGCGCGCTTTCGAAATCAGCGAAGTCAATTTGCGCAGCGCTGCGCTCATCAAGCGCGCCTGCGCGCCGACGGTCGTGTCGCCGATCTCGCCTTCGAGCTCGGCTTTCGTCACGAGCGCGGCAACGGAATCGATGACGACGACATCAAGTGCGTTGGAACGAATCAATGTTTCACAAATGCGGAGCGCTTCCTCGCCGGAGCTCGGCTGCGCGACGAGCAGCTCGTCCACGTTGACTCCGAGAACACGCGCATATTGCGGATCAAGCGCGTGCTCGACGTCGATGAATGCTGCGAGCCCGCCGCGACGTTGCGCCTGCGCGATAATCGTGAGTGTGAGCGTCGTTTTGCCCGAGGATTCCGGGCCGTAAATTTCCACAACGCGTCCGCGCGGAACGCCACCAACACCGAGCGCGCGATCGATCAAAATGTTGCCTGTGGGAATGACCTCGACATCCATCACCTGCGCGTCACCGAGCTTCATGATCGCGCCTTCGCCGTAGTCCTTCGCGATTTGCTGAATGGCGAGATCGAGGTTCTTTGCGCGTGCGGCGGCGAGCTTGTCTTCCTGGGGTTTTTCTTCGAGTTTGGCGGCCATAAATTTACTCCGGTATTTAAGCGCGCGAACTTAGCAGAGCCGCGTCATCTTGGGCAAAAGAAATAACCCGCGAGTTTTCGCCCGCGGGTTATTCTTTCGACTTGGACAAGCCTTCGCTGTTGTTAGCTGATCGTGATCTTGCGCGGTTTCACCGCTTCGGCTTTCGGCAGCGTGAGCGTCAGGACGCCCTGCTCGATTTTCGCCGTGATCTTCGCGGCATCGATGCTCGGATCGAGCTCGAAGACCCGCTTGTAATCCCACGCACGGGACTCGCGATAAACGACATCTCCTTTCAGCGCTTCATCGCTACGGCGGCCGACGATGGTTAGCTCGTTGTTTTCAACGGTGATTTCCAGCCCGTCTTTGGAAACGCCCGGCATTTCCGCTTGCAGCGCGTAACCGTCGGTTGTTTCCCAGATGTTTGCGGCTGGCGAGACGTAGCTGACCTGGCGTGTGCCGTTGGCGCTCGTCCGATCCTCGGTTTTCGTTAATGTATTCATTTTAAATTTTCTCCTGTTTGTGCGGACAGAGCGTCGGCTCCGTCCGCGGTGTTTGTTTTAGGAAACGCTGACTTCGATTTGTTTCGGTTTGGCTTCCTCGGCTTTCGGCAGCGTCACGGTGAGAATGCCGTCTTTATAAGCGGCTTTTACCTTGCCCGCGTCAACCGCCGTCGGCAGCGCAATGCTCCGATGGAATTTGCCGAAGTAGCGTTCGCTGCGAAAGGACTCGCCTTCCTTGTGCTCGGATTCGTGTTTGCGTTCGCCGGAAATGCTCAGCATTCCGTCATGCAACGAAATGTCGATTTCCTCCTTTTTCATGCCCGGCAGTTCGCATTTCACGAACACGTTGTCTTTGTCCTGATGCACGTCGAGCGCCGGGGACCAGCCGGTGAACAGCCCCGTTTCGCGTGTCCCGGGAAACGTGAAATCGAATAGTCGATTCAGGTCATCCCGGAGCGAAGAGAGACCGTCAAACGGCGTCCATGTCGAGAGCTCAGGTGGTTGGTAACGAATTAGACTCATAGTTGCTTTCTCCTTTGTTTGAAGTTTTGCTACTTTTTATATGAGCTTTAGCTGTGCCGATATATTGTCCGTCGCAATCCATTTCCCAACCAGCTTGAAAAGAATAACTTGAAACGAACGAAGTTCGTCGAGTCGCGAACTTATGCGTGACAGCATGTCACTTACATCGATACCGACACCGTGTCAGCAATGAGCCTCTTTGTCCCGCTTGTGGTTTGGAAATTAGCTCGCTGAAGCTTTCGGATAGCTGCCCAGAATCTTCACGAACGTGCAATGCTTTTCCAGCTCCGAAAGCGCCTTTTGGAGCATCTCATCCTGTGCGTGCCCTTCCACATCCACGAAGAAAAAATACTCCCACGCTTTGCGCTTCGACGGGCGGCTCTCGATTTTGCTCATGTTAATCTTGAGCTGCTTGAATGGCTCGATCGCCGAAAATAGCGCACCCGGTTTGTCCTGCACGCAAAACATCAGCGACGTCTTGTCGTTGCCGGTTTGCGGACATGTGTTGTGGCCAACAACCAGGAAACGCGTCGTGTTATTCGCGCTGTCCTGGATTGACGGGTCGAGGACTTTCAGTCCGTAAACTTCCGCAGCCATCTGTCCTGCGATCGCCGCGGCATGCGGCTCCTTCGCGGCGAGCTCGGCCGCGTGCGTGGTGCTCGCGACTTCGATCAAATCGACATGCGGCAAATTGTGGCGCAGCCATTGCCGGCATTGGCCGAAGACTTGCGGGTGCGAATAAACCTTGCGGATTTCCTCGTGCGGAATTTTTGCGATGAGATTGTTTTCGATCTTGAGCGAAAACTGCGCGCAGATTTTCAGCTCGGAATCCATGAATACATCGAGCGTGTAATTCACCGCGCCCTCGGTGGAATTCTCAATCGGCACCACGCCGTAATCGGCCTTGCCGCGCGTTACTACGTTAAACACTTCGGCAATGCTCGACTGTGCTGCGTAATCGACGCTCGCGCCGAATTTCTGCCGCGCGGCCTGATGCGACCACGTCGCTTCCGGGCCGAGATACGCGATCGTCAGCGGCTTCTCGAGTGCGAACGACGCCGACATGATCTCACGATAAATCGCGCGGATCGCCGCTTCCGGCAGACGCCCTTTGCTCTTCTTTACCAGCGCCTGCAGCAACTGCTCCTCGCGTTCAGGCGCGTAGATCGCGAGTCCGTCCCGCTTTTTCAAAAGTCCAACTTCGTGCACCAGATCGGCACGTTCGTTTAACAGCGCGATCAGCCTCGAATCGAGCTCGTCGATTTTCTTGCGGAGATCGGAAAGTGTCATTCGGCAGCGGGGGTTTGTTCCTCGGGAACCGGCTCTGCTGCTGGTTCCGCAGACGATTCCGGATTTTCGGCGGGCGCTTCCGCGTCCGCTTGTGCCGGCGTTTCGGCGAGCGTCATTTGCTCCGCGAGCTGCTTCTCCTCGACCACCGGCGCAGTCGGCAAATTCATCCGGCGCAGTTCCGCGGAGTTCGGCATTTCCTCGAGTGCTTTCAATCCGAAATGCTCCAGGAAAAATTGTGTCGTCTCGTAAAGCAGCGGACGGCCCGGCACCTCCGCGCGTCCCGCGATGCGGATCAATCCCCGCTCGAGCAGCGCGTTCACCATTCCATCCACGGCGACGCCGCGCACCGCCTCGATGTCCGCGCGCGTGATCGGTTGCCGATACGCGATGATCGCCAGCGTCTCCAGCGCCGGCCCGCTCAAGCGCGCCGGTTTTGCCTCGGGATACAATTGGCGCACCCAGCGACCGTATGCCGGATCGGTAACAAATTGCCAGCCGTTCACTTGTTCAACGAGCTGGAAAGCACGCTGCTGCTCGATGTATTCGACTTTCAATTCCTCGAGAAGCGCCGCGACCTGCGCTTCCTTCACTTTGGCAAAATCTTTCGCGTCGGTATCCTCCGTGTCCTGCGCCGCGCCTTTGAGCGCAGCCACGATTTCACGCGGCATGAGCGGTTTCTGGGAAGCGAACACGAGCGCCTCGACGACTTGTTTTAACGACATGGTCTGCGGGATTTTCGACTTTCGCGCGCGCGGCGCAACCACGAATTGCAATGAATTGAACGCAATTTGTGCGTGTCCTTCGCGAGCTTCCTGATTACGTTGCCTCCTCATCATGGCCGACACCGGCGAAGCCCAAACTCCCCAGACTCCCGAAACCCCGCCCGCTGCCGAAAACGACTCGTTTACGAGCAGCCACACGAGCAACTTCCCCGCGCTGCTCCGGCATCTCGGCATCTCGCTCATCGTCTCCACGTATCAAGCCGGTAAACTCATCCTCGTTCGTGCACAGGGCGACGCGTTAAACACCCACTTCCGCCATTTTTACAGCCCGATGGGCGTCGCCTACCAACCCACCACCGGGCGGCTCGCCATCGGCGCGAAGCACGAAGTCTGGGAATTCCGCAACCAGCCCGACGTCGCGCCGAAGCTCGAGCCGAAGGGCGAATGCGACGCCGCATTTCTCCCGCGCCTCACCCACCACAGCGGCGACATCCGCATCCACGAGATCGGCTTCATCGGCGGCGAACTCTGGGCCGTCAACACCCGCTTCTCCTGCCTCTGCACCTTCGATCGCGAAAACAGCTTCGTCCCCCGCTGGCGGCCGCCCTTCGTCAGCGCCCTCTCCCCCGAGGACCGCTGCCATCTCAACGGCATGGCCATCGTTGACGGCAAAATCAAATACCTCACCTGCCTCGGCGCGACCGACACCGCCGGCGGCTGGCGCGATAACAAACGCAACGGCGGCATGATGCTCCACATGCCCAGCGGCGAACCCGTCGTCACCGGCCTCTCCATGCCCCACTCGCCACGCGTTTACGCCGGCAAAACATGGATCCTCGAGAGCGGCCACGGCACCCTCTCCGTCGTCGATTTAGAAACAGGCAAAACCGACATCGTCGCCAAAATGCCCGGCTTCACACGCGGCCTCGATTTTTACGGCAATCTCGCTTTCATCGGCCTCTCCCAGGTGCGCGAAAGCGCCGTCTTCAGCGGCATCCCGCTCGTCGAGGAACTCAGCGAAAAAGAACGCGCATGCGGCGTCTGGGTCATCGACATCCGCAACGGCCAGACCGTTGCCTTCCTGCGCTTCGAGGGCATCGTCCAGGAAATCTTCGCCATCCAGGTCCTCCCCGGCATCGTCCACCCCGACCTCGTCAACGAACCCGGCGAAACCCTCGACTCCTCCTTCGTCCTCCCCGACGCCGCCCTGCGCGACGTCCCCGAGGCGCTGCGCACGGCGTAGCGATTTGGATATTCAATAATGAGAATCGGTCATCAAATTCTCATGATTGAATGACCGATGTTCGGGTTTCGGTATTCGATTCTCATGATCGAATGCCGCAGGTTCGTTCCTGGGTGTTCGATCTTCGAGACGGGATGGGCGATCTGCAAAATCGCGTGTCGAATCTCGATGATGGGATGACGCGGATGCTTTCCACAATGGCCAAAATGCGTGACCGGACCGTATGTATGTTTTTGTGTTGACAGATTTTTGTGTTTTGGAAAACTGCGCGCGTCCGTAAGAAACCATTCTTTCCGAGACGTAGGAAGGAGGTGAAATTTATGGCAAGACATAATGTTCGTGTAATCATCCCAACTGATCCGTCCGCGCTCATTGCGCTGGCGCAGTTAATCGAGAAGAAGCACGTGGAGCTGGGCGACGCGTCGCCGCTGAAGGATGAGGAGGATGCCGCGGTGTTCAGCCCGGCGGTGGTGCGCGGAGCGGAGAATGATGCCGGGGCGGATAAATCGCGCAAAGTCGCGGAGACGCTCACCGGCGAGCGGAACAAGGATCTGCCGGTGATTGACGATGGCGTGCGCCGTCGCCGCGACACATTGCTGGCCAAGTATCGCAGCAACCCAAAGAAGCTGACGGAATTTGGCTTTGAAGTGGATGACAGTCCGCAAAGTAGCAGCGAGAAAACTGCGCCTGCAAAATGACGCCGTAGCGCCGCATGCGTGAGGGAAACGCGTGCGCACCCCCTATGGCGCCGTTCCGGGAGGGCCGGAACGGTGTTCATTTCCTTTTTATTCCAGCTCTGCTGCCGGCAATATCGCCGCGGCGGCCGGCTCGGCTGCGAACCGGCTTTCGTGGTCCGACGCGCCGGGGCCGTTTCGGCTGCGGTCGAGGGCGTGCCGGAGCTGGCGGGCGAGCTCGCGGACGTTGGGCTCGCGGATGAGCGTGTAGTGGTCGCCGGAGAGTTCGTGCAGGTCGAGTCCGCCGCCGGCGACCGCGCCCCAGTCGAGCCGCGGGTCGTTCGATGGCGCCTGCCTGAGATGGGTGTCGCGGGCGAGGAAAAGGGTGATCGGGCCGGGGTAGTTCCCGGCACGGTAGCTGGTGGCGATTTCGTGGCTGCGCTCGATGGCCTTGCGCTCAGTGCTGCTGGTAAAGCGCCGCAGACGCGCACGCAGACGGATGCGGCTGGCGAGCCAGGCGACGCGCTGCGCGGCGGGGATCTGCAGGAGTTTGCGGAAATGGAAGACGCAGCGGTTCCACTGGAATGCCAGCGAGTTATTTGGATACGGCTGCGGCGGATCGGGATCGATCAGCGCGAGCAGCGCGACCTTTTCACCGGCAGCCTCGAGCCGCTGCGCGATGGCAAATGCGATGACTCCGCCAAACGAATGGCCGGCGATGTAGTAGGGGCCATCGGGTTGCAGCTCGCGGATTTCGCGCACGCACCGCGCGGCAAGGTCCTCCACCGCCGTGCGGGTCTCGGGCATCGCCTCGAGTTCCGTAAGATGCACGCCGTAACACGGCTGGTCGTCACCGAGATGCCGCGTGAGGTCGAGAAAACCGGGCACCGTAAAGAGCGGAGGGCGGGAGCCGGTGGTGCGCAATTCCTCGATGACGGAGAAACGTTCCATCCGCGGCGCCTGCGCCAGCGTCTCTGCGAGCCTGGCGATCGTCGGCGCCTTGAAAAGAACGGAAAGCGGCACTTTGCGACCGAAGGTTTTTTCCACCTCGACCATCAGCTCGACGGCGAGGAGCGAATGCCCGCCGAGCTCGAAGAAATCGTCCGCAATGCCGATGGGAGCGACGCCGAGCACGCGCTCCCAGATTTCGACGAGGCGGCCTTCCATCGGGTTCGTCGGCGCGAGCGGCAGATGGTTCGATGGTTCCGGCGCGGGCAAAGCGCGGCGGTCGAGCTTTCCGTTCGCGGTCATCGGCAGCGACGGCACGGGCACGAATGCGGCGGGAATCATGTAGTCCGGCAGCCGGTGGCGCAGAATCGCACGCCACGCGCGCGCGGTGGGCGGGGAGGGCGCGACGATGTAAGCCACGAGGCGCTTCTCGCCGCCGGTGTCATCGGCAATCACGGCGGCGTCATGCACCGATGGATGCTCGCGCAAGGCCGATTCGATCTCGCCGGTTTCGATCCGATAGCCGCGAATCTTCACCTGGCCATCGATGCGCCCGTTGAAAAAAAGCATACCGTCTCGCCGTCTGCCGTGGTCGCCGGTGCGGTAGGCGCGCTGGCCATCGAGTGTGAAAAAAGAACGCGCCGTTAAGTCTTCGCGCCCGAGGTAACCGGGGCTGACCATGGGGCCGGCTATGACGATTTCACCGGTCTCGCCATCGGGAACGACTTCGCCGTTTTCGCCTACAATCGCAATGCGTGAAGCGGGCATCGGGCGGCCCACGGGCAGCACTTCGTTTTGGAGCAGCGTCTCTTTTTCGATCCGCACCGAGGTGACTGCGACCGTGGTTTCCGTCGGGCCGTAGGTGTTCCAGACTTCGGCGGATGGGAAGCGCGCGAGGAGCTGCGTGGCGGTTTCGGGCGCGAGGACTTCGCCGCAAAAGAGAAATTTGCGCAGTTGCGGCAGCGATCCGGCGGAGAACTCTTCGTTAAACAAACAAAGCCGCGCGAACGATGGCGTGGAAACCCACACGGTCACGCCGGAATTTGCGAGGGCGGTCTGCAGTTGCGCCGGGTCCTGCATCAACTCGCGGCTGATGCTGAAGAGCGTGCCGCCGGTGCTCAGCGCGCCGTAGAGATCCATCACGGAAAGATCGAACGAGAACGGCGCCTGGTTGAGAAAGACCTCTCCGTTCTCGCGAAACCGCTGCTCGCCGGTGAGCCACGAGACGAATTGGGTGAGGCAGCCGAGCGTAATGACGACGCCCTTCGGTTCACCCGTGCTGCCGGAGGTGTAGATGATGTAAAACGGATCGTTCTTCGCCAGTTTCAATGCCGGCGCGCGCTGCGTCGAATCCCGCACGATTTCCGCGATCCTCGCCGGGGTCAGGGTGATTGCGGCGCGTGCATTTTCGACAATCCGCTCGACGCGCTCCCCGGGAATCGAGAGATCGAGCGGCAAATAAGGTCGTCCGCTTTTCACCGCACCGAGGAATCCGATGAGCATCTCCGGCTCCTTGTGCCCGCGCACTGCAACCGGCGCGTCATCGTCCGGTAATGTTGCGGCTAAATAAAAAGCAAGCGCATCCGATTGCCGCGCCAGCTCGGCGTAGGTCAAAATGCGATCGCCCCTAATGTACGCCGCGCGATCAGGGGTCGCGCGAGCGCAGTGCTCGATTCGCGCCAATAAGTCGAAGTCGTCACTACCCTGCAAATCATCTGTAAAAGATTTCCCTGGTTCCATGCGGAATTACCCTCGTGCGGGTTACGCTATTTCGAACGCCGATGCAAGTCCGCGCGGGCAGGTGTCTTCCCTAATTATAAAAAAAAGAGCTTCCTGCGTGAACAGGAAGCTCTTTTGGAAAGAAGCGATGCGGGCTTTTTTAGAAAACGAGGCGGATGCCGCTGCGGACGAGTGCGTAGTTTTCGAGCGCGTCGTGGATGACCCAGCGCCCATCGGCGAAGATGCCCCAGCGCTGGCTGAAGCGCACTTCGAGGCCGCCGCCAAAGTGGCCGAAGCCCACGGATGAGCCGTCCCATTGTCCGCCGCCGCCGATGAAGCCATACGGCGCGAGCGCCCATGTGCAGCGCTCGATCGGGTAACGATAGATGAAGCTGGCGGATGCGCCGTGGATGGCGCTTTCGCCGTCGAGCCAGGTGCCCTCGAGCGAGACGCCGAGGTTTTTGGTAAAGAAGTATGCAGCCTCGATGCCGCCGCCGCCGGCGTTGTGGAGGGTGTCGCGGAAGCTGGAACGGTGGGTGTGGGTGATCTTTTCCTCGCGGGTCTCGGTGATCGTGGTGCTATTACCGCGAAGAGGCGGCGGGAGGACGATGGTTTCCTCGCGCACGCGGACCTCGGTGGTGCGGAAGGTGGGCGGCTTGCTGTAGCGATCGACGTTGCCGCCGGCGTAGGCGCCGAAGATGCCGAAGTCGATTTCACCGGCGCGGAAAAATTCCGGGCAGGGAACTTCCTTGGCGGATTTGTAGTCTTTGCCCATTGGCCCCGCGAAGCTGATCGCAGCGCCGGCAAAGGTGACGAGGAGGGAGGTGATGAGTTTGTTCATAGAGGGCGCGACGATTCACAGTTTTTTCGATTTTAGTGTCAAGCGTTTAAATCACGTCGTTTTTACAAAATGAAAAGCGCAGCCGGGGGAAACCCGGCTGCGCCTTTAAGTCCGCGATCGGTTCGACTCGCGGTAATGTGCGTTTAGTGCGATTCGGTAGTCGTCGTGGTCGTCTCGTGCTTCTCGATCATGCCGCCGGCTGGCACCGCCTTGCGGACGATGATTTTGCGGGCGATCATACCACTGCCTTCGCGCGCGTAAACCACGCGCACCGGCACCCCGCTTTTGACGACCGAGATGTCGACGGGATTGCCTGCTTCATCGACCACCGTGGTCGATTTTGTGTAGCTGTAACGCAACGGTTCGGTTCCGCTCTCAGTCCTCACCACGACGGTGTCGGGTGAAAACTCACTCACTGTGCCCACGCTTTCCGTGGCCGATGTTTCGGTCACCGCGACTTGCGCGAAAGCGACGGGAGCAGTGTGGACGAGCGCGCCGATCACGAGCGCTGCACCAATTTGATGGATCTTTTTCATTTTACTCCTTTGTTCGTTTTCTTCGAATCGGTCAGTGACCGATGTTCACAGCTAAATCGGCGACTGTTTTTGCTTTGGCCGCATTCGCGCCAGCGGCTAAACAGAACGGCATGCCAAAAACCCGCGTCACCGTGTGGGGCGAAAATGTCCACGAATACAAAAATGCAATCGTGGCGAAGATTTATCCAAACGGAATGCACAACGTGATCGCGGACGGCTTGCGCGAATCGGGCGATTTCGACGTGCGCACAGCGACGCTGCAGGAACCGGAACATGGGCTCACCGAAGCCGTGCTCGACGCGACGGACGTGCTGACGTGGTGGGGCCATTGCGCGCACAAAGAGGTCGCCGACAAAATCGTCGATCGCGTGCAGAAGCGCGTGCTGGAAGGAATGGGGCTCATCGTGCTGCACTCGGGACATTACTCGAAAATCTTCAAACGATTGATGGGCACGACGTGCTCGCTCACGTGGCGGGAAGCGGGCGAGAAAGAACGGCTCTGGGTCTGCAATCCGGGACATCCGATCGCGCAGGGCATCGATCCTTATTTTGAAATTCCGAACGTCGAGATGTATGGCGAGCCGTTCGCCATTCCGACGCCCGACGAGCAGATTTTCATTTCATGGTTCGAGGGCGGCGAAGTGTTTCGCTCCGGCTGCACGTGGAAGCGCGGCAATGGAAAGATTTTCTATTTCCGCCCCGGCCACGAGACGTATCCGATTTACTATCACGAAACGGTAAAGCTCGTTTTAAAAAACGCGTGCCGCTGGGCCGCGCCGGAAGGCAGCCGCTGGATCGATTCGTGCCCGAACATTCCGGTGGAAAAAGCGCCGGAACAAATCGTGCAAAAGGGCCCGGCACTGCACAAGCCGGGCGAGGAAGGCTTCAAGTAATCGGCGCGGATGGCTGCGAATCGAGCGCGATCTCGCCTTCCGAAAGTTCGATGCGGCGATGCGGGAGAAGCAAGTCGGGCAGGTTTGTCGCGGACAAAATCACCGTCGCGGAAAACTCGTCACGCGCGCGAGCGACTTCGTTTAAAAACGCGTGCAGCTCTGCGCCGGAAAGCTGCGCGTCGATATCCTCGATCAGCAACATCTCCGGCTCGTGAACAAGCGCGCGTGCGAGCGACGCTTTGTATTGATCGAGCAGCGCGAGCGATTCGCCGGGCATTTCCGCAACGCCCGCGAGTCCGAAAAAATCGAGCAGCCGCGCCGTTTGCAAACGTGCCTCCTCAATGTTCACGCCGGCGATTTTGAAAAGCGGCATCGCGACATTTTCGAGCACTGAAAACGTGCCGAGCAAAAACGGTTCGGCAAACACGAAACCAAAATGCCGGTTGCGTAAACCGAGCCGCGTCGATTCATCGATCTCGCGCGTCGGCGCGTCGTGCAAAAACAGCTCGCCGTCATCCGGCCGCTCGAGCAACCCGAGCACGCGCAGCAGCAAATTCTTTCCGCAGCCTTCGCTGCCGCGCAGCAACGTAATCGTGCCCGGCTCAATCGACATCGACACGCCGCTCACACGCGAGCATCCGTTCGCGCGCAGCTCGCGCGAGCAGTTCACGTTTTCAGCGCGTAGCAAAGTGCTCATCAGAATTTGAACCAGCTCTGGACGTGCGGATGCACGGTTTCGCAGCGTTTAAACAAACAAACCCATGTCGCAAGCAGCCATCCGGAGACGACCGCCGCGAGCAGCGGGTAAATCAAACTCCACGCGAACGTCGTCGCCGTTTCTTCGCCGAAGCCGTGGATGATCATTTGGTTTAAGAAATTGAGCAGAAAAAAATGCAGCGCCGCGATGAGCAGAAACCACGTCAGCTCCCACCAGTTGCGCCGCAGAAATCCGAAGTGATCGCCCAACGCGGCGCGGAACGACTCGCTGTGAAACGTGAGCGTGATTTGCATCGTCGCAAAGAGCACGAGCAATACCGCGAGAACCGGACGCGCGACCCAGTCGATATATGTGAATGTGTTTTCGATGAATGGCGAATCGTCGAAGTGAAACAGCATCGCGTAAATGCGCGGCGCATCGATGAGCAGCGTGCTCACGAGCATCACGAGGCTCGCCCATTTCACAACGAACGAGAATCGGCGAATCGCAAAATCGAGCAGATGCACGGGAGTGAAATTCAGTCCGCGCACCCAGGCGTAAACCATCAGGATCAAATAAATCTGGATGCAAATGCCGAAGAGGTATTCGAACAAAAACGAGAGCCAGTCGATAATCGACGACCATTGCAGCAGCAAAAGTCCGGGCGCGACGCGATTGAGCGCGAGCAGGCTCGGGCCGAAAAGAACCGGTTTCAAAATCGCGCCGACCGCGCAGATCACGATGCCGAGATGCACGACCCAGCCGAATCTGCCGAAACGCTTGCGTAGCGCTTTTCGCAACGTGCTGTGATGGTTTTCCCAATTGCCGAGCAGCATGATTGCGGCGATCGCGGAGAACGGAAACGTGGTAATGACATTGTTAAACACGCCGGCGACCGCTTCGATCGCCGCAAGCGCGCTTTCCTTAACGAGCAAAATGCGCGGGTCATTGTGAATCGCCAGCCACCAGTCGTTCAGCGTGTGCACTTCGCCGATGCGCGCGGGTGAGCCCGGAAAGGACCAGACGAACGTCCAATCGAAACTGGGCCGCTCCGATTCCGGCAGCACGAAATAATAAAAGAAGCGCAGGGCGACCTGAAAAAAAGCGTAGCAAAATCCGAACAGCGCAAGAATCGTCCAAATCTTTTTGTAGCGCCGGATGCAGCGAAATCCATCGCGCAAACTGGTATGCACCGGATTGGTAAACATCAGCAGGAAATAGCCGCCAATCGCGCCTCCGAGAAAAAACCAAAAGCGATACGCCAGGATCGTGGACATCAGATCTCCTTCGTCGATTCGATGTGCGTGACGTTTTGCGGCGTCAGGAAAACCGGTCCTCCGAGCATCGATGCGCCAACGAAGATTTCCGCGTATTTCAGCGAGAGCTCGACCGTTTTTAAAATATCGTCCGCATTCGCAGCGGGCACGAACATGCCGTTGTTGTGCACGAAAATGATCTGCGGGATGTGCTTGTAGCGGTCGAGATATAGCAGCATTTTGCGGCGGACTTCCTTCGCGAGTGGAAGGCCCGGATCGCTGTAAGGCACGAGCAGCGCCGCGGAACCGCATGCGAGGATTTCATTCGGCATGACCCGCCGATCGGCGAACTGCCGCGCACGCGGAGACGCAAGAATCTGGTCTACAACGATAGGATGCAAGTGTGCGACAAAACGGATGTTCTCCAACCCGAGCAGATACGCAAACAGCGCCGCGTCCGCGCACGGTTCGGGGCTGTTCGGATTCAGCTTCGCCTCGGCAATCGTCTCCGCCGCTGCGCTCGTATCCGATGCGGAAAGCGCGCTCATTTTTTCCAAATCGAGATGCACGATATCCGCGGGCTCAAGCTTCGCAAGATTCGCACCGCGGCGTGTGACGATGAAGCGCGCGTCCGAAACGCGCCGGGCCAGCGCGCCTTCGTTCCAAATCGCAAGCCGCGCGGGATGCGCGCCGAGCGTTTGCGCCAGCGCGATGAAATCGTTGATGACGGGATCTGCCATAAGCGCGCCATTCGCGCGTGACAGCTATTTAATAAATCCCCAGTGCGGCTTGAAAGGCCAATAAACAAAAAGGCCGCGGCCCATGATGTTTTGCTCCGGCACAGTTCCCCAGTAACGGCTGTCGGATGAGTTGTAGCTGTTGTCGCCGAGCGCGAAATAATTGTGCAGCGGGAGACGAAACGGACGATCCGGTTCGCTCAAATAACCGAACTCCGGTCCGCTGCCATAGCCGCGATAGCCATTCTCCGCAGCCATCACGCGCTCAAAGCCGAAACCCTGCGCGCGCTCGCCGTTGACGAACAAATCCGGCGGATCGATGCGCAACTCATCGCCCGGCAAACCGGCGAGGCGCTTGATGTAAAATTGCGAGCCTTCGACTTGCTGCAGCCGGAGCTGGCGCTCAATCTCGCGGATGTTTGTCGTTTTGAAAACGAAGACTTCGCCGCGCTGCGGATTGCGGAAATTGTAGGAAACTTTGTCGACGAAAACGTGATCGCCGGCATCGACGTAGCCGCGTGCGATTGTCTCGCCGGCGTGAAATTCGCGGACGAGATCGAGATGAAAATAACGCATCAACGTGTCGCGCGGCGCCCACGCGTGATACGTGCGCCGCTCACACTGAATGTCGGTGATGGTGAAAAAATAGAAAAACTTCCGTTCGCCGAGACCGACGATCCGGTCGTTATCCTGCGCGACGACATCGACGTAATTGCGGCCATGCACGACGAAATCCAAGACGCGTTTCAGTGGATTCGGCGCCGGCTCATCCGTCGGATAACCGATGATGCCGTTGAGCGTCGGCTGCATCGAGCCGGTCGGAATCGTGAATGGCTGCAAAAAATAAGCGCGCACGCCGATGGCGATGACGATTGCGACGAGAAAGACTTCGCAATTTTCCCGCCAGCCCGCGTCCTTCGCCGGCGGCAGATAACTGCTCCACTGCGCATCGAGTTTCTGCGTGGTTTCCTCGATCGTGCGCCGGTCACGTTCCTTGATCGCGCGCCGCAACGTTTCGATCTGCGCCTCAAAATCGGCGACGCTCGCCTCGCTCAGCACGTCGCGTCTGTAGTGCAGCAGCTTGCACGCATTTTTTAAAATGACGTGAGCTTCTTTGATATAGCGTGGTGCGAAGACGTGCAGCATGTCCGGCGGTTCAGGGATGAAATTTGAAACGCCGCGCGCCGCCAATAAAAAACGTCAGCGCGTTTTGTTGCGCTGCACGAGCGCGTCGAATTTTTGTGCCGTCGCCGAATCGAAAATCAGCGCCTCGACGAGTCGCGCCGGCTCCGCGTAATGCGGATCGACGCTCGTCGCGCGCTGCGTCGCCGCATTGGCGTCCGCGGTTTGCCCAAGCGCCTCGCATGCGAGCGCGAGACCAGCCAGCGGGTCGGCTTTTTTGCCTGCGGAAATCTCGATGGCTTTGCGAAATGGCGGAAGCGCCTCGTCCGGCTGCGCGCGATCGAGAAACGCCCAGCCGAGATTGTCGGCGGCAGTGTAGGACTGCGGATTTTTTTCGAGTGTGTCGGTCCAAAGCGAAACGGAATCGCGCCAGACCGCCAGACGCAGTTCGGTAACCAGCGCGAAAATTGCCGCAACCACAAACGCCGAGGCCGTCGCAGCGCGATGTTTAATAGATTGATTCCACGGAATTGCGGCAAGCATCAGCGCGAGACCGGTCATCGGCAGGTAAAGAAACCGATCCGCCATCGCGCGATAAAGTGGGACGAAATTTGAGACCGGCAAAAGCGCCGACCAAAAAATCAGCGCACCGAGCGCCGCTGCGCGATTTGCTAACGCTGCCACAAATTGAACCGCGATGATCACGCTGACCACGGCGAAGCTAACAGCAAAACTGAAATTGCGAATCGAGAATGATCCGTAATCCGCGCAGAGATTGATTGGCGCTACGATGTTTCGAAAATAAGCGCACCACATTCGCGTTTGGATCATCAGCAAATCGACAAAATTTCCCGCGAGCGGCGACGCGTTGTCGACGAAAACGTCGGAATGTTTCGGCGGCAGCGTGAACCGCGCGAAGAGAAATCCGCCGACTGCCGCGCTCGCACAAACGCACAACAGCAGCCAGCCGCGCTTTGATTCGTTGCGTCGAAAAAGCAACCAATAGCCGATAAGAACCGCCGGGCCGGCCACGCCGTTTTCCTTCGCTGCGACTGCGAAGAACAATGAAAACACGCAGAAAAAGCCGAGCCAGACATTTCGTGCCGACCACTTCGGCGCGAACATCGCCGCAAAATTCAGCGCCGCAAAAATGCAGAGCGCCACCATTAAATCCTTGCGGTAACTCACCTCCGCGACCGGCTCGCAGTTCAGCGGATGCACCGCAAAAATGAGCACTGCAAAAAAGGCCGGCCATTTTCCCGTGAGCCGCTGCGCGAAAGCGAACAGCAGCACGACAACCGCGGCGTGCATCAGCACATTCGTAAAATGAAATGCGCCCGGACGATCACCCCACAGCACCCATTCGAGCATCGCGGAAAGCAAAAACGCGGGACGATTGTTGTCCATCACATCCATGCGCATAACGCGCAGCGTCAGCACGTCGCCGAGATGCCGCAGGTCGTGGACAAATGCGTTTTGCCGGATCACCGACTGCGCGTCCCACACGAAATCAAACCGCAGCGTCGGTAGATAAAGCGCGACGCTGAGCAGCGCGAGCAGTAACGCGAGTTGTTTTTTCGTCATCGATAACGTCCAGTTACCGATGTTTGCGCTTTTTTAAAAAATGGCTAGCGCTTTTTACCGATCGGCTTCCGCAGATTTTTTGGCTGCGTCGTGTGGCCGACGTCGCCTTTGCGGGCGGTCGCGCGGTCAAGCGTAAGCGACGCGGAGCGTTCTTCCACTTTGTCCGGCGATTGCGCGACGATTGGAATTTCGTAGTTGCCGTCGGGAAATTTGAAGTGATAGCGGAACGTGCCGTCGGGATTGAGCCGGATTTCCTTGCCATCGATCCAGACTTTCGCATCCGGATGCGTGCCGCCGTAGAAAATCACCTCGGCATTTACGTGCATGAAAAATTCGCGGGGTTTTTCCTGGCTGAATGGCTGCGCGCTCCAGCTTGCGCCAATCGCGCTGAACCAGCTCGTCACTTCCGAGCCCCACGCGGCTTGCGCGAGCTGGCTGATGATGCCGCTGAACAAACTGCTCGCGCCGGGCGCGGCAAGTTCGGCGAGTTGCGCTTTGCTGACGAGTCCGCTCGCGCTTTCGGTGTTGAGATTTTCGAGGAGCTCTTTGCGCAAAACCTTGTCGATTTCCGCGGAGCTCATGCCGAGACGATCGACGAGTTCCCTGCCGAAAAGTGCGGCGAGCAATTGCCGCTGCTCATCGGTCCAGCCGGTGACGCTGCCGCCGAACGCTGCGCGACGGCCTTCGCCTTGCAAGCGCGCGAGCGCCTGCACGAGCGTTTCGCCTTTTTGCATGCTGCTGCGAACCATCTCGATCAGCCGCTGAAATGTGAGATGGAATGGCACGGTCGCAAACGTCGCCTGCGCTTCGTCGGCGAGTGTGTCGATCGGCGCGGTCGCGGTCTCGGATTTCGCGATGGTCGTCCACGTGCCTTTGTCGAAATAACCTAGCTCGGCGTAATAAGTCGTTCCCGGTTTGCTCACCGGCACATACCAATTTTTCGCCTCGGGATTGATCTCGATTTGTGATTCTTCGTTGCCGTCGCTGGTGAAAATTTTCAGGAAAAATTGCGAGCCCGGCGAGCTTTTCGGATCGAAATCCCAATACGAAAACAGCCAGTGCGGATCGCGCGCGGTCAGGAACAGCGTCGTGCCGTAACTTTGTGGCAGCTCACCAAGATTTTCGAAAGCGGGCGTCGGCGCAGGTTCGCGCGTGGCCTCATATTTGTGCACGTTTTCTTCCGTCGACGCGCCGACGACCGGCTGCGCGGACAATTTGAAGGCGCCGGTTCGTTTGGCTTTTGTGGAGCCATTCTTTCGAGTTTTCCCTGAAGTTGATTTTGCCATAGGTTTCCCTTTCTGCTGCGGTTTGGTTGGCAACAAAAGTCCGCTGACGTTAGAAATCAGAGACGGCTAGTCAACACAAATTTTTCATTTACGACAAGAAAACGGCAGCTTTGTGCCTAGGAGCACAGTAGTTGTAACCAATTTGTAACAAAAATAGAGCAATGCTGATCAAACGCGTCATTCCGTGTCTCGATGTCCACAACGGCCAGGTCACCCGCGGCGTGCAGTTCGGAAAAGCCGAAGCAGGCGAGCTTCGCAACGTCGGCGATCCGGTCGAGCTGGCGAAACGCTACGACGCGCAAGGCGCGGACGAGATGGTTTTTTTTGATATCACCGCGAGCGCTGAAGGTCGGGCGTCGATGGTCGACGTTATCGAGCGCACTGCCGAACAATGTTTCATGCCGCTCACGGTCGGCGGCGGCATCCGCACGGTCGATGACATGAGCACGATGCTCAAGGCCGGCGCGGACAAAACGAGCATCAACTCGAGCGCGCTCGCCACGCCGGAGTTGATTACGCGCGGCGCGGAACGTTTCGGCTGTCAGTGCATCGTCGTCTCGATCGACGCGAAAAAAGTCGCGCCGGATCGCTGGGAGGTTTTCTCTCACGGTGGACGCAAGGCGACCGGCCTCGACGCCGTCGAATGGGCAAATCGCGCGGAAAAACTTGGTGCGGGCGAAATCGTGCTAAACAGCATCGACGCTGACGGCACGAAAGCCGGTTTTGATATCGAAATCACGCGGCGCGTGAGCGAAGCGGTTGGGATTCCAGTCGTCGCGAGCGGTGGCGCGGGCAAACTCGAGCATCTCGCGGACGTGCTGAAATTCGGCAAAGCCGACGCCGTTCTCGCCGCGAGCATTTTCCATTTCGGTGAATATACCGTCGGTGACGTGAAGAAATTTCTCGCTGAACGCGGTGTTCCGGTTCGGTTGACTCGCGACTAACGTTCTCCGCGCTCGCTGAGTTCTTCTTCGACTTGTGTTTCTGCCACCTCTGCCGCGACTTTTTCTTTCGTATGGTTCGCCCGCTGGCGGATTCGTTCGAATTGCGCCTCCAGTTTTTTCAAATCGTCGTCGGACAATTTCTCAAGATCGACCAGCTCGTTGCGCGCACCCTTTATCGCGCGAATCAGTTCATCGAGCTTCAGGTGAATCGCCTTCGCGTCGCGGTTCTGCGTGTTTTGAATGAGGAACACCATCAGGAACGTCACAATCGTAGTGCCTGTGTTGATGATGAGCTGCCACGTGTCTGAATAATGAAAAGCGGGGCCGGTCATTCCCCAAACCACAATCACTATGATCGAAAGCAAAAACGCCCATGCCGAACCGACGACGTCCGATGTCACGGAAGCGAAGCAACGGAACGCACCGCTCATTCGCTGATGCAGCGATGTTTCCTCGGCCTCGCTTCTTTTTGCAGCGGAATTTGCCATCAAGCTAATTTCGCAACGCATCGGCAAAATGCGCTCAAACCGTTAAATGTGCATGGGCAGCAGCTTTTCGCCGACGATGGCGACCGCATTTTTAAAATCAATACCCGCGAGCCACGGCGACATTCGCGGATAATTGCGCACATCCGTTCCCGAAGCCCATCGGGAAAACGCCGGCAGCACGATCGCCTCGTCGCTCACCAGAAAACACGGGCATTTCGCAGTCGTGGTCACGCGGTCGGAAATCGTAATCGCCGGATGCTCGTGGCCAATAATCACGAGGCCTCCACGCGCATTGATCGCCGCGCGACGCGAAATTGCGTCTCCATGTGTCAATAAATGCGTGCCAGCGGAATGCTCGATCGCGAGCGGAACAGACAAACCGCATTCATCCAGCAGACGGCGCAAGCGGCGATCGTGATTTCCGGCGAGAAGAACGAACTGTATGCGTTCATTTAACGCATTGATGGTCGCGCAAAGTTCCGCTTTTAAAGCATCCACCGAAACGGCGCGATGCACGATATCGCCGAGCAACACCAACTCGCTTGGATGATAGTCGTCAATCAATTCGACCAACCGCGGCAGGGAATCCTCGTGCGCAGAAACAGGCAAAAGCTGTCCGCCGTGCCGGTGCGCCCACGCGTAACCGAGGTGCAGATCCGCAACCGCAAGCGTTCCCGTTTCGCGCAAAAAAATGGCGCGGCGCGCATCGAGCAATATTCCCGGCGCAATTTCCAAATGCGACTTATTCATTTTCTATCTCGCTCCACCACATGTGAAACAATCGCTCCATCGTCTCCGACGGATCCTCGACGAGCAGTGCCTCCTTGATGCGCGTCGCATACATTGCGAACGAAAGCGGCGGCACACGATCGACCCGCCGCAATCGCACCGGCGTTCGCTGCCGCACAAAATCGAGCGCGGCGTCAGCATCGAGAAAAATGTGCATCGAATCGCGGCGCGCCTCGCGCAGCAGCACATGATCGGGTTCATATTGTTGCAGCACGTTGAAAATGACTTCGGCCGCCCATTGCAATTTGCGCACCGATTTTTTCTGCGCAAAAAAATTGCGGTAAACCATCAGCCCGGTCTGCGCCGCGTTCCGGAAGTGGTATTTCAGCATCTCGGAATTCGCGAGTGCCGCGTGGAAATCCTCAATGAAATTATCCGGCGACAACAGCAGCGGGATTTCCGCTTCGTTAAAAAGTTGCTGGCTTGTTACCGTAAGCACAAAACCGTAGTCATGCGGCGTCGCGATTGCATTTCCGCCGCGCAACTTGCTCAAGCGCCGCGTCAGCACACGCGCGAGCGCATCGTTCGCGGCACGACCAATCACCGAGTGAAAAAAGTAATGCCGCGCGCGAGTCGATCGCACATTGCGCTTTTTGGTCGCGCCCAACTCCGCGGCCATGTCGGCGCTTTCATCGAACTCCTCGACGAGCAAAAAATCGGCAATCGGAATTTCCGACACCGTGTGCTGCGCCGCATACATTTTTAAAATGATCGCCGCGTTCGCCGCACCGCAGTCGAGCCGTTTCGCGATCCATCTTTCGTTGTCGCGGGCGCGTTGCTCAAGACGGGCGCGCAGCTCACTGCGGAACGAAATGATCTCGCGCGCGACGTTATTCGAGAGCGGCATTTTGTTCGCATTCCAGCGCGGAATCGTCGGCAGCGCTCGCTCGGCACGCTTAACAAAAACTTCCATAAACCCGACACGCTCGATCTGAACCGGCCGGCCGGAAATCACGAACACATCACCAGCTTTGAGCTGGCGAATGAACATTTCCTCGACCGAACCCAGTGTGCGATTTTTTAGCCGCACGTTGACGGAGCCCACATTCGGAATGACGCCAATGTTTTGTAAAAAATCGCGCTGCACGCGTCCGGACCGTGTTTGAAAAGTTTCGTCGTCGAGATCGATTTTGCCGAAGGTTTCCGCGTATTGCTGACGCAGCGCCTTACCGCCGCCCGCCACATAATCGAGCACATCATCGAAATCCGATTGCGACAAATCGCGATACGGAAACGCGCGCCGAATAAGCTGCAGAGCCTCTTCGCGCGGCCATCGGCGCTCGCAGCCCATGCTCACGAGATGCTGCGCGAGGATGTCGAGCGGCGCATGCGGCAGCCGCACATCGTCGAGATGCCGCGCACGCGCGAGCAGGACGGTTGCGCACGATTCGACGAGGTCGTTCATGTTTGTCGCCATTAAAATGCCGCGACTGATCGTATGAATGTTGTGCCCGCTGCGGCCCGTGCGCTGCAGCGCGCGGCTCACGCCTTTTGGCGTTGAGAGCATGATGACGAGATCTACCGAACCGATATCAATTCCGAGTTCGAGACTCGTCGAGCAAATCACCGCGCGCAATTCGCCGCGTTTTAAACGATCTTCAACAGCCTGCCGAAGGTCGCGATCGAGCGATGCGTGGTGACATTCGATTTGCCCGCCAAGCTGCGGCAGTGCTTCGCGCAACCAAAACGTCGCGGCCTCCGCCCCGGAGCGCGTGTTCGTAAAAACGAGCGTCGTGCGATTTTGTTCGACGAGATTTCCGAGTTCGCGAATGAGCCGCTGTCCTGTGAAACCGGCGGCTGGATACGGATTTTTCCGCAGCGGCGTGTGAACGCGTAGATCGATTTTTTTCGCTGCGGATGCATCGACGATTTCGCATTTGCCGTTTGTGCCGGCGAGAAATTTCGCCACGAGATCGAGCGGCGAAACGGTCGCAGACAAACCGATGCGCTGCACCGGTTGCATGTGCGCGAGGCGTTCCACGCTGATGCTCAAATGCGCGCCGCGTTTGTTTTCCGCGAACGCGTGGATCTCGTCGACGATCAGCCATCGCACGCTCGCGAGATGCGGCAGCCAGCGCGGTTGCGAAAGGAGCAGGCACAAGCTTTCCGGCGTGGTCAGCAGAATGTGCGGCGGCTTTGCAAATTGCTTTACGCGCATGTGAGCGCTGGTGTCGCCGGAGCGCAAACCGACGCGAATCGGCGATGCTTTTTCACTGCCGAAAATTTCGCGGAGCGGCTCGTTTAGATTCTTCTCGAGGTCGTAAGCCAGTGCGCGTAGCGGCGAAATGTAAACGCAGTAAATCGCATCGCGCAGTTCGGTGCTTGCGAGTTCATCGAGCACGCTCAAAAACGCCGCGAATGTTTTGCCCGTGCCTGTCGGCGATGCGATGAGCACGTTTTTTCCATCGCGAATTTTGGGCCATGCTACGCGTTGTGCGGGTGTCGGCTGTGCGAAACGTGCGTTAAACCAATCGAAAACAATGGATTTGCGCGCGGCCTGCATTGGAGCACGCAATTTACACCGCGCTGCGAATTAGCAACTACGTGCGCGCAGCGAGATTCGCGATCGTCGCTATCAACTCCTCGGGAGCGACCGGCTTTGCGAGATGCGTCTGAAATCCGGCGAGAATCGCGCGCCGGCGGTCCTCGATCCGCGCGTAAGCCGTCAGCGCAATTGCGGGCAGATTGCCACCGGCATGACGGTCGAGTTCGCGCACTTTGCGGATAAATTCGTAGCCGTCCTCTCCAGGCATGCCGATGTCCGCTACGATAATCGTCGGACGAAAGTCGCTGATCATTTGAATGCCCGCTTGCGCGGATGGCGCCGTCTGCACCTCGGCATGTGCGTTCGACAAAACACGCGTTAACAACTCGCGCGCCTCCTCGTCATCATCCACAACCAGCACACGGACGCCCTCGAGCGGCGCGAGCGGACGCCCGGTTTCGGTTTCCGAAAGAGCGGGCACTTTTTCAACCTGCGTTGCGCGAATCGGCAAACCAACCGTGAACGTCGCGCCTTTGCCTTCGCCCTCGCTGTGGGCCTCAATTGTGCCGCCGTGCAGCTCGACGAGATGCCGGACAATGGCGAGCCCGAGCCCAAGCCCGCCGTGCTGACGCGTGCTCGACGAATCGGCCTGCCGAAACGTATTGAAAACATAAGGCAAAAATTCGGGCGCAATACCGATGCCGTTGTCGCGAACGATCAGCTCCGCGTGCGATTCAACCCGGTTCAGCAGAATCTCGATGCGGCCGCCTTTCGGCGTAAATTTTACCGCGTTTGAAAGAAGGTTCCAAACGACCTGTTGTAACCGTGTTGCATCTCCACTAATCGGACCGGCTGATGGATCGAGCAGCTTCACGAACTCGATTTGCTTCGCCTCGGCTGACGGGCGCACCGTTTCCATCGCGGCGTCGATCACCACCGACAGATCGACATGTTGCAGATTGAGCCGGAGCGTGCCGGCGAGAATGCGTGAGACGTCGAGAAGATCGTTGATCAATTCCGATTGCAGTTTCGCGTTGCGCTCGATCGTCTCGAGCGCGTTTTTCAGATCCGTTTCGTTTCGCGGCGAAGTCCGCAAAAGATAAATCCAGCCGAGTATCGCGTTGAGTGGCGTGCGAAGCTCGTGCGAAACAGTCGCGAGAAATTCGTCCTTCAACCGATTCGCGCTTTCGGCTTCCGTGCGTGCGCGCTCCGCGACTTCCTTCGCGCGTTTTTGCTCCTCTTCGGAAACGCGAAGCTCGTTCGCGATTTGCTCGGCACGCGCTTGCGAGCGGGCAAGCGATTCGGTCGTTGCAAAAAGCACCAACGTCACCAAAACGCCCGCGACGGCAATCGCGAGCGCCGAACTTCGTTCGCTGCCGGCTTCGAACTGCGGTCGCGTCGCAAACGTGATCGTCCAGGGCCGACCGGCAATATCGATGTGACTCTCTGTTTTAAAACGCGGCCGCGACTCCGGCTCGCCTGTCGAACTGTAAAGCAACTGCTGCGGTTCTGCGGCGGGACCGTCGTAAAAATCGACGTTGATCTCGTCCGAAATGCGCGAATCGACGACGTTGGACAGCAAATCCGGTGCGCGAAATGGCGCGTAAACAAATCCGAGCAACGCGGCCCGGCGTTCATCAAAGGTGCGTATCCGTTCGCCGCGACGAAAAACGGCTTTGTAAATTAGGAAGCCCGGTTGTTTTACGGGTCCGGTTTCCTGCACGAGCGCAACCTTGCCCGACGCGGTCGCGGTGTCGCTGTCCCGCGCGCGTTCCATCGCTGCGCGTCGGATCGGGTTGCTGAACATGTCAAAGCCGATCGCGATCGGGTTATTTCGGTCCGGCGGCTCCAAACTCAAAATTGTGTGATACTCGTCGCGCTGGCCCTCCGGCCAGAGGTGAAAATCGGTGACGCCTTGCGAGTGCATCCAGTCGACGATTTGCGGCAATTCGCCCGGCCGCAGCCGCAGCGAAAAACCGATGCCTTGCAAGCCCGGATAGCGTTTGCGAATCGCGAGCGTCGCCACATACTCACTGAATTGCGCACGATCGAACTTTCCCGTGCCCGCGACAAAACCAGCCGTGCCGCGAAGCAACGCGAGATAAGTCTCGATGCGTTCGCGCAGGTTGTTTTCAACCTGTCGAACTTCGGTATCAAAGTGCGTTTGCTCACGAAAAGTCGCCAATGACCACACGAGATACGTCGTGAATGCGGTCAGACCCAAACCGATCAGCAGCGCAAAAACGGAAGCTCGGGAGCGGTGGCGGGGGACGTCAGCAGGCATCGCAGCAGCACCGCATATTCAACTTCCAGCGCACCCGCCGCAACTATTACCGCTTGTTTGGCGAAGCTGCGGGCGTCGGCGTCGGCGATTCCGATGGAGGCGGAACGTCGCAGCCGGTGGTGCTTTTTACCGTTACTGTTCCATCAACACTACGTTCAGCCCAGTGGAGAATCTCGCCGTGCGTATCGACAAATTTGATCGTCGCATTTTCCGGCGTGAAATGGAGATGCACAAAGCCGGCGAGCGAACGCGAAAACGGTCCGCGGTCGTTACGTTTCATCGGGCGCAAAACCGCGCCGCCGCCACCGGCGATAAGGAACGAAGGCGGCCAGTCGGCGATTTGCAGGTGTTCGAGATCGTGGTCGTGACCGCACAAATAAAAGTCGATTTTGTGCGTGAAAATCGAAGGCGCAATCGTCGCGATCATCTCCGGATCGTCACCGTGCAGGCCATTGGAAAAAAGTGGATGATGCGCCGCGACGATGACCCATTTTTTCGGATCAGAGCGCTCGACTTCCGCGTGCAGCCACGCTTTTTGGGCATTCCATTCGTCCGCGCTGAGACGGTCGCGATCGCTATCGATGATCAACACGCTGACGAGCGGCGCCTTTTCCGGAAAATCAACGCGATACCATTTCGCTGGCAGCTTCCAACGCGAGTCGGCGTGATTTTTCCCGTATGCAAACTCGGCCTTGAGCTTCGTGCCAAAGTCCTCGTAATCGTGGTTGCCAAGCGCGACGTAAAACGGAAACGGCAATGTGTCGCGCGGATACATCTGCTCGAATTCCGCCTGCCAGCGCGGATCATTTTCGCCCTGCGGAAGTGGTCCGTAAAAATTGTCGCCCAGCAACAAACACGCTTGTGGCGCGATGTGACTCTGCGACAAATAATCGCTCATCGCATGTGCAACAGCCCGTTGTTGCAAGGAGCCCGCGCCCCAGTCGCCAAACGCGACGAGATCAATCGCGTCGCTCGCGAAGCAGGCATTCGCGAATAGAAAAAACGCCGCTGCGAACGCTCTCACTGTGCCGCGATTTCCGACGTGCAATGCGGGCAGCGCGTTGCTTTGGCGGAAATTGTCATCGCGCAATATCGGCATTCTTTTGTCGCGAGCGGAGTGATCGGCTCGTCTTTTTTCATGAGTGCCATGAAGCGATTCATCGGCAGGACTATGAAAAAATAGATGATCGCTGCCTGGATGATAAATGCGAGCAGCGCGTTAATAAAACTGCCGATCGCGACCGGCCCGATTTTCAGCGTGGAGAAATCATGAACCCCGCCGAAGATGCCGATGATCGGCGTCATGAGATCTTTCGAAACCGAAGTGACGACTGCGGTGAACGCCGCGCCGATCATAACGCCGACTGCCAGATCGACGACGTTTCCGCGGAGTATGAATTTTTTAAATCCGTCGAGCATGACTGCGAGCTTGCACAGCCGTTTAACAAATATCAAGCCCCGCGGCCGACCGCCTGCGCGACCGCACGCACGCGCGCGACAAGTTCAGCGAATTCATCGGGCATGAGCGCCTGTTCGCCGTCGCTTTTCGCAAGCTCCGGATTGTTGTGAACTTCGATCATCAGCGCATCGGCGCCTGCGGCGACTGCAGCGAGCGCCATCTGCGGAATGTGCTCGCGCAATCCAATGCCGTGCGTCGGATCGACGACCACTGGCAGGTGCGTTTCCTTTTTCAAAACCGGCACCGCATTGAGATCGAGCGTATTTCGCGTGTAAGTCTCGAATGTGCGGATGCCGCGTTCGCAAAGCATCACGTTGAAATTGCCCTCGCTCAAAATGTATTCCGCGCTCATCAGCAAATCTTTGACCGTCGCGCTCATGCCGCGCTTGAGCATGACCGGCAGCTTGCTGCGGCCGACTTCTTTCAGTAACGAAAAGTTTTGCATGTTCCGAGCGCCGACCTGGAGGCAATCGGCATATTTCTCGATCACTTCCAAATCCTTCGTATCCATGATCTCGGTGATCACCGGCAGACCGGTAGCCTCGCGCGCTTCGGCGAGCATTTTCAAACCATCGATGCCAAGACCCTGAAATGTATAGGGCGACGTGCGCGGCTTGAATGCGCCGCCGCGAAGAATTCGTGCGCCGGCTTGTTTGACATCGCGCGCAATCGACGTGATCTGCTCGCGATTTTCCACCGAGCAGGGACCGGACATGATGACGACTTCACTGTTGCCGACGGTCACGTCACCAACTTTCACGAGCGATTGCGTCTGGCGAAATTCGTGCGCAACTAGTTTGTAAGGCTTTAACACGGGCGTAACGGACTCGACGCCCGCCATCGCAGCGATCGGTTTTTCCCGGATCACGTCTTCCTGCCCGATCACGCCAATGACGACGCGCTGCGCGCCGCGGCTGACTTCGGCCTTCAGGCCCCACTCTTTGATGCGATCGACCACGTGCTGGATTTGCTCCTCTGTGGCGTCGGGTTTGGTAACGATGATCATGCGAAGGGGTGAGAAATTAGCGAGCGGTCGCGATTGAGCAACATTTTTTCCCGGCGCGGCGCGTTGACACTGCGAGGCGAATTTGTTGCCATCGCAACGTGAAATTCGCGTTCTCCCTCGCCCTGCTTGTAATCTTTTCCCTCACCGCCTGCACAACTTCGTCAAACTATCGCGCATTCTACTCACCGGCGAAGCCGCACGGCCCGTGGACGACGAAAAAGCGCGGACTCACACTCGCCGGCCGTTACGACCATCGCTCGGCAACTCACGTTTACGTGATTCCACGCTCCGGACCGGTTCCGACTGAAAACGAGCCGACACCGGCGCCAGCTCCGGCTGCGCAAACGCCCGCGCTTCCAGCGCAGTGACCGTTCACTCGGAAAGCTCGAGCAACTCGCGCTGCCACGGCAGCAGCTTTGATTTCGCCGATTCCTGATCGGCTGCCAGGCTTTCCAGCACCGCTTTTGGCGCGATCAATGTCGGGTCGAGTCGTAGCTCGGATGCAGCCTTGTCGCGACGAATTTTTAGAGCGTTAAACAAACGATCCTGATCCGGCGTGGAGCGCGGACGCGGCTTGCGGACGATCATCGGCCATTCCTCTTCCGGCAAACGCAGCGCCGATTCCGCAGCGGCAAAAAATCGCTTCGCGCGTGACGATGAAAGATGCGGCACCGATACGCGCCCGCCCGTTGCAAACGCACGCGCGCATTCGATGAGCTTGTCATTTTGCAAAATGTGAAACGGCGGGCGATCGACCGCGCGCGCTTCCTGGTCGCGCCACTGCCAGAGCGCGCGCAGCACCGCCGCGGAGAGTCCGCGTAATTCGTGGCTGCCGGAAATTCGCCAAATGTTTTCCACGTCGCGATCGCGGTCGGTTTTTGCGACTTCGATCGCTCGTGCGCATGACTGCCGAAACCATTCCCAGCGGTTGAGAGAGCGCAGTTCCGCGCCGAGTTTATCCGCAAGTTCCAGCAAATAGTGCGTGTCGTTTTTCGCGTATTCCGCCATCAGCGCCGAAAGCGGGCGCTTCGCCCAATTTGCTTTTTGCGAACCTTTCGCAAGCGTGACGCCGAAATATTTTGTGATGAGGGCCGCAAGGCTGAACTCGGTCTGACCGACCAAACGCGCCGCAATCATCGTGTCGAAAATTACGCGTGGTTCGGTGAATCCGACGCGCCGCATAAGCCGCAAATCATAATCCGCGCCATGCAGCACGAGCTCTTTCGTCGCGAGCATCTCGAACAGCGGCGCGAGTGAAAAATCGGCGAGTGGGTCAACGAGCACGTCCTCGCCCGGCACGCTGATTTGCACTAAGCAGAGTTTTTCAAAATAGCAGTGCAGACTGTCGGCTTCCGTGTCGATCGCGATCGGATCGACGACGGCGAGTCTGGGGAGAAGCGCGGCGAGCGCCGCATCGGAGCTGATCACGTTACGCGCCGCGCAAACCTGCGAGCAACAACTCGGCATTGCTCGACGTCGCTTTCAAATTCTCCACCAGCAACTCCATTGCCTCGACCGCGGGCAACTCTGCAAGCTGGCGACGCATAATCTTAATGCGCTCGTATTCGTCCGGATGATACAGCAATTCCTCTCGGCGCGTGCCCGATTTTAAAATGTGAATCGCCGGAAAAATGCGGCGCTCCACGAGCTCGCGATCAAGGTGGAGCTCCATATTACCCGTGCCTTTGAATTCCTCGAAAATCACTTCGTCCATACGGCTCTCGGTTTCGATCAACGCGGTCGCAATGATCGTCAGGCTGCCGCCTTCCTCGGTGTTACGCGCCGAGCCAAAAAATTTCTTCGGCTTGAGCAGTGCTTGCGATTCGACGCCGCCGGACATCGTGCGGCCTTTGCCGGGCTGCAATGCGTTGTAACCGCGCGCGAGTCGCGTGATCGAGTCGAGCATGATGACGACGTGCTTTTTCATCTCGACCAAACGCCGCGCACGCTCGCTGACAAGCTCCGCCACCTGCACGTGACGCATCGGCGATTCATCAAACGTGGAGGAGAAAATATCCGCATCAACGCTGCGTTTAAGATCCGTTACCTCTTCGGGACGTTCATCGACGAGTAGCAAAATCAAATGCGTTTCCGGTGAATTCGCGCGAATCGCCTGTGCGATTTCTTTTAGCAAAACCGTTTTCCCGGTGCGTGGCGGCGCGACGATGAGCGCCCGTTGCCCGCGGCCAACGGGCGTAATCAAATCGACTGCACGCGCGCTGAGCGAGTTTGTCACGTGATTTTCCAGGATGATCCGCTGGTCAGGTGAGAGCGCCGTAAGGCTGTCAAAATTTTTGGGCACTTTCCATTCGTCAGCGAGCACGCCTTCGATCTCCAGCACTTCGGTAACGATCATGTAACGCTCGCGATCGCGTGGCGGATGCAGGCGCACGTTGACGAGATTTCCATTTTGCAGACCGTGACGCTTTATCAAACCGGTCGTGAGGATCGGATCCTCCGGGCCGGGACGAAAGTTCTGGCTGGGCCAGCGCAAAAACGCCTGCGTTTCCGACACCATCTCGACCACGCCATCGGCAATCAAAATGGTGCCGCGTTCGCCGTAAGCACGCAGCAAGTCGAAAATGAGCTGGTGCCGTGTGCGCTCGGGATTGATGAAAAGGTTCTGCTCGTGCGCGCGCTCAAGCAGCCGCGCGAGTGGTTCGGCGTGCAATGCACCAATGTTCAGTTGCGACGGGGCTTCGGCCGTTCTCACCGTTGCCGGTGACTCATCCATAACGCTTTGTGAGGTATTCACTAAATAATGTTGTCTGTCGTTCCAGTGCAGTCATCGCGCCGTCATTCCAAATGACATGATCGGCGCGCGAAATCTTTACGTGCAACGGCATCTGCGCGGCAATGATTTTTCCTGCCATCTGCTCGTCGAGATTTCGCAATGTGCATAAGCGGCGAAGTTGTGTGTCGTGAGAACATGCTATCACAACGAGCGTGTCGAAATATTGGCCGGCGTCCGTTTCAAAGAGCAGTGGAATGTCCACCAAAAGCCATTTTTTTTCACGTCTAAATTTCTCCGCCTGCGGCAGCCACGTCTCGCGGATCACCGGATGCAAAATTGCCTCGAGTTCACGACGTCGTGTTTCATTCGCAAAAACGATCGCGCGCAATTTTGCGCGGTCGATATCGCCGGTTTGTGCGAACACTTCGTCGCCAAACTGCTCGCGAATGCGCTGCTGAACTTGCGAATCTTTTTCTACCAGCCGGCGCGCTGTCTCATCGGCATCGAATACTTCAGCCGAAAGCATACGACACAGCATTTGCGTGCAAGCACTCTTGCCTGTCGCAATTCCGCCCGTGATGCCCAGGACCGGCACACGCGATTATTTTTGGAAGAGCGGCATCTCCGGTTGCGGCGCTGCCGGCGGCGGCTGCGGCAAACCGATTGGCTCGACCACTTCTTCTTTTTCCTCGTCCTGCTGCACCGGTTCGCCAGCGGGATTGATCAGCCGTGCGGTGACGAAGATAATCAGGTTGCGTTTTAGGTGCTGGTCTACATTCGTGCGAAACGCGCGGCCGAGCAGCGGGATGTCGCCGAGGATTGGCACCTTGTCCTCCACTTTCTGGACGTCTTCACGCATCAGTCCGCCGAGCACGACCGTCTGGCCGTCCCAGATGCTCACGCTCGTTGTGACTTTGCGTGTGCTGAAGATCGGCTGGTTAATGACGTTGTCCGTAAGAACCACGGACGATTGAGTGTTGTTGCCGGTGATGGCGGCCGCAGTCGTGGCGAATGCATTTGGATTGAGCGTTCGGATCGGGCTTCCGTAGTTGATGAAGCCTTCGAATTCGACAACCTGCGGCACGAGATTGAGGTCAATTGTATAACCATCGGGCCCGACGGTCGGCTCGACTTCGAGCGTCACGCCCGTGTTACGGGTTTCAAACGCCGTCGGTGTGGTCGGCGTAACCGGGAATACCTGCGGCGTCTGCGAAACACCAGGCGTGAGGCTGACGGAGTTTTGCTGGCCGATGTTCTGCGGAATTTGTGGCGGATCGAATTCGGTCGGATAACGAAATTCGCGAATGATTTCAATGACGGCGCGTTGGCCACTCTTCGTCGTCACGCGAGGAGCGGAGAGCAGATCGACGCCTTTTTTCTGGTTTAAGGCACGTATCACGAGCTGAAATGTCGGGTCAGTCAGCGTGCTGCCTAGACCGAGAATACCGGGAGCCAGTTTGCTCGCACCGCTCGTCGGGAAAAGCAGCGCGTCAATCGCATTGGCGCTGATGGCCAGATTGCCACTGCGCAATCCGCTCGTAACCGGCTGTTCAACAAGCGAACTCGAGCTCGACGGCAACGAGAGCGGGAAATCTGCTTGCGCCGGGGTCTGGCCGAGGCCGGGTGTGCCACCGGTGAAGAACACTTTCGATCCGGGAACATTCGACTGGCCGAGCAGAATATCGAAGCCAAGCTCTTTGAGATTTTGCTGCGTGATTTCGACGAATTTCGACTCGATCTCCACCTGCGACGGAGCGGCGACAATGCTTGCGTCAACGAGCGTATCGACAAGGTCGAGATTTTCCTGCGTGTTGCGCACGACGAGTCGACTGCTGCTCGCCAGATAATTCGCGCTGGCGCCGGGTGGGAACTGCACACCTTGTGACTCGAGAAACTCACGCGCGCTTGCTTTCGCAGCGATGCTTTGCCCGCCGCGCGTTGTGTCATTTGCTCCGCCGCCACCGCCACCACGTCCGCTGCGAACCGCACCTTGGTTGAGCGAGCCGCCTGCGCCCCCTCCGGGCGCGTTACTGATGAAGCCCGGCGGGACTTTGTATTCTTTTGTAATCAGTGCCTCGGTGTTTTCCGTGATCGGCACCACGGCGACCGCATACGGATCGATTTTGATTTTGAGACTCGCCAGATTCGTGATGTAGCGCAGCGCTTCCGAGAGAGGAATGTTCGTAAGCGAAAGTGTGATGTGCACATCCGCCGGGTTGACCGATGGACCGCCAGCCGTTGCCGGAGCCGCGGCTGCAGGCACAGCGGGCGCCGGTTCCAAACCGGGAATCGCCGGCGCGGCTTCAGCGCCGGGCACACCGGTAGGGGCTGCGGGTGCTGCAGCGGAGGATGATTCCAGTTTCAACACAATGTTAACACCACGTTTTGTCGGATCTGTCTCTGTGTCGAGTTCGCGGCTTTTTTGTTTCAGGAAATCGATGGCTTCACGCACCGTCGCCTCGCGAAATTCGATTTTGGGAATGACGATGCGGTTTAGCTTGTTCGTAATATATTCCGTGCCGCGAATATCCGTCTTCTGGCTCTCGATCACCTGCGGACCGGTCAAACCGTATTTGCGCACGGGACGATCCCACGCTTTGTCGAGCTGCCACGTCATGTAGGAGCGCGTCTGGTTGTAACCTGCCTCGGCGTAATGATCGCGCGCCAGGTTCACTTTTTCCTCACCTTTGCGCGCGGCAATGTTGTAAGGATCGAGGTTCAGGATTTGCTCGTAGCGCTTATAGGCGAGATCGAACCGACCGGTATCATAGAACCCTTCCGCTTCCTTAAACATGCGCTTCACCTCCTCGACGTTGCCGCGGAATTTCGGTGTGATCGTTTTGTTGTAATAATCCGGGTCTTCGAGGTGTGCGAGAATGACGATCGCGCGATGGCAGCTCGGATCGTATTTTTCATCGAGCACCGCTTTTGCAGTAGTCTCGGCGTCGGTAAAACGTCCTTCTCCGATGCGTTGCTCCGCGAGATCGCAAGCGGCTTCGCAGAGTCCATCGAGCGCGCGTTTGCGCAGGTGATGCGTTGCGTCGGATTCCGTGAGCATGTCGCAGACAGCTTTATACGAAGCAAACGCTGTCTCGAAATCGTGCTCCTTCATCGCGATATCGCCGGTTTTCAGCAGATCCATCGCGTGATTCAACATGTCCTGCCGGCGGGCGAGTTCGCGTTCAGCCACGCCTTCGACGTTTGTAGTCGTAGTGGTGGTCTGAACCGTGGAGGTTGTTGTAGTGCCGGCAAAAACCGGCGTGACTGTGACGACGGCGCACAGGCATGAGACTAGAGGGAACTTTGTTGTCATGGTGTTAAAGAGTGAGTCGGCAGGCAATCCGCAGCCGTTTCATCAAGGCGCCTCCAGCTTTGGCACTTTGATTTTTTCGCCTTTCGGCGATTCGATTAGCGCCTCGGCGTCCTTGATGTCAACTAATTTGTAGGTGACAGCCGGCTCGGGCTTGAGCGTAAAAGTCTTGTCCTTCTTTACCGGGAACTGCGAACCGTCCAGCAGGAATTTAAACAACGCATAAGAATCCGGTGAGTTCACGATGGTATTCAAGACGAGCGTCACTTCATCGCCCGTCTCCGTGTTTTGCACGGTCAATTCCGACACGTCTTTTTCCGCGCCGGTGCTCTGGTCGGTGATGACTTTGTGGTCAAACTTGGTGACTTTGAATTTCGTGTTCTCGATCTGCTCGCCTAATTTCCGGAACTGCGTCGGCTGGTGCACATCAAGCGTGTTGATTTGAAATGTGAGCGTATCCGGCTTTGCGGGATCGCCGTCGTAAGCCGCAAACAAAAGCCGGAAGCGTGTTTGAATCGCCTTCACCAGACGCAGCTTTGTGACAAATGCCGGATGCGAATTTTTGTCCTGCGGATCGGTTGCATCGGAGCCGTCGCCCTTGATATTTTTCCATTCGTCGAGGTTGGTGAAGCCATCGCCGTCGGGATCCTCGTTCAGCACGTCGGTGTCCAGAATGTCGAGGTTGTGATCGAAAAACCACGTGTTCGGCACCGGCGCATGCAACTGCACATTGCTCGAGCGCGGATCGACCAACTGGCCGTCCTTCACGATGTATTTGTCGGAAACGAAAAGCGAACCGGGATGCCCTGTCCACGTCGGCGGTTTCGTGAGCGCAGCTTGCGCATTATCGATTGGCGTCGTCTCGAGCGGCGGGATTTTGTCGTTGTGCGGCACTTCGCCGCGAATGCTTGCAAACGTATCGCTAAAATTCAGTGCATCCCAAAACAGCAAGCCCGACATGGCGAGCAGCACCAGAGCAACGAGTGACAGAATGGCTTGATCGTAATTTTTCTTGATCCAGTCCATGGCTATTTTCCTGCCGGTGCGGCTGGCGGATTGAAACTAACGATGTCTACACGCGCGACAACGTCTATTTTTTCTGTGCCTTCGACAAATTTAAGCGTGTTTGGCGCAGGCGATGCGGCACCGGCTGCGGCGGGAACTTGTGCAGCCGGGGTGTTCGGATCAGCCGCAGCGGTCGTCGAATCCGCGCGCGATGGACCTTTCTGGCTTTCGTTTTTCACCGTCAGCAAACGGACGACGTAAAACTGCTGTTTCGCGCTGGAAATATCGTTGAGCCATTTTCGGAAACGCGATTGGTCGGCAACAAAACCGACTTCAAACGAATTCTTATCAACGAGCTTTTTCGCCGGCGCATTTCCGCCTCCGGTTCGTTGCTGAGGACGCGGGCCGCCCTGCTGCGGGGCCGCTGTCGCCGCTTCCTCCGGCAAAGTCGAGCGCGTGAGGCTGACGATCGCATCCACTCTATCCTCAATCAGCTGATTGAGCGCAAATTCGATTGCCTGCAGTTGCCGGTAGAGCGGAGCGGCTGCTTCCGGTCGCGGCAACGACGTCTGGTAATTATCAAAGCCGAGGTAAAATGATTTCTCCGGCGGCTTGACTCCAGCGTTTTTCGCCTTGTCGATCATCTGCGAAACCGATGCGCGCAGTCTGTCTTGAAAATCGGTTGGCGAAATCGGCTGCAGCGGAAATTCGATCGCCGCAAGTTTTTTTTGCAGGTCCGTTGTTGCCGCGATGTAGGCGTCGCGTTGGTCCTGCATTTTGCGCAGGTTCGCCTCGTTCGGATACGGCGTCAGGTTTTGCAGCCGCTTCAATTCCGCAGCCTGTTTGTTATAGTTTTCCGAGACTTCGCCGAAACTTCCCCACGCGGAATAGGCGAGGAAACCGAGCACGCCGATGCCAATAATCAGGATGGCAAAAAACGCTGTTAAAAATTTGTTTTCGCGGATCCAGTTCATTGCGGTTTGATCGCGGTTTTCAGTTCCACTTGCAGCTCGTAGTCGTAAGCCCACTCCGTCTGTGTCGGCGTCGCGCGAGTCACGACGGTGACTTTGCTGACCAAAGGCGAATCCTCGAGATTTTTCGCGAACTGATCGACGACGCCCGCCTCGGTTGGACTTTCCAAATACAAGCCATGCAGCCGAAGCCCGAAGATCTGCCTCGCTTCGCCCTGACCCCGCGGGCCACCGGGCCCTACAGGCGGCGGTGTCGGTATTTCGGCTGAATGCGTCGCGCCGGTCTCGGCGCTCATCAGCGGCGTCGCTTTGTCGCCGCTGATCGTGATCGGCTCAAATTGCGTGATCCACACATAACGCTCCGGCAAGCGTGCGTTTAGTTCATCGAGAATTGCAACCCAGTAGCCGCGTTCGTTCACCGCCTCGATAAATGGCGCGGCCGTGGCCTGCGCAGCCTGAATTTCTTTTCGCGTATTTTGAAACTGCGTTTCCTTTTGTTTTAGCGGCGCGATTTTTTGTTGCAGCTCGCCGATGACTGCGCTCTCAACCTGCGTTGCGCGCTGGAAATAGAGCCACCAACCGGCGAGCGATAGTAACACGCACAAGCCGGCGAGCACGATATACGGGCGTTTTTGCGCGAGTTTATGCGCCTTCACCACGCTGGCCGGCTGCAGATTCAGCTCCATCGGACATTCGCTCATCGAGCGCAAACTCAAGCCGACAAGCTCGCCGAGCACGTGCGCGCTTTTGCCGGCTTCCTCGAGATTCACATCGTTGCCGACGGCGACATTGCGTAGCGCGTTGAAAAACTCGATCGGCATCTGCAGTTTTTCCGCGAAAAATTCGCGCATGTAAGGCAGACTCACGCTGCCGCCTGCGAGAAAAACGCGCGCCGGCTGGCTGCCACCTTGTTGCGAGCGGTAAAACGAAATGGAGCGCGAAATTTCCGCGTGCAGGCGCGTCATGCTGTTGCGGATCATTTTTGAGACGCGCGCCACATCGGGATCGCTGGGCTCTGCATACGCGCCGCCGAGCGAGACGAAACCGAGAGCCCGCTTACGCTCCTCGGACGCGCCGAACGGCTCGTTGAAATCCTTCGCGATCGCCGCGGAAATCGTGCTGCCACCGATCGGAATGCTTCGGCTGAAAACTTTGTTTGGCTCGACGAAAATGAGGTTCGTAGTGCGCGAGCCGATGTCGATCAGCAACGAGCAGCCGCTCATGTCGCTGTAGTTGTAGCGAAATGCGTTGTAGAGCGCCATCGGCGCTACATCGACGACGTTTGTTTTCAGCCCGCTGTCCTCCACCGCGTTGTTCAAATCATCGAGCAGATCGGCTTTAATCGCGACGAGCACGACTTCAAGTTTTTCGGGTTGTCCGCCAACGAGCTGGTAATCCCAAACGACTTCGTCGATTGGAAACGGCACGTTTTGCTGCGCTTCAAACGTGATGATTTGATCGACTTTTTCCGCGCCAACCGCCGGAAGTTTGACGAAACGCGTGAAGACCGATTGCGCCGGGATCGAGTAGTTGACACGCAATCCTTTGAGCTTATACGCATCGCCCATTTCCTGGATCGCAATTTTCATCTGCGCGATGCGCGAGGCTTCGGCGGATGGATCGGCGAGAAGCTCGGTCAGCTTAAAGCTGTTCAGCACCAATCCGCCGGTCGAGCTCGTGCGGAACTCGGCCATGCCGACTGTCTGCATGCCGAGATTGAGGCTGATGATGCGGTTCGGAGCGGCCACGTCAGCGAAGAATGCGGGGGTGCGTGTTCAAAGGTGCCGTTACTTCGTCGCCGCAGGCTTGATTTCCTCGTAGCGATCCCAATAAAGCGCAGCAAACGGCGTTTCGTTTTTGTTAAACAGCAAGCCGGAGATTTGCTGAAGCTGCTGCCACCAGTCGCCTCCGCCCGACTCCTTGAAGCTCTTTTGCGCCACGAGCTGACCTTTGACGAGCAATTGCACGCCGGCGTTTTCGATCGACGCGGCTGTCATTGGTTTATTGTTTAGCAGCTTCGAGACCGTGTGCGGGCTCACATACATCACGCTATAAAGTGAACGTCCTTTTAACACATTGACATGCGTGACTTCGCCGGTGAGGCACTGGCCGGCGACGAGCACGTAAAATTTCGCCGTCAACTCGTCCGTGATGTCGACGTTTGAATCAAACTCGGCTTCGATCTCGAGCCATTGCTGCGCCTGGCCAGAGCGGCGCTGGTCGCCGGTGTAGTTGATTTGCGGAGTGCGGACAACCGATGGCTGCACTTTGCGAAGAACGAAATCATCACGGCTAAATGCGGACGCGGCGAGGCCGAGGAGTGCAACTGCAAGAACAGTAACTTTTTTCATGAGGGAACGGGAATGAAGGAGGTCAAAATTGCAGGCGTCGACGGACGCTGCAAACAAAAAATCAAATCAACCCAACCGCGTTCGGAAGAAATCGATGGTTTTGCGAATGCCTTCGTCAAAGTCGACCTTCGGCTCCCAGTTGAGAACTTTCTTCGCGCGCGTGATGTCCGGCTGGCGCACTTTCGGGTCGTCGACCGGCAGCGGGCGATACTCGATTTGCGCGGCCGTGCCGGTGATGCGGATGATCTCCTCGGCGAATTGCTTGATCGTCATCTCGCGCGGATTGCCGATGTTCACCGGCTCGTGAAAATCGCTCATCGCGAGTTTGAAGATGCCGTCGATCAAATCGCTCACATAGCAAAATGAGCGCGTCTGCGAGCCGTCGCCAAAAATCGTCAGCGGCTGTCCTGTCAGCGCCTGCCCGATGAACGCGGGCACCACACGCCCGTCGCGCAGGCGCATGCGCGGGCCGTAAGTGTTGAAAATGCGCACAATCTTTGTGTCAACTTTGTGATAACGGTGGTATGCCATCGTCATCGCCTCGGCAAAACGCTTCGCCTCATCATAAACGCCGCGCGGTCCGATCGGATTCACGTTTCCCCAGTAATCTTCGCGCTGCGGATGCACGAGCGGATCGCCGTAGCACTCGCTCGTCGAAGCGAGCAAAAAGGTCGCTTTTTTTGCTTTCGCGAGTCCGAGCGTATTATGCGTGCCGTGCGCGCCGACTTTCAGCGTCGGGATCGGATGCTCGAGGTAATCGATCGGGCTGGCCGGCGATGCGAAGTGAAAAACATAGTGAATATCTTCGTCTAACAAAATGTATTGCGTTACATCCTGTTTGACAAATCGATAATCCTCGTTGCTGGCGAGGTGCTCGATGTTTTGAGGATTGCCGGTGATGAAATTGTCGATGCCGATGACGCGGAAACCCTCGGCGAGAAGACGGTCGGTAAGGTGCGAGCCGAGAAATCCGGCGCCACCCGTGACTACTGCTGTGCGTTTGGAAGCCATTGCGGAAAGCGTTTCTAGTGACTCAAAGCTAGCTTGGCTAGAACTTCCCGCAAATTTCGCGTGACGAAAATGCGCGCGTTATTTCGCGCCCCAACCGAGCAGGACAACCGGCACGGTTTTGAGCAGGATTTTTAAGTCGAGCCAGATCGACCAATTATCAATGTATTTTAAATCGAGCCGCACCCACTCGTGGAAATCCGAGACCTCGTTACGTCCGCTGACCTGCCAGAGACATGTCAGGCCGGGTTTCACGCTCAATCGGCGTCGTTGTGCGGTATTCTCGAATTTTTCGACTTCATACATTGGCAAAGGACGCGGCCCAACGAGGCTCATGTGTCCTTGCAAAACGTTAAATAATTGCGGAAATTCGTCGATGCTCAGCTTGCGTAACAAGCGACCAACCGGCGTAACACGCGGATCATTGTCGATTTTGAAAACCGGTCCGGACATTTCGTTAAATGCCGCTAACTCGGCCTGCCGCATTTCCGCATCGGTGACCATCGTGCGAAATTTATACATCGTAAACGGCTTGCCATGTTTGCCCGCGCGCGTCTGGCGGAAAATGATCGGTCCGGGCGAAGTCAGCTTGATCGCAATCGTCGCAACGATCATCAAGACCGAACACGGCACGAGCAAGAGCGCCCCGCCGACGCGATCGATGATGCCTTTGATCAAGAGCGACCACGAAATTTCCGGTGTCGTGCGGAAGACGAGCATCGGTCGGTTCCCGAGCACGTCGAAATCCGGACGCGCGATCGCTGTCTTGATAAAATCGGCAAGCAGCCATGCTTCGACGCCTTCGACTTCGCACGCGGCAATCGCTTCCTGCAGGCGATTGAGATGGCTGTGGCCGCCGGCGAAAATCACGCGGCTCACTGCGTGTTCGTGCAGCGCTTCGATCAACGCTGAGATCGGCTGCGTATCGATGTCGATGCGGCCGACGATTTCCATTTCCATCATCTGCTCGGGCGTGAACGTTTTCTCGAGCTGCTGCATGTCGAGCGGCACGCCGGCAAGCAACACGTTTTCGCGATATTTGCCGCTGCTCGCTTTGTTGCGCAGATACAAAATCGTAAGCCGCTCGCGCAGCACCAGCACGAGCATCGCGAGGGCACCGAAGAGCAGCAGCACCGCGCGGCTTGGCACGTCCAGGTGAAAGAAAAACCAGCAGACTGCGAGCAATGCACCTAGCAAGACAGCGGCGCGCCCGATTTGCGTGAGCCATTTCCAGAGCGACTTTTGCAGGATGTGATTGTAGTAACCCTGCATCTCGAGAACGATCGGCCCGAACGGCATCAGCACGAAAAGCACCCAGCGAAATTCGTTGAATGATGCGATCGGCCTGTCCAACCCAAGCCACCACGTCGCGTAGTAACGCAGGATGTGCGCGATCCAAAATGCAAACACCAGCAGCGCGCCATCGGCGATCTGCTGGAATTGCAAATTGAGTTCTTGTTTGCGGCCAATCATTCTGCGGGGCGAGGGAATCTAGCGGATTCCAATTCTTTTTAACATGATGAATTCATCCAAAAACGCCATCGATTTGTCCGGCCCGCCGCTAGTCGTCGGCACGGTGCATTCTCCCGGCAGCCTCGCGGCGGCCCGACGGATTCGCGCCGGCGAAATCGATTTGCTCGAGCTGCGCGTCGATGCGTTTGGGAAAGATCCCGAGCCACTTTTGCGCATCGCACCAAAACTGCGCGTGCCGCTGATCGTGACTGTGCGACACGCGAGCGAAGGCGGCGCGTTGCCGTTGAGCGCGAGCAAAAGGCGCGAGCTTTTCGCCAAATTTCTTCCATGCGCAGCAGCGATCGATGTCGAGTTGCGTTTCGCGCGTGAGATGAAATTGGTGCTGGATCTCGCACGTGAGAAGAATGTGCGCGTGATTTTGTCGCATCACGATTTTGCAAAAACGCCGTCGGTCGCAAAATTGCGCCAGCTCGCGCAACACGCTTTTCGCGAAAAAGCTGACATTTTCAAAGTCGCCGCAACGGCAACCTGCTCGCGCGATGTCGCAACTTTGCTCGATTTTCTCACGGCGAAGAATCGACTTCCGCTCAGTGTCATGGGAATGGGCGCGTTCGGGAAAATCTCGCGGCTGACATTCGCGAGCTGCGGCTCGGTCTTGAACTACGGCTTTCTCGACACTGCCAACGCCAGCGGGCAATGGCAGGCGAAGCTCCTGAAAAAGAGAATCGCGGAAGTTTTGGCTTCCGCGATTCAACAACAACCCCCTCAGAAAAATCGTTAGTTCGAAGCCGTCGCCGGATTGTTCAGCACGCGCATCAATGCAGAGTAAATTTCGCTCGGGCCCAAGCCCTTGCTGACGTAACCGTTCGCGCCGGCGTAGCGCGCGGCCTGCATCATCTCCTCGTCGTAACCGAGGCCGGTAAAGATGATGATCGGAAGGTCGGCATAATGCGCACGGATGATCGAGATCAGGGAAAGTCCGTCGATTTTCGGCATGCCGATGTCGAGGATAACGGCATCGCATTTGTTGAGATCGAGCCAGGATTCCACCTTTGAACCATCCGTCAGCGAGGAGCATGCGTGGCCTTTGCTACGGAGGTAAGTGACGAGGAATCGGTTTAGGAGGCGGTTATCATCAACGACGAGGAAGTTCATAATTTTGAGGTGGTTTGTTTGCGATTGAAAAAGCACTATGCGTGCCACCGCCGTCAGATGAAATCGCCGAGCATCTCGTGCAGAAAACCCATCGCACCGCCGAGACCGGCGAGCAGCCCGAAATAAAGCACCGCCATCGCCCATCGCTGCCCGCGCGTGCATTCGAAATAGCGGACCGACTCCGGCGTCCGACGCCGGAAGAGCGCGATCACCCGCGGCAGGCTCATCGCCACGATCAGCAAAATCAGAATGCCCGAGCCGCTCATTCGCCACAGTAAAAACGGCACGATGATGATCAGCCCGATCACCCAGAACCACGGCGAGATTGCCGACACGATCCGCCCGCCGTCCAGCGGCACGATTGGGATCAGGTTAAACAAATTCAAAAACAAGCCGGAGTAGGCGAGCACGAGAAAAAGCGGATACCCGGTGACAAAATAAACCGCGCCGACGGCGAGCGCGCCGAGACCGCCGAGCAACGGGCCGCCGACGCCGACGACCGATTCAACCCAAGCGTTTCGCGGTGCTTCTTTCAGCGCGATCAATGCGCCCATGAACGGAATGAACACGGGCCAGCCGACATTCAGCCCCATCAGCCGCGCTGCGATGAGATGCCCGGCCTCGTGCACGAAAATCAGCAGCACGAAACCCGCGGCGAATTTCCAGCCCCACGCCTGCGCGTAAAGCGCGATCGAGATCAGCATCGTCGCGAACGTCTTCAGGAACGGCAGCCCGAATTTCAGCGCCGGCAATATCCATTTCCCCACCGCCGCCAGCGCGACAAAGATCGGCGCGAGCAGTTGCTTCACGCGCTGCGCGAATGTGCGTCGATTCATGAACGGGCCTTGCATCGTGCCGGAAAAATGGACGCAGAGCCGCTTCGGCGAAAGCGAATTCGTCGCGCGCAAAAACAAAAGCGCCGGAAGGTTCGCTTCCGGCGCTTTGCAGATTCGTCTGGGCTCGCGTTTTTAGAACGTCAGCAGCGCGTCGAGGCCGATGGTGACCTGATTGCGCTCGCTTTGGTCGTTAAACGGCCGGTCGTTCGTGAGCGTCGCGTCATAGCGCACCTCGGGGCGCAGGCTCAGGCCGGTAAACGGCTTCGGGATGCCCGGCACCTTGATCGTCGCGCCGACAGTGACTTCGTTGAACGTGCCCTGCTGGAAAAACGTGTGCGGGTCGATGTGATTGAATTTGCCGCGCTGGATGTCGATGAAGTCGTCATTGTCCGCGAAGCTGCCGGTGAAGAAGCCTTTTTCATCGCGGAAAACCTCCTCGCGGATGCCGACGGTGAGCCAGTCGTTGATCACATACGTCAAATAGCCCGCCGCGCCATAAGCGCGTGCGCCGGAGACGCTCTCATCCTCCGAATAGCACGAGTCGAGGATCGCGGTCAGCTTGTCGTTCGCGTGCCACGTGACCGTCAGGTCGTTGAGATAACGGAGATCGTGATTGTTGTGCGGGTTTTCAGGCCCGATGTGGGTCGTCGCGAGCGCGGTCAGTTTCCCGTCGAGGAAATTGAAACCGAGTCCGCCGTGGAACGCCGCCGAGCCGTTGTTATCGGTGGTGAACGTATTCACGCCGCGCGTGATCCCGCCGTAAACATCGAGCCATTTATACAAATGCACCGTCGCCAGCACGCCGGTGTGCGTGAGCGGGATGCCATAGTTAAAAATGTAGCTGTGCGAGTAAAACACATTCGAGCGCGGGTCGATCGTCTCCGCGCCTTCGAGCGTGACGAACTTGCCCGCCTTCACGTCAATGCCGCCCGCCGTGCCCGGGACCGGCGAATGCACCACGATCCACGCCTCGATGAGATCGGGCTGGTAAATCTCGTGCTGCGTGTTCTGCAGCCAGCCGACCGAATGCGTATAGCGCGCATCGGTGCCGTATAAAAACTGACCCTTGAACCCCCAGTCAAAGCCGCTCGCATTCGGGTCGAGCGTCCGCTCCGCGGTGATGACCGCCTGGTTGAGCAGCGGCTCGTTTGAGCGATCGGTAAACAGATGGCCGAAGTTCTGATGGTCGCGCGGATCGTCCGGGTTGAACGTCACGCCGCCTTCCAGCCAGCCGTAGATTTTAAACCGCGACGCCGGCGCCTCGGTTTGCTTGATGACTTTTTCGTTGGCCTCAACGCCGGCGCGAGCCGGGCTGAGAGTGAGAAGGCCGACGGCCATTGCTGAAACGAACGTCGGCGCGAGGGGAATGCGCAGTTTCATGGCGCGACTTTGGTCACGGCACACGTCGCTCGTCAATGTTTTACATCGCAAAAATCAGACGATTTCCACCGGGCATTCCGGCAGCGCTTTCATAAATGCGCTCCCGTAATTTTTCGTCAAAATGCGCGGGTCTAAAATCACGACGATGCCCTTATCCGATTTCGTGCGGATCAATCGCCCGACGCCCTGGCGCAATTTCAAGATCGCCTCCGGCAGTGAATACTCCGTGAACGGATCGCCGCCGCGCGCTTCGATCAGCTCCAGCTTTGCCTCGACCATCGGATGATCCGGCACGGCGAACGGCAGCCGCGTGATGATCACGTTGCTGAGCGCCTCGCCCGGCACATCGACGCCGCTCCAAAAACTGTCCGTGCCGAAGAGCACGTTGCGCTCGCCGCTCTTGAACTGCTCGATCAGCCGGTGCCGCGGCGCGCCTTTGCCTTGGACGAGCAAATGCCATTTCGCTTTTTCAAACGGCGCTTCGAGTTTTTCCGCGAGCGCCTGCATGGTTTTGTAGCTCGTGAAAAGGGCGAATGCGCGTCCTTCGCTCATCTCCACGAAGTGCTCGATCTGCTTCGCGAGCTCGGTCTCGTAGTTTGCGTCGCGCGGGTCGGGCATCTTGCGCGTGACGTAGAGTTTCATCTGCCGGGCGTAATCAAACGGGCTGCCGATTTGCAGCGCCTCGACTTCCTCCGCGCCGACGCGATTGCGGAAATAGGCGAGCCTTTCGCTGCCGACCGAAAGCGTCGCGCTCGTCATCACGCAATGCTGCGTCTCGCGAAAAAGCATCTGCCGCAGATGCGCCGCGATGTCCACCGGCGCGGCATTTAGACTGAGCCATTTATCCGTCTTGCCGGTTTTCTCGACCCAGTAAACGTAATCCTCCGCCGCGCTCTGGCTCAGAAATTCCGCGATGCCGAGCCGCGCCTCGCGCACGCGGCGGCCGAGATCCTGCAGCTCCGCTTTCAGCGTTTCGTCCTCGAGTCCTTTCAGCACGGTCACGATCAGCCCCTGCAGTTTCGTCAATTTCCCCGTCAGCGAATCCTCGACCAGGTCCGGCTCGCGCACGCGATACTCGCGACCTTTTTTAAAATTCGCCCGCTCCTCCACCTGCTTGAAAAACGAATCGATATCGTCGAGCAGCGCCGCCGCCTCGCGCACGCCCTCCGCGTTGCGCAAAATCGTGAAGAGTCCTTTCTTCGTGCGCGGATTGTAGAGCCGCTGCAGCACATAGCGCAGGCCGTATTGCGAGACGCCGAGCCCGATGTGCTTCGCCGCCACCGCCTCGATAGTGTGCGCCTCGTCGAAGATCACGAAGTCGTTTGAAAAAATATAACCCGACTCCTTTTCCTCGATCTCCGCGAGCGGCCCGAGATTCATGAAAAAGAGCGTGTGATTCATCACCACCAGGTCCGCCGTGACCAGCCGCTTGCGCGCCTGCTGGTAAAAACAGCGCGCATTCGCCCCGCACGTCTTGCTCGTGCAGATGTGCTGCTCGCTGCACACCTGCGCCCACACCGCTGGGTCGGGCTCGATCGAAAAATCACTCAGCGTCCCCTCGCGCGTCGTCTGCGCCCATTCCCAAATCCGCTTCAGCTCCTCCTGCTCCGGTCCCGTGAACAGCTCCCCCGAGTGCTGCATCGCGCGCTCCAGCCGCAGCGGGCAGAGATAATTCTGCCGTCCCTTCCAGAGCGCCGCCTCGAACTCCACCGGCAGGATTTTTTGCAAAATCGGAATGTCTTTGTAAACGAGCTGCTCCTGCAGGTTGATCGTGTAAGTCGAGACGACCGCCTTCTTTTTATTTTCCAGCGCATACAGGATCGCCGGCACCAGATACGCGAGCGACTTGCCGACGCCCGTGCCCGCCTCCACCACGAGGTGCGTCTCATTTTCCAGCGAACGCGCCACCGCCACCGCCATCTGCTGCTGCTCCGCGCGAAACTCGAAATTCTTCGCCTTCGCCAAAAGCCCCGTCGGCGAAAAAATCTCCTCCACGCGCGAGACAAACTCGCTGGGCAAATTTTCGTGGAGAGCAATCATGGCGGATGCTCAATCTCCACAAAGCCACGCGATGCGGCAAGCATCGCCGCGCCTAATCGCCTTCGGTCTCGAGCTTCGGGACACGATTGAACGCGATGCGCATCGGCGCGGCATCGAGCGCGGCATGGCTGCCGGCGAAGTAGAGCTTATTTTTTCCGAGGTCCCGGTTGATTTCGTCGATGGAGGCGAAAAGTTTGCGTTTGGCTTTCTCCTCGGGAAAAAGCGGCGGCGTGTAGTTTTTTTCGTCGACCAAATCGATCAGATCAACGCCGACCATCAGCGGCGGTTGCGGCACGCGCGGACGGCCTGCCCAGAGTTTTTGCAGCGTTCGCGTCAGCGCGATCGTGTCCTGCGTTTCAGAAAAGCGAATCTCCTCGCAGTATCCGCCGGTATTTAAAAATTCGACAAAGAGCTGCATCCCGCGCGCAAAATAACGGTCGTGCCGCAGCCGCATCGCGGCTTTTTGCAAGAGCCGGTTCAGCACCGCCAGCGCAGCGTCATCGTTGCGCTGCTCCGGCGCGAGCACGTGCGAATGGCCGAGCATGCACTTGTTCGTCGGCGGTCGCACGATCCATTCGCCGCGCAGCGAGTCGAACATCCGCTCGCCTTCGACGCCACCCCAGATTTTGCGCAAATGCCCGCGCGGCGCGGCGCAGAGCTGCTCGACGGTGTGGATGCCTGCGATGCGCAGCCGCTTTTCCATGCGCGAGCCGATGCCGCAAAAATCGCGCAGCTCCAGCCTGTAAAGGCAATGCGGCAGATCGGCTTTTTCGATGATCACGAGACCGTTGGGTTTCTGCATGTCGCTTGCCACTTTCGCGAGAAGCGGGTTCGGCGCGATGCCGATGCTGCTGCGCAAAAAGCGTCCGACTTTCTTCGCGATCTTTTTTTTGATGTCGTGCCCCAGCGCCTGGGCTTTTTCGCGCTGCCGCCATTTGGCCACGAGGTTGCAGCGGACTTCATCGATCGAGAGCACTTCCTCGATAGGGATGCACGACTCAATCGCCGCGAGCAGCGCGTGATGAATTTGCACGTAAAGCGGCGGACGCGCCTCGACGACTTCCAGCTCGGGACAAATTTGGCGCGCGAGCCCGACCCGTGTGCCGGTTTTGATGCCGAATTTTTTCGCCTCATAACTGACCGCGATGCAGCACGTGGAATCCGCGAGCACCGGCACGACCGCGACCGGACGCCCGCGCAGTTCCGGCCTGAGCTGTTGCTCCACGGAAGCGAAGTAGGAGTTAAAATCGACGAGAAGCGAGCGCAGGCTCATGCGCGAAATCTAGCGCGGTTTTCGTATCAGGAAAAACCCTGATTCGTTCGGCGGGGAGAGCCAGCCGAAAGCTTGGGTGCGAAGCGTTTTTAAAACAAAGGAGTAATCATGAAAACAATACTACTCGCATTAGTCACCGCACTGGCACTGGCAGTTGCCGGATGCGAAGGCACACACAGCGGCTCGTTTAGCGGCGGTGGGTCCGCCAGCGGCAGCGGCACTGTGTCGGGCCGTTAGACAAAAGCAAACCGCGCCACGGTCACCAAGTGTGCCGTGGCGCAGTTGCTAATGTTCGCAGCAAAACCGATGGGCGCCCTTTCGGCCCTGCCCGTCGATTTTTGTTTGCGGCGGGAAAATAATCCAATTCGGCTTTTGGAAAATCAGGCGCTCACCTGATTGCCCGGTAGGTCTCAAATTAGCGCGCGTTAATTGTTGCGATCTCCGTTTGCGCGCTGCGGAATTCGCCGTAAAGTCCCACAACCCCCATCGAACCCGGGTGTTTCACTGAACACTTATGAGCGACTTCCAACCGGTCACGTGGTATGACGATCCAGCCCACTTTCGCAAAGTCTCCCGACGCGATTTTCTCTACGTCGGCCTGGTCGGCGGCCTCGGGCTGACGCTCGGCGATTTTTTTAAATTGCGCGCAGCCGACGCCGCGGCGGACGCGAAGGCGAAGGCGGTCATCCACATTTTTCTGCCGGGCGGAATCTCGGCGCACGAATCGTTCGATCCAAAACCGTTCGCGCCGGTGGAAGTGCGCGGGCCGTTCGGCTCGATCCCGACGAAACTCGACGGCGTTGCTTTCAACGAGCTGCTGAAAGAAACCGCGCAAATCGCGGATAAAATCACCGTCGTCCGCTCGATGACGCATGGCGAGGCGGCGCACGAACGCGGCACGCACAACATGTTCACGGGCTACAAGCCGAGCCCGGCGATTCAATACCCGAGCATCGGCAGCGTCGTCTCGCACGAACTCGGCGTGCGCAACGATCTGCCGCCTTATGTCTGCATCCCGTCGCAGCCGAATCCCTACGCCGGCAGCGGATATTTGAGCAACGCCTACGGGCCGTTCAGTCTCGGCGGCGATCCGGCGAACGAGAAATTCAACGTGCGCGATCTCTCGCTGCCGCCGGATGTCGATCACGAGCGTTTCGCGCAGCGGCAGAGCATTCTCGCCACGGTGGACGCGCATTTTCGCGAGCTGGAAAAATCGGACGCGCTCGATGCGATGGATAGTTTTTACCAGCGCGCCTACGGCCTGGTGAGCTCGCAAAAAGCGCGCGAGGCTTTCAATTTGAAAGCGGAACCGGATGCGCTCAAAGACGAATACGGCCGCAACGGCGCGGGAATGCGGATGCTGATGGCGCGGCGCCTGGTGGAAAGCGGAGTTCGTTTCGTGTCGCTGGTTTACGGCGGCTGGGATCATCACTCCAACGTGCGCGGCGGCATCCAGAAAGATCTGCCGCAATTCGACAAAGCCTACGCAGCGCTGATCCGCGATCTCGACCGGCGCGGCATGCTCGACTCGACGCTGGTGATGGTGACGACGGAGTTTGGCCGCACGCCGAAAATCAATAAGGACGCGGGGCGCGATCACTGGCCGCGCGTGTTTTCCATCGCGCTCGCCGGCGGCGGCATCAAGCACGGCAGCATTTACGGATCGTCGAACGAAACCGGCGCCGAGCCGGACGAAAATCCGCTGTCGGTCGAGGATTTCGCGATGACGATTTACAAGCAGCTCGGCATCGACGGCGCGAAGAAATTGATGTCGCCAGGCAATCGTCCCATCGACATTGTGCGAGGCGGCCAAGTCGTAAACGAATTGCTGGCGTAAGCCATGTCGCTGCGCGCATCCGTGCTTTTGCTGTCGCTCGCGACTGCGCTGCGCGCTGCGTCGCCGCAGCTTTCGGCGATCAATCCGCCGGGCGCGCAACGCGGCGCGGAAGTGGAATTAACCATCACCGGCAAACAGCTCGGCGACGCGAAAGGGCTGCTTTTTTATTCGCCCGGTTTTGAAGTCGCGGCGCTTGTGCCGGTCGATGACGGGAAATTCAAAGCGAAGCTGAAAGTCGCGAACGACTGCGCGCTGGGCGAACACGCGTTACGCGTCTGGACGGCGACGGGCGTGTCGGAATTGAGCACGATTTACGTCGGGCCGTTTCCAAGCGTGGAGGCAAAGGAGAACCACGATCCAGCGCATGCGCAGCCAATCGCGTTAAACACAACCGTTAACGGTGTAATCAAAGAAGAAGAAATCGATTATTTTTCCGTCGAGGCAAAACGCGGCCAGCGCATCACCGCGGAAGTCGAAGGCATGCGGCTCGGGCGCGCGTTGTTCGATCCGTGGCTGTCGATTTCGAAAGGCGGCCGCACGCTCGCGACGAACGACGATAACGCGCTCTTTTTGCAGGACCCGCTCATCTCGCTGATTGCGCCGGAGGACGGCGTGTATCTCATCGCCGTGCGCGAAAGCGCGTGGGGCGGCACCGACAAATGCGCATACCGGCTGCACGTCGGCACGTTTCCACAGCCGCTCGCGGTGTATCCGGCGGGTGGACAAACCGGCGGCGAACTCGCGGTAAAATTCATCGGCGATCCCGTCGGTGAGATTGCAAAAAAGCTGATTCTGCCTCCGCAGGCGAATGAAAATTTTCCCGCGTTCGCGGAGCAGGACGGCTTGATCGCGCCGGCTGCAAACATCATTCGCGTTTCGCCATTTCCAAACGTGCTCGAGTCGGAGCCGAACGATGCTTTTAAACAAGCGACAGGCACCGACAAACCGCTGCCGCTGGCGTTCAACGGCATTGTCGGCACGCGTGACGATGTCGACTTTTTCAAGTTCGCCGCGAAAAAAGATCAGCAGCTCGACGTGAATGTTTACGCGCGGCGCCTGCGATCGCCGCTCGATTCCGTCCTCGCGATTTTCGATGCGAACGGAAAGCAGCTCGCCAGCAATGACGACTCGGCCGGGCCGGACAGCTACCTGCGTTTCAAAGTTCCCGCCGATGGTGAATACGCTGTCAGTGTGCGGGATCAGCTTGGGCGTGGCAGACCCGCGTTTGTTTACCGGATCGAAATTACGCCCGCCGCGCCGGACGTGGCGCTGACCATTCCCGAAATCGTGAAGGATTCGCAGGAGCGGCAAAGCGTCGTCGTTCCGCGCGGCAATCGCTACGGCGCATTGATTCGCGCGAAACGCAGCGAATTTGGCGGCAGTCTCACGCTCGATCCGCACGATTTGCCCGCCGGTGTCGGCGCGGCCGCGGATGCAATGTCGGAGCGTGTCGATACGCTGCCGGTCGTTTTTGAAGCGCGCGCCGATGCGCCGGTTGCCGCGGCGCTTTGCGATGTCAGCGCGAAAGAAATCGCCGCGCATTTTGGCCAGCACGTCGAGCTCGTGATCGGACAGCCGAACAACGCACCGTATTACAGCACCGATGTGACGAAACTGCCGGTCGTTGTCGCCGAGGCCGCGCCATTCAAAATCGAAGTGATGCAACCGAAAGTTCCGCTGGTTCAAAACGGCGCGATGGACCTGCGTGTTGTGGTCACGCGCGCCGATGGATTCAACGCCCCGGTCAATATCTCGATGCTTTGGAATCCGCCCGGCGTCGGTTCGCAACCAGCGATCACGATTCCCGCCGACAAAAATGAGGCCACGATTCCGCTCAGCGCGAATGATAACGCAGCGTTGCATAAATGGAAAACGGCTGTCGTTGCCTCGGCCGACACCGGAAAAGGCGCGGTCTGGGTTTCATCGCAGCTTTTCGACATGGAAATCGCGAAGCCCTTCGTCACAGCGCAAATCGAGCGTGCGAATACCGAGCAGGGACAATCGACGACGCTGGTTTGCAAGCTCACGCAAAACGCAATGTTCGATGGAAAAGCAAAAATCGAACTGCTCGGTTTGCCCAACAAAGTCTCCGCGCAGGCGATGGAAATTACCTCTGCGGATAACGAAGTCCGCTTCAATGTCGCGACCGATCCGGCCAGTCCCGCCGGTCAACACAAAGGACTTTTTTGCAAGCTCACGATTTTACAAAACGGCGAGCCGATCGTTTCCAATATCGCGCAAGGCGGCGTGCTCCGTATCGATAAACCGGCGAAGGAGGTCGCTGCGAAATGACCGCAAAGCGGCTTTGCGTCTTGATTTGCGCGGCATCGGGGATGCTCGCGATTTTCCGCAGCGGCGCTGATGCGCCCGTTGTCACAAAAGCGATCCGCCTCGAAAAGCCGATCAGTTTTAAAAACGATGTGATGCCGATTTTGACGAAAGCCGGCTGCAACACCGGCGGCTGTCACGGGTCGGCGCGCGGACAGGACGGCTTTCATTTGTCGCTGTTCGGCTACGATCCTGACGGCGATTACGAGCGCATTACGCGCGAGATGGGCGCGCGCCGCGTGAACCTCGCGCTGCCGGAGGAGAGTTTGATTTTGCAAAAAGCAATCGGCAGCGTCGCGCATACCGGTGGAAAGCGCTTCGACAAAAACAGCGAGTTTTACAAGGCCTTGCTCGCCTGGCTGGAAGCGGGCGCACCGCGCGATGGCGCAAATATCGCGACGCCCGTTTCCGTAGAGATGTCGCCGAAACAAATCGTGCTCGAGGGTGAAAACGCGACGCAGCAGATGAGCGTCACCGCGCGTTATTCGGACGGCACGATCCGCGACGTGACACCCCTCGCTGTGTTCCTGTCGAACAACGAAAGCTCCGCGAAAATCTCGCCGGCGGGTGCTGTCACGTCGGGCGCGCGTGGCGAAGCGTTCGTGATGGCGCGTTTCGCGACGAGCACGGTCGGATCTCAAGTCATCGTGGTTCCGAAAAATGTCGCGTTCACATTTCCGCAAATTCCCGAGCGCAATTACATCGATACGCTTGTTTATGCGAAATTAAAAAAGATGCGCATTGCGCCGTCGGACCTTTGCAGCGACGAAGAATTTTTACGGCGCGTGACGCTGGATATCACGGGGTTGCTGCCGACGCCGGATGAACACGACCGTTTCCTCGCGAATGCCGATGAACACAAGCGCGAGAAGCTGATCGACGAATTGCTCACGCGTCCGGAATTCGTCGATTTGTGGGTGATGAAATGGGCCGAGCTTTTGCAAATCCGCTCCGGCAACGAATCGGGCAAGGACATCAGCTACAAGTCGGCGCTGGTTTATTTTGAATGGCTCCGCGATCAACTCACGAAAAATGTGCCCGTTAACCAAATCGTAAAACAATTGGTATCAGCGAGCGGCGGCACGTTCGAAAATCCAGCCGCGGGTTACTACCAGTTCGAGACCGACCCGCTGAAGCTCGCGGAGGACACGGCGCAGGCGTTTCTCGGCGTGCAGATGAAATGCGCGCAATGCCACAACCATCCGTTCGACCGCTGGACGATGAACGACTACCGCGGATTCGTCGCCTTTTTCACGCAGGTCGGACGGAAAAAAAGCGAGGACCCTCGCGAGACGATTGTGTTCGACCGGCGCGAAGGCGAATCGAAAAATCCAATCACGAATGCGACGGTCGCGCCGAAGTTTCTCGGCGGCGCGGTGCCGGACGCGAATGAAAAAGATCGCCGCGCGCTGCTCGCGGACTGGATCGCCGCGCCGGATAATCCGTGGTTTGCGAAACACTTCGCCAACATGATTTGGGCGCAATTTTTCGGGCGCGGCATCATTGAGCCGGTCGATGACGTCCGCGTAAGCAACCCCGCGTCGAATCCTGAATTGCTCGACTCGCTGGCGCAGCATCTCGTGGATGCCAACTACGATTTCAAGCGGCTCGTGCGCGACATTTGCAACTCGCGCACGTATCAACTCTCGAGCCGCACGAACGAAACGAACGCGGATGACGCACGGAATTTTTCGCACAGTGCCGTGCGGCGTTTGCGCGCGGAGGTAATGCTCGACTGCATCAGCGGAGTCACGGAAACGAAGAATAAATTTCGCGGCCTGCCGCTCGGCGCGCGTGCCGTGCAAATCGCCGACGGGCAGACGAGCAATTATTTTTTGAAAACATTCGGACGCGCGAGTCGCGAGACGCCGTGCGTGTGTGAAGTGTCGATGGAGCCGAATCTTTCGCAGGCGTTGCACCTGCTGAACGGCGACACGGTGCAGCGAAAAATCGCCGAAGGCGCGGTCGTGAAGCGGATGCTCGACGCAAAAAAAGCTCCATCGGAAATCGTGGAGAGCCTTTATTTACGCTGCTTCGCGCGGAAACCGACGGAGGCGGAAATGAAAAACCTGGAGCCGTTGCTCGCGAAAAACGAGACGCAACAAAAGACGCTCGAAGATGTGTTTTGGGCGCTGCTGAACTCGAAGGAGTTCATGTTTAACCATTGAAAACGCACGTTTTTAGCGGCGCATTTTTGTGTGTTGCGGCTGCGCACACGGTCGCGGAACCGATTACTTACGCCGAGCATATCCGGCCGATTTTTCAAAACAGTTGTTTGAGCTGTCACAATCCGGACAAGAAAAAAGCGGGCCTCGATCTTTCGACCTATCAGGCGACGATCGAAGGCAGCGACGCGGGCACGATTGTCGAGCCGGGAAATGCATCAAAAAGTTTGCTGTATCGCGTCGTCGCGCATTTGGAAGAGCCAATGATGCCATTGCGCAGCGAGAAACTGCCGGACTCGCAAATCGAATTGATCAAAAAATGGATCGAGGCGAATGCCCCGGAAAATTCCGGCAGTGCCCTGGCAAAAAAAACCAACGATGTCGCGCCAGTTGCGGTTGAGGAAAAGCCGAAAGGTCCGCCGTCGATGCCTCTCGATCCTTTACTGGAGCCGGTTGTGCATGCACAGAAAGCGGGCGCGATTTCCGCGATGGCTGCGAGTCCATGGGCGCCGCTCGTCGCGGTTGCAGGCCAGAAGCAGGTATTGTTTTACAACAGCGACACGCTTGCTTTGACCGGCATTCTGCCGTTTCCGGAAGGATTTCCGGACGTGCTGAAATTCAGCCGCGATGGAAAGCTGCTGCTCGCGGGCGGCGGCATCGCGGCGAAATCCGGACGCGTAGTCGTGTGGGATGTCGCGAGCGGCCAACGCGTGGTCGAAGTCGGCGAGGAATTTGACAGCGTGCTTGCCGCGGACATCAGCGCCGATCGCACGCGCATCGCGCTCGGCGGCCCGGGCAAACTCGTGAAAATTTACTCCGCCCGCGACGGTTCGCTTTTGCACAAAATGAAAAAGCACACGGACTGGGTGACCGCGCTCAGCTTCACGCCGGACGGAAAATCGCTCGTTACGGGCGACCGCGCAGGCGGGCTCGTCGTTTGGGACACCGAAGGACGCGAGCTGCAAACGATCAGCGCGCACAAAGGCGCGATCACGAGTGTCGCGTGTTTTGCAAATACAGTCGCGAGCGCAAGCGAGGACGGCTCGGTGAAATTTTGGGACATACGCGAAGGACGCGAGACGAAAAGCTGGAATGCGCACAACGGCGGCGTCACGTCGCTGGCGTTCGCGAGCGACGGGCGCATCGTCACGTGCGGGCGCGACCGTGTGACGCGACTTTGGGACGCGAATGGAAACAAGCTGCAACAGTTCGAGGCGTTCGATGACATTGCGATGCAGGCGGCGTTTGCGGGCGGCAAAATTTTTGCCGGCGACTGGACGGGCGCGTTGCGCGTTTGGACGCCGGACGGCAAACACGCGGGCGATCTCGACGTGAATCCGCCGACGCTCGCGGAGCGCGCGGATGCAGCAACCAAGCGGCTTTCCGAGCTGCAGCCGCGTCACCGAAAACTGCTCGGCGCGCGGACGGATTGGGAAGGTGCGTTCGCGAAGATGAGCTCGGAAATTCGCCAAACGAATGCGGCGATCCAGGCGAAGCAAGTGGAAATCAAAACAACGGAAGTGCAGCTCGCAGCTTTGGCAAAAGATTTGCAAACCGCGAATATGACGTTGCAAAAAGCGCAGGAGGAATCGGCGCAGATCGAGACAGATTCGGGCGCGATGAATACGCCCGATCAAACTGCGCAGGACGCAGCGAAACAGGCGCTATCCGACAAAACGGACGCTGCGAAAAAATTGCAGGACGAAATTTCGGTAACGCAAAACGCGCTCGAAAAACAAAAAGCGGATCTCGCCAAACTTAACAAAACGCTCGCGCCGGAAACGGAGCAGACAAAAGCAGCCGAAGCGACGCTGGCAAAAGCGCGACAGGAGGAAGCGTCGATCGCGAAGCAATTGAGCGCAGCAAAAGCCGAACTCGCGCAATGGCGCGCGGCGCAAATCAACGTCACGCTGCACGCGGCGCGCGATGAATTGGCAAAATGCGAAGCGCGGCAGCAGCAGGCAGTCGCCGATGCACGCGCCGCAGCGGCGCCGCTCGACAAAGCGCGGGCGGATCTTGCGGCCACGGAGCGTGTGCTAGCCGATGGACCGGAGCGGACGAAAAAATGCGAATCGGAAATTGCGGACGCACACAAACAAATCGACGACGCAAATGCAGCAGCGACCGCGGCGCAGCAGGCGATCGCGCCGAAGGAATCGCTGGCAAATTCCGCCGCGGAATTTTTTGCAAAAATCCAAGCCGACGCCACGAAATCGCCGGACGACAAAACGCTCGTGGACGCTGTCGCGAAAGCAAAGGAGACGCTCGATTTGCTGAACCGCGCTCTCACAGATGCGCGCGCGAATGCGACTGCTCGAAAGCATGAGATTGAACAAGCAACCGCGCGCCTTTCCGCCGCCGAAAATGTGCTCGCGCAAGCGAAAGCCGACGCGGAAAATGCACCGGAAAAAATCCGAAAGCTGCGCGCGAGCGTTGATGAAATCGCTGCGAAAACCGCAGATGCACGCACAAAAGCAAACGCGGCTATCGAAGCGGCGAACAAGAAAATCGCCGACGCAAAAACCGCTGTCGAAAATTCAAATCGCGATTACCACGTGCATCTCGACGAGGCGAAATCGCTCGCGGATTTTCTCACAGTCGCGTCACACAAATAGCGGAGTGAGGACTTGAAAAAGGTCTTTCGCATTTCATCATAACCCCTCCATGAAAACTCCGCGCGAGCAGTATTACGACGTTGAACGCATCATCGAAGTGGATTTCGTCCGCGCGACGGAGCATGCGGCGCTGAACGCGATCCAGTGGCTCGGGCGCGGCGAAAAAGAGACGGCGGACGCTGCGGCATGCGATGCGATTCGGGGCATGTTCGACTTGATGAACATCTGCGGCGAGGTCGTGATCGGCGAAGGCATCAAGGACAATGCGCCCGGCATTTTCAAAGGCGAACATCTCGGCACCTGGGCGCCCGGCACGCTGAAGTTCGACCTCGCGCTCGACCCGATCGACGGCACGACGAACATCGCGAAAGGCGCGCCAAATTCCATCGCGTGTCTCGCCGCTGCGAGCCCGGAGGAAGGCGTGCGCTGCGCGCTCAAAGACATTCCGGCATTTTACATGATGAAGCTCGCGTATGGCCCGCGCGTGATCGAATACATGGAGCGCACCGGCATTGAGACCGTGCAGATTCGCAATCCGATCGAGGAGACGATCGTCTCGATCGCGAAGGCGCTGCGCAAGCGAGTGCAGGACGTGGTCGTGCTCGTCATGGATCGTCCGCGGCACGAAAAACTCGTCGCGGAAATCCGGCGCGTCGGCGCGGCGTTGCGCATGATCGGCGACGGCGACATCGCGGCGGCCATCGCGCCTTCGATTGCGGATAGCGGCATCGATATTTACGTCGGCGTCGGCGGTTCGCCCGAGGCCGTGCTTTCCGCGGCGGCGCTGAAATGCTTGGGCGGCGACATCCAGTGCATGATGTGGCCGCGCGATGAGGCGGAGAAAAAATCGATCATCGATGAGGGCTACAGCGAAGATCTCGGGCGCGTGTTTTACGCGAACGATCTCGCGAACGGCCAGAACATCATGTTTTGCGCAACCGGCATCAGCGACAGTCCGCTCCTGCGCGGCGTGCAAGTGCGCGGACACACTGCGGTCACGCATTCCGTTTTGATGCGCGCGAAAAGCCGCACGATTCGCTACATCACCGCGCACCACGATCTGCGAAAAAAGACGATCTACCTGCGCTCGGACAATCGCGAGCACCGGATTTAACCTCGCGCGGACGCGGGCTTGCGTCGCGCGACGATGTCCGCGACATTCCCCGCTTTTCCGTGCTTACCATTTCGCAGCTCACAAAAAGTTTTGGCGGACGCATTCTTTTCGAAGAGGCGTCGTTGCAGGTGAATCGCGGCGATCGCGTGGGATTGGTCGGGCCGAACGGCGCGGGAAAATCGACGCTGTTTTCGCTGATTCTCAACGAAGCCGCGCCGGATGAAGGCCGCGTTTCTCTCGAGCGTGCAGCGACAATTGGGTTTCTGCCGCAGGAAAGCGCACCCGTTGGAGATGAGACGGTGTTGGAGCTTGCGTGCGCGATTTCGCCTGAAATGGCGCATGCGCAACGCGTGCTGAAATCGGCGGCCGAGGATTCGCCCGAGCATCACGAAGCTGCGCGCGTTTTTGATGAAAACGATGGCTGGCGCCTCGAGCCAAAAGCGAAGCGCATTCTCGCCGGGCTCGCTTTCCGCGAATCGGATTTTGCGCGGCCGGCAAAGGCGTTGAGCGGCGGCTGGGTGATGCGCGCGCATCTCGCGCGGCTGCTCGTGCAGGAGCCGGATTTGCTGTTACTCGATGAACCGACCAATCACCTCGACCTCGAATCGCTCGTGTGGTTTCAGGAATATCTGCGCAGTTATCAGGGCGCGATTCTCATCATTTCGCACGATCGCGAATTTCTAAACGCGCTCGTCGATTCGATCGTGGAAATCGCGCATCGGCGGCTGAATCGCTACCGCGGCAACTGGGATAATTACGTCGAGCAAAAGGCCGCGCGCCAGGAGCAGCAGATGGCCGCTTACAAAAATCAACAGCGCGAGATCGCGTCGCTGCAGGAATTCGCCGATCGCTTCCGGGCCAAGGCGAGCAAGGCTTCGCAGGCGCAGAGCAAGCTCAAGCAAATCGAGCGCATGGAGAAAATCGAAGCGCCGCTCGCACGTGAAAAAACGGTGCACTTCCGTTTTCCGCAGCCTCCGCGCAGCGGCCATCGCGTCATCACTCTCAAGGATATCGATCATGCTTATGACGATCTCGTCGTTTATCGCGGAATGAATTTCGAGGCCGAGCGTGGACAGCGCACCGTGCTGGTCGGACCGAACGGTGCAGGAAAATCGACGCTGCTGAAAATTCTCGGCGGCGTGCTGCCCGTGCAACGCGGCACCCGCGAACTCGGCCACAATGTGAAGGTCGGATATTTTGCGCAATATCGCGTGGAAATGCTCAACCCGCGGCAGACCGTTTTGGAAAGCGTGCGCGATGTGCCGAATCCTGTTTCCGAGCAAACGGCGCGGACGGTTCTCGGATCGTTTCTCTTTCGCGGCGACGATGTTTTTAAAAGTATTGCCGTGCTAAGCGGCGGCGAGAAAACGCGGCTGGCGCTCGTAAAATTGCTGCTCGATCCGCCCAATTTGTTGCTGATGGACGAGCCGACGACGCATCTCGATATCGGCAGCATCGACGCACTCATCACGGCGCTCGCGCAGTTTGAAGGCACGCTCATTTTCATCAGCCACGACGTGCATTTCATCCGCGCGATCGCGAAAAACGTGCTGCACATCAGCGCGGGAAATCTCACGCCGTATGCCGGCGACTACGATTACTATCTCGAAAAATCGCGCGCGATCTCGGCGCGCGCGGCGCTTACCGCAGGCGAGAAATTGCAAAACGCGCAACCGGAGCAAACCGCTGCGACGAAGGCCGAATCTTCCGGGCCGGGGATGCGCGAAATGCGCGAGCAAAAGCGCGCTGAAGCCGAGCAGCGCAAAGCGGAGGCCAAGGTAAAACGTGATCGGGAAAAGCGCGTTCGCGATCTGGAGATGCATATTCTCGGACTCGAAACGCGGCAGAAGCAGATCGCAGCCGAGTTGGAGAAACCGGAAACCTACCAGACCGGGGGCGCGGCGATGCAGCTCAATCGCGAGCTTATGACGCTCAACGAAGACGTCGAACGACTGACGCGCGAATGGGAGGCATTGACTGCGGAGAATACGCAAATTTAACGAAATGAAAGCGCATTCAGACAGCTTCGAAATCCGCACGCGCGGCAAGGGGACCTACGAAATTACCAATGAAGTCGCGCGAATCGTGCGAGCGAGCGGCGTCGCGACCGGCACGGTCACGGTGTTCATCCGGCACACCAGCGCGAGCCTGATCATTTACGAAAACGCCGACCACTCGGCACGCACGGACCTGCACGAATTTTTCGAGCGGCTCGTGCCGGAGGATGCGGATTATTTTGTGCATACAGCCGAAGGCAGCGACGACATGCCGAGCCACATCCGCATGGTGCTCACGCGCACATCGGAGACAATTCCAATCGCGCACGGCGAAATGCAGCTCGGGACGTGGCAGGGGATTTTTGTGTTCGAGCACCGGCGCGTGCCGCACATGCGTTCTCTTTGCGTGGCGGTGACGGGAATTTAACATCTCGTTTTTACAGCCGCCGTCGTTGCGCGCCGCGAAAGTTTTGGAAAAGGAGTTTTGATGAAAACAGTGCTGCTTGTTTTGTTTGCGGCCTTCGTGCTCAGCGCCTGCGAGGAATATGTCGAGCGACCCGCGCATCGGCGCTACGTCACGTATGTGCCCGGCGCGCCGTATTACAATGTCTACTACGACTACGGCGATCGACCTTACTACCGCCGCTATTACTACGAGGATGAGCCGAGTTATCGCACCTACACATCGCGCCGCTATTACTACCGGCCGGGTGCGCGGGTGATCGTCGGCTATTGATGCGGAAAAGTGTTCCGCTTGCACCGTGCGAGCGTTTATGAATGGCGAGCCGAATGTCGCTCGCTGAACCCATCCGCATTATCTCCGACATTCATTTCGGCCATCCGGCGTGCATCGTGGACAAGCCCGCCGCGCTTTTGCCGCTGTTTCGCGGAATGGGAACGGTTGTTTTCAACGGCGACAGCGTCGAGCTGCGTTTCCTGCGCGGGCGCAGCGAGGGAAAAAACAATGCGTCGAAGCTGCGCGAGCTCGTGACGAATGAAGGCGCGCAGCCGGTTTTCATCAACGGCAATCACGACCCGATCATTGCGAAGGAGAGCCACCTCGACCTTGTCGATGGCGCGGTGCTCGTCACGCACGGCGACATGCTTTTCCACGACATCTCGCCGTGGTCGATCGAGGCAAAGATCATGGCCGAGGCGCACACGAAAGCGCTCGAGGAATTGCACGGCGATGCCTTTCATGACTTCGAGCAGCGGCTTTCCGCGAGCAAACGCGCCGCGCTCGCGCTCGAGCTGCACAAGCCGAGCATCCCGCGCGGACCGCTCGCACCGCTGGCCACCATTGCGCGCGAATGCTGGCCGCCGTGGCGTCCGTTGCAAATCTTTCGCTGCTGGTTCCAGACGCCCGCCAAGGCTGTCGCGCTTGCACGCGTCTTCCGTCCGCGTGCGCGCATCATTTTGATCGGCCACACGCACCTCTGCGGTATCTGGCGGCGCGGGCCGCGCGTCGTCGTAAACACCGGCAGCTTTCTCTCCGTCATCGGTGGAAGAATGCTCGCCGATCTCGCCGGCGACACCATCACGTTACGCAAGATCATCAAGGAGGGCGACACGTTCAAACCGGGCCCGGTGATCGAAGAAATAGAGGCGACCAAGCTCCAGCCGCACGAAGGGTTTTAGCTCGCGGCTTTTGAATAAAGCGAGTCGCCAAACGTCAGAAACAATAACTATGAAAGCATTCCTCTTAACCATCGCGATGCTCGTGCTCTTCGCCGGAGTCTTTGTCCCAAAGGCATCGGCCTGGCATCATCATCATCGTCACTATGACCGCGTTGTCGTCGTGGAGCGCCCGTATCACTACGGCTATTACCGGCCGGTGTATTACGGCGACCGTTATTACGACGACTGCTATTACGACCGGCCCTACTATCGCAGCTATTACCACAGGCACTACTATTCGCGCCCGCGGTTTTCGTTTGCGTTTGGGTTCTAGGCTGACGCGCCGTTCCCGAGAATGGCGCTGACCACCTGGTCCGTCGTCGCGCCCTCGGCTTCGCCCTCGAAATTCAAGATGATTCGGTGGCGCAAAGCCGGGGGCGCTGCTTTTTCGATGTCCGCCTTTGCCACGTGATAACGATCATCGAGCAGCGCGTAGATCTTGGCCGCGAGGATCAGCGCCTGCACCCCGCGCGGGCTCGCGCCGTAACGCACATACTTTTTCGCAATCGGCGCCGCGCTTCCGTTTTCCGGGTGCGAAGCCATCACGATCTCCACCGCGCGCTCCTGCACTTCGCGCACGATCGGCACCTCGCGCACCAGCTTGCGCAACCCCATCACCTCGTCCGCGTCCACGACCACTTTCGACACCGTCGGCGTTTCTTTGGCAGTCGTCCGGTCGATGATCCCGTGCAGCTCCTCGGCCGAGGGATACCGCACCTTTAGCTTAAAGAAAAACCGGTCGAGCTGCGCCTCCGGCAACGGATAAGTCCCCTCCATCTCCAGCGGATTCTGCGTCGCCAGCACCAGGAACGGCTCGCCGACGCGATGCTGCGTCCCGCCGACAGTCACATGATATTCCTGCATCGCCTCCAGCAACGCGCTCTGCGTCTTCGGCGTCGCGCGATTGATTTCATCCGCCAGCAGGATGTTCGTAAAAATCGGGCCGCGCTGGAACCGCAGCTCCTTGCGCCCGTGCTCGCCCTCGCTGATCAGGTTCGTTCCCACGATATCCGCCGGCATCAAGTCCGGCGTGAACTGCACCCGCGCAAAATCGAGATTCATCGCATCGGCCAGCGTCCGCACCAGCATCGTCTTGCCCAGCCCCGGCACGCCCTCGAGCAACACATGCCCGCCCGCAAAAAACGCCACGAGCACCCCCTCGATGATCTCCCGCTGCCCGACGATCACCTTGGAAAGCTCGTCACCGATGCGCTGGAAGGTTTTTTTGAAAATGTCCACTTCGGCCGGCTCGTTCATAGAGGAGCGCCACCCATCACTTCGGCAGATGACTCAACGGCTTTCACGATGTCGCACATTATGGCAGGTAATCATTCGAGGCAACGAAAGTCGACGAAACTGCCGGTTAGATGAAATGGTCATTTCCAATGTATGGCGCGTCGCGGGAATGCTCGGTTGGGCATGGGGTATCGGTAAAGCCGGGTAAGTGAAACCATGCTCCGTAAGCCAGCCAGCCGAACACCGGAACTAAAAGCATGATGCTCCACAAAACCTTCTTTATGACACCCGCTCGGTGGTGAACAAACCACATGCGAATAATGAGGCAGAGACTTACCCAAAAACACGCACCACAGCACACAGCCATCGCCAGCCAGTGAGCTGCGAAGAACCCCTGCGGAACCATTTGTATTGTAACCCGCTATTTCCCCGGCTCCGGCGCCTTCGGCGCGGGATTGGCCGGCTTCGGGTGGCCGGGACTGTATTGGTCGCTGGTCGGGACGGTGGTGCGGATCATGTCGCCTTCGGGCGTGCCCTCGGCGAAGACCTGAACGGCCTCGGCATACCATTGCACGCATTCGTCCTCGAGGCGCGTGAATAGCAAGTTGAGCACGCCCTCGGCTTTGCGCGTTGCGGCGGCGGCGGTTTTCATCGCGTCCTTGAGCTGGCGCAGGCTCGGGGTGACTACGTTTCCCTGCGCGTCGGTTTTGCCTTCGAAAAGCTCGCGCAAGCCGTCGTAAGTGTTGCCGGGGGCGGGCGTGAAATTTTCACCGAACTCCAGCTTCCATGCGGCGAGCAGCTCCGCGCCTTCATCTTCGATCGCGATGTTGGAATCGCCGCGGGCGCTGAGTTCATCGACCACCGCGGCGTGCGAACGATCCGCCATCGCGCGCCCGCGCATGACGCCGACCGCTTGCACGGTTTTGATGTGGATGAGCTCGTAGCGATTAGCGAGGTCGTTCGCCTGTTTCGCCTGGAACTGGTGCGCGGCGATCGCGTTGTGGGCGAGGCTGGGCAATGTGCCGGGCTGGTTGCCGTCGCGCGAGCCGTCCAGCTCGTTGAGATCCGCCTGCCATTGGGCGACGGTTTTCAACGGCCAGACCCATTTCGTGGCGACACTCTCCTGCGCGCTCGTGGTCGCTTCGACGCGGTCTTTGACGAATTTGATGGTGGTGGTGATATCGAGGAGTGACATGATGTTTTACTTTGGGTTGGGTGTTGTTGTTTTGGGTTTTGGATTTGGGAAAATGACCGCGAGCGGCGTCCGATGGCATCGACCGGCCGCGCGACGGCTTCGGGCAGGGCGGCGACGGCATTGGGCGCGTCTTCTATGACATTGAGCACCGAGCCGACGAGATTGACTGGGCCGCCTACGGCATTGAGCGCCTTTCCTACGGGATTGAGCGGCGCTCCTATGGCATTGACCGGGCCTCCTACCAGAGTAAATGGCCATTTTCTGGCGATTTTTGACCACCCGATGGGGTTTGCCACTGTCTCGATTTGAGCAGCGAAAATTTGAGGAAAAAGAGCCCGTGAGACTTGCCGTTGCCGGTCAAATCCTGCCTGTCGTCCTGTTCCGTAAGGTTTCACGCGCTTAGTTCGCGGGCCGCGCCCGCCGAACTGCGCGCGAGGGTGAAGAGAGCGATGCCTTTTTGCAAGAACGAAATGTTAAAAATAGTGAGGGTTTAGTTTGCAGACTGGTGATTAAGGGAAGAGCGCGGCGGGCGAATCGGGAATGTCGCGCGGTTGGGACTAAAACAAGTGCAATTATTATAGTTCTCATTGACCCCGCACACGGCGCTCCTTAGCATCCCGCCGTCCAAAAAGGACTCAGGGCTTATGATTTTTCAGGGTTTACCGGCTCAGGGAATTCGCCGTAAGAGATTCCGGATGTGCGTGCTTTTGTGCGCATGCTTTGCATGGGTCGCCGCAGTCGCGATGCCGGCTCGCGCGCAATCGCTGCCGGCGGGTTTCGTGTTGTCGAAGGTGGTGCCGGATAATGCGCTGGCGGCGCCTGCGTCGATGGCGGTCGCGCCGGACGGAAGGATCTTTGTGTGCGAGAAGGGCGGGACGCTACGGATCATCAAGAACGGCGCGCTGCTTTCCCAGCCGTTCCTGACGCTGTATCCCTACACCGATCTCGAGAGCGGACTCGACAGCGTGCTGCTCGATCCCGATTTCGCGACGAACGGGTATGTCTATGTGTTTTACGTCGCGACGACGCCGACGCTGCACGACCGGCTCTGCCGCTTCACTGCGAGCGGTGATGTGGCGTTGCCGGGGAGTGAGGTGGTGCTGCTGGATTTGCCGGATCTGAACACGACGGGCATGCATAACGGCGGCGGGATGCAGTTCGGCAAGGACGGGAAGCTTTACCTCGCCACGGGCGATAACTGCGTGAAAACGGATTCGCAGTCGCTGACGACGATCATGGGAAAAGTGCTGCGCTTAAACAAAGACGGCAGCATCCCGGCGGACAATCCGTTTTACAACAGCACGACCGGCAACTGCCGCGCGATCTACGCGCTCGGGTTTCGCAATCCATTCAGCATGTCGGTGCAGCTGGGGACCGGGCGCTTGTTTGTGAACGATGTCGGCAACACGTCGTGGGAGGACATCAAGGACATTGTCGCGGGCGGAAATTACGGATGGCCGGTTTTCGAGGGCTACTCGAATGCGGCGGGCTACACGAGTCCGATCTATTCTTATCCGCACCCGCTCGTCGCGGGGACGGCGGCGGTGTTCGGATGCGCGATCACGGGCGGCGCTTTTTACAATCCACCGGTGCGGCAGTTGCCCGATGCGTATGTCGGGAAGTATTTTTTCGCCGATCACTGCCAGGGCTGGATCAATGTGTTCGATCCTGCAACCGGCGCGGTGACACCGTTCATCAGCGGCCTGCCGGGTGCGCACGTGCAGATGACGGTCGGGCCGGATGGGTCGCTCTATTTCATCAACTACGACCAGGGCTCAATCTCGCGTGTGCAATACACGGGGATTCTCTCGCCGCAGATCGGCGAGCAGCCGCAGGATACGATCGTGCCGGTGAATTATCCGGCGACGTTCAGCGTGAACGCGTCGGGCTCGCAGCCGATGTCTTACCAGTGGATGAGAAACGGGTCGCCAATTCCCGGCGCGACGTCGGCGGTTTACACCACGCCGCCGGTCGGCAAGAAAGACAACCACAAGACGTTCAGTTGCCGCATCTCGAACGCGATGGGCAGCGTCACGACGCGCTCCGCTCTGTTATCGATTGTCTACGACACGCCGCCCGCGCCGGCGATCAACGCGCCGGTGCAGACGGGCACGAATGTGCCGATCGACTACGCGCCTTACTCGCCGTTGACTCCGGCGAATCAGCGCTACGCCGCGGGTGACACGATCAATTTCCTCGGTTCCGCCAGCGACAACCAGGACGGCACCGAGCCGGCTTCGGCGTTTACCTGGCAGGTCGATTTTCATCATCACTCTACGACGGGCACCGCGCACATTCACCCGTTTCTCGCGCCGTTTAGCGGTGTCACGAGCGGCGGGTTTACGATCCCGACCGTCGGCGAAATGGATCCCGATGTCTGGTATCGCATCTTGCTGACCGTCACCGACAGCGCGGGTATCTCGACGCAGGCCTATCGCGATGTTTTGCCGAAAACTTCGACGTTCGCGCTGGCGACCAATCCGCCGGGGCTGAACGTGGTGCTCGACGATCTGACGCTCGCGAGCGGCACATCGGTAACGGGCGTCGTGAATATGACGCGGACATTGAGCGTGCCGCCGCCGCAATTGCTCTACGGCGTCACGTATGACTTTGCGTCGTGGTCCGATGGCGGCGCGGCGACGCACACGTTTTCGGTGCCGGCGGCGAATACGACTTACACGGCAAATTTCAAACAAATCGTTCCGACGGACGACGCGGTATTCGTCGCGCAAAACGTGCCGCCGACGATGGTCGCAGGCCAGCGCGCGATGGTTTCGGTCACGATGAAAAATATCGGCACGAGCACGTGGACGGCGGGTATGGGATTCAAGCTGATCCCACAGAACCCGGCGGACAGCTCCCTCTGGGGCGTGCCGTCGGTTTCGATGCCGGTGGATGTGCCGCCGACCGCGTGGGTGACGTTTACATTCCCCGTCATCGCGCCGACGACCGCAGGCAGCTACAATTTCCAGTGGCGGATGATGCACGACGGCGCGGCGGGCGCGTTTGGCGAAACCACGCCCGCTGTTTCAGTGCCCGTGCAGGTCGCAGCCAATGCGTCGTTTTTTGTGGGGCAGAACGTGCCGTCCTTCGTTTTGCCCGGAGCGGTCTTTTACCCGACCATCACGATGCGCAACGTCGGCACGAACACGTGGAGCGAAGCGGCAAAATACCGGCTCGGCTCGCAAAATTTGAAAGACAACATCGTCTGGGGCGTCGCCCGGGCGTATCTGCCCTCGACTGCATCGATCGCGCCGGGGCAGGATGCCGTTTACACGATCAAAGCCACCGCGCCGCTCACGAGCGGGACTTACAATTTTCAATGGCGTATGATCCAGGACGGTGTCGTTTATTTCGGCGATTGCAGCGATAACGTCGCGATCACCGTCACGCCGAACGTTCCGCCGGTGAATGCGGCGATCTTCGTTTCGCAAACTGTGCCGCCATCCGTCGCCGCAGGTCAGGCTTTCCCCGTTTCGATCACGATGCAGAACTCGGGCGCAGCGACGTGGACGGCTGGAGGGAATTACAAGCTCGGCTCGCAGAATCCGCAGGACAACATCACGTGGGGCAAAAACCGCGTGTTGCTGCCGGCCACCGCCGCAGTCCCGCCGGGGACGAGTTGGACATTCAATTTCACCGCCGTTGCGCCGGCGACTCCCGGCACTTACAACTTCCAATGGCGAATGCTGCAAACCGGCGTGCAATGGTTCGGCGACTTCACGCCAAACCTGCCGATCAACGTGCAATAGAGCGCTTTTCCGACAACAACGCCCGGTCTGCAGTGCACTGTGCCATCTGGGCCGGAGCGGGAGATTACGGCAGCCCGAGCGGTCCGATGATGTGCGGGGAGGATTCGCATGTTTCATGGCGAAATCGACGCAGGCAAAATGGCGATAGCCGTGCGGGCGGAAAAATAACCGGTGTGAAATTTGCAAAAGCCGGTGACAACAGCCTTGCGCATTTTCGCGTCGGTTCCTAGCATGCGCGAAACTTCACCCCAACAGGAGGACGCCTTGGATTTAAAAGAAATTAAAGAACTTATTGCCCTCATGAAGAAGAACGACCTCTCCGTCTTTAAGATGGAGAAGGAAGGCTTCAAGATTACGCTCAAGAAGGGCGGCGATTTTCAGCCCATGATTTCCACAGCAGCGCCGATGCATGTCGCGCACGCCGCGCCGATGGCCGCTCCGAGTGCTGCGGCTGGTGCTCCCACTGAAGCCACCGCAGCCGCGCACGTGCCGTCGGGCAAGGAGATCATTTCGCCGATGGTGGGGACGTTTTATACCGCAGCGTCGCCTGAATCCGCGCCGTATGTGGAGGTCGGCCAGGAAGTGACGGCCGATACGGTCGTCTGCATCATCGAGGCGATGAAAGTGATGAATGAAATCAAAGCCGAGATGAGCGGCACGATCACGGAGATTCTGATCGAAAACGGCAAGCCGGTGCAATTTGGCCAGCCGCTGTTCCGCTTGAAATAAGCGAATGTTCGACAAAGTCCTCATCGCTAACCGCGGCGAAATCGCGTTGCGCGTCATCCGCGCGTGCAAGGAACTCGGCATCCGCACGCTCGCGGTTTACTCGGAGGCGGATATCGATTCGCTGCACGTGCAACTGGCCGACGAGGCGATCTGCATCGGGCCGGCGTCGAGCGCGAGCAGTTATTTAAAGATCGATCGCATCATCAGCGCGGCGGAAATCGGCGACGTCGATGCGATTCATCCGGGCTACGGTTTTCTCGCGGAGAACGCGCATTTCGCAGAAGTTTGCGCGAGCTGCAACATCAAGTTCATCGGGCCGTCGCCTGCGGCAATCCGCGCGATGGGCGACAAAAACACGGCGCGGGAAACTGCGCGCAAAGCCGGTGTGCCGATCACGCCCGGCAGCGACGGTATCGTCGAGACCGAGGACCAAGCGGTGAAGATTGCGAAGAAAATCGGTTATCCCGTGATGATCAAAGCGGTCGCCGGCGGCGGCGGCAAAGGCATGCGGCCCGCGCACAATGACGTGTCGCTCGTGCAAGGTTTTCACGGCGCGCGCATGGAGGCCGAGAAGGCGTTTGGCAATTCGGGCGTTTACATTGAAAAACTGATCGAGAATCCGCACCACATCGAGTTTCAGGTCATGGCGGATCGCAAAGGCGATGTCGTGCACATCGGCGAGCGCGATTGCTCGATGCAGCGCCGCAACCAAAAGATCATCGAGGAATGCCCGTCTCCGCTCATGACGGACGATCTGCGCGCGAAGATGGGCAAGGCGTCCGTGAAACTCGCCGAATCCGTCGACTACGAAGGTGCCGGCACGATGGAGTATCTCGTGGATGACCACGGGAATTTCTATTTCATGGAAATGAATACGCGCATCCAGGTGGAGCACACGATCACGGAGGAGGCTTACGGCATTGATCTCGTGAAAGAGCAGATCAAGATCGCCGCCGGCGAGCCGCTCTCGCATTTCGTGCGCAATCCCACGCTGCGCTACCACGCCATCCAGTGCCGCGTAAATGCCGAGGATCCGTTTAATAATTTCCAGCCAAGTCCCGGCAAGATCGATCTCTACTACGCACCCGGCGGCCGTGGCATCCGCATCGATTCACACGCGTATGCCGGCTACACCGTGCCGTCGCATTACGACTCGATGATCGCCAAAGTCATCGGCATGGGCACCACCCGCGCCAATGCGATCGCGCGCATGGACCGCGCGCTCAGCGAGTATCTCGTCACCGGCATCAAGACCACGATTCCGTTCCAGCACGCGATCATGCGCAACCCTGATTTTCTCCGCGGCAAATACAACACCGGTTTCGTCGAAAAAATGATCGCCTCGCGCAGTGCGGAGTTCCGGCGATAACGGGATCGCGCGATGAAAACCATCGCCGATTGTTTTCTCTACGGCATCCTCGACCTCGCCTACATCCCGCCTGCGGACGTCACGATCGTCGCGGAAAAAATGATCGAAGGCGGCGTCGATATCGTGCAGTTGCGCGCGAAGGAATACGTCGAGAAGGACGTGCTTTGGTTCGGCGAGCAACTCGCGCCGGTGACGCGCGCGGCGGGCGTGCCGCTGATCATTAACGACTATCCGGAAATCTCCGCCGAGGTCGGCGCGCAGGGCGTTCACATCGGGCAGGACGATGACTACAACCCCGAGCAGGCGCGCATTCTCGCGGGAAAAAACGCCATCATCGGCAAATCGACACACACCTACCAGCAAGCGGTCGTCGCGATGGCCGAGGGTGCGGACTACATCGGTTTCGGCCCGCTTTTCGCCACACCAACAAAGCCCGACTACAAACCGATTGGCCTCGATGACATCGCACGCGTGCACGAGCTGGTGCGGGTTCCGATTTTTTGTATTGGCGGCATCAAGCTCGAGAACCTAGCTTCCGTGCTCGCCGCCGGCGCAAAACGCGCGGTCATCGTCTCCGGCATTTTGAAAGCCGCCGACATCGTGAGCTACACACGCGACGCGAAAGCGATGCTGCTGGCGAACCGTTAATCTTAAATCAGAAATCTTAAATCGATGTCCGTTCTTGTTGTTGGTTCCATTGGTCTTGATACCGTCAAAACGCCTGTCGAGGAACACGCGGACTTGCTCGGCGGCTCGGCGTCGTATGCCGCGGTCGGCGCGAGTTTTTTCACCGGCGTCAACCTCGTCGGTGTCGTCGGTGATGATTTTCCGAAAGCGCACGTCGATTATTTTTCCTCGCACAGGATTGATCTCTCAGGCCTGCAGATCGTGCCGGGAAAAACCTTCCGCTGGAGCGGCGAATATCACTGGGATTTAAACACGCGCACGACACGTAGTATCGAGCTGAACGTCTTCGAGCATTTCACGCCGATGTTGCCAAAGGCTTATGCAGACACTCCATTCGTGTTGCTGGCGAATATCGCGCCGAAACTCCAGAGCCATGTGCTCGATCAAATGGAGCGCCCGCGTTTCATCATCGCCGATACGATGGATTTGTGGATCAACATCGCCAAAGATGATCTGCTCGCGCTACTCAAGCGCGTCGACATGCTGATTTTAAATGACGGCGAGGCTCGCGAATTGACGAAAGAGACAAGCCTCATCCGCGCCGGAAATTGCATCCGCGAACTCGGACCGAAATACGTCGCGATCAAAAAAGGCGAGCACGGCTGTTTGCTTTTTGGGCCAAATGTCTTTTTCTCGTGCGCCGCTTATCCGCTCGAGGACATCCACGACCCGACCGGCGCCGGCGACACATTCGCGGGCGGGCTTGCCGGCTATCTCGCGAGCCTCGATCACAGCGCGATCACGTTTGAGCATCTCCGCAAGGCGGTCGTCTACGGCAGCGTGCTCGCGAGCTACAACGTTGAGGCGTTTTCACTCGAGCGCCTGCGCAAGCTGTCCTACCAGGACATCGAGGAGCGCTACCAAATGTTCAAGCTGATGAGCCATTTCGAGGTGCTGGAGTAGCGCGCCGCGATTTGTTCACAAGCTTGTATTAAAGAATTAAAAACTCTCGAAGCTTTCTTCTTCTTCTTAACGGTGTGAACAACTCGCGCAATGTCTGTTCCACTGCGCCACATGGCTTGTTCCGCGACGATTTTTACCTGCGAATAATCTTGGGCTGAAAACCCGCGCGCCGCGACAACTCACGAAGCGCAGCGGTTATTGGGATTTATTCGCAGTTGTTGGCGAGTTATGCGGAAGGAAATTGCGATTTCCATTCCTCGCGATTGAGCGCGTCGATCGCTGCTGCGGTGTGCGCTTCTTTTTTACTGTGGCCTTCGCCGCGGCCGAGCTCGATGCCGTTCCATTTTACGACAGCGACGAATTGTTTTTGATGTTCCGGTCCGGATTGCGACGTGATGACGTATTGCGGACTTTGCGGCGTCAGTGCTTGCAGGAGTTCCTGCAGACGGCCTTTCGGATTCACGTCCATCGGCTCGATGCGCAGGTTTTCGATGTCGAGCTTTGCCTCATCGAGCACGAATTTGCGCACCGTCTCGAGATCGCTGTCGAGATACATCGCGCCGATCAATGCTTCGAACGCATCCGCGAGCGCCGATGCGCGCGCGCGTCCGCCGCTCGACTCCTCGCCTTTGCCCATCATCAAAAAATCGCCAAGCCCGATCGCGATCGCGTGGACTTTCAGGCCTTCACGCGACACGAGCCGTGCGCGCAATTTTGTAAGCTGCCCCTCGCTGAACGTCGGAAACAAATCGAACAAATGCCGCGTGAAAATAAGCTGCAACACGGCGTCGCCGAGAAACTCCAAACGTTGATTGTCAAAGTGATGACGCTGTGTTTCGTAGCCCAGACTCGGATGCGTCAACGCTTCCGCAAGCAACAGCGAGTTGCGGAACTTGTATTTGATCCGTTGTTCGAGTGGCGTCATGTCCTGGGAAGGGCAAACAAATATAATTTGTCGCGCTCAAGCACAACTCATTCGCGCATCCGCCGGTGAAATCGCGTATTTCAGACGCGTAAAATCATTGTCACCAGCGATTTTCCATTGAACGTCGCAACGCAATGACGCATTGATGGAATCCGATGAGAAGGTCCCCCAAATATCCTGAAGATTTGGAATTGGTGGATCGCTGCCTCGCCGGCAACTCGCGTGCGATCGGCGTGCTGCATGAGAAATATCACGGCGCACTTGGCGCTTTTCTTAGCCGCATGGGCGCTGGAGCGGAAGAAGTCAATGAATTGATCACCACTCTCTGGACCGATTGCATTCAGCCGCATGGAAAAAATCGCCCGCTATTTTTCAAATATCGCGGTCAGTGCGCGTTGGGTTACTGGCTCAAGGCAGTCGTTCTGAACCGGATCATCGATAAACGCCGGGAAGACGGACACTACGTTCCGTTGCCCGATGACGAGGAGGAGGGCAAGCCGATTGGCATCACTATGCCCGAGCGAACCAACGATCCGCCGCTGCTCGACTTGATGCGGCGTGCGCTCAATTACGCGATTGATCGCTCTCCTTCCGAGCATTTCGTGATGCTGCAGCTTGTCCACTACGGCAACCTGACGCAATCGGAAGTCGGTCGCATGTGGAAAATGGATGAATCAAAAATCAGTCGCATTTTGCACCAAACACAGCAAGCGCTGGAAACAGATATTTTAACATTTATCAAACAAGAGGAACCGTTTCTTGATTTGACGTGGGATGACTTCGTGCAGCTCTGCGACAGCGTCGATCGGCCTCTTTTTCAATAAATCGTCATTTTTTGTGTATAAAAAACAACATTTTTTGCAAGAAACCGATTTTCGTCCGTCTATTCTGTTATGGAACTAAGCGATTTTGCACGAATCATGGCCTTCCTCGACCGCTGCAAGCCGGATGTCGAGGAACTAGGTATAGAAATGCCGGCTGGCGAATTGCACGACAAGCTCGTGGAATTTGCCGTGGGAGATTGCGAGGATACCGAGCGGCCATATCTCTGCAATTCGCTTAAGAAAAGGCCTACATGGGTGCGATGGGTGGCCAGGCAGGTTACAGATAAAAGAGGCTCTGCGGGGGTGGAGCCTCACGATAACTAACCTCGCCCGCCGCGGGTGGCCATGGCCGGGCGATTCGGTGGAGAATCGCCTTGGCCTGGCAAGGCGTCAGGTGCGGCGCTTCGGAAAGCAGGCGCGCCAGCAATCCGGTCACGCGCGCAGCGGCAAAACTACTGCCGGTGATATGTCTGAAGAGTTTGCTCGACCACGCGACTTTTAGGTTTACGGCATGCGCATAAAATTCAACGACGGAGTCGCGTTTGTAATACAAATCGTTTTCGTCCGGCAAGTCCGCGACGTCCACGGAAATCACCGACGTGAAAAATCCCGGCCATAACTCCTCGCGCGGGTCAACGCTCGAGCCGGCAGCGACGACGTGGACGTTTTTTAAATAAGCCATATCCACCCAGCTTTTGTAGCGAAGTGCATGTTCGGGCACGTTGCACCCGAAGGAACAATTGAGAATCGAATAGCCTCGATCGATCGCTTCCACAGCGCCGCGGGCGACTATTTCAGTTCGCGACTCCGTATTTTTGACCAACACGTGAAAGCTCCCGATTTCCGCCTCCGGCGCAACACGGTGAATGATGTCCGCAACAGCAGTTCCGTGTCCGTGGAAATCTTCATTATTGCCGCTCACCGTCTCTAAAGTGGTTGTCGGTTCGTAGACTTCCTCGTAAGCATGGTCATGCAAAAGCCGCACGCCGGCGAGCGAGGGATGCGTGGTATCGATACCGGTATCAAGCACCGCGATTTTTACACCGCGCCCGGTGCCGCTTCGCATGAATTCGGCCGCTTGTTCCAGCGTGATCCAGTCGTCAGAATCGCTCATTATTTTTCACGCCCGATGGCGAGCATCAGCAAACGCTGATCGATCAAGCGCGACAGTGTCGCCGCTGTGAACTGCAATGCGCGCAGATGATCCAGGGAAAAACCGGCCGGCTCGGGCTCGTTTAGTTCAGCGCGAGTCAATTGCACACACGAGATGACTCCACGCATGCGGCAACCGAAGGAAAACGGCGTTGCCAGCATCGCGCAAGTTACCAGCCCGAGTTTTTGGTCGAGTGATTTATCCTGAAGCGCGTTCTCGCGCATTCGGTTTTCGCAAAGCGGTTGTTCGCTCGCGACCACGAGCGAGATGAGGCCTGTGTTCAGTGGTTGTTTAAAATCTCCGATGAGACGAGCTGCATTCGGGCCGGTATTGTGGGCGATCGCGAGATGCTCGTGCTTTTCATCGAGCAGCCACACGGAGCCTTCATGCGCAGCCGCACGCGCGAAGCCGGAGTGCAGCACGTCGCGCATCACGGCATCGAGAAAACTTGAAAAATTCGCCGGCGACAGCAATCCGCCGAGACCGCTCAAGCGCTCGTCGAAACCGGCCCGCAGCGCGGAAAAGCGCTCGTCCGGTAAAATTTGAAGCCGAGTTTCCATCCTCATGAATGATGAGGTGCCGTCGGCGTTTCGTTCAAGCCTGCGGTGTCAGCGAACGTGAAGCTTTCGCAAAATCGTTTTTATGAGTGAAGCCGCTTTCATCCGCGTGCATGCGGAATTCAGGATTGTGCCAGCCGCAATCGGCGCAGCGTAATGGCCGCAGAGCGCGCCCCAAGCAATGCGCAATCCAGCCGATCAGCCAGAGTCCTCCGGTGATTAACGACCAGAGAAAGTGGAAAGTGTGATTAACGGTGGCAGGCGAAAACTTTCGCACAGCCCGGCACTGCGAACAGTAAGCGTGGGTATTTTGACTCATTCGGTGAAAGGCAAGCCAGCCGGCCTGAACCCAGTGGCGGCCCCGTGACCCTTTGGCCACCTCCACTGGATTCTTCCCCCAACTGAATAAACATGCCTTTAACAGAATAGACGGACGAGAAATGCGTTTCTTGCAAAAAACGCGAAAAAAGTGAAATAGTGCTAACGTTTTTTGGGCCGTTATAGAGAAAACCGGCAAATGGCATTAGCACAAAATCACCACGCTTTTGTAATGTTGCGTGGGGATGGGGTGGCCGACGGGACTCGAACCCGCAACAGCCAGAATCACAATCTGGAGCTCTACCATTGAGCTACGGCCACCGTAGCGGGAGTGGGAAACTAGCAAAACTTTTGCGGAATCCAAACGCTTTTTCCAGCAGGTGAAAAATAGCGCAAAGTTTTTATGATTGACTTCAATCATAAAAGTGCGATGCTCTGCGCGTTGAAAGTCCCCCTTCACATTGTCGAGAGCCGTCGCCGTCAGCTTGCGAGCTGGTTGCAGCAGCAAACCTATGTGCCGCTGCAGGACGTCTGCAAACGCTTCAAGATTTCTGAAGCGACTGCGCGCCGCGACCTCGCGGTCCTCGCTGAGGAAAAGCAAATTCTGCGCACCTACGGCGGCGCACTGAGCGAATACAACGCGCGGTTTACCTCGTTCATGGAGCGCAAACAAAGCGCCGCTTTAGCAAAACGCAGCATTGCTGCGAAAGCACGAAAGTTAATCAAATCGAAAACGACGTGTTTTCTCGATGCCGGCACGACAATTTACGCACTCGCGGAGGAAATTCATCGCGAACCGGTCGAGGAACTCGTTGTCGTGGCAAACAACATGCCTGTCGCGGAGCTGCTCGCGCAAACCGATGGCGTGCACGTGCATATTCTTGGCGGACATTTTTTGCACCGGCAGTCCGTGCTCGCCGGCGAAACCGCCCGCAAGGCGCTCGCGTTTTACCGAATCGACCAGGCGTTTCTCAGCGCGGAAGGGATGACGCGCGATGGTCTTTGGAATTCGCAGGATGAAATCGTCGCGCTGCAGCAACGCGTGATGGAACGCGCCAGCGCGCGTATTTTCTGCGTCGATCGCACAAAACTCGACCGCACCGCCCCCAGTTTTCTCGCGCCGTGGTCGCGCATCGATCTACTCGCGACCAATGCAACCCCCGCACAACTCGCCGCGAGCGGCATACCCACATCGAAAATTCTCAAATGAACGGAAACTACTACATCGCCTGTGATCTCGGCGCCGGCAGCGGGCGCGTGATGCTCGGGCATTTGGAAAATGGTCGCGTCGAGCTGGAGGAGATTCATCGCTTCATCAGCGAACCAGTGCGGGTTTTCGGGACGTTGCGATGGGATGTATTGCAGATTTTTCACGAGCTGAAACGCGGACTCGCGAAAGTGGCGGAGCGCAACTTGCCGATCGCGAGTGTCAGTGTGGATTCGTGGGGTGTTGATTACGTGCTGTTCCGCGACGATGTGCCGCAGCTCTCACCGCCGTTTCAATATCGCGATGCGCGCACGGATGCGACCTACGAAGCGGCTCTCGCGAAAGCTACGCCAGAGGTGATTTTTGCGAACACGGGCATTCAGTTCATGTCGATCAACACGCTTTACCAGTTGCTCGCCGACCAGGACAACACGCCGGGACTACTGCAGTTTGCGGAGCAATTTTTAACGATCGGCGATTACATCAATTTTCTTTTTTCCGGCGTTGCGCGCATGGACGAAAGCCTCGCGAGCACGACGCAGCTTTACAACCCGCGCAGCCGCAAATGGTCGGAAGAATTGATCCGGCTGTTCGAGCTGCCGCACAAAATTTTTCCCGAAATCGTTCCGCCGGGAACTCCGCTTGGTCCGCTGCTGCCGGAAATTGCGAATGAAACAAAATTAGACAATGTGCAGGTCATTACGACCTGCTCGCACGATACCGGCGCGGCCGTCGCTGCGGTGCCCGCGGAAGGAAATGATTGGGCATATCTTAGCTCCGGCACGTGGTCGCTGATCGGCGTCGAGCTCGCGCATCCTCTGCTCGACGACGCTGCGCGCAAACACAATTTTACCAACGAAGCAGGCTATGGCGGCACCACGCGATTTTTGAAAAACATCATCGGCATGTGGATCCTGCAGGAGTGCCAGCGCGAATGGCGCAAGCAGGGCCGAGAATACAATTACGACGAGCTCACGCGCATGGCCGAGGAGGCCGAGCCGCTGCGGTCGCTCATCAATCCGAACGCCGCGCGCTTTTGGAAACCGGACGACATGCCGGCAAAAATCCAGAGCTACTGCGAGCAGACGGCGCAGCCGATACCCGATACGCCGGGGCAGTTTTTGCGCTGTGTTTTGGAAAGCCTTGCGCTGCTTTACCGGCAGGCGCTCGAGGAAATTCACGAAGTCACCGGGCGCGAAATTCGCACTCTGCACATTGTCGGCGGCGGCAGCCGGAATCGCTTGCTCAATCAATTTTCCGCCGACGCAACCGGCCGCAACATCATCGCCGGCCCGGTCGAGGCGACTGCGATCGGCAACGTGCTCATCCAGGCAATCGCGCTGGGCGATCTCGATTCGCTCGACGCGCTGCGCAAGACGGTGCGCGAGTCGTTTGCCGTCGAAACATTTCACCCGCTCGCGACGCTGAGCTGGCAGGAAGCTTATGGGCGATTTACTGCGCTTGATTTGATGACTTAAAAATTATGAAAACAAACTACAAACACGTGAACTATTCCTGGGATGACGCTGTCGTCGCGAAACTCGATCCGGTCGCCCGTCTCGTTTACCGCTCAAACATTCTGGGCGCGGACCAGCGCATCACCAACACCGGTGGCGGAAACACTTCGTCGAAGATCATGGAGCGCGATCCGCTCGACGGCGAGCAGGTCGAAGTGCTCTGGGTCAAAGGCTCGGGCGGCGATTTGCGCACGGCGAAAAAAGAGAACTTCTCGTCGCTTTATCAGGACAAACTCATCGCGTTGCAGGGGGTTTACGCAGCGCGAAATGACAAGGGACTCAAGTCGCAGGCCGAGGACGACATGGTTGCGATGTATTTTCACACGACGTTTAATTTGAACCCGCGCCCGTCGTCGATCGACACCCCGCTTCACAGCTTCATCTCCGGCAAGCACGTCGATCACATGCACCCGAATGCGATCATCGCGATCGCCGCGAGCAAGAACTGCGAAAAGCTCACGCGCGAAATTTTTGGCGGCGAAATGGAATACGTGAAATGGATGCGCCCCGGCTTCGAGCTCGGCCTCGCGATGCAGGAAATCGCGAAGAAAAATCCGAAGACACGCGCGATCATGATGGGCCAGCACGGCTTCATTGCGTGGCACGACGACGAGAAGCAATGCTACACGCAGACGCTTGATTTCATCGAGCGCGCCGCGGAATTCATCGAACAAAAATACGAGGCGAAAGGCGGCGACGCTGCGGCATTCGGCGGCGCGAAATTCCAGTCACTCGACGAAGCGAAGCGGAACGAAATTTTCGCGCAAATCCTGCCTTGGCTGCGTGGACAGGTGAGCCAGCAAAAGCGTTTCATCGGCACTGTTCAGAGCGACGACAAAATTCTGCGCTTCGCGAATTCCAACGACGCGCAGCGTCTCGCCGAGCTCGGCACGAGCTGCCCGGATCATTTTTTACGCACGAAAATCAAACCGCTGTATGTCGATTGGAATCCGCAGACGGAGGAAGTCGCCGCTCTAAAAAAGAAGCTCGGGGACGGCCTCGTCCAATATCGCAAGGACTACGCTGCGTATTACAAAAAGTGCAAACACGCGAACTCGCCAGCAATGCGCGACCCGAACCCGACGGTGATTTTGATCCCCGGCCTCGGCATGATCGCGTGGGGCAAAGACAAGTCCGAGTCGCGTGTGACGGCGGAGTTTTACAACTGCGCGGTCGAGGTGATGCGCGGCGCGGAAGCGATCGACGAATACATTGCGTTGCCGCAGCAGGAGGCGTTCGACATCGAGTATTGGCTGCTCGAGGAGGCGAAGCTCCAGCGCATGCCCGCGGAAAAAGAACTCGCGCGGCAAATCCACATTGTCATCGGCGCCGGCAGCGGCATCGGCAAGGAAACCGCGCATCGGCTCGTGAAAGAAGGCGCGCACATCGTTGCGGTCGATCTCAATGCGGACGCGGCATGTGCGACGGCGAAGGAAATCACCGACAAATACGGCACCGGCATTGGTGTTGCGGGCACGGGCATTTCGAATTGTGGACCGGCGATCGGCCTCGGCGCGGACATCACGAAACGTGACAGCATTCGCGTGATGTTAAACCAAGTGGCACTTGCGTATGGCGGCTTCGACGCGATCGAAATTACCGCCGGCATCTTCGTTCCCAGTGACACGACCGGACACATTCCGGACGAAAAATGGGCGCTCACGTTTGCGATCAACGTCACCGGCAGCTACCTCGTCGCGGATGAAGCATTCAAGACATGGAAGGAGCAAGGCCTGCGCGGCAACCTCGTTTTAACGACGAGTGCAAACGCAGTCGTCTCGAAAAAAGGCTCCGTCGCTTACGACACGTCGAAAGCCGCGGCGAACCATCTCGTGCGCGAACTCGCAATCGAACTCGCGCCGCTCGTGCGCGTCAACGGCGTTGCGCCGGCGACCGTCGTGCAAGGCTCGGCGATGTTCCCGCGCGACCGCGTCATTGGCTCGCTCGCGAAATACAACATCGCCTACAGCGACGACGAACCGACCGAATCGCTCGTAAACAAGCTCGCGCAATTTTACGCCGATCGCACGCTAACCAAAGCGCCGATCACGCCCGCCGACCAAGCGGAAGCCTACTTCCTGTGGGTCAGTAGTCGCCTCGGCAAAACGACAGGCCAGATCCTGACCGTCGACGGCGGATTGCACGAAGCGTTTTTAAGATAATGACGGAACGCCTCAGCGCGCCGCCAGCTTCTCCATCGCAGCGCGCACGTCGGCGGCTTGCTTAGCGGTGGAGGCGTTGAGGTCGCGCCATGCGATTTTGCCGTCTTTGATCAAAAACGACTGACGTTTCGCGAAGCCCATCGTCACCGGCACGCCGAAAGCCTTGGCGACCAAGCCATCCGTATCGGCCACGAGCGTAAACGGAAGTTTGTATTTATCCTGAAATTTTTTCTGCGATTCGGATTTATCCTCGCTGACGCCGATGACTTGCAGTCCTTTCGCGCGTAAGTCGTCGTAGTTATCGCGCAAGCTGCACGCTTCCGCGGTGCAACCGGGCGTGTCGGCTTTTGGGTAAAAATAAACGAGCGTGACGCCTTTTTTGTAAACGTCGGCAAAATCGATCGGCTTCGCGTCCTGATCCTGCGCGCTAATGTTCGGCGCGGCATCGCCGACGTCGAGCGCATGCGCGCGTGTGATTCCGAAAAAAGCGAGAAGACTCATGGCGAGGAGCGGGAGAACTTTCATTTGGTGAAATCTTGCCGCACGCCGGAATGCTGGCAAGTGCGATGGTGGAAAACTGCTCGTCGGCCACAGTGCAATCCGATAGAATTTGCACACAAAGGAGCTGTTATGAAATCTCATCCGATCGTTCGTTTACTGCTTTTGGCATTCGCCATCTTCATCGCCTCGCACGCCAGCGCGCTGGAAAAAAAAGCCGCATGGAAAATCAGCGGCCAGCTCGAGGAAAGCTGCTCGTGCAACGCCGCGTGTCCCTGCTGGTTCGACTCGCTGCCGACGCGCATGCATTGCAGCGGCGACCAGGTGCTCTTTATCCAGCACGGCCGCTACGGCAACGTCTCGCTCGACGGACTCGCGATCGCCAATTTTTCGCAGAGTCCCGACAAGCAAACAATGATGCAGTCGTTCGGAAAATGGGATTACTCGAATCTTTACATCGATGAAAAAGCGACACCCGAGCAACGCCGCGCACTCGAGCAAATCGGCCGCACCGTTTTGCCCGTTGGTGCATCGACCAAAGTAAAAGTGCGCATTGCGCCGATCACACGGACGATTTCCGGCGGCGAACACAAAATCACCATCGGTCGCTATGGCTCATTCCGCGGCCATCTGATCGAGGGCGGATTGGGCGGCACCCCGAAAATCTCGAACCCGCCCGGCGCCGATCCGCTGCACGCGAGCTACCAGCAGGGCCGCACATCGAGTCTCGTTTACAACGACGTTGGCGAGCACTGGAATTTCAGCGGCACGAATTACATGTTCGCCGACTTCAGCGTCAACAGCGCGCAATACGAAAAATTCCTCGCGGGCCTTTCGCAGAAAATGGCCGCGATGAAAAAGACGCCGTAGCGCTACCACAGATCGCCGTCGGGCCATTTGATGTGCTCGACGGGCAGCAGCGCGTTCGACGTGCGGTCGATCCACGGGCATTTCGTTTCAAAGAAATGCCGCTCGCATGCGAGCTGGGTCTCGGCTGCGAATGTCGGAAGCTCGAATTGCTGCGCCGCATCGAGTTCGATTTCGATGCCGGCGTTGCGCAGCGCGACGGCCGCCGCGAACGACAGCGTCGCGTTTGGCGGAACGCGCAGGCTCGTCAGCCCGCGTCCCAGCAGTTCATTGACTTCGCGCTCAGTGAAAATTCGGTCGAAACTTTTCATGGTGTGCGCAATTTGCCGGAGAGCCGCCGGACTGGCTTCGCGCGTCTTGGCAAAAGCGCATCGCGATTTGCGCGCACTATTCGTTCGATTCCTCGGGCGAAAATCGAGCGAGCGGCGTTATTGCGTTTCCCGGCAGCGGCCACATCCGCTCAAAAATACGCGGAGCGAGCGGCGCTGATTTTGCGTAGGCGAGCGCGAACATTTCCATCTTCGCATCGAGATTGTCGATGTAGTGCAGTGCTTGTGCTTCGGGCGTCTTCGGCACGATCGGCGAGCCGAATTGCAGTTCGCCGTGATGCGCCGCGAGAAGGTGGAGCAAATGCAGCCGCACATCTTCCGATGCGGGTTGCAGCGTTGCCCACGGCGTCAAATCGAGTTTGCGCCAGAGCGTGTTCACAACCTCGATGCCGATCGTGATGTGGCCGAGCAATTCGCCCGCTTCGACAAACGGCATGTTAAACCCGGTTTCAGCAATCGCATTTTCCCACAACTTTCCGCAATCGTGAAAAAGGACGCCGGCGATGAGCAGATCGCGATTGAGCATCGTATAAACATTCGCCAGCGCATCGGCGGAGCGCATCATCTGCGCGACATGCTCGACGAGTCCTCCGCGGCGCGCGTGATGATTACCGCGCGCGGCTGCCGTGCGGCGAAAGCGCTCGCTGAATTGCTCGAGAAACGCGTCGCTGATTGCGCGCAATCGAGGCTCGCCGATCGACGCGACCGCGTGTGTGATGAATTCAAAATCGCGCGCCTGGCGATCGCGCAGTTCCGGCGGGCCGCCGAGTAACGCTTCGCGCTCCTCGTCGTTCAGCGCACGGCAGGTCCAGCGCTTTGATTCCACGCCGAAGTTCGCGCTGTGCGTAAACTCGCCGCTGATTTCCAAAAACCCGCCACGCTCGAGCTCCGCGCATTGTTTGTAATTTGGAGAATCGCTCCACGCGCGCAGCGTCATCTTCGCCTCGGCATCGGCGAGCACGACTTCCCAAAACGGCTTTTGCTGGCTCGTTTCCTTTTGCGTGATCGAGTCGATCTGCGCATGGGTTTTTGCCTCGACGCGGCCTTGCGATGCGGCGCGGCGGAGCTGGGTAATTGTCAGCAGGTCCATGAATTTAGGATTTAAGATTCAGCATTTAAGATTTGAAGCCGAGCGCGAAAATCCATGCGAGCACGAGCAGCGCGAATGCGGTGAAACTGAGCGCGTGTTGGACTACGAACGGAGTTCGTCTTTTCACATCGAGAGCAATCGCAACAGCACCGAGCGGAATGCCGGTGATGAGCCCGCAAAAGTGCGCGGTGAAATCAGTGTGCTCGTCGCCGACGCCGAGATAAGCCAGCAGCGCGAGTCCGGCACCGATCGGCAACAGGATTTCGCGCGTGCTGATGCGGCGCAACGCGAGCAGGCGCGAAACGACTTGCGCGCCGACGAGCAGGCCGAGCGCGCCGAAAACTGCAGTCGATGCGCCGATGGAATTACGCGTTTCGCCGCGATGTCCCCACGCGTTCAGCCAATTTCCTACTGCGCCGGTAGAGATGATCAAAAGCCACGTCCAGCCGGTGCCGAGCATCGGCAGCAGAAACGCCGCAAACACGAGGCCGGCAGCGATGTTCGCGCCGACGTGTGAGAAATCCGCGTGCAGCGCGAGCGCCGTCAAGACGCGCCACCACTCGCCGCGCAGCACGGCATCGCTCGCGCTTACGCCGGCATCTTCCCACGCGGATGGCGCGAAATGTTGCGCGATGAAAAAGAGCGCCATCGTCCAACCGGCGATGAAAAGCGACCGTGTCGAATGTTTCTCCGGCAGCGGCAACTCGGGCACGGCGAGCTCGCGTTCGCGCTCGAATTTCTCCAGCTCGCGCATCGCGGCTTCTGCGTGTTGCGGCTCGACGCAGAGATGAAACTCCCCGCCTTCATGCACGATCCAGTGCGGGACTTCCATCGCGAGCACCACGAGCGCGCGGTCGTAGGCCTCGGTGCGCAACGCGTAGCGGCCCACCACCGCGAGCGGGCGGTCAGCGGGCGTAGGCGCGTCGTCGAAATTCACGTGGTTCGGCTTTGCAGCTTGAGGTGCGATGAGATTTCACTTCAATTCCTTTCGCCATGAATCGCCGCGTCTTTTCAAAAACGTTCGCCCCGTTGTGAAAGCGCAGGACACGGCCGCCGAGATCACCCGCGCGAGCAAATCGAACCTCGCGCTCGCCTTCTTCACGCTCTCGCGCCAGCGGCGGCGCGACATGGAGATGTTTTACGCGTTTTGCCGCATTGTTGACGACATTGCGGACGCGTCCGACATCCCGGTCGAGGAAAAAAGACGCCGCCTCGGCTTGTGGCGCGAGGCGCTTGCCGACGAGTTTGCGGGCGAACCGCCGCTCGCCCGCCCGCTTCGCGCGATCATGCTGCGCTACCTCATTCCGCGCTCCTACTTTGAGGAAATCATCGCAGGCGTGGAGATGGATCTCACACCGCGCGGCTATCAAAACTTCGAGGAGCTGCGCGCGTATTGCTACCGCGTCGCGAGCGCCGTCGGGCTCGTGAGCATCGAGATTTTCGGCTATCGCAATCTCGCCTGCAAAGACTACGCCATCGACCTCGGGCTCGCGTTGCAGCTCACGAACATCCTGCGCGACGTCGGCGAGGATTTCGCCAACGGCGGCCGCATTTATCTGCCGCTCGATGATCTCGCGCAATTCGGCTACACCGCGCTCGACATCGCGGACCACGCGCATGACGACCGTTTTTTGCGCCTGATGAATTTTGAGGCGGATCGCGCGGTTTCGTTTTACGAAAAAGCAATCGCCGAGCTGCCGGCTGAGGATCGCAAATCGATGGTCGCAGCCGAAATCATGCGCGTCGTTTACTGGCGCATCCTGGAAAAAATGCGCGCCGATAACTTCCACGTGTATAAAAAGCGCTACCGGCTCAATACCGGCGGCAAACTCGCGGCAATCGCACGTGTGCTCGCCGGCACCACTTTTCGTTTGCCCATAGCAGGCGTCCGTTAATTTCCTGCAGCGCGAAACCAAAAAGAGACCAAATATGAAACTTTCCATCATCGGCACATCGCTTTTCATTTCGACCGCACTGCTTTTTAGCGGCTGCGATACCCCCGAGGGCATCGGCGCCATGGCAGGCGCCGGCGCCGGCTCGATCATCGGCGGCACCCACGGCCATCACGCGCTCGAGGGGGCCGCGATCGGCGCGGCAAGCGGCGCGTTGCTCGGCCACCTGATCGGTCACGCGGACGACCGCGGCTACTACGAGGGCCGGCGGCTGCCTTACGGGCATTCGCTCGGCGGCGGCCTCGTCGAGAGCCCGTATTACCCGCACAACGCGATCGACACGCGCGGCATCCCGCACGGAGCAGTAGTCGAGGACCCGACGACTGGCGGCCGGTTTGTGAAGCCGTAAGCTGACCGCGGGCTTGCCGGCATCGACCAGTGGCTAAAACATGGCAACTGGTCAAAAATCGCCAAAAATGGGCGTTTTACTCTGGTAGGTGGGGGTGCCCGATGCCATAGGTCGGGGCGTCCGATGCCGTAGACGAACCGACTTATGCCATAGGAATGCCGCCCGAACCCGTCGGCACTGTTCCCGATGCCGTCAGGCTACCGGTCAATGCCATCGGAGGACCGCCCAATCCCGTCGAGGAGCAGTCCAATGCCGTCGGCACGTTGCCCGATGTCGTCGTCACGTCGATCAATGGGAGTTCGCGATCCTCAACCTGCCTAATCAAAAGAGGAACAGGAACGCGGACGGCGCTTTAGTCAATTTGCTCATCCTGCCCGTCCCATTCGCGCTTCGGCATGCTCGCGACAGTGTTCCCGTCGGGATCTTTGACCAGCACGATGCCGCCGAGCTCGGTCGCCATCGCGCATGCGCCATCGACGCCGCCCCATTTGAGCTTGAGGACGCCGCCGTCGAGCTTGGAGGTGAGGGTGGCGCGCTCGATGCCGAGTTCGCTGAAGGCGGTGAGCCGTCCGCCTTCCTCGCCGGCGGCCATGCCGAGCTGGATGAGGCCGTCGGCGCCGTTGAGCTGGAGGTTGCCGCCGTGTTCGTGGGCGAAAATGGTGACGGCGTGGCTGTTGTCGGCGTTTTGCATCTGGAGGGCGGCGCGTTGCTCGGAGTCGTAGCTGACCTGGAAGGGGACGCGGCCGCTGGCTTTGTCGAGGAGCACGAAGGCGGGGCTGATCTCGTTGCAATGCAGGAGGGCGGCGCCGATGCCGTCGGCGGCGGCGACCTGGATGCTGCCGCCGTTTTCATCGGTGGTGATGGTGACGCCGCCCTCGGTGTCGGGATGGTGGACGGAGATGAGGCTTTGGTTGTCGCCGCCGTGGAGGCCGATGCGCGATTCGAGGCTGGCGGAGAATACCTCGACGGCGCCGCCGGTGGCGAGGGTATTCAGGCGGATGACTTCGGCGCCTTTGACGTCGCGCATGGCGATGGAGCCGCCGGCCTCGGTGCCGTAAAGGGTGACGCCGCCGCAGTTTTTCTCGGTGATGTCGGGCTGTTGCCCGCCGCGGAGTTGGAGCAGGTTCATGATGCCGGTGCTGAGCATGGCGCCGATCTGGTTGGCCTGCTCGTAAACGAAGATGGTGCCGCCGCCCATGGGGTTCGGGGTGAGGGCGACCCGGGCGTCGCCGGCGGGCTCGTGCACGGAGACGAGGCCGCCGAGGGGGTCGGAGGTCATGCGCGCGATGACTTTCATCTCGTCGTTGATGATGTGGACCTGTCCGCCATTCTCCGTGGTGACCATTCCGGCGCGCGGTTTCCCCTCGGGGTTGAGGGTGCTGACGGAGCCGCCGTTGTCCATCGCTTTCATCACGGCGCGCGGGATTTTGCCGGGTGAAAAGACGACGGCGTGGCCGTTGTCCTGCTCGTCCACGCCGAGCTGGACGCGCGGGTGCTGGTCGGCGCCGATGATCTGGACGATGCCGCGGTTGTGATCAAAGCCGAGGCGGATTTCGTTGTCCTCGTCGCTGCCGGGCTCGACGGGGCGGGTGAGATAAATCACCGGGCCCATGGTGCTGCTGCTGACGGTCATGTTGATGCGGCCGCGCAGATGCGTCATTTTGCCGGAGGGATCGGGGTAGGGCACGACCTGGATGCCGTTGCAGCGCAGCTCCATGGTGCCGGGGCTCTCGGGAAACACGTGAATGTGCTTTCGCATCAGCGCGATGATCTCGCGCAGCTCGGTGACTTCGGTTTTCAGCTTCTCAAATTCGGCGCGGTCCACGCCGTCGATTAGTTCGCTCATGGTTGGTGCGGTGTCAGTTGTTTCACTAGCTCATCGACGCGGCGCTTCACCGCGTCGTCCATTTTCAAAAGCTCCGGCCACGGGCGCGTGTGGCCTTCGGTCGCGAGTTTGCGCGTGGCGTCGATGCCCATGTGCGAGCCGATGGTGGCGACGGTCTGCGCGTGGTCGAGCGCGTCGGTCGGGTTTTTCACGAAGGTCGTGTCGCGCTGCGGGTCGGTGTTTGCGCACATTCGAAAGAGGACTTCGCTCGTGTTGTGCACGTCGCAATCTTCGTCCACGACGACGATGTATTTGGAGAACATCATCAGCCCCGCGCCCCAGAGGCCGTGCATGATTTTGTAGGCCTGCCACGCGTATTGTTTGCGGATGCTGACGAAAACGAGGTTGTGGAAAACGCCCTCCGCCGGCAGCGCAATGTCCACGATCTCCGGGAAGTTCATTTTCAAGACCGGCAGCAAAATGCGCACGCTCGCGTCGCCGATGTAAAAATCCTCCATCGGCGGAATGCCGACGATGGTCGCCGGATAAATCGCATCGTGCCGGTGCGTGATCGCGGTGATGTGGAAAACCGGATAGTCATCGACCGGCGTATAAAAACCGGTGTGATCGCCGAACGGCCCTTCAGCCCGCATTTCGCCCGGTTGCACGTAGCCCTCGAGCACGAAATCGACGTCGGCGGGAACTTCGATGTCGTTCGTTTCGCACTTCACCAGCTCGACTGATTTCTTTCGGCAAAAGCCCGCGAACAGAATCTCGTCGAGCCCGTCCGGCAGCGGCGCGGTCGCGGCGAATGTGTAAGCCGGATCGCCGCCGAGCGTGACCGCGACGGGCATCGGCTCGTTGCGTTCGTAATAACGCTTGCCGTGTCGCGCGCCGACTTTGTGCACCTGCCAGTGCATCGCCGTCGTGCGCTCGTCGAAAACCTGCATGCGATACATGCCAACGTTGCGTTCGCCCGTGTCGGGATCGCGCGTGTGCACGCATGGCAGCGTGATGAAGCGCCCGCCGTCCTGCGGCCAGCATTTGAGAATCGGGATGTCGGCGAGTGTGATTTCGCCCGGCGCAAATTTGCTGACGACTTCCTTGCAGAGCCCGTCTTTCACGTGCTTCGGCCGCGCGTGCAGCAAGTCCATGCCTTGCTTCGCGAGATTCCACGCGTCGCGCAAACCGGTCGGCGGCTTCGCTTTTAAAATCAGCGTCATCTGCTGCGCGAGTTCGTCCACATCGTCAAGGCTGAGCGCCATCGCCATGCGCTTGCGTGAGCCCATCGTGTTGATCGCGAGCGGAAATTTCGACGCGGCGCCGTTGCTCGTCGGCTTTTCAAAAAGCAGCGCCTTTCCGCCGCCGGGCGATTTCATTTCGCGATCGGCCAGCTCCGTGATCTCCAGCTCCGTCGCGACCGGCGCCGCGATGCGCTTGAGCTCGCCCGCTTTTTCGAGCGCGGCGATGAATTGCGAAAAGGAACCGTAAGCCATCGGACTTGCGAGCTTAGTGAACGCCGTTAAACTCTGCAAAGCTCAATGAAAAGCGAAGCACACCTCACGCACGTGCGGCCCGACGGCGAAGTCAGCATGGTCGATATTTCGCAAAAGCCGCAATCGGTGCGCGAAGCGATCGCGTCCGGAAAGATCAAGCTCGCCCGCGAAACGCTCGCGCTGATCGAGCAAAACCACATCGCAAAAGGCAACGTGCTCGCGACGGCGCGAATCGCCGCGATTCAAGCTGCAAAGCGGACTGCGGAGCTGATTCCGCTGTGTCATCAGCTTTTGCTCAATCACGTGGAGGTGAATTTTTCCACCGCGCCCGACGGCATCACGATCACGAGCAGCGTGCGCACGATCGGCCAGACCGGCGCGGAAATGGAGGCGTTGACCGCGGTGAGCGTCGCGGCGCTGACGATTTACGACATGTGCAAGGCCGTCGATAAAGCGATGGTCGTCGATGACGTGCGTCTGGTTTCCAAATCAAAACGCGATGCAGCTTAACGTCGGCGTCATTACCATTTCCGATCGCGCGGCGGCGCGCGAATACGAAGACCTTGGCGGGCCGGCGCTGCGCGATTTTGCGCAAAAGAACGGATGGCTCGTGCTCGCCGAATGCATCGTGCCGGACGAGCTCGCGCGCATCCAGGAGACGATCAAATCGTTCGCCGCGCAGGGCTGCGCATTGATTTTAACAACCGGCGGAACTGGGATCGCGAAACGTGACGTCACTCCGGAGGCGATCCGCGGCATCATGCGCGTGGAGCTGCCGGGCTTCGGCGAAACGATGCGCGCGGAATCGATGAAGATCACGCCGAACGCGATTCTTTCGCGAAACATGGCCGCGGTCGTGGACAATGCGCTCGTAATCGCGCTGCCGGGAAAACCGAGCGGTGCCGTCGAGTGTTTGTCGTTTGTTTTAGGCGCGATTCCGCACGCGGTGAAACTCGTGCAGGAGCTGCCGACTTCCTGCTAAAACGCGCCGGAGATCAGCCACACCATTGGCGGCAGCAAGAGCATGCCCTCGGCGAACCATTCGTAAAAAGATTCCGCGCGCGCTTTTCGCAGCGCGATCAAAAGTGACACGAGATACGCGCTGGTGATGAGCGCGAACATTTGCCAGCCGTTTAAAAATGCGATGATTGCAAGCACCGCGATCATCGTCCACAGCAGGAGCGCGGTTCCGCGACGGCCGAGCAGCACCGGCAGGCTTTTCGTGCCGATCCGGCGATCGCCTTCGAGGTCGCGCAGGTCGCAAAGCATCATGTTAAACGTCAGAAAAATCCAGACCCATGCGGCCGGGGCGGCAGCGTTCATTCGCAATTCGTGTCGAAGCATCGGCGGAACAAAATACGCGAGCGCGACGAGCGTCGGCGCGAAAAGCGTCTTCACGACCGGCACGTCTTTGCAGCGAAAACCGAGTAGCGGAAACGAGTAGCTTAGCGACACGACCCCTGCGCCGATCGTCAGCGCGAGCAAAAGCCAGTCGTCTGTGAGCAGCGGAAAGACGACGAGAAAAACCGCCGCACCAACTGCGAGCGCGATGCTCGTTTTGCGCAGCCGCGAATGGCGCGCGAGACGCTGCGGCGTGTTCATCGCATCGGCGGGATCGAATTTGAGCCGGTCGAAATTGTAAACGAGCAGCGCGCCCGCGAACCAGAGCGGCGCGAGACGCACGCAGTCGAATCCGAGCACGCGCGAAAGCGTCCAGCCAAACGCGGTGATTCCCACCGCGCCATAAAGGTGCAGCGTGTGGATCGGCTGCAAAAAGTCGCGTGCGCGGACGGCGCGATTTTTCAGCGACCAAAAGCTTGCGCTTTGGGCAGATGTTTGCCTTGACGTGGCAAATGCGGCGTCCATAGATAGAAACCTTTTCGATGAAGCGGGCGGCATTATTTTGCAGGTGCGACCATCGCGCGTGAGCGCGAGGCTGCCACTTCTTTTTCGAAAATCACGGACGATTATCACTTACAATTTTACCACCAACCACATTTTTGAATGTTTAACGGACTATTCGGACTTTTTTCCAACGACATCGGCATTGACCTCGGCACTGCGAACACACTCGTTTATGTAAAAGATCACGGCATCGTGCTGCGCGAGCCGTCGGTCGTCGCGGTGCAGGCCGGCACGAGCAAAGTGCTCTCGGTCGGCGATGAAGCGAAGCGCATGCTCGGACGCACGCCGGGCAACATCGTCGCGATTCGCCCGCTCAAAGATGGCGTCATCGCTGATTTTGAAATCACCGAGGCGATGCTGCGGCACTTCATCGCGAAGGTTCACAACCGCCGCAAAATGGTGCGTCCGCGCGTCGTGATCGCGGTTCCGTCGGGCATCACCGAAGTCGAAAAGCGCGCGGTAAAAGACTCGGCGACGCGTGCAGGTGCGCGTGAAGTTTATTTGATCGAAGAGCCGATGGCTGCGGCGATCGGCGTCGGCCTGCCGGTGCAGGACGCGGCGGGAAACATGATCATCGATATCGGCGGCGGCACGACCGAGGTCGCGCTGATTTCGCTCTCGGGAATCGTTTTTTCGCGCAGCATCCGCGTCGCGGGCGACGAGCTCGATGAGGCGATCATCAATTACATGAAGCGCGCTTACAACTTGATGATTGGCGAGCGCACTGCGGAGGAGATCAAAATCAAAATCGGCTCGGCATACCCGATCGAAAAAGAAACGACGATGGAGGTGAAAGGCCGCGATCTCGTTGCCGGTCTGCCGAAAACATTAACCATCACTTCGCAGGAAGTGCGTGAAGCGCTGCTCGAACCGATCAATGCGATTGTCGAAAGCGTGCGCGTGACGCTCGAGCGTTGTCCGCCCGAGTTGAGCGCGGATCTCGTCGATCGTGGACTCGTGCTCGCCGGCGGCGGCGCATTGCTGCGCGGGCTCGACAAACTTTTGACGGAAGAAACCGGCCTGCCGGTGCACGTCGCCGAGGACCCGCTCAGCGCGGTCGCCGAAGGCACCGGACGCGCGCTCAACGAGCTGAAGTTCCTGCGTCAAGTCGCCACGGCCGACCGGCAATGGCATTAACGGAATGATGAATGACGATCGGGACTTGATTCGTCATTTGTCATTCGGGATTCGTCATTTTCGCACATGCGCCGGCTGAACATCATTGCGTTTGTCGTCCTGCTCCTCGCGGTGGCCGGATTATTCGCGCTGAGCCCGCGCAATACGCAAAAAATTCAATCTGCGTTTCTCGATTTCATCGCGCCGTTTTTAAAAACCGGATCGGCGCTGCAAACGAAAATCACGGCGATTCGCGAAGGCTTAAAAACGTTGCCCCAGATCGAGCAGGAGAACGAGCAACTGCGCGTAGAGCTCAAGGAACTGAAGGCAACGAATCAAATGCTGCGCGATCTCGGCCTCGAGAACAACAAGCTGCGGCGCGCGCTCGAATATCGCGAACGCTCCATTTTTAAACTCGTGCCGGCCCGCATCATTGCGCGCGATGCGACGACGTGGTGGAACACGGTGAAAGTCGATCGCGGTTTCGCCGATGGCGTCGAACCGGACATGCCTGTGCTGACCGAGGATGGGCTCGTGGGCAAGACGACGACAGTCGCGGAGCACGCTTCGACGGTTCTTTTGATCGCCGATGAAAACTGCAAAGTCGCATCGAATGTCGAGGGCTCGCGCGAGCAGGGAATCGTGAAAGGCGAGCGCACTTCGACCAACGCGCTGCCCGAGATCAGCCTCAATTTTCTTTCCAAAACAGCCGACTTGAAGCCGGGACAAAAAGTTTACACGTCCGGCGTCGGCGGAGTCTATCCGTCGGGAATTTTGATCGGCGTGATCAAGCAATTTGAAGTCCGCGCGCTGGACGGCCACGCGACGCTCGTGCCGGCCGTGGACCTCACGACGATCGAGGACGTGTTCATCGTCACGGGCCGGAAATGATGCTGTTCTTGTTTTTGTTCGTGGCGACGTTCGTTGCGCTGGTTGCGCAGCATTTCATCCCTGCGCTGCCGTGGCTGCACGAGGCCCGCGTCATGTTGATGCCGGTCGTCTTTTTTTTCGGCGCAATTTCACTGCCTGCGTGGGCCATGCTCGCGCTGGCGTTCGCGAGCGGTTTCATGTGGGACGCGCTGAATGTGCAGATCCTCGACTCGAACGTTGAAATCTCGCTGGGCTGGTCGATAATTCTCTACGCCGCGCTCGGCGCAATCATGAGCGGTTTTCGTCCTTTATATCAACGCGGTCACGGCTGGGAAATTCACTGCCTGATGAGCGGCCCGCTCGTCTCGGTGATGGTGCTCGCGGAATATTTGATGATCACGTTTCGCCGCGGCGAATTTCTATTTCCAAAGATCGTCTGGTGGCGCATCGGCGGCGCGGGACTGGTCGCGATGATGATTGCGCCGCTTATTTACTTTATTTTGCAAACGATCGCGCTGACTTTCGGCTGGGTCGCACCGCGGCGCAGAAAGGTGGTGCAATAAATGGCACGCATGCGCCGCCGCCGCGGGCCACGCATCGAACTGCGGGTCATCGCGCTCGGTTTTTTAATGATCTGCGCGCTCAGCGCGATCATCGCGCGGCTGTGGTGGGTGCAGGTAGCGCGCGGCGAAGTTTATCGCTCGAAAATCTCCGGTCGCTCGCAAGTGACCGTGCGTATCCCATCGGTGCGCGGCGAGATCCGCGATCGCAACGGCATTCCGCTCGTAACGAATCGCGCGAGTTACGAAGTCGATTTTTATTTGCCGGACATGGTGCGCGGCTTCCGCCAGCGGGCGCACGAACATGGCGAGGTGATTCCGCAGATCCGGTATCAGGCGCCGGTCAAAGGCATGCTCACAAACAAAACCGAGCCGGACATCGTGAAGATCGTCAACACGGCGGTCGTGCCGCGCTTGGAAGATCTCGACCTCGCGAAGGATTACAATGCGAAGAAACTGAAAACGCATTTCCGCAACGACACGGAAGTGCCGTTCACGTATCTCGAGGACATCGATTTTCCAACGATCGCAAAATTTTCCGAGCACGACGTCGGCCTGCCGGGCGTCGATATTTCCATCAAACCGGTGCGGCAATATCTCTACGGCGCGCTCGCGTCGCACTTGCTCGGCTACGTCGGCTTGCCGAACGACATCAGCTTGGAACCGGATGTGCGCGACTACAATTTCTACCAACCCGATTTCGAGGGGAAATCACAGATCGAGCAGAGCATGGACAAATATCTGCGCGGAAAACCGGGCGTGCGTGTAATGCAACGAAACGTTAAAGGAGTGATCGAAGGCGAAGTTCGCACCGAGCCGGCGCAACCGGGCGCGAACGTTTACCTCACGCTCGATGCTCGCATTCAATACATCACCGAACTTGCGCTTCGCCATCCGCAGCTCGGCCGTGCGGCTGCGGTTGTCATCGATCCCAACAACGGCGACATCCTCGCGATGGCGTCGGTTCCGTCATTCGATCCGAACATTTTCATCCCGAGCGTCTCGGAGAAAGACTGGGGCGTGCTGATGAAAGACGACGCCGTGCCGCTCGCAAATCGCGCTGTGAGCGGCTTTCCGCCGGGCTCGACTTTTAAAATCGTGACCGCGCTCGCGGGCTTGCGCAAAAACCTCGCGAACGCCCATTTTAACTGTCCCGGCGGCGTGCAATACGGCGATCATTTTTTCCACTGCTGGATCGCGGAAAAGCACGGACAGCACGGCGTGCTCGGCCTCGCCGACGCGATCAAGGTTTCGTGCGATTCGTTTTTTTACCAATACGGAAATGCAGCCGGCATTGACTCCATCGACCGTATCGGGCAAATCCTCGGCTTTGGCCAAAAATACGACATCGGTCTTTCCGACGAAAAAGAAGGCGTGATGCCGGGCCCGGACTGGATGAAAATCAAATACCCCCGAGAAAAATGGTCGAACGCCTACACCGCAAATGTGTCGATCGGACAAGGCTACGTGCTCGCCAGCCCGCTGCAAATGGCGATGGCCTACGCGACGGTCGCGAACGGCGGCATTGCTTACACTCCGCGTCTTGTTAAAACTGCGTTGATGCCCGACGGAAAACCCGCTCTCGATGACAATGGCAAGATCGCCGTGCCGGATGAGCCGAAAGTGCGCGACGATTTGCGCAATGAAGTAACGGCGCAGCAGATTGATGTCGTCCGTCATGGACTGTGGGAAGTCGTCAATGAAACCGGTGGCGCCGGCGGCGGCGGAACGGGCGCAAAAGCGCGTTTGAAAAATGTCGTCGTTGCCGGAAAAACGGGAAGCGCGCAGGCGAGCGACCGCGGCAAAAAGGAAACGATCGCGTGGTTTTGCTGTTTCGCCCCGTTCGATCATCCGAAATATGTAATTGCAACAATGGTTCAAGGCGGCAAACACGGCGGAAGCGTCGCCGCGCCGATAGCCGCACACATTCTCGAGCAATGCCTCGCAATGGATCAGGGCGGCTACAACGTCCAGCTCGCGCGTCTCGATCCCGCGCACAACGATCATCCATTTCAATCTGTCGAGACCCTCGCCGATTACAAAGAAGGCAACGTGCAGCTCGCGGCGGGTGGTGACGAGGAATCCGCCGACAGCCAGGGGCCGTCCGCCGAAAAATTGCAAATAAGCGGCGGCGGCGCAGCGCCCGATATTCGCCCGGAGGCCGACGCGCAGGGTCATATCATTCCGCGTGCACAGCGTGCGCAACAAGCGCAACAACAACGTCAACAACCGCCGGCACAGGATCGGCGCAGCATTTTCGAAAAATTTTTCCATCCAAACAGACCGCAGGCGCCCGCGCCGCAGCAACCGCAGCGTCGTCCGCGCTGGCCGTTCTAGATGGAAGCAACCCCAACCATAAGGAACTCATTTCATGATCGAGAGAGTCAAACGGATTCTCGGACTGTCTAAACAGACCGGTATCAAACTCGTCATCAACAGCGAGAAACTCGAGCGCCGTGTGGCGCTGCTGGAAAACGGCGTGCTCGAGGAATACAACATCGAGCGCGAAAGCGACCGCAACATCGTCGGCAGCATCTTTAAAGGCCGTGTTAAAAACATCGAACACGGGCTGAAAGCGATGTTCGTCGACATCGGTTTTGAAAAGAATGCGTTTTTGCATTTCTGGGATGCGTTGCCTGCGGCGCTCGACAGTGGCGTCGAGCAAGTCGATCGCGGCCAGAAAAAGCAGCAAAAGCGCATCACTGCGGCGGATATTCCCAAGATTTATCCGGTCGGCTCTGAAGTGCTCGTGCAAGTTACCAAAGGCCCGATCAGCACCAAAGGCCCGCGCATCACGACAAACATTTCGTTAGCGGGGCGTTACCTTGTGTTGATGCCCTTCAGCGACCAAAGCGGCATCTCTCGCAAGATCGAAGATCCAAAAGAGCGCCAGCGACTCCGCAAAATTTTGCAGGAACTCAACGTGCCGGAAGGCATGGGTGTGATCGTCCGCACCGTCGGCGAAGGCCAGCGCGCGCGCTATTTCGTGCGCGATATCGGCCTGCTGCTCGAGCAATGGCGCTCGATTGAAGAGCAAATGAAAACGAAACCCGCGCCCGATTGCGTTTTTCGCGAACCGGATTTGATCGAGCGCACCGTGCGAGATTTTTTGACTGACGAGATCGATGCCGTTTATTGCGACGACCAGCACGCAGTCGAGCGCATGCAAAATCTCGTTGGCCAGATTTCGCGCCGCTCGAAAAACCGCATTCAGTTTTACAGCGAGCCGCAGCCAATCTTCGAAAAATTCAACGTTCAAAAACAGATCGACGACGCATTTCACCGCCAGGTTTGGCTCAAGTGCGGCGGCTACATCGTCATCGACGAAACCGAGGCGCTCATCGCGATCGATGTGAACACGGGCCGGAACAAAGGCAGCAAGGACGTCGAGAAAACGATTCTGCAAACGAATCTGGAAGCCGCCGACGAAATCGCGCGCCAGCTTCGCCTGCGCAATATCGGCGGACTCATCATCGGTGACTTCATCGACATGAAAAGCCGGCGCGATCAGCAGTCCGTTTATCAGCGGATGAAAGAGCGGCTGCGTCGCGACAAAGCGAAAACGCATGTCTTAGCCATCTCGCAACTCGGCTTGATGGAAATGACCCGGCAGCGTGCGCAGGAAAGTTTGAGCGGCTCCGTTTACGAGTCGTGCCCGTATTGCAACGGTCGCGGTCGCGTGAAGACGGCGATGACGATGAGTGTCGAATTGCAACGCGCGCTCCATACGATCATGCGTAAATATCAGGACACGATTCATGACATCAAAGTGATCGTGAATCCTGCCGTGCTGCAACGCTTGCGCGAACAGGACGAGGAATTGCTCATCGACATCGAGCGCAAATACGCCGGTCGGCTCACGTTCCGCGCCGATCCGACGTATCATCACGAGCAATTCATGGTGACCGATGCAAATACCGGCCAGGAACTAAAAGCGTAGGCGATTTAACCGGGCTGTAACACAACGAACGACCGTGTTCTGCCCCGCGCAATGAATAACATGTGTTTTTCGCTGCCGTTGAGCGACTGCGCGATGCGGTCGTAATCTTTCACTGAGTTGATTGGCTGCCGGTCGATTTCTTCGATTACGTCGCCGGCTTGGAGAGACTCTGCCGCTGGCGAATTCGGATCAACCTCGGCGACCATCACGCCGTGCACATTTTCCGGCAGATCACCGCGATGATCCGGCGGAATTTCGTTTACGGTCACACCGGCGAGCGCGCCGCGCATCGCGGGTTGCTGCGGGATTTGCGGCTGCAAAGGATTCGCCGGCGCGCGCGACGGACCGGCTTGTAAGTTTTCCGGCTGCTCTTCGATTTTTGCGGTCAACGTGCTTTCCATGTCGCCGCGCTTGACCGTTACATCGGCTTTTTCGCCGATGCCGATTTCCCCGACTCGCGCGCGCAAATCCTGCACATCGCGCACATTTTTGCCGTTGAATTTCACGATGACGTCACCGCTTTTAATGCCGGCTTTTTCCGCCGGGGAATCGGGCGTGACCTCCGCGACCAGGGCACCACGCGCGTCCTTCACGCCAAACTGCTGCGCGAGATCTGGCGTGAGCGGCTGAATAACCACGCCGAGATAACCGCGCACGACATGACCCGTTTTTAAAATGCTGTCCATCGTGCGCCGCGCGACGTTTGACGGAATGGCGAAACCGATGCCGGCCCAGTTCCCCGTTTGTCCGCCGATTGCGTTGTTGATGCCGATAATCTCGCCGCGCAAATTCACGAGCGGGCCGCCGGAATTGCCGGGATTGATCGCCGCGTCGGTCTGGAAAAATTCGTTCGCGCTGTCCTGCATCGCGCGCCGGCCTTTCGCGCTGACGATTCCTTGCGTGACGGTTTCCTCAAGCCCGAATGGATTGCCGACCGCGATCACACGCTGGCCCACTTTGACCTGATCCGAGTCAGCGAGCGGCAGCGGTGTCACATTTTCGCCATCGATTTTTAAGACCGCGATATCGCTTTGCGGATCAGTGCCGATCACTTTTGCCGGCACTTCCTTTCCGCTGCTCAACTGCACGCGCACTTCGTCCACATCGGCGACGACGTGATTGTTCGTCAAAATGTGTCCCTCTTTCGAAACAATGACGCCGGAGCCGAGCGATCGCTGTTCGCGCTCCTGCGGAACACCGCGCAACCGCCGGTTAAACAACAGCTCGAATGGATCGACCAGATAACCCATCGGCACTTTGCGCGAGGCCGTGATGCTGACCACCGACGGCACGACCGCATCGACAAGCTTCGTGTATTCCTCCTCCATCGCGGCGAGGACTTTGACGTCGTTGAGGTCGAGCTTTGCGCCTTCCGCAGGCGTGAATTTTTCCGGCCGAAAAGGCGGGTTGCGTTGTTCATTCCAGCGATAAAGAGCGAGCACGCTGAGGGCGACGAGGAGGACAAAAATGACGAATCGTTTCATTTAGCTGATTTGGGCAAAGGTGAGTTTCCTGCGTTCGACAATCAAATCGCGAAAACGTTTGTTTTCCGCACGCTCCAAAAATGGATCGCTCGCAAAGATCTTCGCGGCTGCTTCGCGCGCGAGCCGCATCAATTCTTGATCGGCAAGCAGATCGCCGAGCTTAAGCGGAGGCAAACCGCTCTGCGCCGTGCCCAAAATATCGCCCGGTCCGCGCAGCCGCAGATCGGCCTCGGCGATTTTGAAACCATCCGACGTTTCTTCCAGCGTGCGCAATTTTTCGATCGCCTCCGCATTCGTCGCGTCGCTGATCAAAATGCAATACGACTTGTGCCCGCCGCGTCCGATGCGACCGCGCAACTGGTGCAACTGCGCCAGCCCGAATCGCTCCGCATTTTCAATGAGCATGATGTTTGCATTCGGCACGTCGATGCCTACCTCGATCACCGATGTGGCGATAAGCGCTTTCGTTTCGCCGTGCCGGAAGCGCTCCATGATCGCATCCTTTTCCGCGGGCTCGACCCGACCGTGCAGCAGTTCGCAACGCATCGGAGCGAGCAACGTCTGCCATTTCTCAAATTCCTGCGCGGCGGCTTTCGCCTCGAGTTTCGCCGACTCATCGATGAGCGGATAGACGATGTAAGCCTGACGGCCTTTTTCGAGATGCTCGCGGATAAATGCGACCGCCTCCGTAAGCTTCGACGCGTCGCGCACGGCGGTGATGATTTTGCCGCGATTCGCCGGCAGCTCGTCGATGGTCGAGACGTCCAGATCGCCGTAAACCGTCATCGTGAGCGTCCGCGGAATCGGCGTTGCCGTCATCACGAGCACGTCCGGAGCAGTCGCCTGCTCAATCAAGCGCGCGCGCTGCATCACGCCGAATTTGTGCTGCTCGTCGATCACGACGAGTCCCAGGTTTTTAAAATTTGTGTTCTGCTCGTAAAGCAGCGCGTGCGTGCCGATGACGATCTGCGGTTCGCCGGACAAAAGCGGCAGCGGATCTTCCGTGCGCGAGCCGGTGCGCAATGCGATCGCGATGTCCAGCGGATCCAGCATTCGTCGGAAATTGAGGTAGTGCTGCTCCGCCAAAATTTGCGTCGGCGCCATCAGCGCGGACTGGAAGCCGGCTTCGACCGCGAGCAGCATTGCCGAGAGCGCGACGACGGTTTTGCCCGAGCCGACATCGCCGTGCAGCAGCCGGTTCATCGGACGCGGAACGGCGAGATCGGCGCGAATCTCCGCGATGGCACGTTGTTGCGCGCCCGTCAGCGGGAACGGCAGTGACTTTTGGAAACGCGTGAGCAAGTCGCCGCGTCCGCAATGTGATTCGCCCTTGCGCGAAATCGTCTCCGCGCGTTTTGCACCGACGAATAATTGCATCGCGAAAAATTCCGTCAGCACGAGATGCCGCTTCGCATTCGCGAGCTGCGCCTCGTCGTCAGGAAAATGGATTTGCCGTAATGCGTCGCCAAATCCCATGGAATCTAGCTCTGCGGGCAATCGGCTTTCGATTTCCATGCCGCGTAGTTTATCCAACACGCGGTAAATCGTCTCGCGCAGCACGCGTTGATTAAGCCCTTCCGTCGCGCGATAAATCGGCGTGATTCGCTTCAAATGAATCGATACATCGTCATCGTTCTCGACGATCTCGAACTCGGGATGATCGATGCAGATCTTTTTCGCGCGCAATTTCGGTTTGCCGTAAACGACGAGCCGCTGTCCGGTCGCGATCATTTTTTGGACGAAGTGGACATTGAACCAGCGGCAAATCAGCGGCTCGCTTAGCGCGTGCGGCTGCTCCTCCTCGAGCGTCACTTCGAACATTTTTTTCCAGCCCGGCAGACGCTTTTCGCTTGTTTTCACAACGGTTCCGCACACGCAAACCGGCGTGTCGGATTCCTGCTGCGGAAAATGGTCGAACTTTGTGCGGTCTTCGTAGCGCCGCGGATAATGCGTGAGCAACTCATCGACCGTGCCGAGCCCGAAGCGCTCCAGCGCGCGGACGCGCTGCGCCGGCAGCGAGTCGAATTCGTGGAGCGACTTCGCGAGAAATTCGTCGCTCATGTTTCCGCCGCGCGCACTGCTTTGATTTCGAGCTGCACGCTTACGTTGCCCTGCCATTCGTTGCGATCGATTTGAAAAGCGACGTCCCACGGCGGCTGCGGCAACGCGATCTCAGCGGCGTTGAAATAAATCGCCGGGTGCGTGCGACCATTTTGCCGGAGCAAAAAGCGAATGTGTTTTTCTTTCAAAATGCGCGAGTCGTTCGGGAAGATTTTGCGCGCGAAAAATGTCGGCTGAGGATTTCCGACACCGAACGGCTGGAGCAGATCATGGCTGCCGAGAAAATCGAAATTCACATCGGCCAGCGAAACTTCGCAATCGACCCGGAGCCGCGGCAGCAGTTGATCGTCATTTAGCAACGCACGGGCGCAGCGCAAAAATGCTTCTTGGAATTTAGCGAAGCGATCCTGCCGGATCGTCATTCCGGCGGCCATTTCGTGCCCGCCGAATTTGTCGAGAAACTCCGCGCATTCGCCGAGCGCTTTTACCAGCGAAAGCCCGTCAATGCTGCGTCCGCTGCCTTTGCCGATGCCGTTTTCATCAAAGCCGATGACGAGCGTTGGCCGGTGATGCCCTTTGGAAATGCGCGAAGCGACGATGCCGAGAACGCCCGGATGCCAGCCAGGTTCGCCGAGCACGATGGCGGCGTCGCGTTTCGGATCGAACTGCGCGCGCAGCTTTTCCTCCGCATGCTTAACGATTTGTTTTTCGACATCCTGCCGTTCGCGATTTTGCGCATCGAGGATCGTGGCGAGTTCGCGGGCGCGAACGGGATCTTCCGTCAGCAGCAACTCCAGCGCTTGTTCCGCGCTGGTGAGGCGGCCGGCGGCGTTGATGCGAGGACCGAGTTTAAAGCCGATGTCGCCCGGTCGAATCCGCGCGCTCACGCCGGCGACTTCCATCAGCGCGCGAATGCCCGGCCAACGTGTGCATCCGAGCTGCTCCAAGCCACGCTGGACGAGCGCGCGATTTTCATGCACGAGCGGCACGATGTCGGCGACGGTGCCGAGGGCCACGAGGTCGAGATATTCGCGCAAATCGAATTGCGCGAGTGGCCGCGATTTCAGCAACGCGTGGCACGCTTTGAAGACGATGCCGGCGGTGCAGAGGTAGTGAAAATCATCACCGAGTTTTGGATTCACGAGCGCGACGCAATCGGGTCGCGCGCCTTTGCACTCGTGATGGTCGAATACGATTACGTCCACGCTGCGCGCGTTCAGTGACGCGATCTCGTCGTGCGAGCAGGTGCCGCAGTCGAGCGCGATGAGGAGCTGCGGCTGCAGCGTGTTAACGCAACGCGCGATGCCGTCGTTGCTCAATCCGTAGCCTTCGTCCATGCGCAGTGGCAGAAATGGCTTTGGATCCGCGCCGAAAGCGCGCAGCACGCGCGTGAAGAGCGCGAGCGACGTGACGCCGTCCACGTCATAGTCGCCGTAAAGCACAATGCGCTCTTTTCGATCAATCGCAGTGAGAATGCGCTCGATTGCCGCGCGCATGTTCGGCAGCAGAAATGGATCGCTCAACGATTTCAGTTTTGGAAAAAGAAAACGGTTTGCATCGTCCGCGCACGTGATGCCGCGACGGCAGAGCATCGATGCGAGAAACGGCGCGAGCCGCAACTCGCCGCAAAGCGACGCGGCGAGATCCGCGTGGTTGTCGTCAGCGAAAATCCACTTCATTCCGAGATGCGGCCGATGATCCCAAGGCAGCGCGTGACAAGCGCGGTCCAGCCGGTTTGATGGCTTGCGCCGAGTCCGCGGCCATTTTCGCCGTGAAAGTATTCATAAAACAAAAGGTAGTCGCGCCAGTGCGGATCGGCGGCGAAACGCGCGTCGTCGCCGTGGCACGGACGGCGTCCATTTTCGTCCATCTCGAAAATGCCCGCGAGCCGCCGCGCTAGTTCCTGGGCCACTTCCGCGAGGTTGAGCATTTTGCCGGAGCCGGCGGGACATTCGACCTGCAACTCGTCGCCGTAGTAATGGTGATAACGCTCGAGCGCCTCGATGAGCAGATAGTTGAGCGGAAACCAGATGGGGCCGCGCCAGTTCGAGTTGCCGCCGAACAACCCTGTGCGCGACTCGGCGGGCTCGTAGCTGATGCAGTGCTCGGAGTCGTCAAAACGGAGCACATACGGCTGTTGGTATTTCCGCGAAAGTGAACGCATGCCGTGCGGCGAAAGAAATTCGCTTTCATCCAGGACGTAGCGAAGCACGCGCAGTAGACGCTCACGAGATGGAATCGCCAGCAGCCGCCGCGTGACATGCGATTCGCCACAGTCATCTTTTTTTTCCATGTAGGAAATGTTGTCGGCGAGATCGGGGCGGTTGTGAATGAACCAGCGCATCCGTTTGCGAAAGCCGGGAAGTTTTTCGATGGTTTCCTGCTCGAGAATTTCGCACGCGAGCAGCGGAATCACGCCGACGATCGAGCGCACACGCAGCGGCAGCGCCTGGCCATCGACGAGCAGCTGGTCGTAGTAAAATCCGTCCTCCTCGTTCCAAAGTCCCTCGCCGCCGATCGCATTCATCGCATCGACAATGTCCACGAAATGCTCGAAAAATTTCGACGCAATGTCTTCATAGGCGGGATTCGTCTGCGCGAGCTCGATCGCCATCGACAGCATCGTGCCGCAGTAAAATGCCATCCACGCCGTGCCATCGGCCTGCGCGAGCGACTGGCCGTTCGGCAGCGGCTTGGAGCGATCGAAGAGGCCGATGTTGTCGAGCCCGAGAAAGCCGCCGGAAAAAATGTGGCGGCCATTCACGTCCTTGCGGTTGACCCACCACGTGAAATTTAACAGCAGCTTTTGAAAAGCGCGCTCGAGAAAAAGCCGGTCGCGCTCGCCGTCACGCGCGCTCGTTTTGTAAACGCGCCAGCAGGCCCACGCATGCACCGGCGGATTCACGTCGCGGAAATTCCACTCGTAGGCCGGCAGCGCGCCACTCGGATGCATATACCACTCACGCAAAAACAGCAGGAGCTGCTGCTTCGCGAAATCGGGATCGATCCGTGAGAACGGGATCATGTGAAACGCGAGATCCCACGCCGCATACCACGGGTATTCCCATTTATCCGGCATTGAGATCACGTCGCTGTTAAACAGATGCTGCCAGTCGAAATTCCGCGTCCGCGCGTGCTGCGGCGGGGGCGGCGGCATCGCGGGATCGCCCGCGAGCCAGTCTTTGATGATGTAGTTGTAAAACTGTTTCGACCAAAGCAGCCCCGCGTAAGCCTGGCGCACGATGTTGCGTTGATCGGCGGAAAGGCCCTCCGGGATTTTCGTTTCGTAAAACGCATCAGCCTCGGCGATGCGCTGCGCGAAGACATTCTCGAAATCAGCGAATGTCGCAGCGCTTTGCGTGGTCAACCGCATGCGCAGCACGACTTCGCCTTGAGCCGGAATCTCCAGCGCGTAATGCGCCGCCGCTTTCGTTCCGACGCGCTGCGGATTCACCGCGTCGGTTTTTCCATGCACCACGAATTCGTGAAACGCGTCTTTTACAAACGGCGACGCGTTTTCCGAGGAGAAAAGCCGTGCGTTATTCGTCTCGTTTTCCGTGAAAAGAAACGGCGCTTCCGTTTCGACTGCAAAATGAAAACTGCCGAGCGTCGGCTGCGTCGCGATCAGCGCCGAGCCGCTCTGCTGCTCGATCCTCGGCTTGAGCGTGCAGCCTTCGTGCGAGCAGCCCCAGCTCCACGTGTTGCGAAACCAGAGCATCGGCAGCACGTGAATCTTCGCCGCGTCCGGCCCGCGATTGCAAATGGTTAAACGGATGCAAATGTCGTCCGGCGCAGCTTTCGCATATTCCGTGAAGACATCGAAATAGCGCGACTCATCGAACACGCCCGCATCGGCCAGTTCAAACTCCCGCTCGTCTTTCCCGCGCTGTGCATTTTCAGCAACCAAACGCGCATAGGGAAATTCCGCCTGCGGATATTTGTAGAGCGCCTTCGCGTAGGAATGTGTCGGCGTCGAGTCGATGTAAAAATAGTGCTCCTTTACATCCTCACCGTGATTCCCCTGCGCGTTCGTCAGGCCGAAGAGCCGCTCTTTCAAAATCGGGTCGCGCCCATTCCACAACGCCACCGCAAAGCAAAGCCGGCATTCGCGGTCGCTCCAACCGAGCAGTCCGTCCTCGCCCCAGCGATACGCGCGGCTGCGGGCATGTTCGTGCGGGAAATAATTCCACGCATCGCCGTCCGCCGAATAATCTTCACGCACCGTTCCCCACTGGCGCTCGCTCAAATATGGCGCCCAGCGTTTCCAGTTTTGCGTGCGCGCGGCATCCTCGGCGAGCCGCTGATGCTCGGGTGAAGGAAAACGATCGGTGTCCGATGACGAATGACTAATCAGAGGGAGGCGAGTTTAGCGGTTCGCGCGCGATTGGTCATTAGTCATTCGTAATTCGTCATTGGTTAATCGCCACCACGTTCTTGATTCCGCCCACGCCCTGGCATGCGAGCTTCGACGCGTCGGTGATCGGATAACGCCCTGTGATGAGCGACGCGGCCGCGCCGGGCCAGTGCTGCTCGAATTTCGCGAGGTCCTCGATCGCTCCGGTATATGCGTCGCGTCCCGCATTCACCGAGCCGAAGACAACCTGATTTTTCAAAACGAGATTGCGCATGATCGTGTCGGTATCCAGCTCGATCGGCCCTTTGCGGCCGGGCACTCCGGTGAAAATGTAGACGCCATTCGTCCCGAGCACACGCAGCGTGTCGAACGCGAATTTCGACGCGCCGGTCGCTTCATACACGAGATCGATGTTTCCCACTTCCTCCGCGAGCTGCTCGATGTTGTGCGTGCTCGATGAAATGTAGGTGCCGCCGATTTTTTCCACGAAGTCCGAGCCGGCGTTCGGTTTCTCGTCGCGCGAATAGACGAACGTCTTGAAACCCGACGTCGCCAGCGCCATCGCGCCGAGCAGACCGACCGGACCCGCGCCGAGCACGACCGCGTTGTGACAAAACTCGCGCGGTTTTCCCGGCTCGACCGGGCAGGCCCACGGCAGGCGCAGTTGCACGTTGTTCACCTCCCGCAGCGCTTTCTCCGCGATTGTCAGCGGCTCTGTCAGCACGCCGATGCCGCGCAATTCCGGCGGCACGCGAAACATGTATTTTTCGTCGTCCACCACGAACTCCGCCATGAACCCGTGGAGTTGATTGATCCCGCGCTCCTTGAATTTGCCGGTATAACAAAAATCCTGCCGTCCCGCCCGGCACGCGACGCAGCCCGGCTCCTCACATGGCCTGCGAACCATCACCACGACAAGGTCGCCTGGCTTTAGCGACGTGACTCCCGGCCCGATCTCGACGACTTCGCCGAGCGATTCATGCCCGAGCACGAGATAATCGGACCCGTTGGGCGGCGTGCCGTAATCGAAGTGGCAAATCTCCTTGTCCGTCCCGCACACGCCGACCTCCAGCATCCGCAGCTTCACCTCCGTCGGCGCGGAAATCTTCGGCTCCGGATGATCATCGATGACGCGCAACTCACGGCTCTGCGGAAAAACGGCGACGGCTTTCATGTGCGTTCTATTTAACGGATGCGCCGCCGATTGGGAGCGGATTTGTGTTTGTGAAAACGCTACTGCTGCGGCGTCGCCTCGTGGATGCCCGCGAGCCGCATCCGCATCGCATCGCCGTTCAGCCACTGCTGCGCGCGCAGCGGCAATTCACACCGGCGCCTCAACCGCAGCTTGCGCTGGATTTTTCCGCGGTGCGTCTCCACCGTTTTCGTGCTGATGCACATCTTCGCCGCGATACTGCGCGTGTCGTGTCCGCGCGCGATGAGTTCAAAGACGCACAGCTCCCGCGGCGTGAGCCGGTCGATCGCGCTCGTCCGCGTCCGCAGTTCGCCGCTTACGAAATCGCGCACCAGCGTCCGTTGCACGTGCGCATCCAGGAACACCTCGCCCGCTGCGAGCGCATCGAGCGCCGCCAATACATCGCCGTCGTCGAATCGGATATATCCGCGCGCCCCCGCGGAAAACATCCGCTGGATGATCGCCGCGTCTTCCGTCGGCGCGATCACCAGCGTCCGCGCCCGCCGGTGCAGCCGCGCAAAATCCCGCAGCAGCAACATCGCCTCGCCGAGCACCGGATACGCGTGCTGCACGATCAGATCCGGTTTTTCATTCTCGCAAAGCATCCGCGCTGTGTGCGCATTGAGCGCTTCGCCGCAAATCTCGTATCGCCCCGACTCCGTGATCAGCGACGACACGCCCCGCCGTATCAAGGGAACGCCCGATACGATCAACACACGCTCTCGTGCAACATCTTCGGTATTCATCACAACCGTCCGGCGGAAAAACGGGAGTAAAACTAGCGATGTGCGATGTTGCAAGCCGAAAAAACCCCGGACGGCGCAAACCCTGAGAACCATGCTTTCGCCCCTAAGCAAACCGGCCCGAAAAAAGAAGCACCGTGACCGACAGACAGCCGCCGGCGTTTCATGCTTATCTCTGCCGCACTATGGCAAAACTCACTGAAGACCAGCAACGCGCCTTTGGCGACCGCATCCTCGAAATCTACGGCGCGCCCGATACCGCCGCCGCCGTGGCAAAAACCGACAAGGGCCTCAACCTCGCCAAGCGCATCGCCGTGCTCACCGCCAAGCAGGACGCCGCGACCAAGGCCGAAGCCAACCAAACGCAGAAAAAGGCCGAATGGATGGAAGCGACCGACCTTTCGCAGGCGGCGACCGGCGATTACTACACCGAGGCGAGCAGCGCCGCCGAGGCGCTCATCAGCGAACTCGGCGAGGACGCCCATTTGAGCCATCAACTCCGGCAGCTTCGCGGCGGGATGATCAACGAAGCAGCACGCGGCGCCAAGACCGCCCCGACGGGAACAGCCCCCGTCACTGCGAAGCCGTAACCTTCGCCGTTTTTTCGGCAAAATCCCCCTGCTGACGCACACATCGCCCCGCAGGGAACAGTCGTCGCCCCTTGGGGAAAACATCGCGCCCCAAGGGGACGACCCCTGTCCCGCCGGGAGCACACTTCTCCCTTCCGGGAGCAGTCCGGGAACCGAGGGGAAAACACTTTTCCCCTCGGGGGAAACCGCTATCCCGCAGGGGCAACACCCCTCCCCAAAGGGCGCAGACATTCCCCCAAGGGGAGAACTCGTCGCCCGTGAGGTAAAATATGGACATGCCTCGTATTAAGAGCCTTACATCATTCGATATGGGCCAAATCTGTCCCGCTTTCCCTGCTTTCGCCGGGGACTTAACACCGTCCTCGCCGCCGCCGAAAAGCTCTTCGAGTCGAAACTCGACAACGCCGCCCACACCGACGTCCTGCAAATCGGCGTGCAACATCACATTAGCGCCTGCGACGCGCGCTTCCTCGCTATCGCCCGCCACCACGGCCAAAAACTCATCACCGTAGACACCCGCCTCCACACCGCCGCCCCCGGGCTAACGCAATCACTGGATACAGCGTCGAGGAATTAGAAGATCGTATTTCTTTGAAAAGGTCCGTAATAGTCGCGATTACCTATCATCCTTGATGAAACTCTATATAGGCATCACTGATAGTGATTGGTTTGAATTTCTCCGTGCAAGACAAGCAGAAGAAATGAACTTCTGGCGTCCACGGAGCGTTGCTGAGTTTCGTGCAATTGTGCCGGGCGAATTATTCTTATTTAAGACAAGGTATCCACAAAACCGGATAGTAGGCGGGGCATTTTTTTTGCGGCACACACCACTACCACTCAGTCTAGCGTGGGATGTATTTGGAAATGCAAATGGGGTGGGATCTCTAGCTGCATTTCAGAGCAAGATAAGTTCACTCCGGGAAGATAATGAACTTAATCCTACGATAGGTTGCACTATATTGACTCAGCCCTTTTACTTTTCTGATGAAGAGTCAATATCGCCACCTCTTGATTGGTCTCCTAATATTGTAAGTGGCAAGTCTTACGATACAAGCACCGGCGAAGGCGCTCGTTTATATGAGGAGATTCAGCTGCGGCTTCAAAATCGGACTGATAACGTAATATTTGAGGAAGCTGCACGCTATGGCGATCCACGACTCGTTAGACCTCGATTAGGACAGGGAGGATTTCGGGTCGTCGTGATGGAAGCTTACCACCGGCGTTGTGCTATTACAGGAGAGCGCACACTTCCGGTGCTGCAAGCAGCACATATTAAACCCTACGCAAATGAAGGACCACATGAGATTTCGAATGGTCTCTTTCTTCGATCAGATCTGCATACCCTCTTCGACAGCGGTTATATGACGGTAACTAACGACCTAAGAGTCGAGGTAAGTAAGAGGATTCGTGAGGAGTATTCTAACGGCCGTGATTACTATGCGCTTCATGGCAGAGAGCTAATGGTTCTTCCATCCAATGAACGTGAAATGCCATCTTCCGCGTTCCTAGAGTGGCATCAAAATAACCGCTTTTTAGGAAACTAACCTCGGCGTTCGCGTCTTTTACTACTAGGAGTTGAGGATCGATCCTTATTACGCTGAGGCGCATAACCTAGATATGTCAGAGCAAGAACTTGCCGGCATTAAACATCGAGTAGCCAAGATCGAAACCGTGGAATGGGCGGCCCAATCCGATGTCGGCAGCATTCCATCCAAGTTGGTATCCGATGAGGAAATTTGATCAGCCCGCTTCGTAAGACCAAGGTCCGATAGGCGATGGCTTTTCGCTGCGGGGAAGATGGGCGGCGGAACCGCCTGCGGGCGCCCGCTTTTGTTTCCGACGAATGAATGCCGACGATCTCACCTTGACCGGAGTGCGCAGGTCGGCGGGATTTTCGCTTTTGCTGGCGATGGCGCTGCTCGTTTCCGGGTCGCCGCCGGCCCGGGCCGAGTTCAGCCTTTTCAAATCCAAGTCGAAATCGCGGGAAGCACAGGCGGCGACGGCGGCACGCTTGAAGGAAATCGACCAGGCCACCAAAGGCTTTGCGGACCGCTATGTCACTTATCTCTCGGATGCGTGCGACAAGGCCGCGAAGGATAACCCCGACTACGAGGCGCGGAAGCAGGCGCTCCGGCTGAAGCTGCATAGCTCGACGTCGGTTTACGACATCGCCGCGAGCCCGAATCCGCTCGGACAGTTGCTCGATCTTTGCGTCGTGGTGACGCTGCAAAAAATGAACTGGGTCGAGGAAGGGCGCGCGCAAAAAATCCTCGGCACGGACCATAGCGCGCCGGTGATCAAGATCTTCAGCGATGCCTATGTGGAGGTGTGGGAACTGGCGGGGAGATTCCTGACCCCGGCGGAGATCAGTGAGACGAAAAAGCTGATTCGCGAATGGCGCTCCCATCACAAGGACGTCGGCCTGCTGCCGTTCGTGCGCTTCGATGATTTCGCGAAGGCGCGCGCCGGAGTGGAGCAGCAGAACCCGGTGGTGAAGGGCCTCTTCGCGCAGATCGGCGAGGCGAATCGCTCCATTCAAACCGTCACCGATTTCGGGGAACAGGCGCTCTTTTACACCGAGCGGATGCCGCGGCTGCTGCAATGGCAGACCGAGCGCACCGTGCAGGCGGTGCTGGAAAATCCCGAGCTGCAGCGGACGCTCGCGTCGGTCGAGCAGGTGTCGAACACCGTCGCGGAAGAAACAAGGAAGCTCGACCAAAGGCAGGAGGAATTTCAAAAGACGCTCGATCAGGTGAACCAGATCACGGTGAACGGAAAGGCGCTGGTGGTGGAGGCGCGGCAAACCGGCGAGACTCTCACCGGGACCTTTACGGCGTTCGACCAGTTGATGCACACGATCAATGCACCGCCGGTGCCGGGCGAAACGCCGAAGGCGCCGGGCCGGCCGTTTGATATCACGGAATACGGGCCGGTTTTCGAGAAAGCGACCGGGATGGCGCGGGAGGCGCGGCTGTTTGTCGATTCCTCGCTCCAGCTCGAATCGGCTTCCGCGTTCAACGCCCGGATGTCCGAGGTCGAGGCGTTCACCCAGCGCCGGATGAACCATATCGCGCTGCGGATCGCGCAGTTGATCGTCTTTTTCTTCGCGATGCTCTTTTTGACCCGGTGGCTCTGCGCAAAATGCTTCGGCCCCAACCGCGCCGCGGGCAATCCTCCGCCAGCCAGCTCGCCGTCGGGAGCGCCCGGAGAGTGAGCGGGAAGTCTGTCCCGGAGTCATCGCGTGTGATGTTTACACTTTCACCGCGTCCTAAACTGAAGCATTGAAATTTCGCCGCGCGCGGCTAACGTGCCGCCAATGTTTGCGCATTTGACCAGCCGACTTACGAAGCTCCGGGTTTTGCCCGGAGCGTTGCCATTTCTCTCGTAAACGTCGGCTGCGCTGCTCACGGTGGAAGCGGTGGCTGCCGCTGAATTTTAAGTCCTCCACCTGAATTATGATTTCCAATCCAAGCAGCAAATATCGTCCTTTCCCGCCGGTGGCTTTGCCGAACCGGCAGTGGCCCAACCGTGTCTTAACCCGCGCGCCGATCTGGTGCAGCGTCGATCTGCGCGACGGCAACCAGGCGCTCGCCGTGCCGATGAACGTGTCGCAGAAGCTGGAGCTTTTCGACGCGCTGGTGCGGTGCGGTTTCAAGGAGATCGAGGTCGGCTTTCCGTCGGCGTCGAATACGGAGTTCGAGTTCAACCGGCGGTTGATTGAGGAGAATCGCATTCCCGATGACGTCACGGTGCAGGTGCTCGTGCAGGCGCGCGAGGACTTGATCGAGCGCACCGTGGAGTCGCTCGTCGGCGCCAAGCGGGCGATCATTCATTTGTATAACAGCACGTCGCCGGCGCAGCGGCGCTATGTCTTCGGCATGGAGAAAAGCGACATCGTCAAAGTGGCCACGCGAGGAACGCAGTGGGTGAAGGAGCGGGTGTCGCGGCTCGCAGGAACCGATGTGGTTTTTCAATATTCGCCGGAGAGTTTCTCGGCGACGGAAGTCGAGTTCGCGCTCGAAGTCTGCGAGGCGGTGATGGATGTCTGGCAGCCGACGACGGAGCGCAAAATGATTTTGAATCTGCCCGACACGGTGGAGGTCGCGATGCCGAATGTTTACGCGGACCAGATCGAGTGGTTTTGCACGCACTTGAAAAATCGCGACCGCGCAATCATCAGCCTGCACACGCACAACGACCGCGGCACCGGCATCGCAGCGACCGAGCTTGGTTTGCTCGCGGGCGCGGAGCGTGTCGAGGGGACGCTTTTCGGCAACGGCGAGCGCACTGGCAATCTCGACATTGTGACCGTCGCGTTGAATCTCCACATGCACGGCATCGCGCCGGGGCTCGATTTTTCCGACCTGAACGCGCTGATCGAAACCTACGAGCGCTGCACCGGCATGATCGTGCCGCCGCGCCAGCCTTACGCCGGGGAGTTGGTGTTTACGGCGTTCTCGGGCTCGCACCAGGATGCGATCAAGAAAGGTCTCGCCTCGTGGAAGACCGGCGGCGTCTGGGACGTGCCGTATCTTACGATCGACCCGGCCGATATCGGCCGCCATTATCGCGAGGTCATCCGCGTCAACAGCCAGTCGGGCAAAGGCGGCGTCGCCTATTTGCTCGAGAGCGAATTCGGCATCGAACTGCCGAAGGAAATGCAGCGGGAGTTTGGTCCGCTGGCGAATGATGAGGTTGACCGGCTCGGCCGCGAAGTGAACGCGCGCGAGCTGCGCGACATTTTCTGGAAGGAATACATCGAGCGCACGCAGCCGTTCGCGCTCCAGCATTTTCACGCCGATGGCACCCAGGGCCAGATGCGCTGCCGCGCGACGATGGAAAAAAACGGCGAGCGTCTCGATCTCGTCGGCGAAGGCAACGGGCCGATCGCCGCATTTGTGCATGCGCTGCAAAGCGCCGGCGCGCCGAAGTTCGAGGTGGCGTATTACAAGGAGCACGCGCTCAGCTCCGGCACCGAGGCGAGCGCGATTGCCTACATCCAGATCAAGCTCGACGAGGGCCGTGCGCGCTGGGGCGCCGGCGTCGATACGAACATCGAGCTCGCATCGATCAAAGCGGTGCTCAGCGCACTGAATCGGGCGATGTCGAAGAGTTAACGCCGCGGGGCTGATTCCAAACTGCGAAGCGCGCGCCTTCGACCTCGATGTTGCGCACTTCGTTCGCAGGCAGATGGGAAACGATCTCGCCCGCGCCGGGGGCATCGAGCCAGATGATTCCGCCGAAGGGCGGCGTGTCGTGCGCGAGCTGGTATTGCCAGTCGTCATAGGTCGCCAGGTTGTTGAGGATCATCCGTTGTGCGTAAAACGGGAGCACGCTGCCATACGGATCGAAGTTGCAGAGGATCGTGACGTTCTGCGGGAAAATCTCGGCGAGCGTTTTACCGAGCGCGGGGATCAGCCTGCGCGATTCAGGCGTTTCGCCATCGAGCATGTAAAAGGGCGAGCGCAGATTTTCCGCGCGCACATAGCCGCACCAGCCGAATGCGATCAACGCAGCGATGGCGGCACTCGCGGCGAGTTTTGGGCTTACGGCATCGAACGCCTCAACGAGCCAGTCGAGCGCGAGTCCCGCGAGAATCGCAACGGCGGGCAGTAAATAAAACGACGCGAAGTCGTGGATGTAGGACTCGTTTTTTAAAACAACGACGTAAAGCGCGCCGGCGATGCTGACGACGAGCGCGGCGACGCCGAGCGGTCCGAAGCGTTTGTCCGTCAAAGCGCGCGCGGCGCCGATCAGCACGAGCAGCCAGGTGATCGCAAAATAATTGTGCAGCATCCAGCCGCCGACGGTGCGAATCCATTGCGCGGCGGTGAAATGCTCGGCGCGGATTTTGACATCGCCGATGTCGGTGCCGCTGCTCAAACGCATCGTCAGCGCGTGCCACAAATCCGACCATGCATCGGGATTGCCGAGGCGAATTTGCAGCAGAAATCCAATGCCGGAAATCGTGCCGAGCGCGAGCAGCACGATCGCAAAGCGCGGCTGTTTTTTAGTCGCGCCGATCATCAGCCAGCCCGCGAGCGTGATGACGAACAGATAACCCGGCCAATCCATCCACATCGCGAGCAGACAGCACAGCGCCGTCGCGATTTGCCAGGCGGTGCTTCCGGTAAGCTGCCAGCGCCGCAAACAGAGCAGCGCCGCGATGAAAATCATCGTCAGGCATGGCTCGAAATCGACCATTTCGCCGTAGTGCAGTTGCATCGGCACCGCTGCGAAAATCGCCGTCACGAACGCCGCCGTGCGCCGGCTCGCGCTGCTTCGCACGAGAAACCAAAGCAGCACCAGACTCAGCAGCGAACACGTGACCGGCACGAGCCGCGCAGTCCATTCCGATTCGCCGAACATCGCGAACGACGCCGTGACGAGCAGCGGCAGCAGCGTCGGATGGTGCACGTAGTAAGCATCGGCGGGAATCGGCAGCGGCCCGAAATAAAGCGTCGCGGGCAATCCGCCGGTCGTCAGCAAACCGGCGCGGAGATTGTTGTGCGCGGCCTGCGCGTAGATCGCGCCGTAGTAATTGTCCTCCTCGATCCACGGCCCGTTGAAATCGAGCGTTAGCACGAACGCGGAAAAAATCAGCGTCGCGAAAAAGACGTAGGTCCAGAGTTTGGAATCACGATTCATGACGACGATTCGCTTGTTGAAATTTGGGCACTTTCATTTGTAAAAAATCGGCGAGGCGCCGCGACGATAGCAAAGGAGTTTCAATTTTTCGCAGAAAACTTGTTGAACACAGCCGTTAACCTCCGACAAATTGAAAAGCGCTATGCGAATTTTCGTCCCGAGCGAAACCGATCGCAGTGAAACGCGCGTGCCGGTCGCGCCCGCCACGGTCGCGAAATTGCTCAAGCTCGGCGCGCAAGTTTCGGTGCAATCGCAGCTCGGAAAAACACTGCATCTTTCCGACGACGATTATCGCAAGGCCGGCGCGGAAGTGGTCGAGCGCGCGAACGGCTTCGCCGCGGCGGACATCGTGTTGCGCCTGCGCAAACCGGCTCGCGAAGACATCGCGCTGCTCCGCAAGGACTGCATCCACATCAGCTATCTCGATCCTTTTAACGAGCCGCAGCTCGTGCGCGCGCTCGCGGCTGCGGGCGTGACTGCGGTGAGCATGGAAATGATTCCGCGCAGCACGATCGCGCAAAAAATGGACGCGCTTTCATCGCAGGCAAATCTTGCCGGTTACAATGCGGTGACGCTGGCAGCGACGCATCTCGACAAGATTTTCCCGATGATGACGACGCCATCTGGCACGATCCCGCCGGCGAAAGTTTTCGTCATCGGCGTCGGCGTCGCGGGCTTGCAAGCGATCGCAACTGCGAAACGTCTCGGCGCGGCGGTCGAGGCATTCGACACGCGGCCGGTCGTCGAGGAGCAGGTGAAATCGCTCGGCGCGCGCTTTGTCAAAGTCGATCTCGGCGAAACGGGCCAGACCGCGCAGGGCTACGCGAAAGAACTCACGCCTGAACAGCTCGATAAACAACGGGAAGCAATGGCGAAACATTGCGCGCAGTCGGATGTTGTTATCACCACCGCGCAGATCTTTGGAAAAAGAGCGCCGCGCATCGTGACCGCCGCGATGGTCGAGCAGATGAAGCCGGGCAGCATTGTCGTCGACATGGCCGTCGAGAGCGGCGGCAATGTCGAAGGCTCAAAGCTCGACGAAACCGTCGACGTCAACGGCGTGAAAATCCTCGGCGTGGGCAATCTCGCCGGCCGCACCGCGCGCGCCGCGAGCGAGATGTATTCGAACAATCTCGGCGCATTCGTCGACCATTTCTGGGACAAGGAAAACAAAACATTCCGCCTCGATCTCACCAACGACATCCTCAAAGGCTGTGTCATCACGCACGGCGGAGAGATACTCAATCCGCAGTTCAAATGAACATCGCGCAAAGCCCGCAAAATTTCCAACGAACGGAAAACGAAATTGCAATCAAGCGACTCGTTAATCGATTAACAGAACACACGGCTTTGCGGACTCTGCGAACTTTGCGCGAGGATATCTCTTTATGAATCCTGAAACACTCATCGCCGCGTTTTACGTATTCGCGCTCGCCGCGTTCCTCGGCTATCAGGTCATCTCGCGCGTGCCGCCGTTGTTACACACACCGTTGATGTCGGCGACGAATGCCATTTCCGGCATTTCGCTCGTCGGCTCCATCGTCACCGCAGGCGCGCATTACAACACCGTCAGCACCGTGCTCGGTTTCGTCGCAGTCACCTGTTCGACCATCAATGTCGTTGGCGGTTTTTGGATCACCGAGCGCATGTTGAAGATGTTCCGCCGTCGCGAGGACGTGAAAAAGGAGCGCCACTAAGCCATGGAACACGCAGCGACCGCGGTCAGTTTTAAATACTACTTCGTCGAGTTCACCTACCTGCTCGCAGGCATCCTTTTCATCATGGGGCTGAAAGGCCTCAGCCATCCGGATACCGCGCGTCGCGGCATGCACTACGCCGAAATCGGCATGCTGATGGCGATCATCGGCACGTTGCTGCATCGCGATATCGTCAGCTACGAATGGATCATCGCCGGCTTGATTTTGGGTGGCGCGATTGGCGGCGCGATTTCCTATTGGGTGCCGATGACCGCGCTCCCGCAGCGGACGGCGCTTTCGCATGCCTTCGGCGCGTTCGCAGCCGCGCTCGTCGGCATTTCGGAATATTACCGCGAAGGCGCGGCACTCGGTGAAATCAAAGTCACCGCGCTCGCGTTCGAAGTGCTGCTAGGCTCGCTCACCACCACCGGCAGTCTGATCGCATTTGCGAAGCTGCAAGGCCTCGTCCCCGGCGCGCCGATGACGTTCAAAGGCCAGAACTTTTTCAACATGGCGCTGCTTGCCGCCACGGTCGGCTGCTTCATTTACCTGCTCGTCACACCAGCCGCCGCAGTCGCGTTTTACATCATGCTCGGGCTCGCATTTTTGTTCGGCGTGATGCTCGTGATGCCGATTGGCGCGGCGGACATGCCGGTCGTGATGTCGCTCCTCAACAGTTACGCCGGACTCGCCGCCGCCGCGACCGGCTTCGCCATTTCCAACAACGTCCTCATCATCGCCGGCACGCTCGATGGCTTCTCGGGCTTCATCCTTTCGGTGCTGATGTGCAAAGCGATGAATCGCTCGATCACCAACGTCCTCTTCGGCGCATTCGGCAGCGCGACCGACGGCGGCGGGACACAGGCCGGGGGCGAAATGCGCGAGGTCAATCTCGAAGACGTCGCCACGCAGATGGCCTATGCACGCCAGGTCGTCTTTGTCCCCGGCTACGGCATGGCCACCGCGCAGGCGCAACACGTCGTGCGCGAGCTCGCCGATGTGCTCGACGAGCGCGGCGTGACGGTGAAATACGCCATCCATCCCGTCGCCGGCCGCATGCCCGGCCACATGAACGTCCTGCTCGCCGAGGCGAACGTCCCCTACTCCTCACTTTACGAACTGGAACAAATCAACCCCGATTTCCCCAACACCGACGTCGCCGTCGTCATCGGCGCAAACGACGTCGTAAACCCCGACGCGCGCGACAACCCGAAAAGCCCCATCGCAGGCATGCCGATCCTCGAAGTCGACCACGCCAAAGCCGTCATCGTCCTCAAGCGTGGCAAAGGCAAAGGCTTTTCCGGTCTGGAAAACCCGCTCTTTTTCAAAGAAAACTGCGGTATGCTCTACGGCGACGCGAAGGATTCGCTCACGCGGTTGGTCCATGCGGTGCAGCAGGCATAACATGGCAGCGCCTACGGGATTCGAACCCGTGCACCGGCCTTGAGAGGGCCGTGTCCTAACCCCTAGACGAAGGCGCCGTTTTGAGAGTTTGCGAAACTACACGGTTCGCGAAAAAAATCCAGCGGCGAAAATGCGCGCTAGCGTTCGGCCGCTGCGGCGCGCTCGGCGGCTTCCTGCTCGTCGTTGACGCCGGGCTGCTCGATGCGTGATTGCGAGAGGCGCGAGATCGATGCGGATTTGCGATGGTCGGCGAGTTCTTTCAGCGAAGCATCGGTGGCGACGATTTTGTCATGCAATAACTGGTAATAGTCGCGCAGTGCATCGCGTTTTTCGGGATCGGTCTTCGCGTTGGCGACGAGCTCTCTTTTCTCCTGCAACGCAGCGTTTTTCATCAGCATCGTTTTCACTTCGCGGTAGCGAACGCGCTGTTTCAAGTCCTGCTCGCTCTTCACTGTTTTCGAGCTCGCGAGCTTTTCCTCAGCAGTCTGCCCGGTCTTTTCCGCCGAAGGCGGTTTGTCGACCGACGGCACGTTGTCGGGCATGAGCGTGATCGGTTTTTCGAGCTGCGTCTGCGGCTCCTGGCCGGGTAGCGGCTCCTGGTCCTGTGCGATGAGCAGCGGAGAAATCATCGCGGTCGTAAAAAGAAATGCTATGACTGTTTTCATGAGCAGCTCGCCAGCATACGCGCAAAACTCGTTTTGAAAAGCGCCGCGATTTCTCCAGCTTCAATTGCCGATTTGCTGCCGTGCGAAGTGGCGGCGCGTTGCGCGCATTTGCCAGACGCGGTTTTTTTCGACAGCGCACTTGAAACGCCCGGAGCAATGTCGCTCATCGCGGCGTGCCCGTGCGAAATCGTCGGCGGGAGCACGGCGCGCGATTGGGATTTGCTACGCGAAAAAGTGCGCGCGCATCAGCGTGACACGCGCTTGGACGACGGCGCGCCGCACGGCATGGCAGCCGGTTTTGTGGAATATGACGGTGCGTTCCGTTTTGGTTTTTATGACGACATGCTCGTTTACCGGCACGCGGATCAGTCGTGGATCGAGATCGGCGATTTCCTTTCGCACATCGATGCGAGGACTCCGAAACATGTCGAAAAGACACGCGGGCCGCTCTGTTTTGCGCCGGAGATGAGCCGCGAAGATTTTTGCGCGATGGTCGCAAAAGCGCAGGAATACATCGCGGCGGGCGATATCTATCAAGTGAATCTCGCGCATCGTTTCAGCGCGAACTGGGACGGCGATCCGTGGGGCTTTTACGAGTCGCTGCGCAATTACTCGCCCGCGCCGCACGCGGCATTTTTGAGCGCGAACGCACGCACGATTTTGTCGGCATCGCCCGAGTGCTTCTTGCGCATGAGCGGCCGGCACATTCTCACACGACCGATAAAGGGCACCCGCCCGCGCCGCGCCGATTCCAGCGCCGACGAAAATTCGGCGATCGATTTGATCACGTCGCCAAAGGAAATCGCCGAGCTGGTCATGATCACCGATCTCGAGCGCAACGATCTCGGGCAAATCTGCGACTACGGCAGCGTGCATGTGCGAGAGTTGCTAAAGATGGAGCGCTACGAACAGGTGTTTCACCTCGTATCGACGATCGACGGGCAGTTGCGCGAAGCCGTCGATCACGTCACGGCGCTGCAAGCATGTTTCCCCGGCGGCTCGATCACCGGTGCGCCGAAAAAGCGCGCGCGGGAAATCATTGCGGAGTTGGAGCCGATCCCGCGCGGCGTTTATACAGGCGCGCTCGGTTATTTCGGCTATAATGGCGAAAGCCAGTTCAACATCGCGATCCGCACGGCGATTCTGGAAAACGGAGCGGCACACTTTCACGTCGGCTCGGGCATTGTTGCCGATTCCATTCCCGAAAAAGAATACCAGGAGACGCTCGACAAAGCCGCCGGCCTGCTGCTCGCCGCAGAGCACATCTGAACTTCTGCGTTTTGACTTCTTCTTTTTGCCTTTGAAAAAATCGGGGCGACAGGATTCGAACCTGCGACCTCGTGGTCCCAAACCACGCGCTCTACCAAGCTAAGCTACGCCCCGTGTTTGCCGCGCAATATTCGCGGGAAACCGCGGCTTCACAAGGCATTTCCCACAGAAAGCACGCAGCGACAAATTCGCTTGTGTTTTACAAGTGCGTCGTTCAATTTCGCGTCTGTTGCCCATGTCATCTCCGCCATTGTCGGCGGAACGCACGCCCGATAAAGGAACATGAAAAATGTGGAAAGAACTGATTCGATCAATCACGGCGAGATTCGCAAACGGCGGATTCTCGTCGTGGATGATCATCCCATTTTTCGCCAGGGCATCACGCAGGTAATCAATGCGGAAAGCGATCTCGTCGTGTGCGCAGACGTGCCGGCCGGCGAGGACGCGATCGATGCGCTGCCAATGTTAAAACCGGATCTCATCATCCTCGACATCACGCTGAAAACGATGAGCGGGATCGAGCTGGTGAAGATCATCAAAAAAAAAGCGCCGCGTCTTCCCGTGCTGGTTCTTTCAATGCACGACGAATCGCTTTACGCCGAGCGAGCGATGCGCGCGGGCGCGAGTGGTTATATCATGAAACAGGAAAGCGCCGAGCGCGTGCTCGGAGCGATCCGGAAGGTTCTCGCAGGAGAGCTTTATATCAGCCCGACAATGGGGAGCCATATGGTGCGCAGATTTGTAAACGGACGGAAGGATCATTCGCCGCTGGAGAAGCTCAGCGATCGCGAATTGGAAGTGCTGACGCTCATCGGCCGTGGCCACGGCACGCGCGAGATCGCCGAGACGTTAGGGCTTAGCATCAAGACCATCGAAAGCCATCGCCTGCACATCAAAGAGAAGCTGGAATTCCGCACCGCACCGGAGATGGTGCGCTTCGCGGTGCAATGGTTTAATCAAGCCCGCGCATAGCGACGCATCTGCTACGCGCGGGCTCGAGAGTCTGCCGCTACGGCGATGTTGGGATAAAGGGATACACCGCGTCGTAAGTCGTGCCGCTCGATCCGGTCCCGTAACCGAAGATTACGTAGAGCTGCCCGATCGTCGCGTTGCTGTTTAGCTCATAGCGGATGTGCGTCGTGGAGCCGGACGACATGCTGTAGGTTTTGTTGCCGGTGTAGAGCGCATTTCCGCTGCCGTCCACTGTGTCGAAAATGTTCGTCACATTCGGATCGTAGCTGAATTTGTAAGTGCCGAGACTGCTAATGACCCACGCGGGATACGTCTTAAACGTCATGTTGAACGATGAGTCCGGTGCGCCGGATGGCACGGGCACATCGAAAGATTGCACCGAACCTGTCGGCACGGTCGCCTTCAGTTTGGTGGATCTACGCACCAAACCCGGCTGGCCTGTCCCTGCGTCGAGATGAACGTAGCCGCTAGGCGCTTTCACTCCGCCGCCGCCGCCAGCTTGTCCTCCCCCGCCGGATGGCTTCTGTGGCTTCGGAGTCGCACACCCCGCATAAATGATCATCGAAACCGTCGCCACGAGCGACGCCGTCCACTGCAATGATTTAGCTTTCACGGTGCGAAATGTTAAAAAAACGCGTTTTTATGTAAAGACGTTTTTTTGTGCAACGCGCGTTAATTGCTCGAAGATTAGCTCTGGCACAAGCATACGCCCGTTTTCCCACGCTTTCAGGAACTTCGCCTCGCCCAATTTCTTTTTTGCGTTCCTGAAATGCTTTTGCGCATCCGCAGCATCAGCAGCCGCGAGCTGCACATGCAGTTGCTCGTCCGCGACATCGGCGGCACTGAGGATTCCCGCCGCGATTTCTGCTTCGTCGAGTTCGAGAAGAATCTCCGCAGCGAGCCGGTAAATCGGCGAGATCGGCGGGTAATTGCCTTCGATGCGGATGCGCAACGATTCAACACATTGTTGGAGCGCGGAGTTAAGCTTGCCTTTGAAAAGCTCCATTGCCGCAAAATTTTGGAGCAAGGCCGCCATCAAACGCGCGTCATTTTTGTCACGGGTGATCGCAAGCGCCTCATCGAGATATTTTCGCGCTGCGTCAAAATCGCGCTGTTGCAGCGCGGTGTTCGCGGCATTGTTCAACGCAGCCGGAAGCTGTGCATCGCCAATCTCACGAAAAATTGCGAGCGTCTCGTCTTGATAACGGCGCGCAAGATTCAGCTCACCCTTCATTCCCGCGATGCTGCCGAGATTTGCCAGCACGACAGCGGCGTTGCGTTTATGATTCTGTGCTTTAAATAAACGTAAAGCATCCTCGAAGTCGCGTTGCGCATTCGCAATTTCGCCGACGCCGCGATAGAACCCGGCGCGGGTATTTAAAATAAATGGCAATTTTTCGACGGAAACTGTGGCCGCGTCGGAATCGTCAAACGTAAGCCAGTGCAGCGCTTCCGAGAAGTAGCCGCGTGTATTCCAGAAGTTCCGGAGTGTTTGCGCCAGCTCCAGCCGGCCTTGCAACGACGGAGCGGCCGCGAGCGCGACGCGCAGGTTGTCATGCTCGGTTTCCAGCCGGGCGACGGACTGCGTATGATCGACTCCGGCCAGAGCTGGTTCGGCTTTCTTTGCGAGGCCCGAGAAAAATTCGAAATGCTTTTTTCGTGTCGCCTCCGTATCGCTGCCGAGTCGTTCGGCTGCATATTGGCGAATTGTCTCGAGCATCCGATAGCGCATTCGTTCGTTGTTTTCCTCGGCGATGAGGAGCGATGAAGTGCGTAGTTGCAAAAGGAGATTTAACGCAACGGTGAGCGTCACGTCCGCTATCGCTGCCGCAGCTTCCGCATTCCAACCGCCGCGAAACACAGACATGCGCGAGAAAAATGTCTGCACGTCCGATGGCAGCGCGTTGTAGCTCCAATCAATCGCGGCGTGCAGGCTGCGATGTCGCTCCGGACGATCACCGCTTTCATCAGCCAGCGTGGTGACGTGATGCTCGATTTGCTCGAAGATTTCCCGTGGCGCGAGAATTTGCGCGCGCGCGGCGGCAAGCTCGATTGCGAGCGGAATGCCTTCAAGCATTCGGCAGATTGCCGTCACGTCGGCGAAATTGCGCGGCGTCAGATCGAAGCCGCCGTTGACCGCGCGCGCGCGATCAACGAAAAGATGGACGCTCGCATTTTGCGCCGATTGATCGAAGCCTTGTGCTACCGGAGGAACCGGCAGCGGCCGCACGAGAAATTCGCGCTCGCCGGGAATCGCGAGTTTTTGTCGTGAAGTGACGAGCACGCGCAACTGCGGCGCCCGCCTCAATAACATCAAAAGAAACTCGCCGCCTTCAGTTGCAATTTGTTCAAAATTGTCAAACAACAGCAACCGGCAGTGATTCGCGATTGTGTCGGCGATTTGATCGAGCGTGCTCCGCGACGGATCGCGCTCAATTTTTAACGCATCTGCAGTGACTTCCGGCAACAGGCGCGGATCGGTGACATCGGCTAGCGCAACGAACGTGATTGCATGCGAATAGCTCTCGAGCAGTTCGTGCGCGGCCGAAATGGAGAGGCGCGTTTTACCCGTTCCGCCGGGTCCGGTGAGCGTGATAAGCCGCTCCGGTGAATCGCGCCCGAGCAAGGCGCTGAGCTGCGCTGTTTCTTCTTCGCGGCCGAAAATGCGCGTCAGCAAAACTGGCAAATTTTGTCGCGCGGCGGGTTCGGCTTTTAGCAGCGGGAATTTTTCGACGGGCATTCCGTGGTAATGAATTTGGAATAGCTCCATCGGCTCCGGGATATCGCGCAGCCGATATTTGCCGAGTTCGCGCGCACGAAGTTCCCCATCAATGCACTCCGCAGTTTCGGCGCAGCAGATGATTTGTCCGCCGTGCGCAGCGCTCAAAATGCGCGCGGCGCGATTCATCGCCATGCCGCGATACTGGCCATCGCGAAATTCCGCTTCGCTGGTGTGCAGGGCAGCGCGAACTTTCATAACAATCGACTCCGGCCACCGTTCCTGCGCGAGCGCGCGCTGAATCGCAACCGCGCAGGCGATGCCTTGGCACGGTTTGTCGAATGCAAAGCAAAATGCGTCGCCAGCTTCGTGAAATTCGCGTCCGTGGTGTTCCGCCGCGGCACTGCGCAAAATCGAGTGATGCCGCGTCAGCGCTTCCGAATAGGCGCGCGGGAATTTTCCCAGCAGCGCGGTCGAGCCTTCAATGTCAGTAAAAAGCAGAGTGACACGCATCGGATGAGCGCCGCTTTGCAGCGCAAATATTTGCGCTCAGCCTCTCCGGAACCAGCAGCCGGTCAATACCGTTCCGAGCAAAATCAACGCGCACGTCCCCGGCTCGGGGACTGTTGTTACATCGCTGAAGGTATCGCCGATGCGGAGTTCGTCGAAAGTCCACTGACCGCTGCCGGCATCGTTGTAGTCGGAGAATTCGACAGCGCGAATCGCCGAATAATCGACCTGGCTCGTCAAAGTCGCCGCTGCGTCGGAGTCGGCCGGGGTTGTGCCGAGTGTCGGATTTACAAACAGCAGGATTTTGTCGGCGCGTGTGCCGCCGCCGAGATTTGCACCTACGTTAAACATCAGTTTGGCAGTGAGCCAGCAGGTGATTCCGAAGTCAGGCGTCGGCGCTGAATCAGCATAAATTTGTTGCGGTTGAACCGGCGAACTGTCCGGCGGTTGATCGTAAAGAAAGAAGCCGCTGCTGTCGCCGCCGATTGAGACGAACGGATAGCTAAATGTGTTTCCCGAAACTCCGGTCCACAATTTTAAGAGGAAACCGCTATTGCCGGAATCGTGCCTGACGAGAAAGCTGGTCCAGACAGTTCTCGTGGTTGTTCCGCTCGTCGGCGCGATTGCTTGCGCAAGCTGACGCCAAAATGCGCCGTCGGTCGGGTTCGAGTTATCGATGACGCCATTTCCTGTTGTTGCCAGACTGTTATAGAGCAGACCTTGCCCGATCGTGTCTTGCTTGGGATCCCGATTTTCGACCCAAGCCGACGACGAATCAAATCCGGTGCCGCCGTTTTGCCCATCTACGTTTTGTCCGGTGGCATAATCGAAGCCATCATACACGAGCAATGCAGCACGAAGCGGCATCAGGAGACAAAAAAAGAGTGCGATAGCTGCGAAGGACGGGGACATCGAAGCGGAAAGGTTTCAAGTTGTAGCCTCCGCTTGGTTAATTGTCAACGGACGCGAGCAAAAATGTGTTTTGTGGTTATTCTGCTGCGTTTTGAGCATCGACTTTTCCAACGTGAAAATCGAAAAACAACGCATTCCGATGATCGATGTGGAACATTTGTTTTGGTAATGTTCCGTAGTAAGCGGTAGATTTGAAAAGCGGATCGAGCGCATCAGCGTCTTTCATCATCCAGATGCGCGATGGGCCATTTCCGTTCGCATCGCCGATGTCGGCTAATTGCGTGACCTTCCAGGGATTAATGTCATGCATCGGCAAATTGGAGCCGCGCAGAAGCTTGTCTGGATATCCAAAGGGCTGATGCATCAGGGTGTCGTTGCGCGATGGCACTTGGGGATTGAGCACATAACCTGGGTATTTGCTGAGGTCGGGTCCGATCAGGCGCGTATAAACCGGGCACATGAGCACGTCCTGTGTGGTTTTCCATTGGTTCTTTTTATCGACATCGAGATAGCTGGCAATCCACCATTGCAGACCAAAAGGGTCGTTTCCGCCAGCCCATGAATAGGCATAAACTCCGAGCAGAATGCCGTGCGGTTGCGAAGTCCAATCCGGCGACGTGCGTCCTGGCAGGCTGCCGTCGTGATCGCGCGCATACGAGAGAATGCCCATGCCGATTTGCCGCAAATTTGAGGCGCACTTCGTATCGTCCGCAGTCGCGCGCGCGCGGCTGAGCACCGGCATCATCATCGCAGCGATGATCGCGATGATCGCCACGACAGTAAGCAGTTCTATGAGCGTAAAGCCGAAAGCTGATATTCTTCCGCCGCGCATCGCTGTAGTTTGAGCGATTCCGCGGCAGCGGCAACACATTTTGTAACATTGGCGTTTCCGCTCGAAACGTGCTTCATTCGCTCCGATGCTTTTCGACACGTTCCAGCGCCCGATGCGCGACCTGCGCATATCGGTCACGGATCGCTGCAATTTCCGCTGCACTTACTGCATGCCGCGCGAAGTCTTCGGCGCAAACTATACGTTTCTGCCAAAAAGCGAGTTGCTCAGTTTTGAGGAGATTACGCGGCTTGCGCGGATTTTCGTCGGTCTCGGCGTGGAGAAAATACGCATCACCGGCGGCGAACCTCTTTTGCGCCGTGATTTGGAAAAATTAATCGCGATGCTCGTCTCAATCGAAGGACTGCACGATCTTGCGCTGACAACGAACGGCGCACTGCTTGTTAAATACGCGAAAACGCTGCGCGAAAACGGCTTACATCGCGTGACGGTGAGTCTCGACTCACTCGACGACGCGATTTTTTCGGCGATGAACGATGTTGAATTTCCCGTTGCGCGTGTGTTGGCCGGAATCGATGCCGCACTGGCAGCCGGTTTTTCACCGATCAAAGTCAACATGGTCGTGAAACGCGGAGTGAACGACGATTCGATTTTGCCAATGGTCGCACGCTTTCGCGGTCCCAATACGATTTTGCGGCTGATTGAATACATGGACGTTGGCAACTCGAACCGCTGGCACATGGCGGAAGTTGTGCCGTCAGCGGAAGTAATCGCGACGATCGCACGAGTTATTCCGCTGGAACCCGTCTCGCGCACGCGTGCCGGCGAAGTCGCGGCACGGTATCGCTTTACGGATGGAAAAGGCGAAATCGGTGTGATAACGTCGGTGACACAGCCGTTTTGCGGCGATTGCACTCGTGCGCGGCTTTCGTCCGAGGGAAAACTCTACACTTGTCTGTTCGCCGGCAATGGTTGCGATTTGCGCAAACTGTTGCGTGACGGCGCATCGGATGCGCAAATTGCTGCAGTTGTGGCGAATGTCTGGCGTGCACGAGACGATCGTTATTCGGAAAAGCGCGCCGCAAACCCTGTTGTAGAGCCGAAAGTCGAAATGTCGCGCATCGGCGGCTGACATTTGGCATCCATCTTGCTTATCGTCTTGTCTCAATTATGAGCATGACGATTCCAAATCGCAGATTAGATCACCGCGTTGCGGTGGTGCGCCCGGTTCGCAAGTAATGTTGATGATCCTGAGCACCGTGATTTTGGTCGCGGTTTTGAGCACCGCGATGGGTTTGCTGTTAGGCGACAGCTAGCCGCTGCTTTTCCAAAAAGTAGCACGGGCAAATTGTCGTTAGCGCAAGGCCGGCTCGGCGGAATTTTTCCGGAGCCAGATATGAACAATCGCCAAATCGGCCGGCGTAATGCCGCTGATTCGGCCCGCCTGGCCAAAATTGATCGGCCGAATCGCTGATAGCTTTTGTCTGGCTTCCGCCCTCAATCCTTCGATTTGCTGGTAATCCAGCGCGATTGGGAGCTGCTTTTCCTCAATACTTTGCGCCTTTTTGATTGCCTCATTCTGGCGCACAACATAGCCGGCGTATTTTACTTCGATTTCTAAAAGCTCCCAAGTCTCCGGCGAAGAGCGACCGCGGATTTGCTCCGGCAAACTACTCCAGCGATTTTCCGGCCGGCGCAGCCATTTCACCACATCAATGCCGTCAAATCGTAAACTCGGCGCAATTTCAGTTAGAGCTTCATAACTGTGCTTGCGCGAGAGGAATTTGGCCCAGCGTAAATCAGTGACCAAGCCATGCTCGCGACCGAGCGTAGTCAGACGGAAGTCCGCGTTATCCTGCCGCAACACGATTCGATGCTCTGCACGGCTGGTGAACATGCGATAAGGCTCGTTTGTTCCCTTTGTGACTAAATCATCGATCAGCACCCCGATATACGATTCCGCACGGGACAAGACGAAAGGCGGCTTATTTTGCAATTTAAGCGCGGCATTCGCACCGGCGACCAATCCTTGCGCTGCGGCTTCCTCATAACCCGACGTGCCATTGATCTGTCCTGCAAAATAGAGATTCTCAACTCTTTTTGTTTCGAGCGTCGGCTGCAGTTGAGTCGGAGGACAAAAATCGTATTCAACCGCATAGCCGGGGCGAAGAATTTCGGCGCTTTCCAGCCCTTTAATAGTGCGGATGAATTCGTATTGCACTTCAAACGGCAGGCTCGTTGAGATACCATTCACGTAATATTCATCCGTATGCCGGCCTTCCGGCTCCAAAAAAAGCTGGTGACGCTCCTTTTCGGCAAATCGGACAACCTTGTCTTCGATCGAAGGACAATAGCGCGGGCCGGTGCCTTCGATGCGACCACAATACATTGGTGACTTATCTAGGTTGTTGCGGATGATCTGGTGGGTGTGCTCGTTAGTATGGGTAATCCAGCAGGGGATTTGTTCTACGTGGAACTTGCCGTCGCGCGCCGTGTTTAGGCTGAAAATGTCATTCGCATCCTTTTCGAGTAGTTCCGGCACGAATGTGAACGGCGGCGGCGGATCGTCACCATTTTGGATTTCACCTTTCGTGAAATCGATCGACCGCGCCAACAGCCGGCATGGTGTGCCTGTCTTAAAACGGCCAACTTCGAATCCAAGCTCGCGCAAACTGTCGCTCAAGGTCGAAGCGGCGTCGCCCATGCGGCCACCGGTTTGATTCTGTAAGCCAACATGCAAAAGCCCGCGCATGAAAGTTCCCGTCGTAATCACGACGGCATTGCCCCGGTAACGCACTCCCAGATTAGTTTCCACGCCAACAGTTTTCCCGTTTTGCTCCAATATACGCACAGCGTTGCCTTGTTTTAGAAAAACTCGCTCGTGACGTTCGCACGCAACTTTTGCGCGGAATTGATACGCCTTCTTATCGCATTGCGCGCGGGGAGCGCGGACGCTCGGCCCTTTTGCCGAGTTGAGCATTCGAGACTGGATCGACGTTGCGTCGGTATTCACGCCCATAAATCCGCCGAGTGCATCGATTTCGCGAACGATGTGACCTTTTGCCAATCCGCCTACTGCCGGATTGCACGACATTTGCCCGACGGTGTCCGCATTTTGCGTTAACAGTAAAGTTTCGCAGCCGAGCCGGGCTGACGCCATCGCAGCTTCGATTCCGGCGTGCCCGGCACCGACAACGATTACATCAAAATGCTTCGGGTATTCGAACATAACCGTTCCACATGGAACATTAGGTGCCCAAGATGCCGGCTTTGGGGCGAGGAAGCAGGTCTCGAAGGTTCGCTTGAAAAACTTCGCCCTGCAGATTGGTCGAGGTGATTTCCAGATCAGGTGCAAATTCCGCCAAAACCTGACGGCATGCGCCGCATGGCGTCACCGGTTCCTGCGAATCAGCGACGATGACGATCTGCGAAAATTCAGTGCAGCCGGCAGCCACGGCCGAAAAAAGTGCTGAACGTTCCGCGCAGCAGGTGAGCCCAAATGAAATATTCTCAACATTGCAGCCGGTGAAAACGCGTCCATCAGACGCAAGCAACGCCGCGCCGACCTGAAATTTGGAATATGGCGCATACGCACGCAATCGCACGTCGCTGGCGAGTTGTCGGAGATTTTCAAAGTCCATAAACGGAAAACGGCGCGCACGATACGACAAAAAGTGCGGGAGCGCAATTTACGAAAGACTAATACATTAAGTTAACTAAGCGATAACTCCTGTTGTATAGCAAAAACTTCCGGGGAGTTCCGCGCTTCGCTATTTACACCGCTCCTGCGCACATGTATGTGATTACCGCTGCAAATTACGGACGGTGTTTTCGTCCGGCAAAGGCACAGCAATGACTTCATGGATCGAATTTCTCCAAAACCCGAAACAAGAAAACGCAAGCGAGCGCTTTGCGGCTATATTTGCTGATTATGCAGAGCGTTGCTGATTCACCCACTTCCGCAGCTGCCGAGATCAACCGGAACCTGACCGCCGAGCAAAAGATCGCATTTTTGCGTGACATGTTCCGCATCCGTCGCTTCGAGCAGGTCGCGCTAAAATGCTACAACCAAGGCAAAATGGGCGGCTTTCTCCATTTGTATATTGGCCAGGAATCGGTCGCCGTTGGCACGATCTCGCTACTCGGTGAAAACGACCACGTCATTACCGCGTATCGCGATCACGGTCACGCGCTCGCCGTCGGCATGTCGATGAACGAGTGCATGGCCGAGCTTTTCGGCAAGGCGACCGGCTGCTCGAAAGGCAAAGGCGGATCGATGCACTTTTTCGCGCCGGACAAGAATTACTGGGGCGGACACGGCATCGTCGCGGGCCAGACTCCGCTCGGTCTAGGTCTCGCTTATGCGTTAAAATACAAAGGCCTTCGTGGTTGCTGCCTCTGCTACATGGGCGATGGCGCGGTGAATCAGGGCGTTTTTCACGAATCGCTAAACATTGCGTCGCTGTGGGACATCCCAGTTATTTATATCATCGAAAACAACCAATATTCGATGGGCACAAGCCTTGAACGTTCATCGGCTTTTAAAAACTCACTTTCTGAGCGAGCCGAAGGTTACAACATCGCGTGGGACAGTTTTAACGGCGAAGACATTTACGAAATTCGCGCGAAAACGCAGATCGCAGTTGATCGCGCGCACAACGAAAGCCGTCCGAGCGTGCTCGAGATTGCGACGTATCGTTACTACGGGCACTCGGTTGCCGACGCGAACGCGAAGAAATATCGCAGCGCGCAGGAAATCGAGGACTACAAAACGAATCACGATCCGCTGCGCATCTGGCAGAAGACATTGATCGAGGAAGGTGTGATCGACGAAGCGACCGCGCACCAGCTTGACCTCGACGCAAAACACGAAGCGGACGAAGCGGTAAAGTTTGCCGAAGAAAGTCCATTCCCGACCGAAGCCGACATTTTCAAAGACGTTTACTACGAAGTGGACAACGAAACCGGGAGTGGAAAACGCGGCAAACACTTTTTTAACGACTAGCATGGCGCTCATCAACTACCGCAAAGCAATCAACGACGCGCTGGCCGAGGAAATCATGCGCGATGAAAACGTCTTCATCATCGGCGAGGAAGTCGCCGAATATAACGGTGCTTACAAAGTAACCGAAGGGCTGTGGAAACGCTTCGGCGACAAGCGGCTCGTGGACGCTCCGATCAGCGAAGCCGGATTCATCGGACTCGGCGTCGGCGCATCAATGCTCGGGCTGCGGCCGGTGATCGAGTTGATGTTTTGGAGCTTCGCGTTCGTTGCTTACGATCAAATCGTCAACAACGCCGGCTGCGTGCGTTACATGTCGGGCGGACTGATCAATTGCCCGATCGTGATTCGCGGCCCTGCAAATGGCGGCACAAACGTTGGCGCAACGCATTCGCATACACCTGAAAATATCCTCGCGAATGTTCCAGGCGTGAAAGTTGTCGCTCCCGCGACTGCTTACGATGCGAAAGGCCTGATGAAATCGGCAATTCGCGACAACGATCCGGTTTTCGTGATGGAAAACACGTTGCTTTACGGCGAGCAATGGGAAGTTCCGGAGGAGGAATATCTGATTCCGCTCGGTTCTGCAGATGTAAAACGAGAAGGAACGGATATTTCACTCATTGCGCACGGACGGTCCGTGCTCATCGCGCTTGCTGCGGCGGATATTCTCGCAGCCGAGCACAATATCAATGCGGAAGTCGTCGATTTGCGTTCGATCCGTCCGCTCGACGAAGACGCGATCGTGCAAAGCGTCCGCAAAACGCATCGCGCCGTGCTAGTCGACGAAAATAAGCCGTTTTGCGGCGTCAGTGCGCAAATCGCCTCAATGCTGCAGGAAAAAGCGTTCGACGATCTCGACGCGCCGATTGGCCGTGTGAACACGCTCGATGCGCCGGCGATTTATAGCCCGCCCGTCGAAAAACTGCAGCTTCCTAATGCGCAGCGAGTCGTTAGCAAAGCGCTGACTGTTTGCGCTTAACTCGAATTTCTGTTCTTCTCTTCCCGCCATGCCGACTTACATCGAAATGCCAAAACTTAGCGACACGATGACAGAGGGAACGCTCATCAAGTGGCGCAAGAAACCGGGGGACAGCGTCGAGATCGGTGACGTGCTCGCCGAAATCGAAACTGATAAGGCGACGATGGAAATGGAAGCGTTCGACGAAGGTGTGCTCGGCGAACTTTATGTGCAGGAAGGTGGCAAGGCGGCGATTGGTCAAAAGCTCGCAGTGCTCCTCGCGCCCGGCGAAAAAGCGCCTTCGGCGGCCGACCAGGACGCGCCGGAAAAAACAAACGTTTCTGCGAAAGTTTCAAAGCCAGCCGAGGCTAAAGCCGAGCCGAAACCTGCTCCAACGGCGACGAAATCCGCACCCGCTCCGCAAACCGGAAATGGTCGCGTCAAAGCTTCGCCCCTCGCTAAAAAAATCGCCGCGGAACGCCACATCGATCTTTCGCAAATCACCGGCAGCGGGCCTGGCGGGCGTGTCATCCAGCGCGATCTAATTTCCGCCAAACCAGCACCAGCAAAGGCTCCGACCGTGGCTTCGGCTTCTGCACCCGCTGCAATTCCCGCCATGAAAGCCGGCGAGGGTGATCAGCGCATCGCGCTTTCCGGCATGCGCAAAACGATCGCGGATCGGTTGCTCGCCAGCAAAACCCAGATTCCCCATTTTTACCTCAACATCGAAATCGATGCCGCGGAGATCATGCGCCTGCGCGCCGAGATCAATGCGGCCGCGGAAAAAGCCGGTCAGCCAAAACTGACCGTGAACGATTTTGTTCTCAAGGCGGCGGTCGTCGCTGCGACGAAAGTGCCGAAAGTGAACGCGGCATTCGACGGTGATGCCGTCGTGCAATACGCGAATGTGAATCTCGCCGTCGCTGTGGCGATTGAGGATGGTCTCGTGACGCCGGTGGTTCGCAGTGCCCAAAGCAAAACGCTGCGCGAAATCAGCGAATCCGTGAAAGATCTCGCAACGCGCGCGCGCAACAAAAAGCTAAAGCCGGAAGAATATCAGGGCGGCACGATCACCGTTTCGAATCTCGGCGCGTATGGCATCGACAGTTTTTCGGCAATCATCAATCCGCCGCAAAGCGTGATTCTATCAATCGGAGCGGCTGTTAAAAAGCCCGTGGTCAATGCGAAAAATGAGATCGTGGTCGGCCAGCGGATGAATGTCGGAATGAGCTGCGATCATCGCGTTGTCGATGGCGCGATCGGCGCGGAATATCTGGCCGAATTGCGGCGTTTGCTCGAAAATCCAACACTAATGCTGATTTAAACAGCCGCGGTGACGCGCGAAGTTTTGCCTGCGCGAATAAACGCTTGGGCTATTGTTTGAACAATGGCCGATCTTTTCGAAACGAGCGCACCGGCAGAGACGAAATCGCCGGCAGCGGTGCCACTTTCCACGCGGATGCGACCGCGCACGCTCGAGGAATTCGTGGGACAGGAGCACATCCTCGGGCCCGGCAAATTACTGCGGCGCGCGATCGAGGCCGACCGCATTTCGTCGATCATTTTGTTTGGTCCGCCGGGCACCGGCAAAACCACGCTGGCGCAAATCATCGCGAATTCGACGAATTCGAAATTCGAGCGGTTGAGCGGTGTCGAGTCGAGCGTTGCGGACATGCGTCGCGTGATCGCAACGGCAGCAAACCGGCTCCAAACAAGCGGCGCAAAGACCATTCTCTTCATCGATGAAATTCATCGATTTAACAAAGCGCAACAGGATGTTTTGCTGCCGGACGTAGAGAGCGGCATCGTGCGTCTGATCGGAGCGACAACACACAATCCGTTTTTTTACATCAACAGTCCGCTCGTTTCGCGCTCGCAGGTTTTTCAACTCGAGCCGCTCTCGCCGACACATTTGATCGCTGTAGTAAAGCGCGCGCTTGCAGACGAGGAACACGGGCTTGGAAAATTCAAAGTAAAAATTGACGACGATGCACTTCAACATCTTGCGACCGTCAGCGACGGCGACGCCCGCAAATGTTTAAACGCGCTTGAAATCGGCGTCGTCACGACAGTGCGGGATAAAAAAGGCGTAATCCATTTCACTCGCGAAGTCGCCGAGGAATCGATCCAGCGCAAAGCCGTTGTTTACGACGCGGACGAAGATCAGCACTACGACACGATCAGCGCATTTATTAAAAGCATGCGCGGCAGCGATCCCGATGCTGCGATTTACTGGCTGGCGAAAATGCTCTACGCCGGAGAGGACATCCGCTTCATCGCGCGGCGCATCGTGATTTGCGCGAGCGAGGACGTCGGCATGGCCGATCCGCAGGCGCTGGTCGTCGCTGTCGCGGCCCAGCACGCCGTCGAGTTTGTTGGAATGCCTGAAGCGCAACTCATTCTCGCGCACGCGGCGGTCTATATTGCGACCGCGCCGAAGAGCAACCGCACGACAGTCGCGATCGGCAAAGCCTCATCGGACGTAAAACACGGCGTCACACTCGCCGTGCCGCGGCATTTGCGTGATGCGCATTACAAAAGCGCAAAGAAACTCGGCCACGGCGAAGGCTATAAATATGCGCACGATTTTGAAGGCGGCTACGTGCCGCAGGCATATTTGCCGGAAGGCCGTGTATATTACGAGCCGACGGAAATCGGACACGAGAAACGGATCAAAGAACGGCTCGATTACTGGCGCGCGTTGTTTGAAAAATCAAACGCGAAGCAGTGATTCCACCGCAGAATGAACATCGTCCGCGCGCATCAGCGTTTCGCCGACCAGAATGGCGTTGCAGCCGGCATTGAGCACGCGGCGTGTGTCGACGTTTGTTTTAATGCCGCTTTCGCTGACAAGAATCACGTCATCGGGAACTTGCTCGGTGAGCACTTCAGTTGTTTTTAGATCGACTTCGAACGTTGCGAGATTGCGGTTGTTAATTCCGATGATTTTCGCGTCGATATCGAGTGCGCGGTCGAGTTCCTCAATCGTGTGGACTTCGACGAGGACATCGAGCTGAAAATCTCCAGCCGTTCGGTAGAGATTCGCGAGCTGCGACTGATCGAGCGCGGCGACGATGAGCAAAATCGCATCTGCGCCGGCGCTAACCGCTTCGAAAATTTGCGCTTCGTGCAAAATGAAATCCTTGCGCAGCACTGGAAGCGAAATCGCAGCGCGAACATTCGTCATGTAACTGAGGTTGCCTTGGAAAAATCGCTCGTCGGTTAACACCGAAATCGCATGAGCGCCCGCCGATTCATAGGTTTTTGCGATTTGGACAGGATCGAATTTTTCGACGATCGCGCCCGCTGACGGCGACGCTTTTTTTACCTCGGCAATCAAACCGAGCGCATCCGGCCCGCGGTCGACTGCCGCGCCGAATCCACGAAAATCATTCCGCTGCAACGCCGCTGCGCGCAGGTGCTCCGAACGCGGGAGCAGCTTCGCGATTTCGGTCATTTTGTGTTCGAGAATTTCGCGCAGGCGATCCATCGGGTGCATTAAATCCGAAAACCAACAACAGGAAAAACCGATTATTCCGGAAGAGGCAGGCGGAACATCCGGCTCGATGCGTGCTCGCCGACATCGATCCCAAGCGGAAAGGTTCGGTTGCCGTTTTTATCCATGCCTGTCAGCAAGAAATGACGGATTGTATGGGGATCCCAAGGCAAATGCTGCGCCAGAACTGTAAGTGCGCCGCGGTCGACAGTCGCACCGACTTCGATTACATCAGCAGTTTGAAGATTTTTTTCTGAGAATAAACTGACTGCGCCAATAAGGTTCGGTGCATCCGCCGAAGATTTTACAGCGCGAAACTTCACGGCACCGTGAAATGCGGATGGGTCAAAATCCTCCAGTGCAAATGTGCGGGTGATCCACCGCTGCGAACCTTCGAGCGGGATCGTCAGATAACGAGATAATGTGAATTCGTCCGTCGGTTCGATGCGCGTCGGCGGGTTTACGGGGTAATCGATCTTCAACAAATCTTTTTGCCCATCCCAAACAGTGACGACAAGCCACGCAATTTGCTTTTTTGTGAGTTTATCAGCCGGAATGGTGAAAGAAAAATCTTGCGCGAGATCGCGTCCGAAGCGGCCATTTTTTTCCTGTGCAGCAATTGCATCCGCAGGTGCTTCGATGCCATGAGATTCGAGTTTTCCTCCTGTCCATGCGATTGATAGCGTCGATTCACGCGCCACTTCTGCCTTTGCGACGGGCGATGTTTCGTCGATGAGGGAATAACGCACAGTGGATTGGTTCGGCTCGACCCACACTTCCCCAACGCGTGGTGGCGTTTGATCGGTGCCTTTGAAGACCGCTGTCATCCACGGATCCATTGATGAAAGCGGTGGCAGCGGTGGCGGCGTAAATGTTTTGCCCTGCAACGCGGCGATGGTGCGCAGCGCTTGATAGGGATCGCCGTTGAAACCGTCGACATCGAGCGCCGGTTCGAGCGCTGTATTTTCGTTCCAATCATTCCACGAGGTAATCGCGATAAAATCAGGTTTTTGTATGGCGTAAGCAGAAAGCACCCGGCGAAAATTTTCGAGGTTCGCGCTGCGTGAGAACCAGCGATCCTTGCCGGTTTGACGCTGTGAATCGTCGAAACCAGCATAAGTTTTGAGCGCGAGTTTTTGATTAGGAAAAATCGAGCGCGCTTTCCGGAAAATATCGATCTTCGGTTGCAGTTCCGCGATATCACGTTGCACGGCGCGATCGGAATCGAGGCGGATGAAATTCGAGTTGCTGGTCGTGATGATTGCCCCGATTCCCGGCGCATCGCGGAACAGCGGGTTCGGTTCTGTATTAATGATGCAGTAAACGCCTCCCGGCACGCTATCGTTCATCAATTTTACAGCATCCACGATCTGTTGAGGGGTCGCCCAGTTGCCGTAAAACTGGAAACAAAATGCCGGCTTGCTATTTACTTTATAGTAACCGGGCATCCGGCCGTAACGATTTAGCATTGACGAGATACGCGCAGCGAAAACCTCCGGTGCCTGACCGGGCGGCTTGGTAAAATTGATTTCGTCATTGAGATAAACCGGTATATTTTCTTGGCCCGCGATCTCGACGATTTTCGCAAAGACTGCTTCTCGCCCTTCCGTGTAGCCGTGTTGCTGGTTCGGAAAAAGCATCACTTGCATCGCGGCGATTCCTGCAGCTTTTGCGCAACGCAATTGCCAGCGGATCACATCCGAGTCGCCGGAGTTATATGGGCCAATGAGCGGATAAGCCGACGAGCCGGTATCGCGCCGCCAGCTCGGTCCAATTGCGCGATTCATTTCGGTGCCGGGATTCCAGTTCCACTTACGCCAAACGCGTTGATTTTCCGGTCCTGAAAAAGGTGTATTCCACCAGATGTGATACTCCATGCAATGCACGGGAATGCCCGCTAACGGTGCATTTTCCGCGGAAAAGAGATGTGCGCTCATAATGAGAAGCGCAAAAAATCGAACGGATTTAAAAAAACTCATAGTTACATTTGCTTATTGGACTGCCGTCCACAAATCATCGGGCGTGTTCGCGTTCACCGGTGCCATTGCGGCCATGTGCCCATCGACAAAAATAAAATTCATCGTATCGCTGTGATAAGCGCGACCGTTTTGGAGTCGCGGCCAATTGTTTGCCGACGGTCCGCCTTTCCAACCAGTGACACCGCCGAAGCTCGCTTGAAATTGATAGTTCGCAATTAAAGCGCCGTTGGAATCCGTGAACCATTCCGTCGCCAGGATCGTCTGGCTTGGTCTTGTGACCATCACGCGCTGTCGCGATACTTGCGGACTGGTAAGTCCATCGCCGTCGTCGATTGGCGAAGCTGCAATGTGCGTTGCATCCGCAAGGCTCTGGTCGCGGATTCTGCTCAAGGCGTAAGAACGCGGAAAGTTACTCGTGGCATTTAATGAACGCGGGTCATTAGGACATTTCAAAATCGCCGCCGCCGATGTGGTCGAACTGATGCCGAGATAGGCGCTCACTTTTACGTCCCAAGCCGGATTGGTTGTAGGAAAAAAATTGTTGTTATCGGTTGTGTATTGTAACACAGCAATACCGATCTGACGCAGATTGTTTGCGCACTGCACGCTGCGCGCCTTGTTTTGAATCGTGCCATTAACACCAAGGAATAGCGCGACTAATATGGCGATGATGGTGATGACCACAAGCAGTTCGAGCAAAGTAAATGCACATTTGGCGGCGGGTCGGGAAAAGTGACGACGAGAGGGCATCGGAAAATTCAATCACACACGTCAACGTGTGGGTTCACTTCTTCGTTGTCAAAGCGGCGCGGGCAATTATAGTCGCGCGCTTTTGGGATTTAGGGCACATGCAAAAAGCTGTCGCACTCAACGGACGTTTTACAGGGACATCGCAACCGACCGGCACACAAACTGCCGCGTTCGGTTTGTTTGACGCTCTCGTTCGCTCGCCGGAGCGGGAATTGTCGCTCGTGGTTTTTGCAGACCCGAAATTTCCGGGAGTCGCCGAGTGGAAAAAATTTCCGAACGTCACGGTGGTGACGGTGCCGTTCCAAAACTGGTCTCGCGGGCGGGCGCAATGGTGGGAGCAATTCACGCTGCCGCGACTTTGCAGGGAGTGGAATTGCACGGTCGCGCATCATCCGATCGCAACCAGCCCCGCATTCAAGGGCAACGTGAAAAGCGTGGTCACGCTCCACGATTTGAATTTCTTCAATCATCCCGAGTGGTATAGCCGCAGCTTTCGACTCGTATACGCATTCACGGCACTGCCAGGTTTGCGTGAAGCCGAGCGTGTTGTGGTGATTTCTGATTACGTTCGCGAGCAAGCCGCACGAGATCTTCACATCGAGATGCAGCGATTGCGTCGCGTTTACAACGGCGTGCGGTTTACGCTGCAGGACGAAATTTTCGCACATACCACCGTGCCGTATCTGCTCTGCGTTGGTTCTCTGCAACCCCACAAGAATCTGCCGCGTCTCATCAAAGCGTATTCGATGGTTAAAGAAACATTTCCCGAGCTGGAACTGTGGGTTGTGGGCCGTCCGCAGCCGCGTTTTAGCGAAATGCCGGAATTGCATGCGCTGCTCAAAACACCCGGCGTAAAACTGCTCGGTTATTTGAGCGATGCGGAATTGCGCGCGGCTTACGCAAACGCGCTCGTGTTTTGTTATCCCTCGCTGGAAGAAGGTTTCGGACTGCCGATGCTCGAAGCAATGATCTGCGGCGCGCCTGTGGTTACATCGAATTGTTCCTGCCTACCCGAAATTGCCGGCGGCGCGGCGGAACTGGTCGATCCGTTCTCCGAGCAGGATATCGCGCTCGGTGTGCGGAAAATACTGGATCTCATTCCCGGCGAGCGCGAACGCTGGCTCGCGCGCGGACTTGAGCGCGCACAGAAATTTTCCTGGGCGAATGCAGCGCGAGAATATCTGGCAATTTACGAAGAGTTATTTGATTGATAACGTTTTCTCGACAACCATCGGATCGATATCTTCACGCGGCGGCAGCGGTGGTGGCGTGAATTTTTTGCCCTGCAATTCGGCGACTGCGCGCAAGGCTTGATACGGGTCGCCATTAAAACCATCCACGTCGAGCGCCGGTTCAAGCGCGGTGTTTTCCTGCCAGTCGTTCCACGATGAGACCAGCACGAAATCCGGCCGCTCGGCAGCGTAGCGGCGGATAGTTTCACGCAACGTCGAGAGATTCTGGCCGCGCGTTAAATGCATACGTTTGTCAGCCGGCACATCTGGTTTTGTGTCGTCAAAACTTGGATAAGCCCAAAGTCCGAATGACATATCGCCCGGCCAAAACCGCGTGAATCGCGCGAGCCGCGACAGCTTCATTTTCCACAGTTTTTTGTCGAGCGCGGCCCAATCCGGTGTCGCGGAAGCTTTCGTATCGAAAATCATGGAGTTTGACGTGACGACGAGACCGCGCAACGCAACTGTGTCTGCAAAAACGGAGTGCCAGTTGCCATTGAGTATGAAATAAACGCCGCCGCGAAAGCTGCGATTTAGCGTGCTCGCGATTTCTTCGATTTCATTTGGCGCGGCAAACTGGTGCCAGTATTGGAATGAAATCACCGGTCGGCCATCGATATGATAATAGCCCGGTAAGGATCCGTAGCGACTCAGCGCAGTCGTTAATCGCGAAATCATCACTTCGGGATGTGTGGCCGGCGGCTGACGAAATTGCACTTCGTCATGAATGTAAACCGGCATGGCTTCTTCGCCGGCAATCCGCACGACATCGGCGAAAATTTCCTCGCGGTCAAAGGAGAGCCCGTTGGTTTCATTCGGAAAAAGCTGCACTTGCAACGCGGTGATGCCCGCGGCTTTTGCGCAACGGAGCTGCCAGCGAATCACGTCCGGATTTGCCGAGCTGTAGCAGCCGATCAGTGGCAAACCACCCGAAGTGTTTCGCCGCCACGCTGGAGCGCCGGGGCGCGCTGATTCGAGCGCAGCGGGATTTGCATCATTCCATTTGCCCCAGTGGCGTTGCTCCGGTTTTCCATAAAATGGCGAGTCCCACCAAATGTGATATTCCATCACATGCACGGGCATTTCGCGCAGCGGCGCATTTGCATCGATCGCGTTTGATTTCAAAACGAGCCACGCCACCGCACCTAAAACAAGGAGGAGCAAGAGGGCGGTCGCAGCAACTGTGCGAATGAGACGTTTGCGGGTGCGTCTTCTCAAGCTGCTGTGTTTGTCACGAGAAGATGTCGAAATGCAATCCCTTTTTGATTGCGAGGCATCGATTCGCTGCTAAAAACGCGCGTGCCGGATTTTTTGAAAAAAATCGACGAGCGACTTCAGGCGGGCGACTCGCTGGAGTTGGTGCTTACGCTCATTCTTTCGGAATTTGGCGCGGAGAGCGGGACAATCCATTTTTTGTGCGACGGCATTTTGCTACTCGTCGCGCACGTAGGTATTCCGCAGCCCGTGCTTGACAAAATCGAGAGGGTGCCGATTGGCAAGGGCATGGCGGGACTCGCTGCACAACGACTCGAGCCGGTGCAGGTCTGTAATCTTCAGACGGATGATTCCGGTGTTGCGCGTGCGGGCGCACGAGCGACTGCGATGAAAGGCTCGATCGCGGTGCCAATTCTCGTGGAGGGAGAATTGCGCGGCGTGCTCGGGATAGCGAAGGCCGATGAGCACGAGTGGAGCGCATATGAGCAACGGGATTTGCTCGGAATAGCGGCGACACTTGGCAGCAGTTCAGGTTTGAGATAGCGAACCTCGAGCCAAATTATGAAAATTATAACAAAAGTATTGACTTTTTCGGACTGAGCAGCTACCACCATCGCTCAACATAAATCTCAGTCAGGGAAATTTAACCAATTTAGGGAAAACTTATGCAATCCAACAAAGGGAATTTTTGTGCTTTTACCAAAATCGCCTTTATCCTGCTTTTCGCGATCCTTCTCACCGGCGGATCTTCATTATTTGCGGATCCGAATTTGCCGAACGGCTTTGTTTTAACACCTGTTGTTACCTCATTTCCGCAGGTCACCGATATTGCGTTCGCGCCGGATGGGCGGATTTTTGTGGCTCAGAAAACCGGACAGGTTCGGATCGTAAAAAACGGCCAGTTGCTTTCGACCCCATTTTGCACGGTGACCGTGGATCAGAGTGCTGAACGCGGTTTAGACGGGCTCACGCTTGACCCGAATTTCGCGACAAATGGCTATGTTTATATTTGTTACACGGCCACCTCGCCAACGACACATAATCGCCTAAGTCGTTTCACGGCAAACGGCGATGTCGCAGCCGTGGGTGAGACGGTGCTATTCGAGGGACCTACGCTTGGCACCAGTGGTTTTCATAATGGGAATTGTCCTCGATTCGGGCCGGACGGAAAACTTTACATGAGCATCGGCGACAACAACCAGGCCACACCGGCGCAATCAATGACGAACTTGCTCGGCAAAATCGTTCGTCTAAATCCCGACGGCACCATTCCGACAGATAATCCGTTTTACAATACAGCGTCTGATGTTTACCGCGCGATTTGGGCGCTCGGGGTGCGCAATCCTTTTAAAATGACATTTCAGCCGGGGACTGGGCGGATGTTCATCAACGACGTCGGGAATGATTTTTGGGAAGAAATTAACGACGGAATCGCGGGGTCAAACTACGGCTGGCCATATTACGAAGGTTATTCGAATTCTCCGGGTTACACTAGCCCACTGTATGCGTATCCCCATACCGATAATGTGGGATCGAATTATCCAAATCCATCGGGCTGCGCCATCACAGGCGGGGCGTTTTACAATCCCCCTGTGCAGCAGTTTCCGAGTATGTATGTGGGGAAATACTTTTTCTGTGATTACTGCGATGGCTGGATCGGTTTGTTCGATCCGGCAACAAATACAGTCACAAAGTTTGCGACTGGATTAACCAGTCTGGTCGATATCAAAACGGCACCGGACGGCTCGATGTATATTTTGGAAATCGCCGATGCGACGGGTGCGTGGGGTTCGGGTGGCTTGTATCATTTGACCTACACCGGCTCACTTTCTCCACAGATCGGACAGCAGCCGGGCAATTTAACTGTGCCTTCGGGCGCTCCGGCGACATTTAGCATCACGGCTTTCGGCGACCAGCCGTTGAATTATCAATGGCAGCGAGATGGAACGAGCATTCTTAGCGCGACCAATTCGAGCTACACATTGCAACCCACCGCCCTCAGCGACAATGGAGCCAATTTCAATTGTGTAGTTTCCAATTCCTTCGGCACAGCAAGCAGTGGCACCGCCACGTTAACAGTAATTCAGGATCAGCCGCCCATTTGCAGCATCCTCACACCGGTTCAGACCGGCTCGAATCAAAACATCGATAATTGTCCTTATTCGCCCTTGATGCCCGCAGATCAGCTTTACTCGGCCGGTGATACGATTTCATTTTCCGGAACCGCAAGCGATCCCGAAGACGGCAATCTGCCCGCCAGCGCTTATACGTGGCAGGTCGATTTTCATCATCACCTTACTACTGGTGCGCATATCCATCCGTTCATTTCGGCTTTTAGTGGAGTCATGAACGGTTCGTTTAGCATTCCAACGACCGGCGAAACAAACGATGACGTGTGGTATCGCATTTCACTGACGATTACTGACTCGGCCGGAGTTTCGACCACGACGTATCGCGATGTGATGCCGGCGAAATCCACATTTATTTTGGCGACGAATCAATCGGGACTGCAATTAACACTCGATGGACAAACGTATGCGGCTCCGCTCACCACGCTTGGTGTTGTGAATCTGCAACGCACAATCGGTGCGCCTTCACCGCAGACGGTTAACGGAACGACATATGTGTTCGACTCATGGTCGGATGGCGGCGCTGCGACGCATGCGATTGCCACACCTGCGAGCGATACGACTTTCACGGCAAATTATCATGCTGTGCAGCCGACGGCGCTTGGAAACGGTGCGACATTTATTTCGCAAAGCGTGCCGGCCACAATGACAGCGGGGAATTATTACAATGTCTCCGTCACGATGTATAACAGCGGCACCTCCACGTGGCAGCCGGGTGTTCACCGACTCGGCGCGCAAAATCCCAGCGACAACACGACGTGGGGCGCGGCTCGTCTCGACATCGCAAGCCCGGTCTCTCCGGGACAAACGGCAACATTCACCGCTCAATTGCCTGCGCCAAATACGTCCGGCACTACGAATTTCCAATGGCAAATGGTGCAGGAAGGCGTGGAATGGTTTGGCGACCTCACGCCTAACGTCGCGGTAAACATTGCCAAAAACGACGCAACATTTATGTCGCAAACGGTGCCCGCGACGATGGCAGCCGGGCAAAGCTATTACGTCTCCGTGACGATGCAAAACACTGGCTCGACCACATGGACACCGGATCAAAACTACAAACTCGCTGTGGATAATACGCTGGATAGTTCGCGTTGGGGAATCACACGCGTATATCTGCCGTCGGGGACATCTGTTGCGCCGGGGCAAAGTTACACGTTCAACTTTAGCGTGACTGCACCCATCACCACCGGCACTTGTAACTTCCAATGGCGGATGCTGCAAACCGGCGTCCAATATTTTGGGCAGGATTCAACGGCTGTCGCGGTAAGGATCGGTGCGCAGCCGACAGATGGCGCAGCGTTTTATTTCCAGAATGTTCCGACCACGATGGTCGCAGGGCAGACCTATGGTATTCAGGTGATCATGACGAACAGCGGTTCGAGCACATGGAGTGAAACGAACCTGTTTCGACTCGGCTCGCAAAATCCCCAGGACAATACAATCTGGGGCAGAAGCCGCATTTATCTACCCTCAGGCGTTACGGTTGCGCCGGGACAAAACGCGACGTTTAATTTTTTCGTAACCGCGCCAACCACGCCCGGAACTTACAATTTTCAATGGCGGATGGTCCACGACAAGGTTGCCTGGCTTGGACAGGTGACCCCCAATGTGACGGTCAACGTCACTCCCAATCCGAACCAAGCTGCATTCGTGTCGCAAACCGTGCCGACCTCTGTCTCTGCGGGTGTTCCAACGACGGTAACCGTTGTGATGCAAAACACGGGAACAACGACATGGAGCGAATCAGGCAAATATCGACTCGGCTCACAAAATCCGCGCGACAATAAGACGTGGGGATTCAGCCGCGCCTTTTTGAGCGCGCCCGTGGCGCCAGGAGCGCAGGGAACATTTACATTTACGATTTATCCGCCGACTACAACCGGCACTTACAATTTTCAATGGCAGATGGTTCAAGATGGTGCTGCCTGGTTCGGTGATATGACTCCCAACGTGCCGATCACCGTGACGAAGGCGGCAACATTTGTATCACAAACCGTTCCTGCCACGATGAGTGCCGGGCAAAGTTACAATATTTCGATTACGATGCTGAATTCCGGCACCTCTACGTGGAGTTCGTCGAATGGTTACAAACTCGGCTCCCAAAATCCGCAGGACAACAAGACGTGGGGATTCAATCGCGTGGCGCTGCCAAGCTCCGTTCCGGCGGGATCGAGCGTAACATTTAACTTCACCGTCAAAGCACCGAGCACGCCTGGTAATTACAACTTCCAGTGGCGTATGCTGCAATCCGGCGTGAGCTGGTTTGGCGATTTCACACCGAACGTGGTTGTTTCAGTCCAGTGATAGAGATCGATCCATGGTTTTCCGGCAACTGGTCGCTTGTTCCGCGATGCGTGCGGCGGCTCAGCCGTGTTGCCATGGCTTGTGGCATTGCTTCCGGACCGCTTGTGCTTGCTGAAATCGCCGCACCGGTTCCGACGCTGCCGGTAAATACATTGGAAGAAGCGACGCCGCTGCCAGCACAGCCTGAAACCGTGCCGGAGCCGCCGGTGGTGCAGACAGCCGTGTCGGCGGAACAAGCGACAACAACGATCGATATCGGCACGAGAAAGTGGAAAATCTTTACGACACTGGATTTGCGCTGCACATACGACGATAACATTTTCATCAGCGACGATCGCAAGCAATCGGACTTTTACTTTACTGTTGCGCCAGGCCTTGCATTTGGCTGGGGCGATTACAGGTCACACGTCAAACCGCAGGACGAGTTCGATCACATCTATGAGATCAAGCCGTGGGAAGTCGGAGAGGAAAAGACGAATTACTTTTTTGCGAGCTACACCGCGAATTGGACATCGTTCGTGCATCATCCATCGGAAAATGCTCTGGACCATGACCTGTTGGTCGATTCGCAGTGGCAATTTCAAAAGCTCACGCTGGGTGTAAAAAGCCGATTCCAGACGCTCGACTCGCCGGATATCGACGTCGGCGATCGCGTGCATCGCGCGATTTTTACGGAATCGGTCGATGGGAACTACTGGATCAGCGACAAAACATCCGTCGATGTAAAACTTAATGACAGTTATCGCGATTACCGTGATCAGCTCGATTCAAATGAATTCGTCGATGAAAACTGGTTAAACTATCAGCTTTTCCCAAAAACAAACGTTGGTGTCGGCGCGACCTTTGGCTATCTCACCGTGCAGGATAGCCCGAGCCAGACTTACGAGCAGCTGCAACTTGGCGTTACATGGTTTCCAACCGATAAATTCTCTGTGCGCGCAAACGGCGGTATTGAATACCGTCAAACTCACTCCACATCCGGCAACCGCTTAGGTGGAGTGTTTGGTTTGGGTGCAAGCTATCTTCCTTTTGATGGGACTGAGATCGGGCTGGATGCGTATCGTCGCACCGAGAACTCTGCGGTTTTTCCGGGTGACAACTTCACAGCCACTGGCATTAGTGCCCGCATTAAACAACGTCTCTTCCAGCGGCTTTATGGCACACTGCTAGGCGGCTACATTAGTTCGATTTATGACGACGTGCCCGGTTCGCGCTTTGCAAAACGGGAAGACGATTTTTTATACGTCCAGCTCGGCCTGTCATTTGACTTTACGAAATGGTCGAGTATCGACATCAGCTATCAATACCGGCAGAATGAATCCACGCAGAGCGGTCCGACGTTCCACCAGAACCTCGCAAACGTGCGCGTGAACATTTTGTTTTAGGGCTTTAGGGATTTTATGAAAAAATACTGGCACAAAATCATTGTGTGCGTGTTGAGCGCGGCGTGTGCATTACACGCGAACGCCCAAGGCGCAAAAACTGGAGACAACTATCTTGTTTCCGCGAACGACGTGGTAGACATCAAAGTCTTTCAGGAAGACGATCTCGCCACGACTTCCCGCGTCTCAAAGGATGGCACGATCGCTGTTCCCTTGATCGGCGCTGTCAAAATTGCTGGCAAAACTCCGCATGAAGCCGCTGCGGTCATTCGCGAAGCGCTCGCAAAAGATTACCTCGTCAATCCGCAGGTGACGCTGACTGTTTCCGAATATGCAAAACGTCGTTTTACTGTGCTCGGCCAGGTGCAAAAACCGGGCTCCTATGACATGCCGGATCGCGATTCGATTACTTTACTCGAAGCAGTCGGCATGGCCGGCGGCTATACACGCATTGCGGATGCGGGCAAAATCGTGCTGAAGCGACAGACCGGCGGACGCGAGACGGTTTACAAATTGAACGCGAAAAAAATGGCCGGCTCGGAAGAGTCCGGCGACTTCCTAATCCTGCCCGGTGACGTGATCACCGTCGGCGAAAGCATTTTCTAAATATGGAACAGACGCAGCCGATGCAACCCGTTGAAACCCTCGACGCGGGCTGGGGCATTAATTTCGAGGAAATCTATCACGCCTTGCGTGAACGCGTCTGGCTGATCGTCGCGTGTGCGTTAATCGGAAGCCTGCTCGGCGCGATGTATTGCTGGTTTGCACCGAAGCTGTATTGGTCGCGCACGACGATCCAGGTCGATTCCAGCCAACGCAAAGTCGTCAATCTGGAAGGCGTGACGCAGGAGGATTTGTCGAATCTCGACACGCTCAAAACCATCGAGCAGAGCCTCGCGAGTCGCACAATGCTTTGGAATACCTATAACGCGCTGAACATGACGCCGAAGGATCTCGGCTTGCGCGAGCGCAAACAGCCGTATTCTGAAAAAGAAATTCTCGATCGCTTCGAATGGTGGGTGCAAGTGAAACTCGTCCGCGGCACGCGTCTGATTACGATCGACGCCGAAGCGCAGGATCGTGTCCTCGCGAAGCAAATCTCCGAGATGCTCGTGAATCAATACATCCGCTCAAATATGGAGCAGCGGCTCGAGATCGCAAAACAGGCGACCGGTTTTCTTGTAGAAGAAGCCGAACGGCTCCGTGTGAAAGCAGAAAAAGCCGAGCAGTCCTTGCAGGAATATAAAGAAAAAAATCAGGCGGTTTCGCTCGACGATTCGCAGAACATCGTTCTCGACGATTTGAAAAATCTGAATCAAAAGCTGACGACGGCGCGCTCGGAGCGACTTAAACTCGAGGCGGATTTTGGCCAGGTGCAGAAGCTTGGGAAAAAAAGTGCACAGGATCTCCTCGCGATTGCGAGCGTCGCGAATTCGCCATCGGTTGTGGAAATCAAAAAACGCGTCGCCGAGCAGGAAGGTCAGCTCGCCAACTTAAACCAGCGCTATTTGCCGAAGCACCCGAAATACATTCAGGCGCAAAGCGAACTGAAGGAACTGCAAGACGCGCTCGGACGCGCTGCGATCGTCGCCGCGGATTCGCTCGGCACCGCATTTAATTCCGCAAAAGACGCCGAGCAGAAATTTGAGCAGGCGCTAAAAGAGCGTGAGCAAAAGCTTCTCGAACTCAACAAAATCGCGATTCCTTATAACACGCTGGCGCGCGAAGTGCAGTCGAGCCGGGCCATGTATGACGCGGTGCTCACTCGTTTGAAGGAAACGGATGTAACCAAAAACGTCGATCAGGTAAATTTCCGGGTTGTAGAGCCTCCGTTTGTCGCCGACAAATGGATTTTGCCGAAGGTAAAGGTGGACGTCATCCTTACCCTGATCGGTGGCCTCGTCGCCGGCGTAGGAATTGCGTTTGTGCTGAACGCGATGGACAACTCATTCAAAACTGTCGATCAAGCTGAGCGCATTCTTGCGCTGCCGGCGATCGGTGCTGTGCCAAAGGTGGAGGAAACAATGGAAGGCAAGGACCTGCTTATTTTGCGCGAACCGCATGGCGCTGTTGCCGAGGCATTTCGCACGTTGCGCACATCGCTTTCGCTACTGGGCGGCGACAACGAGAAGCGCGTGTTTCTTTTCACCAGTGCGGTTCCTGGCGAGGGCAAGAGCTTTTCTTCTGTCAACTACGCGGTTTCGCTCGCGCAGCAAGGCCTGCGCACGCTGCTCGTGGATGCTGATCTGCGCCTGCCGACAATTGCGAAGAAGCTTTTCGATAATGGTGTCCATCCGGGCCTTTCCGACATTATTGCAAAACAAATTCGCCTCGAAGAATGCGTGCGCAATCACGAGATCGAAAATCTATCCGTTGTCACCGCCGGGAATCGCGCACCGAATCCGGCTGAATTGCTTTCAGGAAAAGGCTTCGGCGAATTCGTCCAGCAAGCGCTTCTAAAATACGATCGAATCGTCATCGACAGCGCGCCGGTGCATGCCGTTGCGGACACTTTGCTGCTTATTAAATATGTCCATGCAACGTGTTTGGTCGTGCATTCCGGTAAGACCCCGCGTCGCGCCGTCGCTCGCGCTGTGATGAAACTCGCCGAGGCTGGCTCCCGCCCGGTCGGCTTTATCTTGAACCGCCTGCCTCCGCACGGCGGCGCGAGTTATTACTATTACTATTCCGCCGGCGAATACGGCAAAGGGGTTTATGGCGCTCCAGCAAACGCCTGAAGCGACTCCCGCCGAAGCCGTGCCTGCGCGCTTCGCGATCACCTGCGCGATCTGCTGCCACAACAGCGCAGATCGCCTGTCGCGTGTGCTTAAGCAACTCGCGGCACAGCAGACCGATTTCGATTGGGAACTGCTCGTGATCGACAATGCGTCATCTGACGAAACGGCGCGAATCGCGCACGAATTCTGGACGCGGGAAATTCCGCTGCGTGTCATTCGTGAGCCGCAGCCGGGGCAAACGAACGCGCGTTTGCGCGCATTGCACGAGGCAAAAGGCGGAATCGTTAGTTTTCTCGACGACGATAATTGGCCCGCGTCCGATTTCCTCCAGCGCGTGCATAACACAATGTCGGGCGATCCGCGCCTTGGTGCGCTTGGAGGATTGAATACGCCCGTTTCCAAAATCGCGCTGCCCGATTGGTTCATGCATAACGCATCAACTTACGCGGTAGGTCCACAACGCGAATTGGCCGGAGAAGTGGAGCACGTTTTCGGGGCGGGTATTTCCGTGCGCGTTAACGCGTTTCGCGAGATGGAAAAAAAAGGCTTTCAATTCTCTCTCGGCGGTCGCGCCGGAACTGCACTCGAAGCGAGCGAAGATTACGAATTGTGTCTCGCCTTGCAACTCGCCGGCTGGCGCATTTTTTACGATCCGGCGATTCGGCTCGAACACCACTTGCCAGTCCGGCGATTACAGCGTTCGTATTTGCACAACGCGGTGCGGGCGCTTTCGCGTTCCGGCGTGTTACTCGATCCCTATTTTTTTGCGCTCGGAAAATGCAATGGCCGAACATTGGGCAAGTTTGAAAAACGCTGGATTTGGAAAGTTCTTGTCTCCGCGGTGCGATTAGCCATTAGCGCGATTTCGTTCAACCGTATCCAATTGGAAATCGCGATCGGCCGATTGCAAGGACTGCTCTCGGCGCGCTCATTTTACAACGCGCAAATTGCAGCGATTCGCATCGCGCCATGGAGGAAAAAGTGAACGCGGAAACCGAAACGATCCAGCCGCCGCCGCGCTATCCATTTTTGCGCGGCGCGTTTTTCCTGGCGGTCAGCAAAGGCTCGTTTCTCGTCTTCACGTTTTTACTTTACGCGTTTCTCGTGCGCGTGCTGCCGCGCGACCAGATCAACGCGTTTGGCATCGCGATGACATTCGTTAACTTGCTGCTGCTCGCGCTCGATCTCGGTTTTACCGATGTAGGCACGCGCAAATTCGCGAAGCTTGCAAGCGAGTGTGAGCTGTTTTTGCGCGCAGGCCTCGTTACAAAATCCGTTATCGGATTCGGTTTATTTTGGGTTTTTGCAGCGGTGACATATTGCATTTATCCGGACGCTCTCACGCGACAGGCAGTGTTGCTTTCGTTCCTGATTGCGTTTCTGCGCAGCGCGTCGGAATTCATCGAGGGCATCCTCATCGGCCAAGGGCGCGCTGCCGCCGTTTGCGCGTTTACGCTCACGCAGAGCAGTCTGATTTTCATTTCGAGCGCAGTGATCGCAGTGTGGTTCAATAAAAGTGCGACAGTGCTGCTTGGCGTGCAAGCCGCCGCAATCGCGCTCACGTTGCTCGTCCGGTTTTGTATCGTGACGGGAATGAAAGTGCGTGGCGCGTGGGTCCGTGGCATGTGGCCGATGGCGCGCGCATCGTTGATTGAAGGCATTCCATTTGGTATAGCGCAGGGCTTTCAGGCGATTGTTTTCACCGCGCCGAGCATCATCATTTCGCTCCTGCCGGAGGTAAAAGACGACCTCGCCGTTTTTCAAGGTGCGCATCGAATTAACGTCTCGATCTATACACTCTGCGGCACCCTCGGCACTTCGCTTTACGCGTCGATTTCGTCCGCCATCGCGAACAACGATCGCGAGTCGATTCACGCGCAGATGACGAAAACGCTGCACATGCTTTCCGTCGCGTCGTTCGCATGGGCGGTGACCGTTTTCATTTTTGGCAACGATGTTGCTCATTTTGTCTACAGTAACAAACTCCCGTTCTGCGGCACCTATCTCGGATTGATGGCGCTCGGCGTGCCGTTCGGATTCATCGGCTACATCCCCATGGCGGTTTTGCCAGCGGCGGATCAGGAAAAAACGAAAATGAACATCATCGTCGCGAGCGCGATTCTGGCGTGGCCGATTTTGTATTTCACGACGAAATACTGGGGCCTCTACGGCACGTCGTGGGCAAATACCACGATCTACGCAGGCCAATGCGTTGCAATGTTCGTCGCGCAACGGCTGATCCTCGGCTCGATTCCGAATTTGCTCGGCATCTGGCGCATCGCGCTTTCCGCATGCGCGATGACGGGTGTGTATTTGATTTTGAAAGGCCGCATTCCTGACTTGTTGCTCGTGATGATCGGGCTGTCTGTTTACGGCGCGTGTCTGCTGCTTGCGCGCGAGCACGAGATGCTCGGTATTCGGTTGCGAGAAAAAGCTTCCGTTTACTTTAAGCGCCTTGCGATGATGGGAGGACGCGAGCCATGAATCCCCGCATCGTTAGCGTAATCATGCCCGCATTTAACGCTGCGGCGACAATTCGTTCGGCAATCGAATCGGTGCTGGCGCAAGCATGGCGCGAACTCGAGTTGATCGTCGTAGATGACGGTTCGACCGACGAAACGGCGCAAATCGTTAGCGAAATCGCGGCAAGAGACTCCCGCGTGCATTTGCTTAAACAAGCGAACAGCGGTGTTGCCGCCGCGCGCAATAATGGAATCCGCGAGGCGCGCGGCGAATTCATCGCACCGATCGACGCGGACGATATTTGGTTTCCCGAAAAAATCGAAAAGCAGATCCGGGCGTTTGCCGAAAGTGATCTGCGCGTTGGATTGGTTTACGCTTGGTCTGTTTTCCTCGACCGCGATGGCGCGATCATCGATGGCTGTCCAATTTGGGAAGTGGAAGGCGAAGTGTATCGCGCTCTGCTTTATCGCAATTTCATCGGTAACGCGAGCGTTCCGCTGATTCGCCGTTCCGTTCTTAACGAGATTGGCGGCTACGACGAATCAATGCGCGCGGCGGGTGCGCAGGGCTGTGAAGATTGGGACATTTGCCTGCGCATCGCGGAGCGTTACGAGTTTCGCGTTGTGCGCGAATATCTCGTCGGCTACCGCATCGCAGCGGGGAGCATGTCGAGCGATTACACGAGCATGGCGCGTGGTCACGCGTTGCTTCTGCGCCGCGCGCGTGAGCGGCATCCCGAAATCCCAAGGCGCGTCTTTCGCTGGTCGGCAGGACATTTTCACCTCTATCTCGCGTTGAAAAGCTTCGCCGAACGCAATGCACATGGCGCGCTCGAATGGCTCGTGGGTTCACTTCGATTAGATCCGGCAATTCTGCTCAGTCCGCGCATTTATCGCATCGCTTTCCTGGCCGCATTGCAGGCGCTCACAGGATTCACTTTTTCCACCAAAACCGAACGTGAAACACTACACGCGCGAGGCGCGACGGTCGAGCAGATCGCAGCGAAAAAACGATGCGCCGCTTATCCATGGCGCCCGTTTTCATTCGTCGAATTCCGCCGATGGCTAAGTCTCACCGGTCAGTCGCTTCCCTCCTTCAAAACCACGCGATGAAAACGATCCTTTCCATTTGCGTGGTAACGATGGACCTGCAGAAAATCCGCGATTTCCTTGCGCATCACGCGCCACTCATGCACGACGGACTCATCGAGTGGCTGATCTTTGTGGAAGATGGCGATTTCGCAACGATCAAAGCAGAAGTGCAGGCGCTCGCATCACACGCGCAGGTGCTGCGCGATCATTGTCTGCGCGGAGTTAGTGAAAAACGAAACGTGCTGCTCGCCAATGCATCGAGTGAGCGGGTGATGTTTCTCGATGACGACAGTTTCATTGATGACATTGGCATATTTCGGCATTGGCTTGATACAGTCGGCATGATTCCGGAATGGACGCTCTTTGCGACGCGGTATCATCGCAATTCGCATGGCGAAGTGCTCGCGCCAACCGGTTTTAAAACAGGCACACTCGGCACCGGCACTGAATGGAATCAAATTTTTGACACTGCAATCCTGCGTAAACTCGGCGGCTGGGACGAACGTTTCGGACCTGGCCAAAAATGGCATGCAGGGGAAGCGTGTATCTTAATGTTCCGTTTGCACAAACTCGGTCTCCAGCAGTCGCGTGTTGCGAATATCGTAATTTCACACCCGATGCATTTACAGGGCGCGGAATTTTGTCGCGTGCTGAAATATCGCAAATATCGAGAAGCGCAAGGTGCGGTGCTGCATTGCCTGCGCGATCAAATGACTCTGGGTGAATTTTGTCGCTGGTTAGTGCGGTTTACTCTTGTGCCGTTGTCCGGCTCACCGTTTTCACTCTGCAAAGGTGAAATCGCCGTTGCAGTTTTGCGTTTCTGCACGCCGTTCGATGTTTTCCTCGGAATCCTTCGATGCAATCACGGGGCAAAACCAATGGAAAAGGTGACTGCTTTACAGAGCGCTAAGCAATGAAGAAAGAGCGTAGAGTTCCTCTGGCATGCCTTTGGTGGATGAATCCGCTGAACCTGTTCCTCGCTACGGTAATTCCACTTTCGCTCTTCGCGCTGCTAATTCCCGACGAAAATTATGTGCTCTATTGGCGCACCGGCAAACATTTTAATCCGATCGATCTCGCATTAATGGGCTTGATTGCCCTCACTTTCGTTCTAGGTGCAGTCGTAGCAAATGTAACGAATAAACTGCCACGGACGCCTGTGGCAAATAGTGCCGAGGAGTTTCCGTGGCTGCTGGTCTTTCGATTGTTCCAAGCTGGGTTTGTGATGACGACCGCCGGCTATTTGATCTGGCTGGCAATCTGTATTGGAAAAGGGGTTTCGCTCGAACTGCTCCTCTCGGTGCTCAAAGGCGAAGAAGGTAGTATTTACATCACACGCGATCTCGGAGGTGAGGCATTGCTGCCGGGTGTGACTACATGCACGCAATTCGGTATGGCAACGGGCGTCCTCGGTGTGCTGATTGGCTGGCGTTTCGGCTGGAAAAAAACTGGCTGGCATCTTAGCATCCTCGCGACAATGGCTTTGGTGCGAGCGCTTTTCTTCAGCGAGCGTCTTGCATTTATCGAGGTTTCTCTGCCTCCGGCGATTCTGCTTTTGCGGCTGAAGCTGGGACAACAAATCACCACTCGCGCACGCAAAATTCTCAGTCTGCTGCCGATTGCGAGCGTTGCCGCAATTTTCATTCTCTTCACGACAACGGAGTATTTTCGTTCATGGGTTAACTTTTACGCCGCGCAGGGCGAATCGATCTTTTGGCATAGCTTGATGCGTTTGCTCGGCTACTACGTGACGGCGCTTAATAATGGCGCGCTTTATTTCAAAACCATCGGCGTTCTCGATCTGCCGTTTTATACTGTCCAGTGGTTCTGGAAATTTCCGCTGATGCCGCTGTTCTCAAAGAACATCGATTCTTATATGCACATGTTAAACGATCAGTTTGAGTTGATACTCACTCAGGATGCGAATCTGGAATTCAACAATCCCAGCGGAACGTTTATTACATTTTCTGATTTCGGACTGATCGGCGCATCGGTGCTCTGGTTTTCCGCTGGGTGGATTGGGATGATGCTTTACCGTGCATTTCAACGCGGAACCGCAGCGGGCTTACTGCTCTATCCTTTCTATTTCATTGGGCTCACAGAAGTATGCCGCATCTTTTATTGGGGTGAAACACGGGCGTTTCCAACCTGGCTGTATTTGCTCGCCACGCTGTTGCTGGTGCGACTTTCGCCGAAACGAGCGTTAAGCCCGATTATGGCACGTGCTGCTGTTCCGCCGCCGGTTGCGACTTCCTAGGCGCGCCCGAATACCATACCGGCTTTCGTCCAGCGCTTCTCAAAAAATCGCGCTATCAGAATGGGTGCGATCAACCCAAAAAAGAAAAGAGCTGTGAAGGAAATCCAAAAACCAAGGTGCAGCTTGTCGTAGAAGATAATTCGCGATGCAATCTGCGGAAACCAGGACAGTAAGTAAATATCGAAGGAATAAGTGCCGATCAGTAGTAACATTGCGTGCCATGGCGCGCCCGGCTTTATAATGCTTAGGCTGATTGCAATTCCTGTGAATGCAAGCGCGAGCCGCCCGAAATTCTGCTCGGAAAACGGGAAACACGCCGCAAATAATCCGACGGCTAACAACACCTGCCACACTCTTGCATTGACGCAAATACTGCTGCTATGCGCATCACAGAAAAGCATGCCGGCGTAAAAGTATACGAGGTGGTGAAGCACGCCTTGCCAGTTCAGCACTGCCTCGCTTTTAAACGGCATAGTAAGATTAATTCCCACCAATAAGACGGCGACTCCATATCGCAGCCATGGTGCCCGATGTCGGATCGCAACACGTAGTAAAGGACTGACGCAGAAGATCAGAAACAAAGTCGGCAAAAACCAAAAAAAGATGATCGTGTTCTTCCATGGAAAAATCAGCGTCGCCGCATAATCGTGCCAAGTGAATGCAACCGGGTGCAGTGCGTGCTTGCTTGCCGCAGCCTTAATGGGGAAAGCCGCGGTGCTGATAACGAAATACGGAATCAAGAGCCGCTTGAATTTTTTCCACAAAAAAACGCCGTAGCTCTCTTCGCGTCCGCGGCTCGTGTAGAAATACAAGAACCCGGAAATGAAAAAAAATAGAGGCATGTGGAATGCATAAATGATGTGATGAACCGTGTAGATCCATTGGACTGAAAGCACGGTCAAATCGAAGTCCGGATAGCTGTGACCGAGCACAACAAGGAGCATTCCAAATCCAAACAGCATCGTTACATCATCCAATCGATTTTGCTTTGAGTTCGTCATTTTTAATCAGCTCGTGACGTTAGCACCTCTCATTCCTTGAAAAAGGTTTTCGTGTGAAGAAACTGCGCTAAACTCCCCCGCTCGTGACGAATAACATCGAAACGGCACTCGCTCATCACTGGCTTGTCGCAATGCGCGGTGGAGAGAAAGTGCTTGAGCAATTGTGTCTGCTTTTTCCGCAGGCCGATATTTACACGCTTGTTGCTCAACCTGAAAAGCTGAGCAAAATCATCCAGCAGCACTGCATTATTGTTTCTCCTTTGCAAAAAATTCCGCAGGGCTCGCGGCGTTACAAAGCGCTTTTGCCGCTGTTTCCCGCGACGTTACGCAGTTTTCATGTGAATAATGCAACGCGATTTTTGTTCAGCACCGATGCCAGTGTGATCAAAGGCCTGTCACGTTCGTCGGAAATTCCGCATGTTTGTTACTGCCATTCGCCGCCACGCTACTTGTGGGACTTGCAAAAAACATATTTGCAGCAAGCGCAAGGCATCGGTGGGTTCGGGCGATTTGTCTTTCGCGCAGTGACGCCATACGTGCGGCAGTTCGATGCCGAAGGTGCAAAGCGCGTGACTCATTTCATTGCAAACGCAGAGTTCGTGCGCGAACGCATCCAGCGAATTTACGGGCGCGAATCCGAGGTGATTCATCCGCCGGTCGATGTCGATGCATTCGATCCGGCGCGCGACGCTGAGGACTTTTACCTGATCGTCACCGAGTTGGTTCCTTACAAGCGCGTCGATATTGCAATCGACGCATTCAATCGGATTGGAAAAAAACTCGTGATCATCGGTGATGGTTCCGAAGCCGCATCATTGCGGGGGCGAGCGAAATCAAATATCACCTTTCTCGGCCGGCAACCGTTCAGTGTCCTCAAAGATCACTTCGAGCGTTGCCGTGCCTTTCTTTACCCGCAGATCGAAGACTTCGGCATCACCGCAGTGGAAGCGCAAGCCGCCGGCAAACCTGTCATCGCTCTAGGCAAAGGTGGCGCTTTAGAATCAGTAATTGAAAACCAGACTGGAGTGTTTTTTCACTACCAAACTGCTGAAGCGCTTGCTGAGGCTGTAAACGCGTTCGAAAAAATGAGCCTTTCCTCGTCCGCATGCCGACAGAATGCAGAGCAATTCCGCCCGGAAATTTTTCGCAAAAAAATCAAAAACTTCCTTTGCAGGAAACTGCCCGAACTTTTCGGCAACTACGAATTTCCAATCTAATCTGATTTCTGCGCGCGCACCGTAACCAACGTTTCGTAAAGCGGATCACGATATTCGAGCTCGCTCTGCGCCAATTCCTCGGCGGCGATCCCTTGCAAAAATGCGGTCGCGGCGAGCACGTTTCCGTGCGACTCGGTTTGGACGTCGCGAAAAAATTCGCCGAACATTTTTTTTGCCGCGCGCGTGGTAAAACTCCAATACCACGTCTCGGCCCATTCGCCATCCTCGAGCTGGCTGATGCCCGGAAAAGTCGCGAGCAGCACGCTGCCGGGTTTCAAAATGCGATGTAGTGTTCGCAGCGCAGCGCGATAATCGTAAATCAAATGCAACGTCTGCGTAAGCACGACACAATCAAACGCATTTGACGGAATGTGATCTGCTGTCGGCAAATCGCCGACGAATGTCGCAGTCGAATCATGCACATGCAGGACATCGCTTTGTGTGACACGCGCACCGCCGAAACGGAGCGTATACGAATTGTCGCCAATCTCGAGCACGCGTCCGCGGATGTCCGTAGAATTTCGGGCGAGAAAATTCTCGATGTAATAGCGGTCGATCGGCGTTCCCCGCTCATAACCAAAACGTCTGCTGATCGGCTCGACTCGGCGCAGATCTCCGAAATTGACCGCGCCGATTTTTGGGACCGCTGATTTTTTTGCGAAAAGTTTTCGGTAAATTTTGCGAAGCATAAAACTAACAAAGCGGCCGGGCGCAAATCTCAACAGCAGCACGAGAGCACGCAACATTTCACGCCGCGCCGACGCATTTTTGTGCGTCTTTGCCTCCGCGATCAATTCATCCGCATAGTAATTTTTCCACGCATTGAAGCCATCGCGATAAGCTCCTAGCAATTCCGTATCGCCTTTAACGTGCGGCCATTGTCGATGCAGCACCGTGAGCACCGTCGGCAGCATCAAGCCGATGTCGCGCGACATATTCGCGTCGTGGCGCACGTATTCGGCGACAAGCTCGTCGTGTTGCGCAGTGGGAAAAGTTCGGGCGAGGCGCAAATACAAATCATAGTCCTCGCACGCGCGCAGCGATTCGTCGAAGCCGCCTGCAGACACGATCGGCTCGCGCCGATACATCACCGTCGCGTGCATGCCGATATAGTTTCCGCGCAAAAAATCGGCGTAGTGATTTTCGCTCGCGAGCACACGCTCAGGCGTCGCAACCTGTGAGCCATCCGGCGCGACACGTCGATTGTCGCCCGACACAAACGCGCACTGCGGATGTTTTTTAAAACACGCAACACCAGCTTCGATTGCGTTCGGCAGCAACCGGTCATCGGCATCGAGAAAAACAAGAAAGTCGCCGGTGCACTCGCGTATGCCGGTGTTCCGTGCTGCAGAAAGACCGCGATTTTCCTGCCGCACGTAACGCACCGGATACTGCGCGGCAACTTGCGCCGTTTCGTCCGGCGAACCGTCATCGACGACGACGACCTCCACATTTTTGTAAGTTTGCGCGAGCGCGCTCTCGATCGCTCCGCAGAGAAAGTGCGCGTGTTTGTAGCACGGAATAATCACGGAAACATGCGGCGAGTCGTTCATCGATTTTCGAAGTAAAAGCGAATGCCGGAAAAATGTCCGGCGATTTGCGCCCACAGCGTGCGGCGTTTCTCCGGCTTCAGCAGTGAACCCGTGAGCGACTCAATATAGTAACGAGGAAGCGTGAGCAGCAGGCGACGCAGGTTGCCGAAGTGACGAAACTTTTCAAACTGCACGAGCAGCGCCGTGACGTGTCCGCGCATGTAGAAAAAAATCTGCCGGTCCAAGTTTTCCATCGCACGTCGATGATGATGAAAAACAACTGCAGACGGTTCGTAGCGGCATTTCCAGCCGTGCGCGAGAATGCGATACCAAAATTCCGAGTCGCCGCTGCATCCGGCCGCGCCGACATCGAGTCGTTCGTCGAAGCCGCCGATATGCTCGAAAATTTTGCGGCGAAAGGCCATGTTCGCACCTGCGCCGATTTGATCCGCGGGCACGCCGCGCGGCAGTTCGCGCTCAAACCAGGCGCGGTCAAAAATTTTCGCACGATAACCGCGATTGAAGCCCCAGTAATTTTCAAAAAGATACTGCGCTTCGGTTTCGATCTCTGCCGGCAGCACGAGTCCGGTCACGGCCATAATGTCATCATCGGCAAACACTGCGCGCAGTTTGGCGATCCACGCCGGATGCACTTCCACATCGTCGTCGGCAAACGCAACGATATCGCTGCGGCTATTTTTCACGCCTGCATTTCGCGCGATGTCGAGTCCTGCGCGCGGCTCACGCAGATAGCGGACGTTTGGAAATTCGCCGGCTACATCGTGCGTCTCGTCGGTTTGCGGCGCATTATCGACTACGACGATTTCGTTCGGAGCGGGCGAAAGTTTCATCAGCGACCGCAAACAGCGCCGCAGCGACTCGCCGCGATCGCGCGTGCAGACGACCACGGAAACTGAACGCCCGGGCGTTTCGAAATTTTCGCCAAGTCGGCACAACGGATTTTCCGTTTTCAGAATTTCGGTTAGTTCCGCGGGTTCGCCCGTTGCAAACTGAGAGCGCCAATTTGTCGGCAATTGCGCGAGAAACCCTGTTTTAAACAATCGATTACCAATCGCCGGCGTGATTGCCTGCGCGATTCGATTTGCCAATTCCGGCAAATACATCGGCAACTGCTCGCGTTGGATTTCGATCTGACCGAGCGGCAGATCGCGCCACCAAAGCACGCAAAACATTCCGCGCTCGTTTTCGGGAATCTCCTTCAACGGCTGGCTTAAATCGAGATGCACGACGCGCAGCGGAGCGCTCATGCGAATTCACGGCGGATGCGCTCGATCCGCCGTTGCGAGCGAGCATAGCCGCCCAGCAATCCGTCGAACGCGCCGAAAATTTCCGCAAGCACCATGTCGGCGCGCGGCGCAGCGCGGCCGAGCAGTGATTTCGCGAGTTGCTTCGGTTGATACTTCACGAACCACCAGCTGAGATGTCGCGTCCATTTTTTGCGCTGCGATTTTTCCGCGAGCGACTTCGCCGCAAAAGCCATAAAGCCGATTCCCCAGCTCCAATACTGCTTCCGTAGCGCATAGAGCTCACGGCGGTGCTCGTGAAAAACGAGCATTCGCGGCTCGTAAGCGATCGCGTGTCCTGCACGGATGATGCGGTAAAAAATGTCGAGGTCGCCGCCCCCGGGCAGCGGTGCGCCGGTATCAAGCGCGTCATCGAAACCGCCAAGTGCCAGCAACACGTCGCGGCGAAAGACCATGTTTGCACCTGCTCCGAAAATGCCGGCATCACATGGATATTGCGCGTAACCGGGCAAAATTTTCCCCCAGCGAATTTTTTCGAAACCGTTCTCCGCGCCGCCGCGAAAACCGCCGAGTTGCTCGAACAAAACTTGCGCTTCAGTGCTGAGTTCAAGCGGAAGAATCAAGCCGGTGAAAGCAGCCGCATCGGGATTTTCACGATGCGCTTCGATCAAGCCAGGAAGCCATTCACGGTCGACTGCAACATCGTCGTCGATGAACGCGAGCAGTTCGCCGGTTGCTTCGCGCAACGCGCGATTCCGTGCAAAATCGAGACCGGGCTTTGGCTCGCGGATGTAGCCGACATGCGGGTTTGCGGCGATCAGCTCGCGAGTGCGGTCATCGCTTGGGGCATTATCGATGACTAAAATTTCATGCACATTTCGCGGCAGCGAATCGAGACAGCGCGCGAGTCGTTCCGGACGATCTTTTGTGCAAATGGCAATCGTCAGCGATGGAAATTTTGTTTCACTGAAACCATCAAGCAATTCCTCGCGAATGCTGTCGTTAAGTAGTTTCGCGCCGGCTTTGGCGCTGATGCGAAGCGCGAGTTCATCTGGTGAAATCGTCGAGCCGGGCGCGAGAGATTCCATCCAAAACCAGATCGGACGATTTTCGCGACGGACCAGAACGGCGATGCCGGACTCGTTTTCGCTGAGCTCAACAACCGGCAACGGCTCGGAAATTTCGATGTCGCAAATCTTGTAAGCCATCACACCAGCGCGCCGCGATTTTGCAGTTTGTAGAGCCGCGCAAAAAGCCCCTCGTTTTTAAGCAACCGGTCGAGATCGCCTTCCTCGGCGACGCGGCCTTCCTCGAGCACGATGATGTGGTCGGCTTGCTCGACGGTTGAGAGCCGGTGCGCGATAACGATGACCGTGCGGTCTTTGCTGAGCATGTCGAGCGCTTCCTGGATGAGGTGCTCTGAAATGCTGTCGAGCGCATTGGTGGCTTCGTCGAGGATCAGAATTTCCGGGTTGCGCACGATCGCGCGCGCGAGGGTGATGCGCTGCTTTTGTCCGCCGCTTAAGCGCACGCCGCGATCACCGACGGCTGTGTCATAGCCGTTCGGAAGCTGGATGATGAACTCGTGCGCGTCGGCAAGTTTTGCGGCTGCGACGATTTCGTCGTGTGTCGCGTCCAGGCGGCCGTAGGCGATGTTGTCGCGCACCGTGGTGTTAAACATATGCACGTCCTGGCTTACAAGTGCGATGCGGCTACGCCATGCGTCGAGTTGGAATGAGCGTAGTGGCTGGTCATCGAGAAAAATTTCGCCGCTGCTCGGATCGTAAAAGCGGAAGATCAGGTTGATCAGCGTCGACTTCCCTGCGCCGCTCGGTCCGACAAGCGCCGTGGTTTTTCCGGCGGGTATTGAAAGCGAGACGTTGCGCAATGCCGGCTTGTCTGGTTCATCGTAGCGAAACGTGATATTTTCGAAGCGAATAGCGTTATTTAACGCACCGTAAGGACGATTGCCCGAGACGACGAACGGCTTCCCCGCTGGATCGAGCAGCGTGCGCACTTCGTTTACCGAAGTCGACAGCGCGCCGAGGCCGGTGCGCGCGCCATCCACGGCCTGGATTCGCGGTTGGAGGCGATACAAAACGAAAATGAAAACGAGCAACGCCGAAAGCTGCGCCGGATCATGAAGCGCGTTGAACATGATCGCGACCAGCAGCGTGCCGGCGCAAATTTCGTAAATTGGATTGATCGCGCCTTGTGTCACGCCCTGCTTGAAAAATAAACCGCTCACTTCGCGCGATGCGTAATCGAAGCGGCGCTGCTCGTGCGCTTCGTGTCCGAAGGAATGGATCAATTTCATTCCGTAAAAACCTTCGACCATGCGATCGCTGAGTGCGGCATTGGCACGCGTGATTTTTTCTCCGATGATTTTCGAGCGTCGCGCAATCACCCGCGTAATGCGCGAGATCACGAACATCGCGACTGCGACAACGAGAGTCATTTTCCACGAAATCAGCAGCAGCAGTGTCGTGTAAATCATCAGTGTGCAAATGCTGATAACAAAATAAATCAGCATCGCGACGGCCTCGCACGCGCGCCACGACTCAGTTGAGAGCGCATTGAGCAATTCGCCGGATTGGTTGCGTTCGATGAAGCGGAAGCTGACCGCGCAAAGCTGGCGGAAAATGTCGGAGCGCAGCCGGTGATTCACGCGCGCGCCGACCCAGCCGTAGAGAATTTCGTTTGCGTAAAGCAGCACCGCACGCGTGAGGATTGCAGCAAAAATCAGCGCACAAATCGTAACGACGCGATGTTCGCGCGGGATCGCGTCGAACAGGTTCGCGAGAAAATCGATCACGCGGGAGCCGGTGTCGATATGCGCGTTGCCGTGCACATTTTGCAGCAGCGGGATGAAAAGTGTGATACCAACGCCTTCCGCGAGCGACGAGAGCACGCCCGCCGCAATCATCAGTGGGATGATCCACATGTTTAAACGGCCGCGTAGCAGAGCGACGATGTTGCGGATTTCGCGGATCATCGGGCGGTTTGGAAAAGACGCGTGACGCCGGCCAGAATCGGATGGCGATAAGGCCAGAGCGCTTGTTGCAGTGCGCGCCATACCGTTGGTTCATCGATTTTTTGCGCGCGGAGATAGCTTTCAAACCACGTCAGAAAAAAGCGGCGCACGCTTTCATATTGGCCGGAATTCGTAACCGTGGACACGCACGAGGCGGAATGTTGTCGGTAGCGATCCCAGACGGCACTCGCGACGTAAACGGGCGTGCGAACGTAGACTTTCGCGAGGAACGCCTGGTCTTCATACATCTGCAATTCGCGACGGAAATGTTCCTCGAACCCGCCGACGTGCTCGCAGATTTCGCGGCGGATGAACAAATCGGATGGACACGGTGCCGCGCCCTGGCCGAGCGGGTAAAGCGCGAGCGAGAGTTGCGGCGGTTCGTGCAGTTGATCGAGCGTAACGCCGAGCGGGATGACGACATTTTCGCGCGCGGCGTCGTTCCAGTTCCACCAATATTCTGTCGCGCCGCAGATCATGCCGGCTCGCGGGTGTGCGCGTGCGATGGCGAACTGGTCGCCGAGTTTTTGCGGAAGCCAGACGTCGTCGGCATCGAGAAATGCGATGAATTCGCCGTGCGCGTTGCGGATGCCGAGATTGCGCGACGCGCTCATGCCGCGATTTTCGTGATTCGCGTGTTCGAGATAACGGATTTTTTCCGGATGTTTGCGCGCGAAGTTTTTTGCAATTTCCGTGCTGCCGTCGCTCGAGCCGTCGTCGACGAGCAGCAGTTCCCAATTTTCAAATGACTGCACGAGGATGCTCTCGACGGCTTCAGCGAGAAAGTTTTCCGCGTTTAAAAAAATGATGATCGCAGAAACCGAGGGCGTGCTGCTCATGAAACAAAAAGCGTAGCGGACGTTTGCCTAAAAAGCGAGAGAGCCGGCGCAGACTGGCCGCGCCGGCTCGGGGGGAGGACGCTTCGATCAGTAGGCGTTGTCGCGATGCAGGAACGTCATCAGCATGATCTGGAAATCGAGCATCGGGCTCCAATTTTCGAGGTAGTAAAGATCGGCACGGATGCGTTCGTTGAGATCGGTGTCGCCGCGCAGACCTTTGACTTGCGCCCAGCCGGTGATGCCGGGTTTGACGTTGTGCCGCGCGTTATAGTGCGGGATTTCTTCTTTGAAATTCTCGATCAACTCCGGCCGTTCCGGACGCGGGCCGACGAGGCTCATGTCGCCTTTCAGCACGTTCCAGAATTGCGGCACTTCGTCGATATTCCATTCACGCATAAACGCGCCGACGCGCAACCGGCGCGGGTCATCCTTCACGCACCAGCGAGCGCCGGTTTCTTGTTCGGCGTTGAGGCGCATGCTGCGGATTTTAATGATGTCGAACGGCTCACCGTTGCGGCCCATGCGACGCTGGCGGTAGAAAATCGGTCCGGGTGATTCGAGATAAACCATGGCTCCGAAAACTGCGATGAGCGGCAGCGAGAAGATCAAGCCAATAAACCCGCCGATGATATCAACGGTGCGCTTTACGACGATGTTGACGATGAGATCGAGCGGAAGCTGCGACACGCCAAGCACAGGAATGCCGCCCACAGTTTCGAGCTGCAAACCGGAAACGAGAATCTGGAAATACGACGGGATGACTTTGAACTGCACCATTTCCTTTTCGCAAAGGTTCGCCAGACCGACGATCTCGCCTTTTACGCAGTTAACGTCTGTTAAAAACACGATGTCGACCGCATGCCGGCGAATAATATCGACGATGTCCTGATAAGCGCCGAGCACGCGAACATTCGGCTTTCGCTGAAAACGGGCGCGCGATGAAGTCACGCAGCCGAGAACGTCGCAGGGGTGTGCCCAATCAGCGGCGAAGCCCTTCGTCAGCCGGTCCGATTCTTCGTTCCAGCCGACGAACAAAATGCGCTGTCGCAGATTTTTCGCGATCGCGGATTTCTGCAAAAAGCGATGGAACATCCAGCGCCACGTCAGCAACCCGACGATGACGTTGAACGCCGAGAGCGTGACAAAAATGCGCGAGATCGGCGGCTGGAATTTGAACATCAGCGAAAAACTCAGGAAGCCGATGAACCAGAGCATGCATGCTTTGATGATTTGCATCGCGACGCTGCGAAGCCGCAGGAGTTTTCGGCGATCGTAAACTTGCAGATACGCCATCATGAAAATCAGCGATACCGCGCCGAAGGCAATGTAGCCGGCGTAGTCGCCCGGCCGGATCACTCCGTCGTTGATGCCCCATTTCGCGAGTTTTGTGCAAAAGCGCAGCCAGTAACCCGCGATGAGCGCGTAGACGATGACGACGCTATCGCAGAGCAGGCTGGTGATCAGCAACCGCTCGGGTAACGAGCGATTGTGTCGCGCCGACTTTAAATCCTCGGAGGCGGACAGCAGGATGTCACTTCCGGTATTTCCGTCAAAGCCGAGCGTGCTGGCAATCCCTGCGCCAGCAGCACCCAGGCAACTTTCTTTTTTTGGACTAAACATTTGGTTTTCCCTTTCCCCTAAATTCCGAACCGTTCGGTAGGCTCGGGCACTTTTTTTATAAAGTGCGCGTTGAGAATCAAAATTTGAGCGTAAGTTGTCAAGAAAGAACCATAAAATTCATAACTTATGGTGGTTTCTGCGAAAAGTAGTGATTCTAATGTGTAACTTTTGGCTGCATCTTCGCTTTTTAGCCAAAGCGAAAAACCGTCGGAAAATCCGCTTGCAACGCCACAGATTTCGCCTATTTTGCTCGTCCATTCGCCGCAGGGCGAATCACTCCATGCGGGTGTAGCTCAGTTGGTAGAGCACTACCTTGCCAAGGTAGACGTCGCGAGTTCGAGTCTCGTCACCCGCTCCAGTTTTCCTCTCTTACAGCGCGTTACAACGCGACTGCACTGCCGCGGTCGGCGGGATTCTCCTCGGAAAACAAGACGTAGAATGCCGCTGCGACGGCGCAAACGAACACCAGAGCCGGCAGCAAAATAGGCCAGTTGATATGGAGATGACGCTGCGCATTTTGCGCGAATGCAACGAAGTGAAATCCCGCCCATGTGCGGATGACTTCATCTCCATGCTCGCGGACCCGCTGGCACGGAGGAAAAATAGCGCTTACCAAACAGATTGCCGAATTTATCCAAAGCACTGCTTTTTGCGCGATGTTCATAATATGCATCTGACATCGCATACCTTTCGTTGGATTGCCGTTAGGATTACATTGCTGCAAACATCCGCGGGCTTAGCACACCGATTGCTTTAAAATGGGGTGTGCAATATGAGCCGCTTTCCAGTCCGACCGTTCTCGTGGTCGATGACAGCATCGATATGCTGCGAAATGTCTCCGCGATGCTTTCCGCGGAAGGCTTTCACACAATCATGGCTGCGACGGCGCTCGACGCGATGAAGATTTATAAAATGCAATTCTTGCGCGTCGACGTGGTGCTGCTCGATTACAAGCTGCCGATTTTTACCGGAGCGGAAGTGTTCGAGGAACTACGCGCGATTAATCCGCAGGTAAAAGTGCTCTTGACCAGCGGCATCGCCGAGATCGCCGAAATGCGGAAAATGCTTCAGCGCGGCTTGCTCGGATTCATCCCGAAGCCGTTCACGTGCGACGCGCTTTGCACTCGTTTGCGCGAAGCGATGCGCGCGACGCGTTCGCCCGTCGCCCAGCATCCCGCCGTGTAAATTTTCAGGCGTCGCGAACGAGCACGCCGTCGGTCAATATCTGCGCGCGCAAACCACCGCGGCCTTTCAGCCACGCTTCCGCGCCGGGCGCAAACGCGCGATCCATCCAATGACACGGCGAACATTCCGACGTGCCGCGAAACCAGACGTCTTGAATTTGAAATTCCGCGCCAATCAGCGTGTTCAGGTCGATTCCGCTGACGATCACATTCCGCCGAAAAGCCGATGGCGGCTTGTCGCGCACGCCGAGCGCATCGCGCAGCGCGTCGTAAATTTCCTGCGAGAAAAACGTGATCTGGCCTTTGTAGTCCGGCTTGAAATCGAAAAAGCGATCGCCGCGAATTCCGTGTCCGGCGACGCATTCGATTTGATCGACTTCGATCATTTCGTTTTCCCCCGGCTCGCGTCCGTGATGGCCGAAAAAATTGTGCCCGTGCGAAATGTAGAGGTGGCGGATTTTCACAGCTCCTGCTCGAGCCGCTCGGCGAGCCACTGCTTGATCATGCTTTGGTAATTGAGATAACGCGATCGCGCGATGCGCTTGATGCGCGCGAGCATGCGCGGGTCGAACCGCAGTGTGATCGTCGTCGAATCGCGCGCGTCGGCTTTCAGCAGCGACGCATTCATCAACCGGCCGTCGATCTGGACATCCATCCAAAAACGCGCCTCGGTTTCCTCGGAATCAAACGGCGGCACGTCCGCCCAATTCGTGATCTTTTTCATGAGTTCTCCGAGTTTTTGCGTGTGTAAAAACCGAGCTCCTCGGGTGTCATATCGCGTGCGCAAATCACGCGGTAGTTTTTTCCATCGGTCCAAAACACGGAAAAAATCCCGCGGTCGCCGATCGATTTGCCGAGATTGAAATAGCGCGCGTCCTCGCCGGCCTGATCGGGCAAAAGCCGCAAGCTGAATGGATCTTCAAACGATTCCTCGATTTCCTTCGGCGTGATTTTGCGCAGGTCAAACGGCGCGTCTAGCCAGTCGAAATCCATTTATTTTGCGCGCTGAATGAGTTCGATTTCGTAACCTTCCGGCGCGTCGATGAACGCAATCACGCTGCCGCTCGGGCTGCGATGCGGCCCGTCGCTGAGTGGATAGCCTTTCGCTTCCGCGTGCTTAGCGAATGTGTCGAGATCCTCCACTTCAAAGGCGAGATGCGTGAGGTCGTGGCCGACTTGCACCGGTCCGCTCGCATCGTATTTACAAATTTCAATCTCTTCCTCACCGCCGGGCGCTTTGAAAAAAACGAGCTGTGAGCCGCGCCCGGAGGTATGCCGGCCGATTTCCTCGAGACCGAGCACGTCTTTATAAAACGAAACCGTTTTCTCGAGGTCGTGCACGCGATAACGCGTGTGAAGAAGCTTTTTAATCATTGCAGATTTCGAATTGAAGATTGCAGATTGAGCGCCCGGCAACAACCAATCCGCAATCCGCAATCCGCAATCAACAATTAAATATGCTCTCCATCGGAATCGACAGCGGCACGCAAAGCACGAAGACGATCGTCGTGGACGTGGAAACAGGCGCAATCCTCGCGACGGCGCAGCGTAGCTACGAATTGATCGACGGCCTGCCGCCCGGACATCTCGAGCAGGACCCGCAAGTCTGGATCAACGCGATCGACGACACGATGCGCGAGTGCATTGCGCAGCTCGGTTCGCGGAAAGATGACATCGTGACAATCGGTGTGAGCGGACAACAGCACGGCCTCGTTGTGTTAAATAAAGAAAACGAAGTGGTGCGACCCGCAAAGTTATGGTGCGACACATCGACGACCGACCAGTGCGAGCAATTCGCGCGTGAATTCGGCGGCTCGCAAAGACTGATCGAGCTCGCCGGAAATCCGATTTTGCCCGGTTACACTGCGCCGAAAATTTTGTGGCTGAAACAAAACGAGCCGAGTAATTACGCAGCGGCAAACTGCTTTTTGCTGCCGCACGATTATCTCAATTTCTGGCTCACCGGCGAAAAGAGGATGGAGTTCGGCGACGCGTCGGGCACCGGCCTGATGGACGTTCGCACGCGGCAATGGTGCAAGCCGCTCTGCGATTTTATCGACAAGGAATTGACCGATTTTATGCCGACGCCGCAAACCTCTCGAAAGCCCGTTGGCCTGCTCCGCGAGCGGCTTCGCGAGCAATGGGGACTCGAGAAAAGCCCGATCGTCAGCGCAGGCGGCGGCGACAACATGATGGGCGCGATCGGCACCGGCAACATCATGCCCGGCGTGCTCACAGCGAGCCTCGGCACGTCCGGCACGCTGTATTCGTATTCCGACAAACCGATCATCGATCCCGATGGCGAAATCGCCGCGTTTTGCGATAGCACCGATGCATGGATGCCGCTCGTTTGCACGATGAATGTGACTGTCGCGACCGAGCGCGTGCGCGAGATGTTCGGATGGGACCACAAACAGCTCGAGCAAGCCGTTGCGGGCATTGAAGCCGGTGCGGATGGACTTTTGTTTTTGCCGTATTTGAATGGCGAGCGGACGCCGAATTTGCCGCAGGGCTGCGGCGTTTTACACGGATTAAACACAAGCAACATGACGCCGGCACATATTGCACGCGCGACCATGGAAGGCGTGACGCTCGGGCTGGCGTATGGATTAAAACGATTCCGCGATCTTGGCGTGCAGCCGGCGCAGATTCGGCTCACCGGCGGCGGCAGCAAAAGCGCAGCGTGGCGACAATTGTGTGCGGATATTTTCGGCGTGCAAACGGTCGCGCTCAAATCGAGCGAAGGCGCGGCACTCGGCGCGGCGGTGCAGGCGTGGTGGACGCACGAGATGACAAACGGCCATCGCATTTCGCTGCGAACCACCGTCGGCAAACTCGTCGAACTCGACGACAAAACACGCTGTGAGCCGGACGCAAACAAGACGCAAATCTACGCCGAACTCCTCGGCAAACAGACCGAGCTAACGCGCAAACTTCACACGGCGGGTTACGTGTGAGCGCATGAAATTGTTGCAGAATCGCAACAATTCCGTCACACAATCGTAACATTCATTCTTCAGTCTCGCCCCTGTCGAATTGGTTTGCGACCCCCGCAAATCATTTCCAAACAAACCCAAACCAAAGGAGTAAAATGTTAAAGCGAACCATTATTGCCTCGCTTGCCGCCGTTGCGGCATTCGGCGTCGCGCACGCGCAAGACAGCGCGCTGCTCGATTTGTTAGTCAAAAAGAAAGTCATCAGTTCAAAAGAAGCTGAAGATGTCCGCGCGGATCTCGTCAAGGAACAGGCCGCGAGCACTGCAGCTACCAGCAAAATCAATGTCGGCTCGTGGGTGCAGGAGATGCGAATCGGCGGCGATTTGCGACTGCGTTATCAATATGACACGCTCGATTCCCAAGCGGTGAATCCGGCTACCGGACGCGATTTCGGCAGCGGCTCACAGCGTTCGCGCGTGCGCCTGCGTCTGCGCATCCACGACGATTTCATTCTCAATGACAACTGGTTTGGTGGAGTCGAACTCGCGACATCAAATGCCGCGGACAGCTCGAACCAAACGCTCGGCAGCGGATTCGGCAAATACGGCATCTATATCAGCAAAGCCTATCTCGGCTGGCACGCGAGCGGCGATTGGCTGACGCTCGAAGCCGGCAAAATGGCGAATCCGTTTTATACGACCGATCTCGTCTGGGATCCGGACATCAATCCGGACGGCTTTGTCGAAATTTTACGCTTCGACAAAATGTTCCTCGGCGGCGGCGATATCGGCAGCTACTCGAAAGACGGCAAATCTTTCGCGGCAAAAGAAGCCGCGCCGGCTGAGCGCCCGTGGACGCTCGGGCTGAATCTCGGCGAATTCATTTTCAGCGATAACATCGAAAACGGCGGCCGACTTACCGAGCCCGGTTTGCGCGACAACGACGTGAGCGACGACGCGTGGCTGTTCGAGGCGCAGTTGCTCGGCAGCTACAAAACACACGGCGTGAAAGTCACGTTTGCGCCGGCATTCATGTTTTACAATTCCGCATCGCTTTTCCTGCCCGCGGGCACGAACTCGGTGCAGTTCTCCGACACAAGCGCTGCACCTTCCGGCGGGACGGCGGTCAACGCGTTTTACCTCGGCGAGACGCGCGATCTCGCGATCCTCACCGCGCCTGGCGACATTTCGTTCAAACTCTGGGGCGTGCCGACGAAATTCTACTGGGATTTCGCCTGGAACACGCGTGGCAAAGAGCGCGACGACGAGGTTTACGGATTGCTGCGCGATGACACGACCGGCACCGTCGGCCATTTCAAATCGCTCGAGCCGCACGGCCATTTCACCAGCATGCACCAGCCCGAGGATGACTTTGCATATCTGCTCGGATTGCAAGTCGGCGAAAATAAAAAAGCGGGTGATTTGTCGATGTTCGTCAACTGGCGGCAGACCGGTATCGCGTCGGTTGATCCGAATATCAATGACTCCGACTTTGCGCTTAGCGAACTCAACACGCGCGGCATCAAATCCGGCCTGACTTACAACGTCACCGATTTTGCGACGCTCGCAGCGACATATTATTACGCGTGGAATCTACGTGACAATCTCGTGGGCGGATTCGCCACGGTCGGCTCGAGCGCCGGCGTTGCGAATGCAAACGTCGTGCATGTGTTCCAGCTCGACTTGAACGTAAAATTCTAAAACCAAAAGAAACGTATGTTTAAAAGCCCGGCATTTTCACGAATGCCGGGCTTTTTTTTACGCGCTCAAAATTTTCGTCACAGACTTGTTACCCAATCGTCACCTAATCGTAACATTCCGCAGCCACTGTATCCCGCTCTCATGAAATCAAATCTCCGCAAACTCCTCCTCGCATCGCTTCTCACCACGTGCAGCGTCAGCGCCTTCGCGCAAATGACGATCAACGGCGCAGGCGCGACTTTTCCGTATCCGATTTACTCGAAATGGTTCGACGAATACGCGAAGGTCGATCCTTCGGTGCGCTTCAATTACCAGTCGATCGGCTCCGGCGGCGGGCAAAAGCAAATCCTCGCGGAGACCGTCGATTTCGGCGCATCGGACGGCCCGATGAGCGACGAAAATCTCGCGAAAGCGCCACGCAAACTTTTGCACATCCCGACGGTTGCGGGCGCGGATGTCGTTGCTTACAACGTGCCGGAAATTTCCTCACTCAAACTCGACGGCGAAACGCTCGCGAACATTTTCCTCGGCAATATTAAAAAGTGGAATGATCCCGCGATCGCGAAACTGAACGAAGGCGTGAAGCTGCCCGACACGGACATCGTCGTGGTGCACCGCTCCGACGGCAGCGGCACTACCTACATTTTCACTGATTATCTCAGCAAAGTCAGCGCGGACTGGAAATCGAAAGTCGGCGTGAACACATCCGTCAACTGGCCATGCGGCCTCGGCGCGAAAGGCAACGAAGGCGTGAGCGGTCAGGTCAAACAAACACCGGGCGCGATCGGCTACGTCGAACTCATTTACGCGATGCAAAACAAAATGCCGTTTGCCGATCTGAAAAACGCGACCGGAAAATACGTGCAAGCTTCCACCGAGTCGGTGACCGCCGCACTGGCGTCGGCGCAGGTTCCTGACGACTTCCGTTTTTCGATGACGAACGCGCCGGGCGAGGCTGCGTATCCGATTTCCGGCACGACGTGGCTGCTCGTTTACGAGCAACAAAAAGATGCGACGAAAGGCAAAAAGCTCGTCGAATTTTTGAAATGGGCCGAAAGCGAAGGCGAGAAATTCGCGAAGGACCTCAACTACGCCCCGCTGCCGCAGGAGCTGCAAAAACGCGTGCTCAAGCGTATTGACGAAATCAAATACTGACGAAATTCGTTTGAAATTGCGACGGCGTGGAGAGAGCGTTTCTCTCCACGCCGTTAGCGCGTAAAAATGATTACCGCAACAGCCAGCATTCCGGAGAGCGCGCAGGAGCGCATGGTTGCGCCGTCGCGATTCGGCGACGTGATCTTTCGATGGCTCACGCTCGTGATGGCTTTTAGCGTGTTGGTGTTGGTGATTCTGGTTGGCTGGCAGCTTTGGCGCAATTCATCGCTCGCGATTCACAAATTCGGCTTTCACTTTTTAAACACATCGAAATGGGACCCGGTCGCCGAGGAATTCGGGGCTCTGCCGTTCATCTATGGCACGCTCATTTCTTCGCTCATCGCGCTGGTCATTGCGGTTCCGCTCAGCATCGCGACGGCGGTTTTTCTGACCGAACTCGCACCAATGTGGATTCGCCAACCGCTTGTTTCGCTGATTGAAATGCTCGCTGCAATCCCGAGCGTGATCCTCGGTCTCTGGGGCGTATTCGTGATGGTGCCGTTTTTGCGGCTCGCAGTATTTCCATGGCTGAAAAAAACGCTTGGTTTTTTGCCGCTGTTCACCGGCCCGATTTACGGCGTTAGCATGCTCGCCGGCGGAATTATCGTTGCGATCATGATCCTGCCGATCATCACGTCGGTTTCGCGGGAAATTTTGCGCTCAGTGCCCGATTTGCAACGCGAAGCGGCTTACGGACTAGGTGCGACGCGATGGGAAGTCACGCGAATCGCCGTGCTGAGCTACGCAAAAAATGGACTCTTCGGCGCAGTTGTGCTCGGCCTCGGCCGCGCGCTCGGCGAGACGATGGCCGTGACGATGGTCATCGGCAATACGCCGCAAATTGTCGCGTCGCTTTTCGCGCCCGGCTACACGCTCGCGAGCGTCATCGCAAACGAGTTCACCGAGGCGACAACCGACGTTTATCTCTCCGCGCTTTTCGAGGTCGGACTCGTGCTTTTCGGCGTCACGATCGCGGTAAATTTGATCGCGCAGCTGCTGGTCAAAACATTCGTCAACACTTCGGCGGGAGCCGTTCAATAAGCCATGCGGGAGTCGTTTTATCGCTGGCGAAAAATCAAGAGCGGGCTCGTCTCCGCGCTTTGCCTGCTCTGCGCGGTGCTCGTGATTGCGCCGCTCGGGCTGGTCTTTTTTCATCTGCTGCGCGAAGGCGCTAGCGCGGTGAACTGGAGCTTTTTTACAAACCTGCCGAAACCCGTCGGCGAAATCGGCGGCGGTATGGCCAATGCGATCGTCGGCACGTTTGAGTTGCTTGGCATCGCGGCCTTAATCGGCGTGCCGACTGGAGTGCTTGGCGGCGTTTATCTCGCGGAATACGGCTCGGTGCGCGTGAATTGGCTTTTGCGTTTCATTTGCGACATTCTCAACGGTGTGCCGTCGATCATCTGGGGTATTGTCGTTTACGGCTTGATCGTGGTTCCGGTAAAATCGTTTTCCGCGCTCGCCGGCGGCGTCGCGCTTGGTTTCATCATGATTCCGCTGATTGTCCGAATGAGCGAGGAAGTGCTCCTGCTCGTGCCGAACGGTTACCGTGAAGCGGCGCTCGCGCTCGGCATTGCGCGATGGAAAATGACGCTGCACATCGTGTTAAAAACAGCGTTGAAAGGACTCGTCACCGGCGTGCTGCTTGCGCTCGCGCGTGTCGCGGGCGAGACGGCGCCGCTGCTTTTCACGGCGTTCGGCAACCGTTTTTGGAATCACAACCTGCACGACCCGATTGCCGCGCTGCCGCTGCAAATTTTCGCGTATGCGATTTCGCCTTATGACGACTGGCACCGCCAGGCTTGGGCCGGCGCGTTGGTGCTGGTGTCGATGACTTTTCTTGTTAATGTTGCTGTGCGATTCCTGACGCGCAGCCGAAGCGCAGCCCTCGCTAAATGAAAAACGTCATGGAACATGAATCTACCATTTCGGCGGACACAGCCGCCCTGCACGCGATGACGGACGCGGAGCAGTCGCCGGCAATCGCATTTGAGGTGAACGACCTCTCGGTGTGGTATGGTCAGAAACAAACAATTTTTAACACAACGATCGATATTCCGGCGCAAAGCGTCACCGCGATCATCGGCCCGAGCGGTTGCGGAAAATCGACGTTTCTGCGCTGCTTGAACCGCATGCACGAGCTCGTGCCAACTGCACGGCACGAAGGCTCGATCCGGCTTTTTGGCGAAGATTTATACGCACCGAAAATTGATCCGTGCGTCGTCCGCCGTCGCATCGGCATGGTATTTCAAAAATCGAATCCGTTCCCGACGATGTCGATCGCGGAGAACGTAATCGTCGGGCTGCGCCTCAATGGCGTGCGCGACCGCGCGTATCTCGACGAGCGCATGGAAAAAGCATTGCGCATGGCGGCGCTCTGGGACGAAGTCAAAAACGATCTCAACCGGCCCGGCATCAGTCTTTCCGGCGGACAGCAGCAGCGTCTTTGCATCGCGCGCGCCGTGGCGGTCGAGCCGGAAATTATTTTGATGGACGAGCCCTGCTCGGCGCTCGACCCGATCGCAACCGCGAAGGTCGAGGAGCTGATTTACGAGCTCAAAAAGCAATACACGATCGTGATCGTCACGCACAACATGCAGCAGGCTGGACGCTGCTCGGATTACACGGCGTTCTTTTATTTGGGCCGGCTGATCGAGTTCGCGAAAACGGAGAAGATTTTCACGAACCCGAGCCAAAAGCAGACGGAGGATTACATTACCGGTCGTTTCGGTTGATTTAACAAGCGATGAATGTCTTTGAAACCCAGCTTTCGCGCATCCGCGAGACTTTGCTCATGATGTCGAGTCTCGCGGATCGCAACCTCACGCTCGCGATGAAAGCGCTCGTCGATCGCGATGACAAACTCGTCGATATGGTCGAAACCGAGGATTCACAGATCGATCAGCTCGAGATTCAGGTGGACGAAATGGTGATCACCTACATGGCGACGCACGCGCCGGTCGCGACCGATTGCCGCTTCATGCTCGCCGCGTCAAAAATTTCGTCCAACCTCGAGCGAATTGGCGACCAGGCGACGACGATCGCCCGACGCACGCGCGACTTGAATAAAGAGCCGCTGCTCAAGCCATACATCGACATTCCGCTCATGGCGGAAACGGGTCGCGAAATGTTGCGTGACGCGATCACCGCGTTCATCGAGTCGAAGCCGGATCTTGCGATCGAAATCATCGCGCGCGACCGAACCGTCGACGCAATCAATCGCCAGCTCATCCGCGAGCTTACGACCTATATGACGGAAGATCCGAAAACGATCGCGCGTTGCCTGAACCTGATCATCGTCGCAAAGGCGCTCGAGCGGGTGGCCGATCACGCGTCGAATATCGCCGAGGACGTCTTTTATCTTTACCGCGGCAAAGACATCCGGCACTCGCACAGCGTGAAGCAGGCGTAGCGGAAAATTTGCGCTTTTGCTGCCGCGCAGCTCTCGGTAAACGTGTCCGCGTGATTTCGCTAAAGCGCATTTTCGGTCGTGACGAAAAATTCTACGACCTGCTCGAGGAAAGCGCCGACGAGGCAAAAAACAGTGCCGCGCTCCTTTCGCGGCTGATGCCGAAATTCATGCAGCGCATCGACGATCCCCTCGCCGAACTCGCGCAGAGCCGTCGCAAACACAAGCGCATTACGACGGAAATCACAAAGCAGCTTTGCCGCAATTTCGTCACACCGATTGAGCGGGAGGACATCGAGGCGCTTTCCCACGCGCTTTATCGCATTCCGAAAAACATCGAAAAAATCGGTCAACTCCTGCAAATCGCACCGCAGCAAATTTCCGCAGAGCGCATTTCCGTCCAGGTCGGGCTGCTTGAGCAGGCAACCGAAACGGTTTCGTCGATGGTTCGCGAGCTTCGGAAAAAAGCGCACGTCGAGGAAATCTCGGACAGCTACGAACGACTGCAAACGATCGAAGGCGACGCCGACAAATTGATGACGGAGCGTTTGCGCGAGCTCTATCAAGGAACGGCCGACGCGAAGGAAGTGGTTGTTTTGAAAGATCTCTACGAACTGGTGGAAAAGGTCATCGACCGCTGCCGCGACGCGGGCAACGTCGTTTTCCAGGTCGTGCTGAAATATTCGTAAGCGGATGGGACTCGCCCCTCCGTCAACCGCGCACAAGATTCGTGGCGATGTAATCGAAGCTGATTTTTAGCGAATCGAACGGATCGCCCGGACACGTGTCCTGCTCGACGATGAACCACTCGCAGCCCGATTGCTCGGCGGCGTCGATGATTCGCACGAAATCGAGATTGCCGTTGCCGATCTCGCAAAACGCAGTGCGATTATCGAGCATGCCGGTGCAATCTTTGAGATGCAGCAAAGGCAGCCGGCCCTTGAGTTTGCGGCACCACGCGACGGGATCCGCGCCGCCGGCTTGCACCCAATACGTATCGATTTCCGCCTGCAAATTTTCCGCGCGGCTCTCGTCATAAATCCAGTCGAGAATTGTGCGGCCATTCACTTTGTGAAATTCCATCGCGTGGTTGTGGTAAGTCAGCGCGAGCCCCGCTTCGCGCAGCACCGAGCCGGCGTGGTCGAGCTTTGCGACGAACTCGCGCAGCGTGTCGATCCCGGATAAATTTACACCGCCCGGATACGGATAAGATGTGTAGCGGCATCCGAGTTTTTGCAGACGTTCAACGACCTGTTTTGGGCTGGAAAGAATCACGTTTCCCGGCTCGTGCGTTGCGCAGATCGTCAGTCCTTCACCCGCGCAGACACGAACGATTTCGTCATCAGAAATTGGCCCGAGTCCGGAAAGCTGGATCGCGCGATAGCCGATCCCGCGCACTTTTTTGCATGACTCGGCGAACCCGGCGGAGGTCTGGCAGAAATCGCGAATGGTGTAAAACTGCGTGGCGACTTGATCGAGCTTCATGTGCGCGAACATAGATTTGCGGCTGCTTTGCAACAACCGCGCATTTGCGCAACCACGAATTCGAAGTATGAAAACGGTCGCCAACGCGGCAAAAGAAGTGCCGAAAAAAATCGCGAAGGAACTTTTCGACGGTTACGCGCAGGACACGGAGCTTCTGCCAAATTACGCGACGCTGCTCGCGGTGTATGGCGGCGTCATTTCGTCACTGCTGCTTTTTTTGAAAAAAGAAAACCGGCTGCCGGAGCGATTTGCGTTGCGCGATTTGCTGCTGCTCGCGCTGGCGACACACAAGCTGAGCCGCGTCATCGCGCTCGACAAAATCGCGATGCCGTTGCGCGCGCCATTCACGAAATTTGAAAAGGCAACTGGCGCCGCCGAGGTCGATGAGGAGCCGCGCGGTCGCGGAATGAGGCGCGCGATCGGCAGCCTGATTAGCTGTCCATATTGCATCGAAGTTTGGATCAGCACCGGGCTGAGTTTCGGACTCGCCGCGGTGCCGCGTGTGACGCGTTTTGTCGCGAGCATCTTCGGCGTCGTCGCCGTTTCTGATTTTCTGCATCGCTGCTACGTCGTCGCAAAGGAAATGGAGCCGCCGAAAAAAACGCAGCAATGAACCGCATCAGAAAGCTCGGCATCGTCGCGCGTATTTTCGCATAGACGCATCGGGTGTGATTTGGGAATGGTGGCTCGCCCCCCATGAAACACCTCATTGCTATTTCCGCTGCGTTAACGATTATTTTTCCAGGCGTTTTGCATTCTGAAGACGCCGCAAAGCCGCTGCCGAAGCTGGAGCTCGATCTCACCAAGCCCGGTGCGAAAGTGAGTCCAATGCTCTACGGCTTGATGACCGAGGAGATCAACCATTCCTACGATGGCGGAATTTATGCGGAGTTGATCCAGAACCGTATCTTCAAAGACGACCCGAAGGCACCGGCGCATTGGTCGGTCGTGCAGCACGGCGACAGTAGCGCAGCGATCACGCTCGACGATTCAGAGCCGATTAATGCGGTGTTAAAAACGTGCCTCAAGCTCGATGCGAAAGCAGAAGCGGGCGTCGCGAATGATGGATTTTGGGGAATTTCGGTAAAGCCGGACACAACTTACCGCGCGTCATTTTATGCTAAGAGCAACGGCGCTCTTTCGCCGCTCACCGTAAGCATCGAGAGCAATGACGGCGCAAAAATTTTTGCGAAAGCGCAAACACAAAACATCACAAGCGAATGGCAGCGCTACGAGATCACACTTACGACCGGCAAAGACGCGCAGCCTTCGGCGAACAATCGCTTCGTGATCACCACGAGCGGCGCCGGCACGTATTGGTTCAACCTCGTTTCGCTTTTTCCGCCGACGTTTAACAACCGTTCGAATGGCAATCGTGTCGATATCATGCAGCTTTTGGCCGACATGAAGCCGAAATTTTTGCGGCTGCCCGGCGGCAATTTCCTCGAGGGCGACTGGTTTCACTCGCGATTCGACTGGAAAAAAACGCTCGGCCCGCTCGAGCAGCGGCCCGGTCATCCTGGCTGCTGGGGTTATCGCGCGAGCGACGGCATGGGGTTGCTCGAATTTTTGGAATGGTGCGAGGATTTGAAAATGGAGCCGCTGCTCGCAGTGTTTGCGGGCTACACGTTAAAAGGCGACTACGTGTCGCGCGGTCCGCTGCTGCAGCCGTTCGTTGACGAGGCGCTCGAGGAGATCGAATACGTCATCGGCGACACCAGCACGAAATGGGGCGCGCAGCGCGCGAAAGATGGACATCCCGCACCATTCAAGCTCACGTATGTCGAAATCGGAAACGAAGATGGCTTTGACGAATCGGGCAGCTACGAAGGCCGCTTCGTGCAATTTTACGACGCGATCAAAGCGAAGTATCCGCAGTTGCAATTGATCTCCACGATTGGCGGTCGCGATACTCTCGGCAGAAAATTCGCGATGAAAGAGCGAACGCCGGACGCGATCGACGAGCACTATTATCGCAATGCATGGGCATTCGAGGAGGACGCGATGCATTACGATGATTACGATCGCAAGGGGCCGAAAATTTTCGTCGGCGAATGGGCATCGCATGAAACGAGTTTTCCGCCGTGGGATCAACGTTCGAAGGTTCTGGCGCCGACGCCAAACATGTTGGCCGCTCTCGGCGATGCGGCGTGGATGACAGGCATGGAGCGCAATTCGGACATCGTCGTGATGAATTGCTCCGCGCCGCTTTTTGTGAACGTCAACCACGGCGCATATCAATGGCGGCCGAACCTAATCGGCTACGACGCGCTGAATAGTTACGGCTCGCCGTCGTATTACGCGCAGGTGATGTTTGGCCAATATCTCGGCGACACGATTGTGCCGATCGCCGCGCAAAATGTTCCCACGCAGCCCCAGGAAAAGCCCGGCTTGAAGGAAGTGCCGTCGCTTTTTTTCGTGGCGACACGCGCGGACACGAGCGGCACGATTTTTTTAAAAATTGTCAACACAGCGCCGGTCGCGCAACCGGTGCAGGTCGAGTTGAAAGGCGCAAAGCAAGTCGCGCGTGAAGGAACAACGATCGCCCTCAGCGCGGCGAAACTCGAAGACACGAACAGCATCCAGGAGCCGACGAAAATCGTGCCGGTAAAATCAAAAGCGAACGACTTTGCGCGCACTTTCACGCACACGCTGGCGCCGTATTCGATCAACGTTTTGCAGATCTCGGCGAAGTAAGAGCGCTGCGCTCCGGCAGGCTCGCGCCATCAACCCAGCTTCCGTGAATGAGCACTTCGCGCCGAATCGGCGGAGTGCCGCGGTCGTTGTCGTTGATGAGTGAAATAAGCACCAGCACGGCGACGCGTCCGATTTCCTCGCCGTTCGGATGGATCCCTGCGCTGACCGGACTATCGAGCACATTCGTCGCGGCGAGCCCGATGTCTTTTCCGACGCGAAGCCCGGCCTTTTCCAGCATGCGCGGGAGTTCCGGTGTTTCGGTAAGAATCGCGTCCGGCTGATATTCTTTCAGCCAGGCTTCAAACGGCTTTTGCGCCTTTGATAGTTCGGCACTGTGATAGAGAAAAGGCGACAGCCGCAACTCTTCAAATAAATGCATTTCTGCCCATACAAATCCTGCGCCGAACCTGCGCGGGCGATGCCAAGGACCGGCGTAACCAATCCGCTCGTAGCCTTTCTCGCGCATCTTGTCGAACGCGAGAATCGCATTTTCCGCCTGTGCGCTGATGACGAAATGCGACACCGGATGGTCGCCGTGGCGCGCCAAACGCACCGTCGAAAAACGGTCCCACTGGAACTGCACGAAATCGTTTGGAAACTCTCCGGGATACGGCGGGAGAATGATGCCGTGAATGCCGCGCGCCTCGAGAATTTCCAAGAGCCGGGAAGCTCGCATATTGTGGCAGGCGAATTCCTCGAGACGATAACCGAATTTTTCCGCGGATTGCCTCGCGCCTCGCCAGTAACAATCGAACTCGGCATAGCTGTGCAGCTTTTTCGGGTCCGGCCAGAAGTTGAGCCAAGCCATGGAGGCTTGCAGGGGCTGTGTTTTAGAGCTGCGTCGCCATTGCGCGAGACTCGTGGCCATCGGATTTGGGCGGTAGCCCATTTCGCGCGCGACGCGTTGCACCCGCTCGCAGGTTTCCTTCGTCACTTCCGGGCTGTTGCGCATCGCGAGCGAAACGCCGCCGGGCGAGAGTCCGACGGCGCGGGCGATGTCCTTTAAAGTCACACGTTGAGGCGGGGGATTTTCCTTCACTGGCAAATGCAGAGCGCGAGATTGCGCGCATTGCAAACTAATCGCTAAATCGCATCAGTGGCAAATCTGCTAAACCGCATAAGCTGAAAATGCATTTTGCCCGGCGATAACGGTGCGATGGATAAGCGGTGAAGGTGGAACCGATGATCGCTCCCATTTCAGCGCGCGCGGAAACGCAGACGCGATTTCAAAATACGCTCGATGGCGTTCGCAAAAATCCAAAGGCGCTGTTCGTGATGGATGCCAGGTCGGTCGATTTAATCTACGGGCCGGAAGAACGTGCGGAACTCGAGCATCTCGCCGATTTTTATGCGCCGGCGCAAACGCGCGAGTCGATCCGTGAGCAGCTCGATCTTTTAGCCGATGCGGAAGTGATCTTCTCCGGCTGGGGCGCGCCGATGATGGATGAAACTTTCGTGCAAGCTGCGCCGAACCTGAAGGCGGTTTTTTATGGCGCTGGAACGATCGGCTACTGCACTTCGCCTGCATTTTGGGAGCGCGAAATCGTCATCAGCAGCGCCTACGCAGCAAATGCAAGGCCGGTCGCGGAATACACGCTGGCGACGGTTTTGCTGAGCCTCAAAAATTTCTGGCGCTTCGAAGCCGGCGTGAAACGCGGCGAAGGTTGGGGCGATCATACACGTCGTGTAATCGGCGCTTATCATTCGACGGTCGCACTCATCGGCTGCGGAATGATCGCGCGCAGAGTGATTGAGCTACTAAAGCCGTTTGATCTCCGCTGCATCGTCTACGATCCTTTTTTGACCAAGGCCGAAGCGGCTCTTCTAGGTGTGGAGGTTTGCACGCTCGAGGAAGCTTTTGAGTTTGGCGACGTCGTTTCGCTGCACGCGCCGAGCAAGGAAGAGACCCGCGGGATGATTACCAGGGAACATTTTTCGCTGATGAAACCCGGCGCAACTTTCGTCAACACCGCCCGCGGCCCGATCGTGCGCGAAGAGGAGATGATCGCATCTTTGCTGCAGCGACCGGATCTCTTTGCCGTCCTGGATGTCTGCAATGTCGAGCCGGTGCCGCTCGACTCGCCCTTGCTGGTGCTGCCGAATGTCATTCTCACGCCACATATCGCGGGCTCGCTCGGCCCCGAGTGCCGCCGCCTCGGCAGCTACATGGTGGAAGAATTCAAACGCTACCTCGCCGACGAACCACTCCACTGGCGCATCACACGCGAGATGGCAGCCCGTCTCGCCTGATTCGCCTTCGTTTTGCCAAAATCTCCGTGGGACTTGGGCAAAACCCTCGCTGACTTGCCCAAGTTCTGGAGCGACTTGCCCAAGAAAGTGCAAGGTTTGCCCAAGGTGTCCGACTACTTGCCCAAGTCGACTCGCTTCTTGGGCAAAACTCGCGACGCCTTGCCCAAGGCGGCTCCTGTCTTGCCCAAAATGGACACTGTCTTGCCCAGGTTCACGAACGACTTGCCCAAGTCGACGCAAGTCTTGGGCAAAACCAGCGTCGTCTTGCCAACATCGGCGTTCGCCTTGTCCAAGACGGCGGAAGTCTTGCCAAAGTCGAGACTGACTTGCCCAAGAAATCCCGCGTCTTGCCCAAGTCGACACCGGTTTTGCCCAAGACAACGGCTGACTTGCCCAAGGCGCCCGGAGTTTTGCCTTGGAAATCAACAGAGGTGGACTACGGAAATCGCCACAACAAGCACGGGAAACAGCACATCGCCCGATTTGCGTCTGATGCAGTATCAGGTAGTTAGATGAGCCCCCAAAAATCCTCCCGTTTGCTTAAAGCGCTCTCTTACGAACCTCCTGGTTACTAAATCGCATTAGTAACCATTTGTTTGAAAGCGAGCGCCATTCGTAGAAATTCTCCCACCCCGTCCCCGCAATTCAATCCCGTAATCACCACCCCCGCATGAAAAACTATATGCATCCCCTGCGCAACATTCTCGCAGTCCGCATATTCTTTCGCCTCTGTTAACGGGAACATCAAATAGCTGCTGCAAACATTTAATTCCATCTTATTATTGCTAATCCCCCCCACGGCGTCCCTCGCTGTTGGAACCTCTCCATCCCCAAGTCACATGAAAATCAAACAAACATCCGCAATTATTTTGCGTAGCCCGTATCGCATGCAATTTGCCACCCGTAATTGCATTCTCGCACTGCTAGTCACCTGCGCAGCCGCGTTTATCGCACCCTCCGCACAAGCAGCCACTCAAACATGGGATGCCACAGGTGATGGAACGACTTTCGATGCGGCTGCGAACTGGAGTAACGATACGCTGCCCAGTGTTTCCGCTACTGATACGGCGCTCTTTAATGGTCTTGTCGCAGGTTCGCTCTCATTGAACTACGCCGGGACCGGGTTTGCGGGCGCCGCGGGAAACGGTGGGATCACGCTCAGTCTTAGCTCACTGCAAACCGGTTCGGTGGCCATTGATTCCGGGGCGAATCTCGGCGCTCTCCGTCTCGCTGGCATCACGATTGCAGGTGGCGCGGGTGCTTTCACGCTCGGTAATGGTTCTGGCACGTTCAATGTGACCATGGGTGGAGCCGCTGGCACGCAGACGTTCAGCAACGATTCCACTAACGTAGCGACGATTAATTCGGACGTGGTCCTGGGCACGGGCGGCGGCGGCGCTCACACATTTCTCCTCACCGGCACGGGTAACTGGATATTAAACAATACCGTTACTAACAGCAGTGGCACGGTGAGTTTGTCCAAAACCGGCATTGGCACCGCAACTCTCAACGCCGCGAACACCTTCACCGGCGCGACAACCATCTCCGGCGGGGCTTTGCAGCTCGGCAATGCGAATGCCGTGCAGAACAGCGCGGTCACAATCAGCACGACCAATGGGCTTACTTTTAGCACCGGCATCGGCACCTTCAATGTTGGCGGGCTGGCGGGCGCAAGCGATGAAGCGTTGACCGACACCGGCTCCAACGCCGTGACGTTGGTTGTTGGCAGCAACACCGGCACCTACAGTGGAGCACTCAGCGGGGCGGGTGCCCTGACCAAAACCGGCGTCGGCGCTGCCACGACGCTGACGCTCACCGGTGCGAATACTTACACCGGCGCGACGACGATCACCAGCGGCACGCTTGATCTGGGCGGCAGCACCGCGAACGGCTCGATCAGTTCCAGCAGCATTCTTACGCTCGGTGGCGGCGCGCTCAACTATACTCGCACCGGCAACACGACGCAGACTTTTGCCAGCACCACCGTTAATTCCGGAGCCTCCATCATCAACGCCGTTGCAGGCGATACGCTCGCATTGGGTGCCATCACTCACAACGTCGGCGGTGCGGTGAATTTCGGCACAACGGGCGCCATCACCACCACGTCAACGAATACCAACGGCATTCTCGGTGGCTGGGCTACCGTGGGCAACTCGGGCGCCTCTACCGCCACGGCAGATTTTGTTGCCGTGACCAGTGGCACGATCGGCACTTACTCTGGCTATACGGCTGTCACAGGTGTCACTGCCCCGGTGGCAACTCAGAATTGGAATAATACTGCCCAAGCTGCCACTACCCAGGTTAACGTCAGCGGCACCATCAACTCGCTGAAGCAAGGAGCCGACTTTTCTGTCGGCAGCGGTGCAACGCTGACTGTTGGCAGCGGCGGCATTATCATGAGCGGCATCAGCAGATGGTTGCTCAACAACAACACCGGCAGCACGGCAGGGACCGGCGCGATTACTTCGGGTTTGTCCAGTGGCGAATTGTTTGTCGATGTCGCCGATGCCCAGTATAACAATAATACCGGCGACGCGACTAATTGGCGGATATGGACCAACATCATCAATGGCGCGAACCCCACAAAATTGGTCAAGACTGGTCCTGGGGCATTGACGTTGATGTATGGAAGCACTTACACCGGCGGGACGATTGTCGATAGCGGCATACTTGGAAGCAGGCTGAGCACTACGGGCGCAGCGGGCTCCGTCACGGCAGGTCCCATCGGGACGGGATCCTTGACGATAAATCAGGGTGCCGCCTATGAGATGCATCTCCAAGGCAGCACCGGGTCGGTTGGCGGCACGCTGCTTACTCTTGCCAACGCTGTGGTTCTCAATGGCGGTGCCCTGTGGTCGCTTGACGGTTATTCTCACGTCACCGGCAACGTCACAGTTAATTCTGCCGGCGGTTTTATCGGTTCGACCTATAACGGTGCCTCGGGTGCCTATACGGGCTCCGGCACCACGGGTCAAAGCAAGGGCGTGTTCGTCGATGGCGTCGTGAGCGGCTCGGGAAATCTGGTTCTCGAGCAGGCCGGCGTGGGCGGCAACGGCGCCATCGCCGAAGCGAGCGCTGGGAACAATAACACGCTTAACAATAACTTCAACCAGTCCATCGTGATGTTCACGAATAACTCCAACACCTACTCCGGCACGGTCAACATCGCCGGCAGTGGGAGCACCTCTAACACCAACTATCTCGGAGTTAATGGAAATACCGTGCTTCAGTTTGCGACCGTCAATGCCACTGGCACGAATGGTGTCGGCTCAGCGGCGTGGGGAGCCAGCCCCGTTCTTTTTGAAACCGCCGGCACTGCAAGCGTTGTCGGCGATAGCTTCACTTTTGGCGCTCTCTCGGGCAGCAGCCCTATTACGCTGACCGAGATTAATGAAGGAAACCTGGCTGCCGGCAACTCCGTGGCGCTCACGGTCGGTGGGAATAACGCCAGCACAACTTATTCGGGAATCATGAGCGGCGGCGGCAGTCTGACCAAGACTGGCACAGGCACGATGACGCTCAGCGGCGCGAATACTTACACCGGCGCAACGACCGTCAGCGGCGGCACGTTGCAGATGAACACCACCAATGCCACCTCGGCTTCCGTCACCGTCAACAATGGCGGCACGCTGGCGCTGAACGTCGCGGACGCCTTGGGCTTCACCACCGGCAAAAACGTCCCGACCATCAACAGCGGCGGCACCATCACCAATATGGGCAGTGGCACTCGTGTCACATTGTGGAACGGTCTGACCATGACGGGCGGCACGCTGACCGGCTCCGCCACCGTCACCGATGGCTTGGGAGAGTATTCATTGAGCGGGACAGTCGCCGCGACTTCGGACGCGAGCGGCAATGCGGCAACGATCAGCGGCACTCCCATCAGTTTCCAAAACCAGAACGTTGCCAATGGTGTCGTCACCTTCAACGTTACCCGCGGCAGCGCGACTCCGGCCTCGGACTTGAATGTATCCGCGAGGCTCATCGCCAATCCCGCTATTGCGAACATCGGCCTTACCAAAACGGGCAACGGTATCATGACACTCACCGGCTCGAACAGCTACAGCGGCGCAACTGCCGTGCAACAGGGGACGTTGGTATTGGGAACGGGCGGCGTGCTGCTCAGTAATACGATGACTTTGGGCAGCGGCGGCACCAGCGGCCTCTTCCAGTTAGGCGACAGCAGTGGTGCGGTCAATACCACGGTAACCAGCCTGACGACATCCGGCAGCGGCACCGCTAACGCGGTGGTAGGCGGTAATGCGAGCGTCTCCACCCTGACCGTCAACAATGCAGGCGCTGTTACTTATGGTGGCGCGCTCGGAGGCGCGGGCACCAATCAAAATAATCTGGCCCTGGCCAAGACTGGCGCCGGCACGCTCACGCTCACCGGTTCGAGCAGCCACACTGGTGCGACGAATCTGAATGTCGGAACCATTGTCATCGATCATAGCGGCGCGAACACGGGCGCACTGGGTAACACCGCAGTGACCGGCAGCGCGGGCACAACTTTGCTGGTCAAAGGAAACACAAATATCGGAAACGGCGCAGGCGGGACTTTGACTTCGAGCGGAACCGTCAGTCTGGCGGATACCACTGTGAATACACTAACAATTGGTGGCGGGATCACGCTCAACGCAGCGACGCTCGGCCTCGACATCGGGACCGGGACGATTGACCTAATCTCGGCGGGTGGCGCGGCAACATTGGCCGGCACCAGCACCGTCAACCTCAGTCTGCTAACCGGCAACGCGCTGCAATCGGGCACTTACACCTTCCTGAGCGCCACCGGCGGCATCTCGGGCAGTAACTTTACGCTCGGCACCAAGCCGACGGGCTTCTACCAATTCAGCTTTGCTGATTCTACAAGCACCGCCGCAAACCTGACAATTTCCGGCAACGCAACACCTGCCATCGCTTACTGGACTGGCCTCGGCAGTGGTAGCAGCGGTGATTCGCTGAACAAGTGGGGCTCTGGTTCCACTGTGAATGTGAGCAACTGGTCCACGACAGCGGATGGCCTCACAGATCCGCTTCAGGTGCCTGGCGCAACAACCGATACGATCTTCACCGCGGCAAATGCGGTGGGAGTCAGTGGCACGCTGAATACCCAATTGGACGGCGGATATCAAATCAAGAGCCTGACATTCGACGTTCCAGCCGGCACTGGCATCACCTCGACCGTGATCAACACGAATGGAAATACGCTGACGACCGGTTCGGGCGGCGTCACGCTGGCAGCTACCTCCAATTCAAGCGCGACGATCAGCGGCACCGGCGCTGTAACCGTAAATGGCAGCCAGAACTGGGCAAACAACAGCAACTCGAATGCGTTAACCGTTAGCACTGGTATCACCGCGCTCTCCGGAGCGACGACTCTGACCTTGAATGGCACGGGCACGGGCGGGGTTACACTCAGCGGTGTGATCGGCAATGGCACCGGCACGCTCGGTGTGGTTCTAAATCAGGCGGGCCTGACTCAATTGAACGCGACCAACACCTTCACTGGCGGTGTGACGATTAACACCGGCACAGTCCGACTCGGAGCGACCAACGCGTTGGGCACGGTGAATGCGCTGACCTTCGGTGGTGCCGCAGATTTGCAACTCAACGGCAACAACACGACCGTTGCCGGTATCAACGGAAGCACGAGTGGCGTAACTATTGAAAGCGCTGCTATCGCCTCCGGCACGGCTACTCTGACTGATAACACGACGGGCACGGACACTTTTAATGGTGTGCTCCAAAATGGCAGCGGATCGGGCGTGCTCGCACTTACCAAGAGTGGAACTGGAAGCCTTACGCTGACGAATGCGAATACCTACAGCGGCGTGACGACTATCAGTGGCGGCACATTGAAGATCAGCGCTGCCAACAACATCGGCGACAGCTCTGCGACGAATACGATTGCCCTCAGCGGCGGCGGCACGCTGGAGACAACTGCCAGCGGTTTTGACCTCGGCGCGAACCGCAATGTCACTCTTACCGGTGCGGGCACAATCCAAAATGACGCCGGCACGTTGACAGTAAGCGGCACGGTGAACACCGGCGCGAATCTGCTAACAGTAGCTGGCGCGGGCAATACAACGATTTCTCAAGCCACCGGCGCCACCGGCGCTTCCTTGCTCAAGACCGGATCGGGCACATTGACGCTTTCCAACGGCAGCACATGGACTGGTGTGGCTGCGAATGGCAATATTCCGAGCAATGCCTTCTTCCCGATGGTGGTGCGCGAAGGAACGCTTCTCCTCGCTGGCGGCACCAATACTGTCACCGGCGAACTCGTGATCGGCGGAGTGGTTGCACACGGTGGAGCCGGCCAGAATGCAAAGATTCAGATTGATGCTGGCGCGCTCAATATCAGCACTTGGCTTTCAATTGGCCGAGGCAATGGTGTGGGCGCCGTCTCGTCTGACTTGGTTATCAATAACAACGCTTCGGTCACCTCAGGACAATTCAGCGGCGGTTACAACGGCGACAGTGGATTGAACCTGCCGAAAGGCTCGTTCACGCTCAACAACACCTCGTCATATACTCTGAACAGTGGCGGTGCCTTTAACTTCGCGGAGTCTGCCGGGTCGAACTACACGATGACCTTGAACGATTCCTCCAGCGTATCGCTCCTGGGCAATGCGACCCGATTCATCGGCCAGAATGGAAGTGGCACGCTGAACATCAACGGTTCGTCCTCGTTCACCAATGCCAGCACCGGATTAACCTACATTGGTTATAGAAGTGGCGCCGGCACAGTTAATCTGAACGGTGGCACCTTTAACAACGCAAGCAGCGAGGTTCGTGTCGGCGGTTCCGATCTCAATGGCACTGGTGTTAACGGCACCGGCACCTTGAATATCACAAGTGGCACTGCGACCGTGGGCACGCTCGTCGTTGCTCGTGGCAATAACAACCAGAATACTGTAACCGGCACTGTGAATGTGAGTGGTGGCACGTTGACATCGGCCGGTGACGTCGTTCTTGGTTATGCGGGAGCCGGCAATCTCGGCTACCTGAATATCACTGGCGGAACCGTGAATGTAGGCACTACTACTGCCAAGACGTTGATGCTTCAGGAATTTGATACGGCTCGTGGGCAAGTGGACATCAGCAGTGGCAACTTGAATCTAAATACGAACTCGTCCATCAAGTTCAGCACTGGAAATACTGCCTCGGCTGGCACCAACGTGTTCAACCAGAATGGTGGAAATGTATCCTTCTACAGCGACAACGCGACAACGATCGGTGGCACGGGCGTGCTGGATATGGCCCAGTCGGGTGCGGCAACTGCCAGCAATACCTACAATCTAAATGGCGGAATTCTGACCGTGCCGCAAATCATTTCCACAGGAACGCTACCGAGTAGAACGTTTAACTTCAATGGCGGCACGTTGAAAGCTGCCGTCACGAGCGGCACGTTCATGAACCTCGGCACTGGTGGAACCGCGCGTGCGAATGTCCGTAACGGCGGTGCGATCATTGACACCAATAGCAACAACGTCACCGTCGCGCAGGCACTGCTTCACAGCAACATCGGTGGCGACAACGCGACCGACGGCGGCTTGACCAAGAACAGCGCGGGCACGCTGACGCTGACCAATGCGGCTAGCACATTCACGGGCGATGTGAACGTCAATGGCGGCACGCTGGCGGTGAACGCAAGCAACAACGTGGACAACCCGACCAACAGCGCATTGGGCAACCCGCTCATCGCTCGCAACATCAATGTGAACAATGGTTCGACGTTGCAATTCCTCGGACCAGATTCGCTCGGCAGCGCGCTCACTAGCTCGAGCGCGACGCTGGTCATCAACGCCGGCGCGACGGTCACGAATGGCGGCACGACATTCAACACACTCGGTCCAATTCAACTCAACGGCGGCACACTCACCGGCCAGGGTGGCTCGGGAAACAACGCCTATCAGATGTATAACCTGCGCGGCACGGTCACTGTAGGCGGCACCTCGATGTCCACCATCACGGCTTCGAGCGGCACCGTTGGCGGCGGCACCAGCGCCACAACGAACGGTTATCACCTTGCGGCGCCTACAACGTTCAATGTCGCCGATGTGACCGCCGGGACCGATCTGCTCGTGGCCGCAACGCTGATTGATCAAGACGGTTCCCACGCCAGCGCTGCAGGTGCGCTGACCAAAACCGGCAATGGAACGATGCTGCTGACCGGCAACAATACCTACACCGGCGCGACGATCATCAGCAACGGCACGCTGCAGCTCGGCGACGGCACCAGCGGTCATGACGGCACCATCGCCGGCACCTCCGGTGTGACCGACAATGCAACGCTGGCCTTCAACCGCTTCGGCACTGTCTCGTCCGCCTATTCGATCAGTGGCACGGGTGCGGTGACAGTCAACGGCGCGGGCACACAGGTGCTCACCGGCGTCAGCAGCTACTCGGGGGCGACCACCATCACCAGCGGTGCGACGCTGCAACTCGGCGACGGCACCGCCGGCCACGACGGCTCGATCGGCAGCACCAGTGGTGTGACCGATAACGGCACGCTGGCCTTCAACCGCTCCGGCACCGTTAGCTCGAGCTACGTCATCACCGGCACGGGCGCGCTGACGATGAACGGCAGCGGCACGCAAGTGCTGACGGGTAACAGCAACGGCTTCACGGGCACGACCACCGTTAACTCCGGCACGATCATTGTCGCAGGCTCGCTGGCCGGCAGCACCACCACGGTTAACAACGGCGGCACCCTGGGCGGCACGGGCTCAGTGGGCGCGCTCACCGTCAGCAGCGGCGGCACGCTCTCGCCCAGCGTCAACAACACTGCGACCGTGGGCAATCTCACCGCCAGCAGCTTCACCGAGAGCGCTGGAGCACATCTCTCGCTCCAGATCAACGACACCACCGCGGGTGACAAGATCACCACCACAGCAAACAATGGCCTGAGCCTCTCAGGCGACGCGACCTTCAGCTTCGCCAGCGGCTACGCGCCGACTGGAAGCGACGTGCTTTACGTCATCCTCAATAATGGCAATGGCGCGGTGAACGGCGCCTTCAGCGGCATCACCATCGTGGATAACAGCGGCACCAATACCTACGGCGGCACCGAAGGCACGCTGGTGAGCATCAACGGCCAGAGCTTTAACCTCACCTACGCAGCCAGCGGCGACTCAAGTGCCGGCAACGACATTGCCCTGCAAGCCGTTCCCGAACCCGCCACGTGGGCGATGCTCTTCGGCGGAATGGGAATGCTCGCCGTCTGGCAGCGTTCGCGCCGTCGCAAAGCTTAGACAATTTGTCGATTCTTCCGTGATGCCGTTTGGGGACGGCAGCAGAGAATCACGGAAAATCCAAATCGCCGCCGCAGGTTCTGGGGAACACTGCGGCGGCACTTTTTTGTAGCGGTGCGTGGTAGGGGCGGTTCACCGAACTGCCTGCGGGCGATTAGGGTCAATCGCCCCTACCATTCCTGGTCCTGCATTCGGCGATAATGGAGCCGGCTGCCATCAGCTCGTGAGCCACGAAGGCGCAAACCGAATGGCCACGGGTGGGCAGTCGGCCTCCTCCCTAGCCTTTTGGCGCAGGCTCAGGGCTGGCGCTCGTGGAGCGGGGCGAGTCATCGACGGGTGAAGTCGCAGTCGCCGAGCTTTTTTCGGGTTCGCCCGATAGACGCCCATCAGGACGTCGCGCGCGCCGCGCAGGTTTGCATCCCGAAAGCGGCATTGCGGATTGCCACAATGGAAGCGACAGCATCGGCGAGGGCGTTGCGGGCATCAGCAATTGCATTGTCGGGATCGACAATCGATCCGGCGACATCGACGAAGCAGGTTTCCATCTCGACAATTGGGTTGTCCGAATGCGCGGAAGCGTTGCAGATGCCGGCAATTGAGAAATCGAGATCAACAACCGTGAAGTCGATGCGCACACTTGAGAAAACGGGCTTCACAGTCGAGAAATCCAGCTGACCGATTGAGAAAACGGGCTTCACAACGCATTCGTCGGGCTCGTCGCGGCGTTTTGAAAACCACGCTTGCTCGAAATCGCCGGGACCGGAAGGGCGAGTTGCTGAATCGTATTAGTGGATCGCTGCTTTTGATTGGGGGGGGGGCT
>JAJPJG010000007.1 GCA_021324395.1 Spartobacteria bacterium | reverse complement strand
ATCAACAGCATCACGAATCCGGATAATACCACGAGGACGATTACCTTTACCGACGTAACGAAGCCGTTCTTTCCGGCCAGCATTACGGATGAGCTGAGCCACACGACGACTTATACCCGCGACGGCAACGGGAGACCGACGCGCATCGATTACCCGGATTTAAGCTACGAGACGTTTACCTACAACAGTTTTGGCGAAGTGCTCACGCATCGCCTGCGCAACGGCGGCACCGAGACCGATAGCTACGATAACCGCGGCTTGAGGCTCACTCATACCGATCCGCTCAATAACGTCACCACCTTCACCTACGACAGCCACGATCTGCTCGCGAGCGTTACTGATGCGCTCAATCACACCACGAGCTACCAATATAACGAGCGCGGGCTGCCGACAAAGATCACTTATCCCGATGGGAACTTTGTGAGCTACACCTACGACAACTACGGTAACAAGCTCGCGATGACCAATGAGCTTGGAAAGACATGGAGCTATACCTATGACGAGTATAATCGGCTTACGAGCATAACCGATCCGCTCAATCGCACCACGCAATACAGCTATGGTGTCGGCCTGAGCGGGTGCAGCTCCTGCCATGTCGATGCCAAGCCGACACAGATCATTCTGCCGAGCGGAAAGACCACGACCATTGCCTACGATAGCCAGTGGCAGAAGACGAGTGAGACCATTGGCGCGAACACACAGGATGCGGCGACGACCACCTATGGCTACGATGCCGTGGGAAATCTCACGTCCGTCACTGATCCGCTCGGCAAGGTATGGAGTTACGCTTACAATAATCGCAATTGGAAGATCAGTGCCACCGATCCGCTCAATCACACCACGCAGTGGACTTACGATGCGGACGGAAACAATTTGACTGAGAAGCGCCCGGACAACGGCGTCACAACGAATGTTTACGACAGCATGAACCGGCTGACCAGCACCACCGATCCGAAGAACCAGACCACGACGTTCGGTTACGACACTGCCGGCAATCTCGCGAGCCTGACCGATGCACGGAGTAACAGCTACGCATTCAGCTACGATTTGCTCAACAGAAAAACGGCCATGACCTATCCGGGCGGCAGCCATGAGAACTATAGTTACGACGCCCTCGGAAACCTTGCGACTTACGCCACGCGTGCCGGTCAGGTAAAGACCAGCACTTACGACAGCCGCAACCGCGAGACCGCTTACACGTGGAGCGACGGCACGCCCGGGGCGGCCAAAACGTATGATGCCGCCGGAAGACTGCTGACATTGAATTCGAGCGTCAGCAATCTCACCTATGTTTACGACAACGCGAACCAGCTCCTGAGCGAAACGTCGCTGATTTCCGGCGACGGAGCCGCCAAGACGGTCAGCTACAGCTACGATGCCGACGGCAATCGCGCCAGCCTGACTTATCCCGGTGGAAGTGTGATAAGCTACACCTATACCGGCCGTAACCAGATGGCCACCATCACCGCAGACGGCCCGCCACCGATCGCCAGCTATACTTATGATCTGAACGGCAATCGCATTTCCAAGAGTTGGGAAAACGGCACGAGTGCCAGCTACACCTATGATGAAGCCAACCGCCTGCTGACGCTCGACAATAAGAAAGGCTCGACGAGTTTCGCAAAATTTGATTACACCTATAACACTGTGAACGATCGCACCAGCCGCGCCGAGACCAGTGGCACTACCGCCGCTGTGACCGACAGCTACAGCTACGATGCCATCGATCAGGTCACCGGCGTCAGCTACGGCAGCGGTCGTAATGTCAGCTACGCCTACGATGCCGTCGGCAACCGCACCAGTTTGCAGACAAATACCACGACCACCGCCTACACGACCAACAATCTCAACCAATACACCCAGAGAAACGTCGAACTCGCCGTCACCAACTATGGCTACGACAACAACGGAAACCTGACCTCCGCCAACAACACCGGTGGGACATGGAATTACACCTACGATGCCCAAAACCGGCTGATAAGCGTCACCGGCCCCTCCTCCGTCAGCGCCAGCTTCAGCTACGATGCAAGAAACCGCTGCGTGAAAAGGACCATCAACGGCTCCACGACCTATTATCTCTACGATGGCTGGAACCTTCTCCAGGACCGTAACAGCAGCGATAGCGAGCTAAGGCGCTACGTCCACGGAGCTATCAACGATGAAATCATCGCAATGATCGATGGTAACGGAACTCACTTCTTCCATCACGATGCGCTGGGGAGCACGGTGCGCATCACCAACATGAGCGGCAATGTGGAAGAGGGCTACAGCTATGATGTGTATGGCGCTGTCACCATCAAAGATGGCAGTGGTAATACGCTAAGTTCCTCCGCAACCGGAAATCGGTTTCTATTTACAGGGAGAGAATGGCTCCAGGATATACATCTCTATGATTATCGAAATCGGGTTTATTCAGGTGATTTGGGAAGATTTTTACAGATAGATGTTATTCGTTTCGCATCTGGAGATTTGAATAACTATAGATATGGAACAAACTCGGTAGCAAATTGTATAGACCCGCTAGGGCAATATGGAATTTGGGGCGCCTTTGGAGGTGCCGTCATCGGAGCATACGGGGGATATTACTCTGGATTATCAAACGGTAACCTATCATATTCGATAATTTCCGGCGCGATCGCGGGTGGTTTTATTGGTGCGGTAACCCCCGAAACTGAAAGCTTAATTGCATCTTTTGCTTTTAGTATGCTTGAAGATATAGCTGGGCAGGTGACTTATAACTCACTTACATCCGGTTCATTCAATTTTGATTTGAACCAAGCGGCTTTTGTCGCTGGTGGGGCGCTCTTTGGAGAATTCGCTGCCGGTGTAGATTTGGGCGTCAGAGGACTTGCAGAGCTTCCAGGTGCCGAATTTGTTGGCAAAGCCATCGGTGCGGCTTTCGGCTCTGGGGTTGGAAGTCTTTATGACGGTCTAACGTCCGGCGGATTTACTGGTGGAGGAGGTTCCGGCTTTGGCTCTGGAGGAGGATCATTAGCCGGACATGATGGTAATTTCGGACCTACTGGAAGTGGTGCTAGTCCATATCCCGCCCCTATATTCCCAATCGACCATTTCCGCCCGTATTCGCCTGTCGATCCGCTCGGACCAGGCAACCCACTCCGCCCCCCTCGGCACCATCCTCATGATTGCGATTTAGAGCCCGACTTACCTGCTTATCCTGACTGGTTTAATCCAACATGGGTAACATATCCCGTTAACTGAGATGCAGGATTACTGTCAAGAGACTGTTTTGCTCATAGTGGCGGCTGCGCTAGGTTATGTATTCATAATTATTCTTGCGGCCTTTATTGCAAAGGTCACACGGTGGAACTCCACGTTCGAATACCTTGCTCCAGTTTTTACAGTGGTATTTATCTTGGGAGTTCCACAATTGACGCGCTTTCTTGTCACCAAGGCATTTCTCCCGCAAAAAATCTTTGGACATAATACGACTGTGGTGTTGTGGCTTGCATTGACGGCAGGGATGATATTGAAAATGCGATACTACACAAAAGTTATGCGTAGCCGCACGGGTAGAGAGTAATTGGCACCAATGCGGCGATAACAGACAGCTACAGCTACAATGCTATTAATACGTCGCGGCCCGAAATCATGACAGTTAGCGCTACTGAAGCTGCGGCTCCGCGAGGAAAGACATGGGTTTACACCTACGACAACCGCAACCGGAAAACGAGCGCGACCGATCCATTGGGAAACAAAACGCAATGGACTTATGATGCCGCCGGCAATAAGCTCACCGAGACCCGCCCCGACAATGGCGTGACGACCAACAGCTACGACACCATGAACCGGCTCACCCAGAGCGTCGATCCGAAGAGTCAGGTCACCCATTTTGCCTACGACAGCGGCGGAAACATGGTCACGCATCACCGATGCCGTTGGCAATCTGGCGACCTATACGACCCGTGCCGGACAGGTAAAGACAAGCACCTATGACAATCGGAATCGTGAAACCGGTTATAGCTGGAGCGATGGCACACCCGGGTCAACCAAAACGTATGACGCGGCGGGACGGCTGCTGACGCTCAACTCCAATGTCTGCAACCTCACTTACGCTTACGACAACGCCAACCAGCTTCTAAGCGAAACTTCGCAAATCATAGGAGATGGATCGCTAACGATTGTTGGGTGGAGTATTGCAGGTCGAATAATTCACTCTGAGTTTACGCATTCAGCAAATGATATAGGTGGAATCATCGGCATAATTGCATGGTTGGCTTTAGTTGTAATGTGGCAAAAAAGTGGATTTTGATGAAATTTGAAAACCGAATGCCAAGCTTCGCCACTTAGCACGACGTCGGTTGGTCGGCGGTGAACCATAACAGCCAGTCCGCCGTCGTGCCGGAGCCGTCCACGTGGGCGATGCTCGCGGCGGGCATCAGTGTCGTGTCCACATTCAGTTGCGGACGCTTCCGGAAGGCGCGCCTGGAAAAGCGAATCCGCTATTTCGCGCGGACGACCTTCTCCAGCGCGACTGCGTCGTAATATTCCGCGTCCTGATCCGGGTAAACGGCGCTTTGGATCAGCGGGGCTTCGGGCGCGAGCTGGAGCCACGCGGCGAGCTTCGGCGCGAAATCGGTGCCGGCGAGCGGGGCGTCGGATGTCCAGGTGCGGCCGGCGATGTCTTTGCGCGGGGTGCTCACCAGACAGAGGCCGATGCGGCCTTTGAGCCGCGCGGCGAGTTTGTCGTCGGGAGCGCCGCCGGAGAGCACGGGGCCGCTGGCGATGGCGATTTTTAAATTCGGCGCGGCGACACGGTCGGCGAGGTCGAGGAGATCGCCGGGCGAGCCGGTTTTGCCCTGCGCATTGCGGAGGTGGACGGTGATACCGTTGTCATCGGCGGGCCGGCATATTTCCGTGAGAGCGTGGGCGTATTCCTCCCGGGTTTCCTCGTCGCTGTAATAGCCGGCGCGGGTGTGGAGAGGAATGACGAGGTCGTGTGCGCCGAAGAGCTTCATCTTCCCGATCACGTCGCGGATTGCGGCGAGGCTGCGCCCGGCTTCCTCGGGAAAATTGCGCACGAGGCGGAGATCGGGGAAGAGATTCACGCCGGAACTGAGGTCCACGACGAGGCGGACTTTCTGGCGGGCGAGCCACGCTGCCTCGCGCTGCACCTGCGGGGTGTCGCGGACGGCGAGGTATTTCCAGTCGAGGCTTACGCCGTCGAAGTGCTCGAAAAAAGTGGGCCGGCTGAGAATTTCCTCCTGAAGATCGGCGAGCCCCGGCAGCGCGAGGAAACGTCCCCGCGGTGCAGGCGGCGGGGCGGGCGCGGGCAGTTCGGCGACACCGGTCTCGGCGACGCAGACATGGAAGATGCGGATATCACCGCCGGCGATGGTGTGATCGTCGCTGTGGCCAACGTCGCTTTTTTCCAAGCCCTCGGGGAGGTAGCCGACGCCCGTTTTCTCCGACTGGTCGAGCGGGATTTCTTCGATGGATTGGATCCTGCCGACGCGGGAGACGATCTGAAATGGACGCGGCGCGAGGGCATTGTTGGAAATGCCAAGGGTGTAATCGCCGGGGGAGCGACGGCAGGTGATGACAGCCAGCCCTTCGCCCGCCTCGAAAAGCGTCTCGCGGCGGAAGGCGGTATCGAGCACGCGGGCCACGTGGCCAAGCATAGGATAAGGATTGACGACCGCCTGGTCCACGGGGCGGGTGACCGGTTCTTTCGCAATCGATTCGGCGGAGATGCCGAACGGGCTGGCGAAGACGGTGAGCGCTCCACGGCCCGCACTGACGTTGACGACGGCGGGGACTTCGCCCGCTTTGGCGAAAATCTCCGCTCCTTCAGGAACGTCGAGCGGGAGCAGCTCGAAAGGTTCCTTCTCGGTCAGCGTCGTGTCGCGGATGGCAATGGCCTGGCCGGCGGCGAAGGATTTCGCGGGACCGCCCACGGTGATGCCGGCGAGGCCGCCGGGGAGATTTTTCAAGCTACCGGCGGTGATGAAGAGCCTGCCGCCCTGCTCGACATAGGCCCGGAGCTTGTCGCGCACTTCGGCGCCCCCGCGCAGATTTCCCGCGACGACGAGCACCGGATAACGGGCGAGAATCCACCCCGGCGCGTCGCTGAGCAGCACATCGGCAGCGTCACCGTAAGGCGTGGCCGTCGCGAAGCCGGACTCATCATGGAAAAACGAGGAATCCTGGTAGCCCGGGTAGAGGAGGCCGAGGATATTGTTGGTGAGATAATCGCCCAGGCCGTAGGGCAGGTTGCCCCAGACGCGGTAGAGAACGCTGTTGTAGCTGGGGAAAGTCCAGCCGCCGGTGAAATCGAGCATCACGGCGATGGGAGTCTGCATGACACCGGGCTGGCCGTGGGCACGCACCCATTTCTGCGCGGCCTGCTGGAGTTGGCCGATGGGAGAGAGCCTGTCGCCATGAAACCAGCCGCCTTCGTAGCCGGCGATCACGCAATTGTAGAGGAGATGACTGTAGAGCAGCCGCTTCAGCAGGGCGAGGCTGGTGCCTTTCGTGGAGCTGTGGTCCTTGCCCGCCTCGCCGTAGCTCTTGTAGCCCCATCGGTTATAAATGGAAGCATTGCCGAACCACGGCAGGCCGTATTGCTTCCCGGCGCCGCGGCTGAAAGCGTAGAAGACCTGCGCGTTCGGATGCCCCTGCGCGGTCTCGGCGCCGACCATCGTAAAGATTCCTTCCTTGCCGTAGTAATGCGCCCAGGAGACGGCGGCGAGGCCGGACGTTTTGTTGCCGAGATCGTCGGCGATGCCCTCCATGTAACGGTGAAAACTCAGGAACTGGGAAAGCCGGTCGTCGGCGAGCGGAGAGACGGAATTGGAAAAACCGAGGATGTAGCGGCCATCCTGCTCGCCCATGTCCATTCCCAGCCAGCGGTCGCCGAGCTGCGACTCAAAGAGCGCGGAAGTTTCCGGCGAGAGACGGAATTGCGGCCACGAGACGTCGGGGCCGGAGCCGGGCACGTATCCCCAGATTTGATAGAGGAAAAGCCCGCGCCGCTTCATCTCGGCGACCATCTCCGGGATGTTCGACGCGGTGAGAAAGCGCGCGTTCGGCCAGATGACATCGCCCAGGTCGAAGGTCTTCGTGTAGCGCTCGAAATCCTCCGCGAAATTCACGAGCCGGCCATCCTTCGACTGAAACCTGCGCATGGTCGTAAAATGAGTTTGGTTCCCAAACAATTCCCAGCCGGGAGGTTTCACCGGACGCCGTCCGTCGTCGGGATAAATGCGCGGATCGAGCAGCCGTGTCTCGACGAGATGGCCGGCCTCGGCGCCGCGCATTTGCGGACAGGCCGCGAGGAGTGCGGCGAGGAGAATGAAGGCGCGCGATTTCATAAGGGGCGAAGGAGGTGCCTGTTCAGCGAAGAGTAACAGCGCCGTCAACCTGCTGCGCCTGCTCCGAGGTCGCTGACATCGAGCCGTCTCTCCTTCCGCTGGTCGATAGGGGCCGGAACCATGGGGCACGGCGGCTGCTTTCTCATAGTTGCATGCCGCCCCTGAAAATTGCCGAGAACCACGCGCCCTCAGCGCCATTGCTGAGCTCGGCCGCGCTTGCCGGCGGCAGGAAACCGGAGGCCGCGCCGCCTCCTGAAGTGAAGCTGAAAAAAGGGGTTTTTGGCATGAGCAACAGCACCGCGATCTACATCGGCATCGGCGTGGCCGCGCTCATCATTTTGCCCGTCAGCGGCGTCATGCTGCAGGCCAAGATCAAGGCCATCTGGATGCATTTCAATCAACTGCCGCCCGCCGCCGCACAAATCTTCGCGCCGCCGCCCGTGCCGAAGAAAGTGCCGATGCCGGAGGTAAAGCCCGGCACGTTTAACGTCAGCAGCATTTCGCTGGACGGCGCGACGCATCTCGCGGTGATCAATGGCCAGGAACTCGCCGAGGGCGATGCCGTGCCGGTGCCGAATCAGCCCGGCTGGAAGCTGGCGCAGATTCGCGAGAGCGAAGTCCTGCTCGATTTCTTTGGCAATTCACTCGTGGTGAAATTGAACGTCGCGCTTAACACCAAGCCGCTCAACGATCAGCTCCACCCGCTGAATTGAGCGCCTATTCGCTGATCCGCAGCGCGATTTCGCCCTCCTGCAAAGCCACGGCACCCACCTGCGCAACGACTTTACCCATCTGCGGAGCGGCTTCACCCTCCTGCAAAATGGTTTTACCCACCTGCAAAACGGTTTCACCCACCTGCGAAGCCATTTTACGCACCTGCGAAATCGTTTCACGCATCTGCAAAGCCGCAGAACCCACCTGCAAAATGGCTTTACCCTCCTGCAAAACGACTTTTCAAGAGCCCTAAACTGGCGAAATTTGACCACAAAGCGACCGGTTTACTCTGTTGGACGCCTTTTCACCACTTTGCGGCGGCAAATGTTCAAAATTGAACACCGCCTCAGACCCCAAAACCAAAACCTAAAACCCAATCGTCCTGGGCTGCGCGCGCTACCGTAGCAGTTGCAGCAAATTTCCGCGCGCCTGTCGAACTTGATCCATCGTGCATTGCGGCGGCGATTTGTCGGGTCGCCAGCGGAGGAGTTTCGTGCCGTGCCGGAAGCGACCGCCGGTGAAATGGTCGTAGCTGACCTCGATGACGAGCTTCGGCCTGAGCGGCTGCCACTCGGTGGATTTGCCGGCGTTCCATCGGCTCGGACCGCCGGGCGCGCGTCCGGTGAAGCCGGGCGGCTCGATGAGAGCCTCGAGTTTTTTCGTCAGCGCCGGACGCTCGGCGGCTTTGATCATCGAGGTGAAGCCGACGTGATCGAGCAGGCCCTGGTCGTTATACAAACCGAGCAGCAGTGAACCGACGACTGACTTGCCTGCGAGGTAACGAAACCCGCCGATGACGCAATCGGCGCTGCGATGGTTTTTTACCTTTTGCACGGCGGTGCGCTCGCCGGAGCGGTAATCGAGGTCGCGCCGTTTCGCGATGATGCCGTCGAGTGTTTCGCCGACGCTCTTCAGCCATTTTTTTGCATCGGCGATGTCCGTCGTCGCCGGTGAAAGGCGAAGACGGTCGTCGCGGAAAAATTTCGCGGCGAATTTTTCGAGCGGTCCGCGGCGTCTCGCGAGCGGCGTTTCGAGCAGCGGTTTGCCGTCGGCATCGGCGAGCAAATCGAACGCTATGAAAACGGCGGGCGTCTCGGTGGAGAGACGTTTGATGCGGCTCGCGGCGGGATGGATGCGCTGCAGAAGTTTGTCGAATGAGAATGTGGTATTTTCGGGAATGGCGATCTCGCCATCGAGCACGAACGTCCCCGGCTTCAGCGCGCGAAAAGCATCGACCAGCTCGGGAAAGTAGCGCGCGAGCGGCTGGCAGGACTTCGATTGCAGCTCGATCTTTTCGCCGTCGCGAAACGCGAGGCAGCGGAAGCCGTCCCATTTCGGCTCGTATTGCCACTCGTCGCCGACGGGAATTTCCTCGACCGATAGCGCCTCCATCGGCGGCAGCGGCGGATGAATGTCCAGCGGCATGACATCAATCGCTTCGAATTCGCCGCGCGATTCAGTCGCACGCCGTCTCGTCATCCGCAGCAAACGGCGAGCCTTTCGCGCAACGCCACTGCGGCAATGGCTGGGTGCCTTTTTCTGCGCGCTACGCGTGCTCGAGCGGCGAGACGAGCTGAGGCCCCGCGACCGGATTCGTATTTTTCAGCGACAACCATTCGACTGCGAACCGCACGAGTTCCGCGGCATTTTTCAAGTCGAGCTTTTGCTTGATGTGCAGCCGATGGCTCTCGATGGTTTTCGTGCTGAGATGCAGCTTCGCCGCGATTTCCCGCGTGCTTCGGCCTTCGCCGATGAGATGAAAAACTTCCAGCTCGCGGTCGGTCAAAATATCCAGCGGCGAAGTCGTCGCCGTGTCGCGCACCATTTTCACGAGGAAATGCTCGCTGAGCGATGGGCTCGTGTAGATGTGTCCGCTCAGCACGCAACGAATCGCGTCCACGATGGTGTGCAGCGCGACGGTTTTCATCAAATAACCCATCGCGCCCGCTTTCAGTGCACGTAACGCGTAGACATTTTCGTCATGCATGGAAATGACGAGCGTCGACAGACGCGGGAATTCGGATTTCAGATGTTTGACCAGCTCGATACCGTTCGGTCCATTGAGCGAAATATCAACGGTGACGAGGTCCGGTTGCAGCGAACGGACGGCCTGCATCGCTTGCGGCAACGAGTCGGCTTCGCCGCAGATTTCCAGGTCGGCCTCGTCTGCCAGCAATTGCGCGACGCCATGACGGAACGCCGGATGGTCGTCGACTAAAACAATACGTTTAACGCTGTCTGTTTTCGGCGTTTGCTCTTCACCATGGGAAGAAATCCGCGGCAGTTTCAAATCCGCGTTGTTTTCAGGTTCTGCGACCGCAGCGTCTCGGGTTTGGTTGTTCATCATAAATTTGGCGGAGAGGCGGGATCGTAGCTCGTGGCGTGATCACAACAAAATCGGGCGAAGCACTGACGGTGCGCTCAGTAGTTTCCTGTTTCGTTTTTGAGTCTTCACGCGAAGAGAATTGGGTTGGAGAGATTTCATGAAAGCGCGACAACGAGAATCGGCGCAATCCATTCCAGCGCCGCGTGCGAATAGCCATTGAGATGAATAATGTCGGGGAGTCTCACGTGAGCAATTCAACGCAAATGCCCATCGGCGCGGAGATGATCGCGCCGGACAAGGTTCGTTTTCGCGTCTGGTCTCCGCTCGCGAAAACGGTCGAGGTGTTGCTCCAATCGCGCTCCGATTTTGAAGCGAAACGTGAGCCGCGTGTGGTTGCGCTCGCTGCGGAAAGCGGCGGTTATTTTTCCGGTGAAGCGAACGCGGCTGTCGGCGATTTGTATTTGTTCCGGCTCGACAAAAAAGCGGACGCGTTTCCCGACCCAGCTTCGCGGTTTCAACCATTCGGCGTGGGGCAGCCGTCCCAAATTATCGATCCGAACGCGTATCGCTGGAATGATCGCGACTGGCGCGGAGTGTCTATCGACGGGCAGGTGATTTATGAAATGCACATCGGCACGTTTACGCGCGAAGGCACGTGGGAAGCGGCTTCGCGCCAACTCGATGAACTCGCGCGGCTCGGTATCGGCGTCATCGAAGTCATGCCGGTCGCCGATTTTGCAGGGCGCTTCAACTGGGGCTACGACGGTGTTCAGCTTTTTGCGCCGGCGCGCGTTTACGGAACGCCGGATGACTTCCGACACTTTGTCGATCGCGCACACAGTCTCGGGCTCGGCGTGTTTCTCGATGTCGTTTACAACCACTTCGGTCCCGAGGGTTGTTACGTGAATGAGTTTTCGGACGATTACTGCACGCGCCGTTACGAAAACGACTGGGGCGTTGCGCCAAATTTCGACGACAAAAACAACGGGCCGGTGCGCGAATTTTTTCTCGCGAACGTGGCGTATTGGATTCGCGAATTTCATCTCGACGGTTTTCGCGTTGATGCGCTGCACACGATGAACGACAGCTCGAAAACGCACATCGTTAAGCAAATGACGGAAGCTGCGCGCGCCGCCGCCAGTGGACGCAAAATCATCATGCTCGCCGAGTTTCAGCCTCCGCGTCCGGAGCCGGGGCAGACCGTGCTCGCGAATCCGGTCGACGCCGCAGATTTCGACGCGCTTTGGAACGAGGATTTTCATCACAGCGCAAAAGTCGCGCTCACCGGTTCGCGCCAGGCGTATTTCAGCGATTATCGCGGGACACCGCAGGAACTCATTTCGGCGGTAAAGCGCGGCTATCTGTTTCAAGGCCAATACGCGCAATGGATCGAGGAGCGGCGCGGAATCTGGACGGCGAATTTTGCGCCGAAAGCGCTCGTCAATTTTTTGGAAAATCACGATCAGGTCGCGAACACCGGATTCGGACTGCGCGTGCATCAGCGCACTTCGCCAGCGCTGTTTCGTGCGATGACGGCGCTCCTGCTGCTCGCGCCGCAAACGCCGATGCTGTTTCAAGGGCAGGAGTTCGCGGCTTCGTCGCCATTTATGTTTTTCGCCGATCCGTCGGCGATTTTTGCGGATGGCGTGCGAAAGGGCCGCGCGCAATTCCTCAGTGAATTTCCGAGCCTCGCGCTCGCGACGACGCAGGCACATTTTCCCGATCCGACTTCGCCGCAGACGTTCGAGCGGTGCAAACTCGATTTTTCCGAGCGCGAAAAAAATCGCGCGGTTTACCAGTTGCACCGCGATTTGCTGCGGCTTCGTCGCGAGGACAAAGTCTTTTCGCAGCAGACAAAAAACATCGACGGCGCGGTGCTCGGCGAACATGCGCTGGTGCTGCGGTTTTTCGCGGATGACGGCGACGACCGTCTGCTTTTGTTAAACACCGGTCGCGAAGTGTTTTTGCACGCCGTGCCCGAGCCGTTGCTCGCACCGCCGCCGGGGAAATGCTGGCGTGTTTTGTGGACGAGCGAGGGCGTTGATTACGGCGGAGCCGGCATGCCGGAGCCGGAGGCCGATGATGGCTGGCAGATTCACGCGCAGGCGGCGGTGGTGCTCGCGCTTGCGGACGAACCGGTCAAGCCGCAAGGCGATCGCGCAGCAACATCATGACGGCAGCTTCCTCGGGCTTCAGCTTTGAAAGATCGCGCGCGATTTTTTCGTCGGCGCGTTTTCGAATCGTCCGGATCGTCGCGCCGTCGAGATACGACTCGAGCACGATCGGATGCACGTAGCATTTTTTGCAAACCGCCGGCGTATTGCCGAGCATTTGCGAGACGGCTTCGACCGCCTTAACGATATTGCGCTTCGCCTCGCGCGTGCTGCGGAATTTCTCGAATTCATTCAGCGCCACCGCCGCGAGCACGGTGCCCGACCACGTGCGAAAATCCTTTGCGGTAAAATCCTCGCCGGTGATCTCGCGCAGGTAATCGTTCACGTCCTGCGACCCGATGTCCTGCGTCTGCCCGTCGGCATCGACGTAAACGAACAAATCCTGACCGGGCAGTTCCTGGCAACGCTTCACGATGCGGGCGAGATGCCTGTCGTGAACGTCGATTTTGTGCCGCTTCCCGCTCTTGCCGATAAACTCGAACGTAATTTTCGAGCCGAGCACTTTTACGTGCCGGTTGCGCATTGTGGTTAATCCGTAAGAGCGATTTTCGCGCGCGTATTCCTCGTTGCCGACGCGGACAAGCGTCGTTTCGAGCAGCGTCACGATCGTCGCGAGCACTTTGTTGCGCGGCATGCCGGGTAGCTTTAAATCCCGCCGCACGCGCTTTCGGATTTTCGGCAGCGCGTGCCCGAATGCGATCATGCGCTGGTATTTATTTTCGTCGCGCACCTCGCGCCAGCGCGCGTGATAACGATACTGCTTGCGTCCGCGCGCGTCGCGTCCGGTGGCTTGCAGGTGGCCGTTTTCCAGCGGGCAGATCCAGACTTCCGTCCACGCGGGCGGAATCGCGAGGCGCTTGATGCGGACGAGCGTGTTGCGGTCGCGGACGACGCTGCCGTCCGGGTTGAGAAAAACGAAAGATTGTCCGCGTTTTTTGCGCCGGATGCCAGGACGCACATCACTCACGTAGCGCAGTCCCGCCTCCTTCGCCGACTCGATTGCCTCGGCGATGACCTGCGGGAGCTCCTGTTTGGCCTTCATGTTGAAAATTACTACGGCGGCTGAGAGCAGGACGCGCTTCTAACGCGAATTTCTTCCGCCGATTCCACAAATCGCGCAACGCCGCGCCGAAGCGTGCAATTTTGCGGATCGAGCAAGTTGCAAAAAACTTTCCATTTGAAAACCGCTGCACGATTCTCCGCCGATGCGTTTCTTCTGCTTTGTGCCGATTCTTTTTCTCGCCGGATGCGCAGGGCGTGAGATGCCGCCGGAGACGACGGCGGGATTCAATGACCGGACGGAACAGCAGGAGGACAACGACTTTTTCTACGGCGAGATGTGGCGCGCGAAACCATCGCCGGACGATGCGGAGGATCGGCAGTTTTTTTACGGCGGTTCACCGCGGCGTTGAGTTGCATTTTGCGTGATTGCGCCCACGTTATCACCCAAATGAGAATTCTGCTCGCTGCGCTGCTCGGCCTGAGCGCGCTGCTAAACTCCGCCTGTTCGCAAGACCACGCCATGAATGACAAACCCGCTCCCATGCCGTCCGTGCCGCAAGGCGCGGAAGTCGCCGCACTCGCCGCCGGATGTTTCTGGTGCACCGAGGCTATATTTAAACAACAACCCGGCGTGATTTCCGTGACGTCGGGCTATACTGGCGGACATGTGCCGAAGCCGACTTACGAGCAGGTTTGCAATGGCGACACGGGTCACGCGGAGGCGACGCAGATCGTTTACGATCCGAAGAAAGTGAGCTTCGAAAAAATCCTCGATCTGTTTTGGCGCATGCACGATCCGACAACGCCGAACCGGCAGGGACATGATGTCGGCACGCAATATCGCTCGGCGATTTTTTACCACAGCGACGCTCAGCGTGCCGCTGCGGAGAAGTCGAAGGCCGAAGCGCAGAAAGCGTTCAAAGAACCGATCGTGACGGAGATCACGAAAGCCGGGGAATTTTACGCCGCGGAGAATTATCACCAGGATTACTACCGGCTGAACAAGGACCGCAATCCGTATTGCAGCATCGTGATCCGGCCAAAGCTGGAGAAGCTCGGGCTGGAAAAATAAGCGCGTCGTGAAGTCGCGGTAGTGCTGGAATTTTTGCGCAACCCGAGCAAAATGCACGGCTCTCATGTCAGACAAACGCAAGCGCATCGTTTTAAAATTCGGCTCCGGCATCCTTGCCAGCGCGCGCGGAAATGCGCTCGATGAGAAACAATTCAAGCGCCTCGCCGCGGAAGTCTCCCAGCTTGTTAGCGACGGACACGAATGCGTGATCGTCTCGAGCGGCGCGGTCGCGGCGGGCATGGGCGTGCTGAAAATGAAAGAGCGTCCGACCGAACTCGCAGCCTGCCAGGCGTGCGCGGCGGTCGGCCAATCGAAATTGATGCAGCTCTACTCGGCGAATTTTGCGGCGCACAAAATTAGCGTCGCGCAGCTTCTTCTCACGCACGGCGACCTCGACAGCCGCACACGTTATCGCAATGCAAAGAACACGCTCCAGCGTTTGCTCGCGTGCAAAAATCTCGTGCCGATCATCAACGAAAATGACTCGGTCGCGGTGGAAGAATTGCGCTTCGGCGACAACGACCGCCTTTCCGCCGAAGTCGCGCAGCTCGCGGATGCGCAGCTTTTGATTTTACTCACGAGTGTCGACGGATTGCTCGACTCCGACAGCAAACGCGTGCCGCTGGTCGAGAATATCGAGCACGTCGCGAAATTCGCGCGTGAGGAAAAAGGACGATTGTCCGTTGGCGGCATGATTTCAAAACTCGAAGCCGTGAAGCTCGCTGTGCATGCGGGAATTCCAACCGTCATCGCGAGCGGCCGGCGTGAAGGAATGATTCCGGCAATCGTTGCCGGAAAACCGATCGGCACGCGCTTCGTCACGCGCGGCGAAAAGTTTGACGCTGCGAAATAGTCGCGCGAGAACTACATGATGACTGAGCTGCAAAGCGAAATTCTGGATTTCGGCCAGCGCGCCCGCGCCGCCGCGCGCATGCTCGCGCGCATGACGACTGCGCAAAAAAATGACGCGCTCCGCGCGATGGCCGATGAGCTTTGCGCGCGGAGCGCAGCGATTCTTTCCGCGAACGAGAAAGATCTCGCGAAGGCCAAAGCCGACGGCCTTTCCAGCGCAATGATCGACCGGCTCACGCTGAATCCAAAACGGATCGACGCAATGGCCGACGGCATTCGTCAGGTCGCGGAACTCGAAGATCCCGTCGGCAAAATCATCACGGAATGGACGCGTCCCAATGGCTTGCGCATCTCAAAAGTGCGCGTGCCGATCGGCGTCGTCGGCATTATTTACGAATCACGCCCGAACGTGACGAGCGACGCGGCCGTGCTTTGCACGAAAACCGGCAACGCGACAATTTTACGCGGCGGCTCGGAGTCGATTCACTCGAACATTGCGATTGCCGAAGCTTTGCAAGCCGGTGCTGCGAGTGCGGGATTGCCCGCCGACAGCATTTTGCTCATCCCGAAAACCGACCGCGAAGCTGTGCGCCACATGGCCGAGATGGACAAATATATCGATCTCATCGTGCCGCGCGGCGGACATGCATTGATCGAGACAGTCGTTAAACATGCGCGGATGCCGGTGATCAAGCACTACCACGGCGTCTGCATCGTTTATGTCGATAAAAACGCCGATCTCGATATGGCGGAAAAAATCGTCGTGAACGCGAAAACGCAACGTCCGGGAGTCTGCAACGCCGCCGAGACATTGCTCGTCCATCGCGACATCGCGCAGAAATTTTTCCAACGAGTCGCGCCGAAATTCGCTGAGAAAAAAGTCGAGCTGCGAGCGGATGACGCCGCGTTTTCGCAGCTTTCAGCGCTCAATTATCAGCCGCTCGCGCATGCAGCCCACGAGGATTGGACGACCGAATATCTCGACTACATCATGGCTGCGCGTGTCGTCGATGACATCGACAGCGCGATCGAGCACATCGAGAAATTCGGGTCGCATCATAGCGACGCGATCGTTACGTCCGATTCGCAACGCGCGGAAAAATTCCTTAACGAAGTCGATTCCGCGACCGTTTACTGGAACGCTTCCACGCGTTTTACCGACGGCGCTGAGTTCGGCTTCGGCGCGGAAATCGGCATCAGCACCGACAAGCTTCACGCGCGCGGGCCGATGGCGCTCGAGGAATTGACGACTTACAAATACGTGATCCGCGGCGACGGCCAGATTCGCGAATAGCTCGCGCAAACCTGCGATGCCTTCCCCCGCGCAACGCAGACTCGGCTCGACGCTGACCGGCCTCGCATTTTGCCTGCCGTGGATCGTGGGACTGCTCGTATTCACGCTCTATCCAGTCGTTGCATCGCTGTTTTATAGTTTTTGCGATTACTCCGTTTTGGACTCGCCGATCTGGATCGGCGGCGAAAATTACGCGCGTCTGCTGCACGATCGCGTATTTTGGATTTCTCTGAAAAACACGCTGATCTACAGCGCGTTTTCGATTCCACTCGGCATCGTCGTCGCGCTCGCACTCGCGTTGCTGCTGAATTGCGAAGTGCGCGGTCGCGCAATTTTCCGCACGATTTTTTACCTGCCGGCGATTGTGCCACTCGTCGCGAGTTCGATGCTCTGGCTCTGGATTTTTAACGGCACTTACGGCCTGATGAACTGGCTGCTCGGCCCGCTTTTTCATTTGTTTAACATGGCGCCGCCGGGCTGGCTCGGCGATCCGGAATGGGCGAAGCCGGCGCTGATCATCATGAGTCTTTGGGGCGTTGGAAATTCGATGATCATTTTTCTCGCGGGCCTGCAGGATGTGCCGCGTGAGCTTTACGAATCGGCGGAAATCGACGGCGCAAATCCGTGGCAGCGTTTTTGGAATGTGACGCTGCCGATGATTTCGCCGGTGATTTATTTCAACCTGATCATGGGCATCATCACGTCGCTCCAAATGTTCACGCAAGTGTTCGTGATGACCGGCGGCGCGAGCGGCGATCCGGCGCGCTCGACGCTGCTTTACGCGCTCTATCTTTTTGCCACGGCGTTTTACGATTTGCGCATGGGCTACGCGAGCGCGATGGCCTGGATATTGTTCCTGGTGATTCTCGCGCTGACATTGCTCGCGACCAAAAGCATGGAAAAACGAACGCATTACGCGCGTTAACGCCATGTCGCCCCGCTCGAAATCTGGCCGCATTCTGATTTACGCGCTGCTCGTGCTCGGCTCGCTCATTTTTGCAGCGCCGCTGATCTGGCTCATCTCGACTTCGCTCAAACCAATCGAGCAAACGATGACGATGCCGCCCGTCTGGCTGCCGCGAGAGTATTACGCGGTGATCAGTGGAAAGCGGACGGAAGTAACGCGCGATTATCTAGTCGCGCCCGGTGTGTGGCACGTCACGGAATTTTCTTCTACGAAAGTGCGCGAGCACGCGCTCGCCTCGGCCCAGTTGCCGGAATCGCAGATCGAAACGCAAATCCGTCCGCGCTGGGAAAATTACCCGATGGCGCTCGCGACAATCGGGGGGCGTAACGTCGAGGAAGTGCAGGGGAGCGTTCACTCGCAGACGACCGGCCTGAGCGAGGATTCGCACGTGCCGTTCTCGCGTTTTGTCGCAAACACAGTGCTGGTTTGTGTTTTAAACGTAATCGGCGTCGCCATTTCGAGCGCAGTCGTCGCTTACAGCTTTGCAAAAATCCGATGGCCAGGACGCGACGTGCTTTTCGCGGTCACGATTGCGACGATGATGATTCCGTTTCCGGTCCTGATGGTGCCGCTTTACGGCATTTTTCGTTCGCTCGGCTGGATCGGTTCGCTCAAGCCGCTGTGGGTGCCCGCGTGGTTCGGCGGGGCGTTTTACATTTTTTTGATGCGGCAATTTTTCCGCACGATTCCAAACGAGCTGAGCGAAGCGGCGCGAATCGATGGCTGCAATGAATGGCAGATTTTTTGGTGCGTGATTTTGCCGCTGAGCAAGCCGGTCATTGCGTGCGTCGCGCTGTTCCAATTTCTCTCATGCTGGAATGATTTCATGGCGCCGCTGCTTTACCTCACGCGCAAGCACACGTTCACACTCGCGCTCGCGCTGGCGAATTACCAAAGCCAGCACGGCGGCGTGCAATGGCATCATCTCATGGCCGCGAGCGCGGTCGTGACGCTGCCCGTGATCGTGCTGTTTTTCTTTGCACAGAAAACATTCATCCGCGGCATCACGACTACCGGACTGAAAGGCTGAGCGTCAAAACAGCGAAAGCTGCTCTACAGCGGGCCGGAAATGCGCAGCCGAAAGCTCGATACGGTCGTTGCTGAATCCGGCTTTTTTGTAGGCGAGTTCGTAAAGCGCGTGCATCTGCTCTGCGTAAAAACCCTGGCCGCGCATGCGCGACCCGAAGCGCGGGTCGTTCAATTTTCCGCCGCGCATCGATCTGACTCTATTGAGCACTTTTTCTTTTTTGTCCGGAGCATTCCGCTCGAGCCATTCGCTAAAGATCGGCGCAACCGCACCCGGCAAACGCAGCGGCACGTAAGCGGCCGATCGCGCGCCCGCCTTTGCGGCAGCGGCAAGAACGGCGATCATCTCGTGATCGTTGAGACCGGGAATGCACGGCGCGAACATCACGTTCACCGGCACGCCTGCGGCGCTGAGTTCCTCGACCGCGGCCAGTCGTCGCGACGGCGGCGAAGCGCGCGGCTCCAATTTTTTCGCGAGTTCCGGATCGAGCGAAGTGATCGAGATGTTGACTGCGGCGGCGTTGAATTTCGCGAGCTCGCCGAGGAAATCTTTGTCGCGCGTGACGAGATGATTTTTCGTGATGATCGCGACCGGGTTGCGAAATTCCGCGAGCACCGCGAGGCAGCCGCGCGTGATTTGCAAACGCCGCTCGATGGGCTGATAGCAATCGGTAACGCCGCTCATCACGAGCGTTTGCGGCTTCCACTTCGATGACGACAATTCCCGCCGGAGCATTTCTGGCGCATTTTCCTTCACCACGATTTTGCTCTCAAAATCGAGCCCGGCCGAAAAGCCGAGATACTCGTGCGTCGGCCTCGCGAAGCAATACGCGCAGCCGTGCTCACAGCCGCGGTAGGGATTCAGGCTCGTCTCGAAACCGACGTCCGGGCTGTTGTTGCGCGTGATGATCGACTGCGTATCGTCGCGCAAAAACACCGTGCGCAACGGCGGCGCATCGGGATCGACTTCATCCGGCTCGCTGATGTATTCGAGCTGCTCGAAACGGTTTTTCGGATTGAAGCCGGCACCGCGTGCGGGGGGATTTCCGCCAGAATTCACAAGCATCGTTACGGCTCGAAAATGCGCGCGTCAAACGCGACTACGCCAAACTAAAATATGCCGGTTCGTTGCCCGCGCGCCATTTGATATTGCAGCCGAGGCTCGGTTTTTGATCCGGATCGACCGGCTCGCCGGCGAGCACGGTATCGATCGCTGCGCGCAGATCCGCGCCGGTCGGCGTGTCCTGGCGAGGACGCGTGCTGTCGAGCTGTCCGCGATAAACGAGCCGTCGATTTTCATCGAAAAGAAAAAGATCCGGCGTGCATGCAGCCGTGTAGGCTTTGGCGACTTCCTGCGATTCGTCGTAGCAATACGGAAACGGAAAATTAAGCTGCTCCGCGAGCGTTTTCATTTTTTCCGGCGAATCCTCGGGATAACCGGCGATGTCGTTCGAGCTGATCGCGACGACGCCAAGCCCGCGCTTCGCGTAATCGCGCGCGATCCGCACGAGCTCTTCTCGGACGTGAATGACGTAAGGGCAATGATTGCAGATGAACATCACGAGCAGCGCCTTTTTGTCGGCGAAATCTGCGAGCGAAATCGTGCGCCCGTTGACGACCTCGGGCAGCGAAAATGGCGGCGCGCTCGTGCCGAGCGAAAGCATGGTGGAGTAAGTCTTGGCCATGCGGAAAATTTTGGGCGCATTCGGGGCAAAGTCGAGCGGGCAAATGCACGTGAATTTTGTGTGCGCAAACGTTGACATCGGCGGTCGAGCCGCTAGAGTTGCGCCTCTTTTTTGACCTGCTAAATTTTACGCTTTTATGAAACGGACCTATCAACCATCCAAGCGCACGCGCAAACGCCAGTTCGGATTTCGTGCGCGCATGAAAACCAAAGGCGGTCGCGCCATTCTCGCGCGTCGTCGCCAGCGCGGTCGTAAACGCCTGCTGCCGAAGGGAGTAGAGATCCACTACGCGCGTCACACGCAAGCCTAGTCACGATGAGAGAAGAGCGACGGACGGGGGAAACTCGCCCGCTTGCTCGACCTCCAAGCGTTCATCCGCAGCGTTTCCCGAAGTCAGCGCGGCTGGCGCGCTCCGCGGAATTCCGCAAAATCAAAAACGAGGGTGAATCTTTCCACGGAAAATTCATCGTGCTCAGCGTGCTAAAAACATCGCAGGTAGAACCGGCGCGCGCCGGCTTCATTACATCGCGTCGCGTCGGCGGCGCAGTTGAACGCAATCACGTTCGTCGTCGACTGCGCGAACTCGTGCGACTTACCCGGCGGAAATTGCGCGAAGGCGTCTGGCTGGTTTTAATCGCACGCGCAGCGGCCAGGGAGGCGAGCTGGCACGCGCTCCATGACGAATGGCTCGCGCTTGCCGAACGCGCTTCGATTTTAAACGCATGATTCGCTTCTTTATTCGCGGTTATCAGATTTTCATTTCGCCGCTGCTCTCGCTCCTCGCGGGACCGAATGCCGGCTGCCGTTTCCACCCGACGTGCTCGCAATATTTCCTCGAAGCTGTCGAGACGCATGGCGCATTGCGCGGAAGCTGGCTTGGCATCAAGCGTATCGTGCGCTGCCATCCGTGGGGCGGACAGGGCATCGATCCGGTGCCGCACAAGCATGGAGGCTGCGCGTAATGGACAAAAAAGGAGCAATCGCCGTCGCCATCGCGATGGCGGTGATGATTATCTGGCAACTGAAGTTTGCGCCAAAACCGACGCCGCCTCTGCCGCAACCTGCGCAGGCTTCGGCGAGTGCGAGTCCGGCTGCGAGCGCGGCGCCAGCCATGCCGGCGACTGAGACGAAGCCGGTTCAGCCGACGGAGCAGGCCATAGCCGAATCGGTGCAAAAAGTGACGACGCCTTCCGCCGAATACGCGTTTACAAATCTCGGCGGCGGTATTTCGCGTGCAGTGCTCTCGAAATATCCGGCGGAAAACGGCAACGTCACGATGAACGAGTTCGGCTCGCTGCCGATCGGCGCCATCAGCGAGCGCGCGGGTGAAGCGGCAACGCAGGCCTACACGGTTTCGGCAAAAAACAGCGAAGTGATTTGCGAGCGAACCGAGCCGAATGGTTTACAAATCGTAAAGCGGTTTTCGTTACCGGAATCGACGAAAAACACGGAGGAATATTCCGTTAAACTCAACGTCGATTTCATGAATCGTGGCGCGCAGACGTATCAATCGAGCGGCTGGTTTATTTACGTTGGCTCCGCGGCGCCGATCCATCAGCGCGATTTGCCGATGTTCACGCGCTTCATCTGGCAGCGCAGCGGCAAGGCGAGCAACATCGACGTGAACTGGTTTTCCGCAGGCCGTTTTCCGCTGCTCGGATTCCAGACACGGCCTGAACGCCCCGTTTACGCTCCGACAGCAAGCGTGGACAATCTCGATTGGGCCGGTGTGCGCAGCCAGTATTTCACCACGATCATCGTGCCCGAGCAGATGAAGGGCAACGCGCTCTGGGCAACCCGTTTTCCGGCAAAAAGCGAAACGCGCGATCTCCTTGCGGTGCAAGGCGCGATGGGACTTCCCGGCTTTTCGCTCAAACCGGGTGAGACACACAGCGAAACATTTAGCATTTACGCCGGGCCGACGGTTTACCACACGCTGCGCAAGCTTGGTCACGGCGAGGAAGCCGCGCTTGACCTCGGCATGTTCAAGCCGGTCGCGGTGTTTTTGCTCAATTCGATGAACTCGCTGCACAGCTTCCTCAAGAGCTACGCGCTTTCCATCATTGTGCTAACGCTCTGCATCAAAGGCATCCTCTGGCCGCTGCAAAACCGGGCGACGGCTTCGATGAAAAAAATGCAGGCATTGCAGCCGAAGATGACGGAGCTGCGCGAGAAATACAAAGACGATCCGACACGCATGAACGAAGAGCTGATGAAGCTCTACAAAACCTATGGCGTGAATCCGTTCGGCGGTTGCCTGCCGATGCTGATCCAGCTCCCGATTTTCTTCGGCCTGTTCGCCGTGCTGCGCAGCGCGATCGAACTGCGCGGGAGCCATTTTCTGTGGGTCCACGATCTTTCGCAGCCGGACACGATCGCGCAGATCGCCGGGATTCCGATCAACCTGCTGCCCCTCTGCATGGCCGGCACAAACGTCTGGATGATGCAGCTCACGCCGAAATCCGGCGACCAGACGCAGCAGCGCATGATGGTTTTCATGCCGTTGATCTTCCTGTTCATCTGCTATAATTTCGCCTCCGCGTTGTCGCTTTATTACACCGTGCAAAACCTGTTTACGATTGTGCAGCTTTATGTGACGCGCTCCCAAACGGCTCCGGTGTTGCAAAAAGTGGCGCTACCGCGCAAGAAAAAGCCATGAGCCAGAACCCGAAAGACATCCTGGACACGATGCTCGGCTACCTCGGTTTCATTTGTGAAATCAAGGAATTCGAGCATGACGGCCTCGCTACGCTGCAGATTTACACCTCCGAGCGCGAACGGCTCATCGGCCGTCACGGCGAGACGATGGAGGACATTCAGTTTTTGTTGAACCGGCTTTTGCAGGCGCAGGACAAAGACGCGCCGCGGGTGCAGGTGGACGTCGAGCACTACCGAGAGATGCGCGAGGACACTCTCGTGCAAAAGGCGAAGCAGCTCGCGGAGCTCGTTCGCAAAACCGGGCGCCCGTTTCATCTGGAGCCGATGAACGCGTATGATCGCCGCATCATTCACAACGCATTCAAGGACGATCCGGAGGTAATGACGTGGAGTCCGCCCGACGATGCGCGTGTGAAACGGATCACCCTAAAAAGGCGAACGCAGCCGCCGCAGCGTTAACCACCGAAACGTCAACGGCTTTTTTGAAAATGCCGTTTGACAAACAGCAAAGTGCATTCCAATATCCCGCTCCATTTTTCCCAAGCCGATTTTTTCCGACGCATTATGACCAGCCAACTCCTCGAGGAAGCCGCAAAAAAAGTTCAGAGTCCGCAAGTGCTGATCAACCTCGTCTCACGCCGTGTCCGCCAGTTGAGCCAGGGCCATCGCCCGCTCATCCTGCCGCATCCGCGCATGGGACTTTCCGACATTGCGTTGCAGGAAATCATCGACGGCAAGCTCAGCTTCGATGTGCCGTCGCCGGATTCCGAGGACAGCAAGTAACCGGCGGTCGTGGCTGACATCGCCACAAACCGCAAGGCGCTCCACGATTACCACATTCTCGAGCGCTACGAGGCGGGCATCGAATTAAAGGGCACGGAGGTAAAATCGATCCGCGCCGGTTTTGCGAATCTCACGAACGCCTTCGCCCGCATCGAAAACGCGCAGGCGTTTCTTTACGGCTGCGACATCCAGCCATACGAGCGCGCGAGCCATGAGCAGCACGAGCCGAAGCGGAATCGCCGTTTGCTGTTGCACAAACAGGAGATAAACAAGCTTTTTGGCCAGTCGTCGATCAAGGGCCACACGATCGTCGCCCTTCGGATGTATTGGAAAAACGGGCGTGTGAAAGTCGAACTCGGCGTCGGCAAAGGCAAGGAGTCGCGCGACAAGAGGACTGATTTAAAAAAACGCGTCGAACAGCGCGAAACCGCGCGAGAAATCTCGCGCTTCAATCGCAAGCACGCTTAACGCTACAGCAGCGGCTCGGCGGCTGTCAGCGCGTTGAGGTAAACCGGATGTTTACCGCCGCGCATCAGTTCCTCATTCAGCAGCTCGATCAACTCGTCTTTGCCGGCCGGCACGAGATGTTCGTAGCGTCGGCCATTTGCGAGCTCGACTTTCGCGTGAAAAAAACCGGAGCCGCTGTCGAGATTGATGCGGAATTTTGCGTCCGGGCTTTCCAGAAGCACCTCGCTGATCGCAGCGCCCTCTTTTTCCTGCAGCGTGACGTCGAGATGTGAGCCGTTGTGGTTAAAAACAAAGCGATCACCATGGTTTTCGGCGAGTGATCCGCGCAATTGCGCCATGAGCCAGCCAACGAGCAGCAGCGCAGTCATGCGGTGCTTTGGTGCGTGCGTGATTTGCAACCGCGTCGCTTTTTTCAGCGCGGCGAGATTCACTGGATGATCGAAAAGCTGCGCGATCGCCCAGCGAAGGTGCAGCAGGCGCGTCCAGTTGAGATCACAAAGGGTTAAACGCGGCTTAATCTCAGCAAGCGAATTGCGCAGTCGCGTGAACTGCGCCTTTGGCTCATCCCATTTATGACTGTCGAAAATCAAGCGATCGACCCACGTCCAGAGCTGCGCGTCGAGCTCGCGCGAAAAATCGCCACGCCACCAGAGGTAAAGCGGCAAATCGGAATCCAGATGCGAAAAGACGATATTCGGAATCATGTCTTTCGAATTTCCCTCGAGCAGAAATGAAATTTGCTCACAGCAAACCTGCTTCGCTCCGGCGCGGCTCACATGGCAGTGCGCGCTGATCCAGGCCTGCACGCGCTGCTCCGGCGCGTTCGGCTCGATGGCGATGAGAATCGCCCGGCATGCGTGGTCTTGCGTGAACTCGGCGATGAGCGCCGTGTTTTCCGCCATGCGGTCGACGCCTTCACAATAAACCGCGAAGTTGATCATCGATGCGCGCGTGCTCGTGCCGCCGGTTTGTTCCCACAGTTTTTTCAGCTCGCGATCGATCTTGCCGACCTCGACCGGCAGACCCGCGCCTAAATTGGAGATCATCTCGGGCATGGCAGCGAATTACAGCCTGCGCCAGGTGTGTCCGTCGCGCTCGAGCAATTCGTCGGCTTCCTTCGGCCCCCACGAGCCGGCTGCGTATTCGAAAAGCGCGGGCGGCTTTTGCGATTTGTGCCACGCGTCTTCAATCGCGTCGATGAAACGCCACGCTTGTTCCACTTCGTCACGACGGGCGAAAAGCGTCGCATCGCCGCTCATCGCGTCGAGCAGCAGTCGCTCGTAAGCCTCGGGGCTCGCTTTGCCGAAACTCGTGCCGTAGTGAAAATCCATTTTCACCGGTTCGATGCGCAACGCCGCGCCGGGAATTTTCGCCTGCATGCGGAGCGAAATGCCTTCGTCCGGCTGGATGCGAATGACGAGGACGTTGTTGCCCACATCCGTCACGGCTTTGTTAAACAACACCTCCGGCGCGCCTTTGAACGTTACCGCGATTTCAGTGCCGCTTTTCGGCAGGCGTTTTCCGACACGCACGTAAAACGGCACGTCCGCCCAGCGCCAGTTGTCGACGTTTAACTTTAGTGCCACATACGTTTCCGTCATCGATTTCGGGTCGACGCGTTCCTCTTCGCGATAACCTTTGACGTTTTTGCCGTTGATCGCGCCGGCGGAATATTGGCCACGCACGACATTTATCCCCACATCATCGCCGGTGATCGGTCGCAACGAACGGACGACTTTCACTTTTTCATCGCGCACGCTATCGGCGGAGAGATCGGTCGGTGGCTCCATCGCGACGAGGCAGAGCAGTTGCAGCAAATGATTTTGCACCATGTCCCGCAGTGCGCCGGAGCTCTCGTAATATGGACCGCGGCCCTCGACGCCGAGCGTTTCGCTCGCGGTGATCTGCACGTGGTCGATGTAGCGGTGGTTCCAGAGCGGCTCGAAAATCGCATTCGCAAAACGCAGCACCATGATGTTCTGCGCTGTTTCCTTGCCGAGAAAGTGATCGATGCGAAATGTGTCGCGCTCGGGAAACGTGGCGCTGACCACGCGGTTCAGTTCCTGCGCGCTCGGCAGGTCGGTGCCGAATGGTTTCTCGACAATGACGCGCGCCCAGCTTCCCTCGATGGTTTTGTTCAGGCCGAATTGCTTCAGCTTTTCGAGAATGCCCTCGAACTCCGTCGGCGCGACGGAAAGGTAAAACAAGCGATTGCCGCGGGTGCCGCGCTCGGCGTCGATTTGCTTGAGCCGCTCCGCGAGTCGCTTGTAACCATCATCGTCGCCAAATTCGCTGCGATGATAGTAGATGCGGTTCGCGAAACTTTGCCAGAGCTCGTCCTGCACGGTTTGCCGCGAAAATTTCTTCGCCGCCTCCTCGAGCTCGCCGCGAAATTGCTCGTCCGTTTTGTCGCGTCGCGCGAAACCGACAACGGTGAGCGCGGACGGCAGATCGCCGTCGGCGGCGATGTTGTAAAGCGCCGGAATAAGTTTGCGATGCGTGAGGTCGCCCGTTGCGCCGAAGATGACGACGGTGCAGGGTTGCGGCATCGGACGGCTCGCGAGACCTTCGCGCAGCGGATTGGTTTGCGGCTTGTCGGACATGGTCGGTAAGAGCGCGCCAAACTAGAAAATCTGCGCGCGATTTCAATGCGCAATTTCCGCGAGCGCGTTAAAAACGAGACAAATCGCGACTGTCTCGTGACGCGGCGCGCGTGCTGTGTTACTCGTCACGGCAATGAGTCGCATCCAGCTTTTGCCCGAGGAAGTCGCCAGCCAGGTGGCCGCCGGCGAAGTCATCGAGCGGCCCGCGAGCGTAGTGAAGGAGCTGGTCGAAAATTCGATCGATGCCGGCGCGAAAAAAATCGAGGTGATGATCCGCCGCGGCGGAATTTCGCTCATTCGCGTCGTCGATGACGGCATCGGCATGGATCGCGACGATGCGCTGCTTTGTCTCGAAAGACACGCGACCAGCAAAATCCGCACGGGGCATGATCTCGCGGCGATTGCGACGCTCGGTTTTCGCGGCGAAGCAGTGCCGAGCATCGCGAGCGTATCGCGCTTTTGTTTAACGTCGCGCGAACACGGCGCGCTCGCCGGAACCGAGGTGATGGTGAATGGTGGAAAAATCGAATACGTCCGCGACGGCGGCGATGCGCCCGGCACGCAGATCGAGGTGCGCTCGCTTTTTTTCAACCTGCCCGCGCGCCGGAAATTCCTGCGCACGGAAAATACCGAGTCGAGCCACGTCGAGCAGCAGATTCATTTGCAGGCAATCGGGCATCCGGAGATCGGTTTTGTTTTTGTAAACGATGAGCGCGTCGTGCATCAGCTCCCCGCAACGGCTAATCTGCGCGATCGCATTCGCGATTTGTGCGGCAGCGAATTGACGAACGAGTTGCTCGAAGTCGGCGATGAAAAAATCGACGGTCTGCGCATCCGCGGATTCATCGGAAAGCCCGGCGTGAGCCGCTCGACGCGCGCGCAGCAAATCGTTTTCATCAACGGTCGCGCCGTGGAAAACAGCACGATCAATTACGCGTTGCGCGAGGGCTTTCACACCGCGCTGATGAAAGGGCAGTATCCGGTGACATTTTTGTTCATCGACATGGATCCCGCCGCGGTCGATGTGAACGTGCATCCGGCGAAACGCGAGGTGCGTTTCCGCGAGCCATCGCTTGTGCGCGATGCGGTGATCGAAACGGTGCGGCGGACGATCGAAACCGGACGCGGCGAGTGGACGAAGAATTTTGATACCGGAAACCGCGTTGAAACAGCGCGGGTAAGTTTTCCCGCTATCCACAATCACCAACCTGCAATCGACACGCCGCCGCTGATCGCGCCGCGTGAGCAAATCGCACTGCGACAAGACTGGCCTGCATTACCGTCGCAACCGCAACCCGCAAAAGTTCGCACCGAGCCGGAGCAAATCGGCAATCAGCAATCGGAACCCGGCAATTTCAAAATCCTCGGCGTGCTCGGCCGCCTTTACGTGCTGATGGAAAACGAATCCGGCTTGGTGCTCGTCGATCAGCACGCCGCGCACGAACGCATTTTATTCGAGGAATTGCGCCGGCGCATGGAAGAGCAGGGCGTGTCCGCGCAGCGCCTGCTCATGCCGCTCACCATCCAACTCAACCCGCGCGACGGAGACTGGATCGCGCAGAATTTGTCGACGCTGCAAAAAATGGGAATCGGCATCGAACCGTTCGGAGCAGGCACGTGGAAAATCGACACGCTTCCGCAATTCATCCGCTCGAGCGATCCGCTGCCATTGCTCCGCGACATCATCGACGAGCTGCGGCAAACAAGCGCCACCACTTCGAAATTGCGCCTTGGCGAAGACGTGATCGCAACGACCGTCTGCCGTCACGCCGTGAAAGCGAACGACGTGCTGCGCGAGCCGGAGCTGGTGCGGCTGATCCAGGATTTGCTGCGCTGCGAGCTGCCGTATTGCTGCCCGCACGGGCGCCCGACGATGATCCAGATTTCCTACGGTGAGCTGGAGAAAAAATTTGGCCGCAAAGTCTGACGCAGTTTGAATTGCAAAGAGCCCGCGTGGGTGCTGAATTGAGCGGCTCTATGAGTCAGCCCAAAGCCAGCACCGAACGCATGGAAAAAATCGTGAGCCTCTGCAAACGGCGCGGGTTCGTTTTCCAATCGAGCGAGATTTACGGCGGCTTGAACGGCTGCTGGGATTACGGTCCGCTCGGCGTCGAGTTGAAGCGCAACTTGAAGGACTACTGGTGGCGCGTGATGACTCGCGAGCGCGAGGACATCGTGGGCATGGACGGCTCGATTTTGATGAACCGCAACGTCTGGAAAGCGAGCGGTCACGAGGAGACGTTCAGCGATCCGATGGTCGATTGCCGTAACTGCAAAGCGCGACTGCGGGCCGATCAACTGCCCGACAAAAACGGCGAAAAATATTGTCCGAACTGCGGGAGCCGCGATCTCACGGAGCCGCGCGCCTTTAACCTCATGTTCAAAACCTACGTCGGCGCGACGGAGGATGAATCGTCGATCACGTATCTGCGCCCCGAGACGGCACAGGCCATTTTCGTGCAGTTCAAAAATGTGCTCGAAACCTCGCGCAAGAAGCTTCCGTTCGGTATCGCGCAAATCGGCAAGGCGTTTCGCAACGAGATCAACCCGCGCAATTTTACTTTTCGCTCGCGTGAGTTCGAGCAGATGGAACTCGAGTATTTCTGCAAGCCCGAGCAAGGCCCGGAGCTGCTCAAATACTGGCTCGAGGAACGGTTGAAGTTTTACGAGAACATCGGAATTCCGCGTGAAAAACTGCACGTGCACGACATTCCGGCCGAGGAGCGCGCGTTTTACTCAAAGGGCACTTACGACATCGAGTTCGAGTTTCCGTTCGGCATCCAGGAGCTCGAAGGCGTCGCCTATCGCACCGACTACGACCTCACGCAGCACATCAAACACAGCGGCAAACCGCTCGACTATTTCGACGAGGAGACAAAGGAAAAGCTCGTGCCGCACGTCATCGAGCCGAGCGCCGGCGTCGATCGCACCGCGCTCGCGCTGATCTGCAACGCTTACGATGAAGAGACGGTCACCGATGAAAAGGGCAAGTCCGAGACGCGCATCGTGCTCCGTTTTCATCCGCGCATCGCGCCGATCAAGGTCGGCGTTTTTCCGCTGCTGAAAAACAAGGAGGAACTCGTTGCCAAGGCGCGCGAAGTGGCTTCACTGCTGAAACCGCACATGATGACCTTCTACGACGAAGCCGGAGCCATCGGACGCCGCTATCGCCGCCAGGACGAAGCTGGCACACCGTTCGGCATCACGATCGATTTCGAGACGCTCGGCGAGCGCGGCGATGAATTGCGCGACACCGTCACGCTGCGCCATCGCGATTCGATGAAGCAGGAGCGGGTGAAGATCAGCGAGCTGCTCTCGATTTTGCTGCCGCAAATTCAGTAGCGGCTGATAATGGCTCGCTAGGAAAACAGGCCGGATTTCAGATCTGCGAAACCGAACTGCGGATGCCGCAGAAGGGCTTGGCCTTTCCGGAAAGCGTCATGTGGCGATCGCAAGGCCCTTTGGCACATCTGCAAAAGGGCATTGTGGCGGCTGCAACGGGTTTTTACGGATGGCTGAAAGTGTCTTGTGGCGACCACAGGCCACTTTCAGCGAGGTCAAAAGTGTCCTGCGGCATCCGCAACGGTCTTTTGGAGATGGCGAAAAGTGTGTTGCGGTGGCTGCAACACGGTTTTTGGGATGGCAAAAAGGCTCCTGCAGCAGCCGCAGACCACTTTTCAAGATGTCAAAAACGGGCAGTTACAGAGAAAACGGCGTTTTTTGATCTCCCGGAACCGCTGTCGCCGATGACGGAGCTAATTTTGCAGGCATTCCGCTACGGTGCGGATGCAGTTGGGTTGCCAGACCATCAGCGGGTGAAGCACGACCCACATCTTGATTTCGCATCCGACCGGCACATGCGAGCTCTTCGCGGGCACGATCATCAAATCGAGCGGCGTCCAGAGCGAGGTGAACTGGATGCGATCGAGCGAGGCGATATCGCCGTTCAGGTCGCGAAGAAATTCGCTGTGCGGCTGCATTTGACGGCAGCCGGCTCCCGGCCACCAGCATGCAGTGAGTGTTCCGTTGTGAGGGCTGGAAATCGTCACCAGCCGTTGCACGCGGGCGAGTCCGCCCATGCGCTGGACGTAATAGCGGCAGACGAGCCCGCCCATGCTGAAGCCGACGAGATCGACGCGCTCGCCTTTGTGAAAATTCGCGTCGATGAATGTCGAGAGCTGGCGCGCGAGTTCATCGATGCCGGCCTGGCCCCAGCTTGGCTTCAAAGTCGGAGTCAAAACCGTCCAGCCTTGCTTTCGCAACGCCCGCGCCATCGGCTGCATTTTCGACGAGCTGTCCTTGAAGCCATGGACGAGGACGACGGGATTGCACTGCACGGCGGTAGTTTTAACCACGAATAACACGAAAAACACGACGGTCTTCGTGCGCTTCGTGTTCGTGGAGAAAATCACGGTTCATCCGCCACGCCGACTGCCCGGTCTTCGAAGCGTGTGAATTCTTTCAGGAATGTCAGCGGCACGTCGCCGACGGGGCCGTTGCGCTGCTTCGCGATAATGAGCGTGGCTTTGCCTTCGGCTTCTTTTTTGTCCTCGTCAGTATCGGCGTAATATTCCTCGCGCACGAGCAGCCCGACGATATCGGCGTCCTGCTCGATGGAGCCGGATTCGCGCAGGTCGCTCAGGCGTGGCCGGCCCTTGCTGTCGCCGGTGCGGTTTTCGGGATTACGGTTAAGCTGCGCGAGGACGACGATCGGGATGTTGAGTTCCTTTGCGAGCGCTTTGATGCCTGCGGAAATTTCCGCGATTTCGAGCTGGCGGTTGTCCTGCGCGCGTCGCGAGGTGGAGCGGAGGAGCTGGAGGTAATCGATGACAATCAGCTCGATGTTGTGCTGCGATTTGAAGCGGCGTGCTTTGGCACGCAGTTCGAGAATCGAAAGGCCCGCAGTGTCATCGATGAATACCTGGCTTTCCGCGAGCTTCGATGCGGCGGCGGTGAGATTCGGAAAATCGCGCTCGCTCAAAAATCCATCGCGCACGCGCTGCAAATTCACGCGGGCTCGCGAGCAGAGCAGACGCTGGACGAGTTGCTGCGTGCTCATTTCGAGCGAAAAAATCGCGACCGGTTTTTTGGTGTTGAGTGCGACGTGCTCGGCGATGTTCATGGCGAGCGCGGTTTTGCCCATGGATGGGCGCGCGGCTATGATGAACATTTCCGCGCCGTGCAGGCCGTCGGTCATTTTGTCGAGCTCGGCGAAACCGGTCGGCAAGCCGGTGATGTTGCCGCGGCGCTCGTAGAGTTTTTCGATCGACTCGATCGCCTCCATGACCTGGTCCTTCATGCTCTGGATCTTGTTTTTGAATCGATCCTTCGCGATCTCGAAAATCTTTTGCTCCACCTCATCGAGCAACCCGTGGACTTCGTCCTGCTCGTCGTAGCTGCGCGCCGCATATTCGGTGCACGTGCGGATGATTTCGCGCAGCGTGAACTTTTCCTCGAGGATCTCGATGTAATACGCCGCGTTCGCCGCCGTCGGCAGGAAGGTGAAAAGATTGGTCACGAATGCCGCGCCGCCGACCTGATCGAGTAGACTGCGGTCGCGTAGAACTTGCGTAAGCGTGATGAAATCGATCGGCTTCGCGGCATTCCACAGCTCCATCAGCACGTCATAAATCGTTGCGTGCGCGGGAATGTGAAAATGCGCGGTCTTGATTCCCCGCTCGGCACAGAGGCCGCCGATATCACGCGGCGAAAGCAGGAACGAACCTAGAACGCCCTGCTCGGCATCGGGCGATTGTGGGAGTAACCTGTTAACATCCGGTAAATAACTTACCTTTTGCTGCAGGTCGCCTGCGCCTTGTTTCCCAGCTTTGTTCGCCGGCTTCGCGGTGGCGGAGCCTTCGGCCATGCGTTACTTTGTGTGACGCGCTTTCGGTCTCGCCTTGTAGCCTTTTTCCTTCGGCTCTTCGGTCGGCTCCGCGGCGGCAGCTTCTTCAGGCTGCGTTGCGGATTTGACGTTCACGCTGAGTTTGGCCGTGACGTCGTGGTGGAGCTTGATCGCGACTTCATGCGCGCCGGTGTCCTTGATCGCGCGATCGAGGACGATTTTGTGGCGGTCGATCTCGATTCCGCCGAGCTCGGCTTTGATTTTATCGGCGATGTCTTTCGCGGTGATCGAGCCGAATGCCTTGCCGGCTCCGCCCGTCTCGAGCGTGAAGGTCAGTTTCAGCTTGTTCAATTTCCGCGCCAGATCCTCCGCTTCGTTGAGTTCGCGAGCTTCGCGCTCGGCGCGCTTGGCTTTGAGCTGGTCGAGCTTTTTCAACGCACCGGGCGTGACTTCGTAGGCTTTGCCATGCGGCAAAAGAAAATTGCGTGCGTAGCCGGCTTTGACTTTCACAACGTCGGCTTCAGCGCCGAGGCCGGGGATGTTTTCGATCAAAATAACTTCTGTCGTGGGCATGATGCGGTTCCTTGGAAAAATTGCGGGCTGAAATTGCTACCCGTAGGACGGATTGCTGTCAACCGCGAACTTGGCATTTTACAAATCCATTGCGCGAATGCGCCGCGCGGCTTCCTCGGCATTCGCGCGCGAATTGAACGCGGAGATGCGGAAATAACCTTCGCCGGCGCCGCCGAAGCCGCTGCCAGGGGTGATAACGATGTTTGCCTCCTCAAGCATCATGTCGAACATGTCCCAACTGCCGATTCCCGGCGGCGTGGCGACCCAGATGTAAGGCGCATTGACGCCGCCGTAAACTTCGAGGCCGATCTCCATGCACGCTTCGCGCAAAATCCGTGCGTTGCCCATGTAATACTCGATCAGCGCGCGCACCTGCGTGCTGCCTTCCTGTGTGTAGAGCGCCTCGGCGGCGCGTTGGACTGGATAGCTGACGCCATTGAATTTTGTGCTCATGCGGCGTGACCAGAGCGGATGCAGCGGACGCGATTCGCCGTTGAGGGCGCGCGCGGTGAGCGTCTTCGGCACGACAGTGAATGCACAGCGAACACCTGTAAAACCGCCGTTTTTTGAGAAACTGCGAAACTCGATCGCGCAGTCTCGTGCTCCGGGAATTTCAAAGATCGAATGCGGCAGCGCGGGATCGCTGATGTAAGCCTCGTAAGCCGCGTCGTAGAGAATGATCGCCTCGTTTTGGCGCGCATATTCGACCCATTTCGTGAGCTGCTCGCGCGTGGCGGTCGCGCCGGTCGGATTATTCGGATAGCAGAGGTAAATAATGTCTACTCGCTGACTGGGGATTTCCGGCACGAAGCCGTTTGCCGGTGTGCATGGCAAATAAACGAGTCCCTCGAATGCGCCGAGTTCATTCGCCGGGCCGGTGTGGCCGGCCATGACGTTCGTATCGACGTAAACCGGATAAACCGGATCCATCACCGCGATTTCGTTTTCGTGACCGAAAATATCGAGGATGTTTCCGCAATCGCATTTCGATCCGTCGGAGACGAAAATTTCGTCGTCGGCGACTTCGATTCCACGGTCGCGGTAATCATTTTGCGCGATCGCTTTTCGTAAAAAATCGTAGCCCTGTTCCGGCCCGTAGCCGCGGAACGTCTCGCGATGCGCGAGTTCGTCGACGGCCTTGTGCATCGCCGCGATCGCCGCCTCGGGCAGCGGCTCGGTCACATCGCCAATGCCGCAGCGGATCAGTCGTTTCGCAGCGTCGGGATTGGTGTCGCAAAAGGACGCGACGCGCCGCGCGATCTCGGGAAACAAATAACCGGCGCGGAGTTTGAGATAATTGTCGTTGAGGTAAGCCATGCGTTTACAAACGTGAAAACCGAGAAAAATGGCGAAAGCGCGTTTCGCGGGCAAGCGCGTTTCGTCAAGAGCTGCGCGGCGGCTTTACACAATTTTTACAAAACGGCACGCGCAGCTTCATCTTTCCTTTACACCGTGCCGCGAGCATTTGCGTATGAAAGCAAAATCCCCGTTGCTCCTCATCGCAGTTCTTGGATTTTCGGCAACCACTTTTGCGCAGGATGCGCCGATCAAAATACAGGCACAGCGCCATCGCGCTCGCGCACGAGCCGTGCCGGTTTCGCCGGTCGCTAATTTCGGCGATCCGCTTCCCGACCTGACCGCCGAGCAAAACGCCGCGTTCGGCGCGGGGCTCGAGGAATTTCAAAATGCCGAAACGATCGAGAGCGGACTCGGTCCGACGTTTAACAACGCGTCATGCGTTGCGTGCCATTCGAATCCGGGAATCGGCGGCAGCAGCGCGATCACCGTCTCGCGATTCGGACGGCTCGTGAACGGCCAATACGACTCGCTCGCTGCGCTCGGCGGTTCGCTTTTTCAACAAAACGCGATCGACATGGGCGCACAGGAGCAGATTCCGAAAGAGGCAAATGTCATCGCGCATCGGCAGACGACACCGCTGTTCGGGCTCGGGCTGATCGAGGCGATTCCCGACCGGGAGATTTTGCGCAATGCGCAACGCACGGCGATCCACGGAATCAAAGGCCGCGCTGCAATCGTGCAGGATGTCGTCAGCGGCCAGATGCGCGTCGGCAAGTTTGGCTGGAAAGCGCAGCAGGCGACGCTGCTCGCGTTTGCGGGCGACGCCTATTTGAATGAGATGGGAATCACGAACCGTTTTTTCCCGAATGAAAACGCGCCGAATGGCGACACGGCGAAGCTCGCGCAGTTCGATCAAGTCGCCGATCCGGAGGATCAGGTCGATCCGGATACCGGGAAAAGCGACATCGATGTCGTCGCTGATTTCATGCGATTTCTGGCACCGCCGCCGTCGTCAGTTTTATCGGCAAAGCTGAGCCCGAGTGCGAACAATGGCCGCAATCTTTTCCACCAACTCGACTGCGCCGTTTGCCACAAACCGGCGATGTTCACCGGCGCGAATCCGATTGCGGCGTTGAGTTCAAAGCAAGTGCCGCTTTTTTCCGATCTGCTGCTGCACGACATGGGCACACTCGGCGATGGCATCGTGCAAGGCGCCGCCGGTCCTGACGAAATGCGCACTGCGCCGCTGTGGGGTTTGCGCGATAGCGCGCCCTACTTGCACGATGGGCGCGCGACCACGGTGGATGATGCCATTCGCATGCACGATGGCGAGGCGGCTGAATCGCGGGATCGCTACATTCAACTGACGCCGCAGCAAAAACAGCAACTGCTCGATTATTTAGACACGCTGTAAACAGCGCATGTGTTTACGCTATGCGTCACGCTTGGCGACTTCGTCCCAATTGACGACGTTCCACCATGCCTTGAGATAATCGGGCCGGCGGTTTTGGTAATTGAGATAATACGCGTGCTCCCATACGTCGTTGCCGAGGATCGGCGTGTGGCCATCCATGAGCGGACTATCCTGGTTGGCCGTCGAGATGATTTGCAGCTTGCCGCCGCCGTCGCGCACGAGCCACGCCCAGCCGCTGCCGAAGCGCTTCACGCCTGCGTCTTCGAATTTCGCCTTGAATTCATCGAAGCTGCCGAAGGTCGCATTGATGTCGTCGGCGAGTTTGCCTGTCGGCGTCTTGCTGCCGCCGGGCGTCATGATCGTCCAGAACATCGTATGGTTAATGTGTCCGCCGGCGTTGTTGCGAACGGCCGTGCGAATCGCCTCGGGCACCGCGTTCAAATTTTTCACCAAATCTTCGACGGATTTCGATTCGAGCTCGGGGTTGCCTTTGATCGCGTTGTTCAAATTGTTGACGTAAGCCGCGTGGTGCTTGTCGTGGTGAATTTCCATCGTGCGCGCGTCGATGTGCGGCTCGAGCGCGTCTTTCGAATACGGAAGCGGAGATAGTTCGTGTGCCATAGTGTTTGTCTTTCGTTTGAGCAGGAAATGTTGAGCGTGCGCCTTTAAAAAGGCAAGTCCCGCAAACGCAGCAGCCGCGCGTGGATTTACTCCAAAACAGACGCCGGTTTCGCAGCATCGCCGAGAATCCAGCGATAAATCGCGAGCATCTCCGCGGCGATTTTCGGCCACGCAAATTTCCGCTCCACGAGATCGCGCCCGCACTGTCCCATTGCGCGCAGCTCGTCGTCCGGTTTTGAAAATAGCACGCACAGACCTTGCGCAATCGAGTCCGGCGTCGGCTCGATCCGCATCGCCGCGCTCGCGGAAAAACCTTCCGGCAAATTGCACTGCGGCGTAATCAGCGCCGGCTTCGTGTGCGCCCATGCCTCGAGCACGACCATCGGCAGACCTTCGCTCAGCGACGGCAAGATGAACGCGTCGCAGTTTTCGTAAGCGGCCGCCTTTTTTGCGCCAAACAGCGACCCGGTAAAATCGACCCGATCCGCACAGCCAAGCTGCTGCGCGAGCCGCTGCAATTCGGTTTCGTGTCCGTGCTGATCCCATCCTGCAATCACCAGCCGCCACTCGTCCGAAGCCGCTTCTTTCCATGCATGCAAAAGATTCGCGAGCCCTTTTTTCGGATGAATCCGGCCGAGATAGAGCAGCGTTTTTTTTGCGTCGCGTTTTTTTTCTGCGACAGCGGTTGCGGGCAAATCGACGCCGTTCGGAATCACGCAGACGGGACTTTTCAAACCGTAAGCGCGAATCGATTTCGCCTCTGCATCGCACAGCGCGTGCAGACAAGCTGCTTCCCGCAAATGCGCATTTTCAAAAAGCGCGGCAGCGATGCGTTTTTTCCAGCGCGAGTTTTCCAGCGCCCACGCATCGAGCATTCCATGCGGCGAAATTACATTCGGCTTTTGCGATTTTTGCGCGGCGATCGACGTGTAAAGCCAGAGCCCGTGCGCGTGAACAATTTCAGCGCGCGCATTTTTTAACGTGTTGCCGAGTTCCGGCGCGTAGCCAAACGCCTGCGGTCCGCGCACCGAAAATGCGCGCGCCTTCAGCGGTGACCACTGCACGAGATCTTCATCGGCAAATTGATCGCGCAAACCAAACACCTCGACATCCGCGTCGAGACTTTGCGCGAGCCGCGCTGCGCTCGACACGATGCCGCCGCCGAGCCGGCTCAGCGACGGCATGACAAACGTGATGCGCGGATTGTTTTTCACTATTTGAATTTTTCGAGCGCGCTTTGATACAGCGATTCGTAGCGCGCCGCCATCGCTTCGCAGGAAAATTCCCGCTGCGCCAAAGAACGCGCTGCCGCGCCAATGTTTTTTAATGCGTTTCGATCGCGAAAAATTTCCAGCGAACCATTTACCGAAATCGAATTCTCACGATTTAAGAACGGCATTTCGCGCAAAAGATTTTCGGAAATCGCACACGGCAGACCGGCCATCATCGCTTCGAGCAATGCAATCGGCAGGCCTTCAAAATCCGCGACGTGCAAAAAAACATCGGCTCCCGCGAGCAGCGGCTGGACGCTTGATTGCCATGGCAATCGCTGCACGAATGCACGTAGATTTTGCGCGTCGACAAATGCATCCCATTCCGGCGCGAGCGGGCCGTCGCCGATCCAGGTGAAGCGTGCTTTTGGGTTCGTGGCGAGGATGCGTTGTGCCGTCTCGAGAAAAAGCAGCGGACGCTTTTGCGAAACCATTCGCCCGAGACCGATGAATAAAACTTCGTCATCGGCAATGCCGAGTTCGCGTCGTTTTTCAAGACGCGCGATTTCGTTCACTTCGAACTTCGGCACACCGTTCGGAACGACATGAATGCGTTCTTTTGCGCTGAGAAAATTTTCCAAATCACGCGCCCGCTGATCGAGCACCGCGACAAGCGGAACATGCGAGCGACCCAGTGCGTGACGCGCAACCCAGTCGCGCAGCCGCGCGGATTTTGCACCGAGATATTGCGCGTTTTGCGTGAGATGAATCGTGCAGATCGACGGCGTCTTCACGAGCGAAAGCGCGCGCAGCAGATCGAGCCCATCCTCGAGATTTTGTTTGTTTAAATGAATGCAATCGGGCTGCAATTCGCGCCATTCGCGGGCTGCACGACGCGCCGTCGCCAAATCGAAGGCTGCCGCGAGCGAGCGTCCTGCACGGTCATACGTGTTTGTGTAATTTGCGCGCACGACTTTGCCGATGTGCGCGAATTTTTCGGACACTTCGTCCATGCGCGGATGCGACGAAACCCAGAGAGTTAGTTCGTGTCCGCACTGCTGCAATGCCTTGCCCAAATAAACGAGAAAAAGTTCGCCACCGCCGCGTGAGCCGGAGGAACTGGAAGCGAAGAGAATCTTCATGGGTTTAACGAATCAAAAAGATCGAGCCAGCGTTCCGCGCCACGTTGCGGAGTGTAATCGCGGATGATTTCGCGCGAAGCCGCGCCCCATTTTTCCGCGAGTTCGCGATTTGTCGCCAGTCGCTCCATCGCGTTTGCGAGCGCAGCGATATTGCCGTTCGGAAAACGAATTCCGTTCAGGTCACGATGCACGAGATCAATGCCCGCGCCGACTGTATCGGAGCAAATAACCGGCAACCCTGCGGCGAGCGCCTGATTCACCACGACGCCCCATCCGTCGTAGCGGCTCGGTAAAACGAACGCGTTTGCGCGCGCAAAAAACGCCGGCAACTTTTCCGGTGCTTGAAAACCTGCGTATTCGATGCGGTTAACAACCGCCGCAGGCAGAGTTTGCAGCATTCCTGGTAATTCGGCTTCACGACCGACGAGAAGAAGACGCGCATTCGGAATACGCGGCGAAATTTGCGCGAATGCCGCGAGTAAAAGATCGAGGCCTTTGCGCGCGATCATCTGGCCGCAAAAAAGAAAAATGAATTGGTCATCGTGCGCACAGGGGGGCGCGTCAAAAAACGGCTGCAGCTCGCAATGATACGGAATGTTAACACACGGCGTATTCGGAAAACGCTCACGATAATCATCCATCGCGGCGCTTCCGACTGCGGCGATCGCGGCTGCTTTGTGCAGCGGTGAGGATGCAAAATCGTGCACGATTTTTTTCCAGCCGCCGGCGTAGCGTCGCTGGCGTTCGCCCCAAAAAATCCAGTGCTTTTCGCGCAACGCTCCGCGCATAAGCGGCTGGGCGGTGAAGGACATTAATGTGTTTAACACCACAAAATCGAAGCGCGATAAATCGGGCAGCGGCCAATTCAAATGCCAGCGCATGTGACCGAGCGAAATCCATTTTCCAGGAAGGATTTTTTCAAAATCGCGCAGCGGTTTTTCCGGCCACGGTGAGTCGGGCGCAGCTGCCTCGAGATAAAAAACGCGCAGGTCGAGCTCGGGCAGTTGCGCGAGCGCTCCGAAGATGTCGCGTTGATAAGGCGACGGAACTACGGAGACGAAAGCAACCGGGCGAGGCATCTTTCGCGCATACGGAACAGGAAAAGCGTGCGGATGAAAAGACAGCTTTGCGCAATCACGCGTCGCGCCGTGCGGGAACCGGTGTGCGCATTTGCCGGATCGTCGAGCGGCGGATGAAGAAAAATCCGGCGACGGTGCCTGCGAGCGACGGCAGCAACGCGGTCGTCAGCACGAGCATGCTGCGCATTGCAATTGCGGCGGCGAAAAAGCCCGACGCATAAATCAGCACGCCGAATTCCGAATTGCGCGGCGAGGCAAGTGAATTCCACAAACGCGTCAGCGCGCCGAACGTGCAGCCGGTGAGAAATACGGCGATGAGTCCGCCGCTCATGTAAGCTTCGCCCACAAAAGTCGCGGCAACCGTCCAGCCATCCGCGCCGATGATGTCTTCAATTGGCAGGCTCATGCCGATTGGTTTTTCAGGCCAAACCACGCGCGGCACGGGCCGCAGGAGCGCGAGCAGCGGCACTTCGCTGCCGAGATAATCGTGACGGTGCGGGAAGGTTTCCACGATGCGGCAGATCGCGTAGAGGTTGTAATCGACGTGGAACGAATATTCGCTCTTTTCCGGACGTCTAAAGTCTTCGTAGTCGTGCATCATATATGCGCGCAAACCGATGTCGCGAAACTCGAGCATCAGCACGGTTGCAATCAGCATCAGCGAAGTAGTGATGACGCCGGCGACGATCACTTCCTTTTTTTGTTCCCGCGACGCGGAGAATGCGAATCCGGAGAGCAGCGTGATCAAATAAGCCGCAAAGCAATAACGCGTCCCGCTGCAAAAACCGTAAAACAATACGAACGCGGTGCCGACGACGACGTAGGCAAGGCTGAAAAATCCGTAACGTTTGCGCCGCGCGAGAATCACGCCTGCGACCGGCGGAACGAGAAACAAAAACATCTCCAGCTCGTGCAGCAGCCCTTTTAAATCACCCAACGCCTGCCTGCTCCAAGGTTGAAAAAAGCGCGGTTCCATGAACCAGCGGACCATCAGCACCGGATCGAATTGCACACTCCAAAGCATGTAGGAAAAACCCACAAGCAAACACACCGTAAACGTCGTGAGCATCAACGTGGTCGAGACCGGCGACGTAAACAATGTGGCAAATGGCTGTTTTTTAAACTGCACGAGATGCCGTCCGATAATCAGCCCGGCAAAACCGATCAGACACGCGATGATGGCGCGCGTCGTGGACGGCACATCGACTTGCGTAACGAATTCCGGCTGCGGAAAAAGGAATTCACAGAGCGTTAAATAGTAGAGCGACACCAGCGCGAGCACGTCGGACCGGACAAGATTTTGAAGTCCGTGCCGCACGTCCGCATAAAGGCTCACCGCGATGCTCAAGCCCGCGCCGATCGCAGCGAAACGCGCGATGTCTGTCGGCAGCTTGCCGTGCAAAAAAATACCGGTAACGAGCAGGCCAAGCAGGCAAATCGCGCTGCCGGTTACATCCGGCTGTGGCGCGGATTTCGGCGCCGCTGCTTGTGATGGAGCAGGGGCTGCAGTCCGTCGTGTTTGTGGCCGCGCGGGCCGTGTGGGTGCTTCAAGCGCCATGAGCCGGTGGATACGCGAATGGTTTGGTTGATGTTAACAGCGTCTGCACTTTCTGCAAATGAGTGCAGCAGCCGTGCCAGTTTCGCGCTTATTTACGGAGCGACGCCAGCGCCGCGAAGCTTGCGGAGACGAGCATTTGAGCCGGTTTGCACCAGTCGAGAACATCCGCCGGGCGCGTGCGATTTTTTTCCCAAAAGATGAGCTCGTCCGCCAGCGCCGTCGCATTTTTTGCCGGAAAAATCGAGCCGTTCCGATGATGCTCGATCAAATCCTTCGCGCCTACGCAATCGCTGACGAGGCACGGCATGCCGCAATTAAGCGCCTGCGGAACGACGAGCCCGAAGCCTTCCTCGAGCGACGGCAGCACGAGCACGGAGCCGGCACGAAACGCGTCCGCGAGCGTGCGCTGCGAGACTGCACCGTGAAAAGTGAGTGGCGTCGCGCCGTGGTAATTTTCGAGATCGGCGCGAACTTCGCCGGCGATGCCGCCGTAAAAGTGCATTTCCCAATCGGCGCGATTAAGGAGTTCCAGCGCGCGCAGCAGCGTGCGCATATCTTTGCGTAAACTCAGTTGACCGGCAAAAACGATGCGGAAATGGTGCGTTGCCGTTTGTTCCGGTGGAAAAAAAACGGTCCTGTCGGCACCGTAAGGAACGATCCAGATTTTCGACGGCGCAATTCCGCACGCGACGAGTTGATCGCGCACCACGCTCGATGCGACGCAGTGAAAATCGGCCAGTGCGTATTCCTCGTCTTCCCGCGCAAAATAAGCGTCATCAAATGGACAAACATCCGCCAGCCGCAAACCGGCGCGCGCATATTCCGGCTCCATGATTCGCACCCACTCGCGCACCGGTCCGGTCGCGTGATTCAGCACAGTTGCAATCCCAAGTTGTTTCGCTTTTTTAAGCGTGTGCAACGCCTGCCCTGGCATCGCGTGAATGAACTCGCAGGGGCGCAAGTTCCGGCCAACCCAGCGATCGAAGCTGTGGTCCTGCCATAAAAAAAGCGAGCGTGCCGACGGGCGAAATTTCTCGGGCAGCTTAAGCAGAGCGTAAACGATCGTTGTGCGAAAACTGTGCGTGCGAATCGCGATTTGCTCCGCATTCGCGAGCTTCCACTGCGGATAACCCGAATAGTAGCAGCCGAGCGCATCGAGCCGCGCCAACTCGCGCGCCATGTCATAGAGATGGCAGGGATTCGTTGCGGAAATCGAAATTTTCATTCGGCGAATTTGCGGCGCCATTCGGCTTCGGAAAAAATGGGGGAACGGACGAGCTCCATCCACGCGCGATATTTGCGCCACGGCAGCGGTGAGCGTGCGCGCAATGTGGACGATAGCTTCAGCGCAGAAAACCACCAGCGCGGCTCGTTCAGCATCCAGCGCAGCCCGCGTTTTTTTGCATAGCCAAATTGCCGCACTGCGCGAAACGCAGCGACCGCAAAAAGTTGTGGCAGCGGACAACGCATCAATGCGCTCCACAATTCATTGCGTGCGTGAAAATGATGTGTGCGCATTTCGTTGCGTTGAACACCGGTATAATGATGGCGGATTGTCACAGCCGGCTCGAATTTTACCTCGAAGCCCGCAACCACGCAGCGCAGCGCAAAATCCGGCTCTTCGTAAGCATGCCAAAAGTGCACCGGATAACCGCCGAGTTGTAGAAAAGCGGAACGGCGGATCGCCGCACCCGCATTTGAAAAAGTGCCGATGAAATGCGCCGGGCCGAAATCGGTTTGCGGCAAACTCGCCGGCGCTTCGTCGCTGCGTTGCGGAAACGCGGCGACGGCGAGTGCGTCGTTGCTTGAAAAGAGCTGGCGCACCCGTTCGATGGCATCGGTTTCAAGCGGATAACTGTCGTCGTCGAGGCTGATGAGCACGTCGCTTTTTGCAGCGCGCATCATTGCGTCGCGACTCGCGATCGAGCCGCGAGATTCTTTGTTAACGATAAGTCGAAACTGCGGGAACGCACTTTGAATTAACTCAGCGCTCCCATCAGTGCAGCCGTCGGCGCAAATCAGCACTTCATTTGGCGGCGGATCGAGCTTCGCGATCGCGCGGCAGGTGCGCTCGAGATCAGCCTTGCGGTTGTGCGTGGGAATCGTGATGCCGCAGGTCAGCTTCATCGAAAAACGCGCTTGCGGCGAGAGCTCATGCGGAGCGGCATAGCGAATTCCGCGCGGCATCGCCAATCATTTTCGCGGATGTTGCCGCCGCGGACGGAAGCGGTTATTGTCCCGTGCTCGCTCGCGGAGGGGTGGCAGAGCGGTTGAATGCAGCGGTCTTGAAAACCGCCATGCCGCAAGGCATCGTGGGTTCGAATCCCACCCCCTCCGCCATTTCATTGCTGATTTTTGATTTCAAATTTTCGTTTGTGAGGCGCGCATCGCGAGTCGTGAAAAGCGCGGACGCGCTGCTGTCGTGAAAAGGCAATTCGTAAAGATTCGGCAAAAGGTCGTGCTCGGGTTTGGCATCGCGCTCGTGATGCTCGCAACCATCGCGGTTATCACGTATCGCAGCACACACGGGTTTTTAAACACAGCGCAGCTTGTCGCGCGCTCGCGCCACGTGCTTGAAGTGCAGGAATCGCTGCGACGAAATTTGATCGAGGCGGAAAATAATGTGCGCGGTTATTTGCTTGCCGCGGACGAGCAGTATCTGCCGGCCTACGATCGCGCACAGCAGGGACTGATCGACGATTTCAACGCTCTGAAAATATTGACGCACGACCGGACGGAGCAGCAGCGACAGCTCGACGCGCTGCGGCCGCTGCTCGCGAAAAAATCGGCGATTTTGAAATCGGCGATGACCACGCGGCACACGACCGGCATCGAGGCGGCTGCGATGATTCTCGGCGATGGCGAAGATCAGCGCGTGAGCACGGAAATGCGGGAACTGCTCGAAGCTTTTGTAAACGAAGAGCAGCAACTGCTCGTGCAACGCGAACAATTCACGCGCGATATCGGGCGCTCGACGACTGCGATCATTATCGTCGGGACGGTGCTGAGCTTCATCATTCTCGGCACCGCAGTTGTATTCATCCTGCGCGATATCGCTGCACGGCGTCGTGCGGAGGAGGCGCTGGCGGAAGAGCACAATCTCCTGCGCAGCGTCATCGACGCGATGCCGGAGCACGTGTTTGTCAAAGACGTGCAGGGGCGATACGTGCTCGATAATGTCGCGCACCGGCAATTCATCGGGGCGAATCGTCTCCGCGAAATCGAAGGCAAGAAATCGGACGATTTTCTCCCACTAGACCTGGCGCAGCAGTTCATGACCGATGATGAAAAAGTCCTGCGCAACGGCACGCGCGTCTTGAATCGGGAGGAGCAAATCATCGATCGTCATGGAAACATCTGCTGGCTTTCCACGACGAAAGTCCCGCTGCGCGATGTGGACGGAAATTGCATCGGGCTCGTCGGTGTAAGCAGCGACATCAGTATCCGCAAACGCGCCGAGGAACGGCTGCGCCTCACAGCGGAGCAACTCCGGCGGAGCAATTACGAGCTCGAGCAATTCGCCAGCGTCGCCTCGCATGATTTGCAGGAGCCGTTGCGGAAAATTCAGGCGTTCGGCGATCGACTTCAGAGGAAATGCGGTGAAGCCGTCGGCGAGGAAGGCCGCGACTATCTTGGCCGTATGCAAGACGCCGCCCGCCGTATGCAAACATTGCTTCACGATCTGTTGACACTTTCACGTGTCACCAGCCAGGCACGTCCATTTGAACAAGTGAATCTCGGGGGAATCGTTCACGAGGTCGTGGGCGATCTCGAAGTCCGCATCGAGCAGAGCAGCGCAAAAATCGAAGTCGGCAATCTCCCGACCATCGACGCTGATCCGGCGCAAATGCGGCAGCTTTTTCAAAATCTCATTTCGAACGCGATGAAGTTCCAGCGCCACGGTTCTGCGCCCGAAGTTTTCATCTCCGCAAAAATCCGCGAGATGACCGAGGAGCAGCTTCCCGGTGCGTCGGCCGGTGACGAGATTTGCCAGATAATGGTGCAGGATAACGGCATCGGTTTTGACGAAAAATATCTCGACCGTATTTTCACGGTGTTTCAGCGCCTCCATTCGCGCAGCGAATACGAAGGCACCGGCATCGGCCTCGCCGTCTGCCGCAAGATTCTCGACCGCCACGGCGGAATCATTTCTGCAAAAAGCGCCGAAGGCCAGGGTGCGACATTTATCGTGACATTGCCTGTAAAACAACGCATGAAAAACGCTGATGAAACTTCACGGGGAACCAATCACGATTCTAATGGCTGATGACGACGCCGATGATCGTCGTTTAACAAAAGACGCACTCGAGGAAAGCCGTCTCGCCAATGATTTGCGCTTCGTCGAAAATGGCGAAGAGCTGCTCGCCTACTTGCGCCATCAGGACAAATATGCCGACGCTGAATCTTCGCCGCGTCCCGGCCTCATTCTGCTCGACCTCAATATGCCGCGCATGGACGGGCGCACCGCGCTGAAGGAAATCAAGGCCGACCCCGAACTGCGGCAAATCCCCGTGACCGTCCTCACCACGTCCAAAGCCGACGAAGACATCTTCCGCAGCTACGATCTCGGCGTGAATTCCTACATCGTCAAACCTGTCACCTTCGAGGCCCTAGTGGATATTCTGCAGACACTCGAAAAATATTGGTTCGAGATTGTCGAGCTCCCGCCGGGCGTGCGGAAAGGCGAGTAGGCCGTCCATTAAAAACCAAGCTTGTAGAGGCGGCTCTCCCGAAAGGAGTGCCGCCTCTGATTTGTCGGCAGCCTGCACTGCTCGCGTAAACGACCAGGCTGCAAGCTCAATGCGCAGGGCTTGCTGGGTAATACCTTCGGAAGCCTTATGTTCGATAAATGCCCTGAAACCGTTCGAGCCGGAGGCGGCCTTCCCATTGTATTACGAAAATACACCGTCTCATGACGCCTTGGCTATTGCTTCGGCTGGACGGGCAGACTAGTTGATATGTCCCTTATGATTTCCCCATTTCCGCATTTTGCATTTCACGATGTGTGGAAGGTCTTTTCCCTTATCCAATTACGGCGCCGCAGGTTTCAGCGGGCGCGCATCAATTTTAACCTTCCGCCAGCTCGAAAAGCAATCAGTCGGTGTCGCGTTATTTCGACCAAAATCCGCTAGCGAGATTGCACCCATGTTCCATCGCACGTTGTTTTTTCTTGCAAGACCGGAATTTACTTCGTAAATACATTGCAGATGCGGTCCCCCCTGCACATTCCAAGGCTCACAGCGCCGAGCGCCTGCCGATTTGAACGTTCGCCAGCCGGACTGCGGAACCGGGCGTTTACCTTGGTCGAACTGCTGGTCGTCATCGGAATCATTGTCATTTTGATGGTGTTAATAGCGCCCGCAATGAACGCGCTGAAGGGTGCCAATGACATGGACCGGGCGGCGAGCGACCTTACGAACATGCTCCAGTTTTGCCGGAGTTACGCAATAGCCAATAATACCTACGTCTATCTCGGCATCGGCGAATTCGATGCGGCTCAATCGGCATCAGCAACAGTCCAGACTCTCGGAACCGGGCGCGTAGCGATGGTTGGCATCGCGAGCAAAGATGGAACGCGCGGATATAGTCCATATGACGCCAAGATTTCCGACATTAAGACGGAGTGGGATGGCAAATATACGAATACCCCCGCTAACGTAGCGCGGGATTTCATAGCCATCACTAAGCTGCAGCGCTACGAAAACCTTCACATCCTCGACTACGGCCAGGCACCTCCTTCATCCGGGAACATGGCACGCGAAAACCTGACTACCTACTATCGCATCGGCAACGCTGCTACGGATTCAGTCACTCCGATCATCTACCCTCTCGGCAGCAGTCCAACGTATACTTTTAAAAAAACCATCCAGTTTGATCCTGATGGAATGCTGCGGGTCTTCGGATCAGGTGCGCCGACCGGCAATCCTGGCACAACAACCTACTTCTCACCGCAAGGAGTCCCGCAATGGATGGAGATCGCGCTAATACAAACCCACGGCAATAGCGTCAAAAGTTCAGCCGCGCTCTTTCCTACTTCGCAATCCCAGAACACCGGGAACCACGTCTGCATGCAAATCGACGGTGTCAAAGCAACTGTCCGCACGTTTAGACCTTGATATGATCTCCTCATCATTACCTTTAAAAAGAGGAACCCGCGCATTTTCATTGGTCGAGGTCACTCTGGCTCTAGGTGTGGCGGCATTTTGCCTTCTCTCAATTTTTGGTTTGCTGCCGATAGGCCTTAACTCAAACCAACTGGCGATCGATCAAACCACCGCAGCTAGCTGTGCGACCCGCGTCATTGCGGATTTGCGAGCTACCGCCCTGGTATCGGGTAGTAATATCAGCATAAGCGGCACCAGTGCGCTTGGATTCACAATTCCAGGTCCCGCTGGAACTGCATCGAACAATACTCCGCAGCGGATATTTTTTTCCGACACGGCATTTCCGACCGGAAAGGTAGGTGACGTCCTTCTCACCAGCGGCTCGCTACAATCTCTCTATCGCGTGGACGTAGGTTTTACGCCGCCTCCCACTTCCAATCCAAAGAGCGCGACCACAGTCCGCATCCTTGTGACGTGGCCTGCCCTGGCAAATAAAACCAGCACGTCATGGCCGACAAACTACAATGGCTCTTTTGAAAGTGTCACTGCGCTGAATCGCAATTAGTGGATATGCGTTCCCCCCAGCTTCCCTATTTCAAAGGCAATCGCCTGCGCGTGCAGTCTGCATTTACGTTGGTCGAATTGCTTGTCTCCATGGCCGTGCTCACATTGCTGCTGGTCATTGTGGTTCAGCTTGTAAATAGCGCTTCCGCGGTTACCAAATCCAATCAGATGCGCCTCGATACCGACAATCAGGCCAGGGAGATATTTGACCGAATGGGACGAGACTTCAATGCGATGATTCGTCGTCCGGATGTTGATTGCAGCATTTATCCTTACAGCCATTATCCCGTGCGACCTTGCTTCAAAAACCCAGAGCCGCAGGGGACATTTTCAACCTCGCCAGCAACGACAGGGGCGAACGACTTTCTTTATTTTTACACTCAGACCGCGGCGATTACAGCAGCTACAGGAGCATCTGGCGCTGTGGGCGCGTCACGGCAAACTACAGTAGCTGACAGTGTGGCTGTTGTGGGTTACCGCATTTGGGGTGCCGTTGATGCATCGGCAACAACTCCATATTATGCTCTGGAGCGGCTTTGCGTGAGCACCGCGTCCAATGTAGGAGCTGATCGTCCCATGCTCTTTCTGGTTAGCGGCAGCGGCAATAGCAGTTATGTCACGGCCCCCAAAAATGTGGACGCGCTGTCAACGATTGTCGGTGGTGAGCTGATTCTATCTCACGCGGATATTGGTCCCAGTGGAAGCGCAATTATTGCGAGCAGCGCGCATGCTTTTGGCGATCAGGTCTTCCGGCTCGAGTTCGCCCTGCAAATGAGTCCGGACTATATCGCGAAGAATATTCGCGCAAACACCTATAGTGCGAGCGATCCGCCTTACTGGAAATCAATTGCTTACAATGCGACTCCTCCCACCGCCGGTGTCGCCGACCCCAGGCAAATTCAAGACATGCACGATGTCGTCGCCATTATCGTCACCATGGCGCTCCTGGACAATACCAGCCGCAGCAGAATTCCCGGTTATGACAGACTTCAGCCACAAGGTTCTTACTCTACTGATATGTCGGAGTTGGTTATGGCATTAAAAGATGGAGACACGCCGGCAGTCGCCTCTGATTGGGCTAATGCAATCGTCCAAATTGGAGCCAGCAAAGAAACGCCTGCTAGGAACATTTCCGCCATTGCACGCAGGCAGATCATGCAAAATGTGCGCATCTATCAGCGCAGTTTTATTCTCAAATAAGTATGTGCTTACGAGTTCCCCAAAGAAATCAGCTGCAAAGGCGTTGCCATGACTCTTCCGGAGCCGCGCTGATCATCGTTCTCGCCTTTGTAGTTCTGTTAACCGGCCTGGTGGTGGCGTTTTTCACCCGTTCCGTTTACGAACGGCAGATTTCCAATGGCAGCGTAAACCAGGTCAAGGCGGATACGATGATGCAAGGAGCGGTGGATACCATCCTTGGCGACTTGAGACAGGAGATCGCCGATTCGAATAACTCCCGCGCCTATTCTATTACCACAGGAGCGGTGACTACGACGCTCTATGTGCCGAAGAATGCGATCAATATGGTCCCGTCCCTATCGGGAACGACGGCGGGGTCTACTTACCCCACAAACCTCATTAAGCGCAGCGCCTTTAACGCACCATTCTATAGCGGCGGCAGCAATACTCCTCCTTCGCGAGCGATCAACGTTTCCTCCACCACTCCCGCTCTCAATAGCCACTACATCTCTCCCGCCCGATGGAACGCGCATTTCCTTTTACCAAAGAAAAATCCCGCTCAAGACACTGACTTTACACCCGTCACGACCGGCTCCGGTGCGTTTACGCCGCCGGATTGGGTATTAGTTAGAAAAAACGAGAATCCGTCCAGCCCGGCAACTACCTTCAGTAATACATTAAACATATCCGGCTCCAATCCCGTCGTAGGCCGCTACGCGTATGCCATCTACGATGAAGGCGGGCTGCTTGACATGACGGCAGCCGGCTATCCCAGCATACAAACGACTCCTTACTACAAGGACACTCTCTCTTTTGCGGATTTGAAACAGTTGCCCGGCATTGGCGTGAGTTACCAGGGCGTTCCTACTCCAGGGGCGGCGACGCAGGACAAAATCATCGATAACCTTGTAGGGTTCCGCAATTACGGGGCCGCCGCATACGATAGCACGACCGGAAACTTATCAATGCTCGGCGGAATTTTCCCGAATCTCTCATGGTCAAATCAGAATGCGGCCAATTACTACCGGTTTGTGCGGTCATACAATAATGGCTTCATAAAGGCCGCAAATGTTCCGCTTGGACCGGGAAGCGCCCGCGCCACGGATCATCAATTTGTAACACGGCAGGAATTGATGCAAACCCTCTTGCAATACATGATTTCAAATTCGAGCGATCGTGCAAACCTACAAAATGCGCTGCAATACATGGGCACCTTCAGCCGCGAGCTCAACCAGCCTTCTTACGTCCCGGTGCAGTCGACTAACAGCAATTCTCCGGGCTATAATGCCAGTGCGCCAAAAATTCTAGCTGCCGATCAGGGAGGAAATAACGCGTCTGGATTGGATGACCAAATCAATCCCGCTTTTCTCATGGCGAGGGCGAAGACAGCATTCGCGCGGAATGATGGTTCTACGGCGATTACCGGTGAACCATTGGTAATAAAGCGTTTTGCACTAAGCCGGTTGGCATGGCTTACCTGCAAGGGACCTAGTGCGCCTCGCGCGAGTAGCACTGATGCCGATATTACTGCACTAAAGAATGCTGGCTTTACCACCGAGTGGCTGCAGCAAGGGACGGACGCAAATATTTTGAAGTATTTCGGCTTGCAATGGACTACGGCCACAACAACGCTCCCGAGCGGCGAGAAGGTGCCGGGCAATTTTTGGAAATATGTTCATGGTCGCAATGGGTCAAATGGCGCGATATTGCGGCTGAATTCCCCTGCGGATTCAAATGATGTCGTTCGTGCGGGGCGCGAAGCGGACTTCTTCGAGCTTTTGAAGGCGACAATCAAAGCCGGCTCAATTGCAAAGGTTGGCAGTTCCGTGCCAAAAAGCGGCCCGAACATACCGAATTTATCTAATCAATACTTGTTCGACTACAGCGTGGACTACGCGATCATCCAGATAGGCGCAAACATCATTGATCAGTTTGATTCGGATAACTATCCGACGCGCATCCTATTTGACGATGGCAGCAATCAAACGGCCTTTTCTGGCATCGAAAATCTTCCTTATCTCTACCGGGTTCATCCCGCAGTGGTGAAAACAAGAGCTCCACAGGTTGTAAGCGATCCAAAGCCGGACGGAACCAACGCCGTTTATTACGGCACAGGGGATACACTGACGAACCCCCAAATCATTACTAATACCGGACAGGGAGATACCATCCTCATTCCGGAAATTTGGAATCCGCACGACTGGTGCGGCGATAATGCCACGCAGACGCAAATTGATCAGACACAGGGAACGATCGGGCCGAATAGCTTCGAAATATATGCCACTTCAGACATTCCTGCTGTCGTGGAAGCAGCCAACTACTTTGGGAATACCTCTGATTTCAATGGAGGAAATAAGAATAGCTCCCCAGGCTTTCAAAACTGGAGTGGTGTTCCGCGCCTCATTAACGAGAGCAATTCAAAAATGATCTTTAATATCCCCTCTGGCCAGAATGGGGTGCAACTCTTCCGCGAACCAACGGTGCTCTATATCCCAAACAAACCCACATATTGTAACCTGAGTGCGCCAGGACTATCCACTGCTCTTGTCGCAAAGATTGGAGATGGCCCGCCATTTACGACCGGCACTGCTAACCCTGATTCAGGCCCACCGATTGTTGGACAATCCTATATCGGAATGTATCTGGGATCGGTTCCTCTGATCTGGTCCAAAGCCGCGACCTCCGGCACCGCCACCACGGTGTATCGGGCAAACGTCGTCGTTCTTGGGGATAACACTGGGGGCACAACAACACCTAATGATCCCGGAGTGTTGTTCACTTTTAACCTTCAATGCACGGATGCTTTTGGAAACCTTGTGACCTACGATAAGAAGCAGGTAACGGTCGGGCACAAAGGAGCGGGGTGGGGCAGAATTGCGCGCCCCATGCACGCTCCTTGGGCCGGATTGCTTCAGCCACGTCGCGACGGTGACCGGGAATATTTCGTGTTGGACCCACGAACCAGTCGCTTCGGTTTTCAATACGGGAGTCCTGAAAAAGGGGACGGCGATCCTAATGGTCAGCTGACCTGGAGTTTTCCTCCATTCTCTAAAGATCATCTCGCAATTAATATGTCCAATAACGCTGCCGCTGGAAGACCTGTCGCTCCGGTCGACGCCGCCTGGCTCAGCAGGTCCGAAGGCATTATGGGTTCCAGGCGTAATGGCTGGGGCAATGGGGCGCCCGTGCAGGCGATTGATGACAATCAAGCCTGGCATGGATTAAACCCATTTAACTTTCCCCGAAGCATGGGGTTTTACCCTGGAAACCACAGCGAAAATGGAGGCATCTGGACGTGGGATAAATCCGAGCTAGCCTGTTATCCCGGACTATTTGCCGAGAATGACGGTGCCCCCTTGTATAACGATCAAATCGTCGGTGATGTCCAATGGTATGCTGGCCGGCAATCAGGCCTTAACTACACTCAAACGCAGTATTATGCGGATCCGGATGGCGTAGTCCGTCGTGGAATGGGTGGCTGGACTGATGCAAGGTTCGAATTTATTGGCCCTGCCGGCCCCGGTAACGCTTGGCAAGGTGCATATGGCAACACTGCCGGTGGCAAATCCTCTTTCGCTGCTCTTACGGGTTTGCCTATGCGGGTCGCACATCAAGTCGGCGCGGACAACAAGCTGCACAAGGCAGATGTTCTCCTTAACTATCCTCCTTCTTCTGGAGCATCGGCGAATTTGCTACAGGCCGAAGCCCGGCCAATCATCCTTAACCGTCCATTCCGCTCTGTGGCTGAACTGGGCTATACCTTTTCCGGCACGCCATGGAAGAATCTGAATTTGGATATGCCGGAAAGCGGTGACACCGCTTTACTGGATGTGTTTTGTGTGAATGATTCCGACGATAGTCACTCACTCATAGCCGGTCGGGTGAATCTGAATACCCGTCAAGTCCCCGTGTTGAAAGCAATTCTCAATGGTGCTTACAAAAACGAGTGGAAGCTAAGCGGCGCTTCAACTCCTAGTGAAGCTCTAGCGAGCGGCACATTAGCCGACATCTTGGCTCAAAGGCTAGTTGCAAGAACAAGCGGCATCGTCCCGGCCGGAGTCGTTGTGACTGGAACGGGAGCCCGGCCTCTGCAAAACATCAGTGAATTGGTTGGTAAATGGGTTTCCGGGAAAACCGTGGGACTAAACAACCCCGGGGCCGCTTCTACCCCGGGGCCCTATGGCCCTGCTTCTTATGATGGATATAGCAGTGACCTGATAAACCCGATCTATTTCACCTCATGGACGAACAAAACACCGATTACTGATTCTACTGATGATCCCAACGCTAGCTGGGTGGTTGATTTAGACAAAGCGATCAGTCGCCGGCGCGCCGCTCCTATCCGGGCTTTGGCCAATGCAGGCCAGACCCGCATTTGGAACCTAATGATCGATGTTGTTGCACAAAGCGGACGATATCCGCAAACGGCGACAACGCCGGATAAATTCATGGTTGAAGGCGAACAGCGCTATTGGGTGCATGTCGCCATCGATCGATACACCGGCGACATTGTGGATAAGCAAATAGAAGTTGTAAGAGAATAAAATGAGAAAAAAGCTGCTGCTGATTGTTATCTTGACTGCGGGGCTCGCAATCACACTAGTTGCGCAGGATCACCCTGCACCCGCATCAACTCCGGTTGTTTTGCCACCCGGTCCGTTGATCAAGCCTTTTCCAAATCTGGTTCGCTGGACTATTACGCGCAAAGGCGCTGAGAGCGTTGGTCAGGAGCCCGATGCGGCTCCTGGTTCTAGTCCGGGCCAAAAAGGCTCTGGCGAGACAAAAGACGACGAGAAGCGCAACAGTCGATTCGACGTCCAAATTGTAGGCGAAAAGGTGGGTGACATCTCCCACATCGTCACTACTTTTTCGAATGGAAATAAACAGGAGGTTTGGAAAAAGGCCGGCGTGCAGACAACATTAAGCACAGGCTGGAAACAACCTATTGCCGGCCCCGCCGGCGAAGAGTCCGAGGACATAAGCTGGATTTCTGGTTCGAATTATATGGGAATCAACAAAATCTCGGGTCGGGACTGCATGATTTTTCGCGATAGGATCCTGCCGGAAGGGTATCGTTCACGTCCCGATTTGTTCCAGATATCCACTCCGAAAGACGCCAAGGGGCAAGTCGACGAAGATGCGGTCGAGAAGGTTCTCGGGGTGAAACGATCAGCGCTCGATCCAGAGAAGCTGAAAGTCATCGCGGTAGCCGAGATCGATCTCGAAGCTAGATTGCCGATTGCATTACAACTCGGGAAAGTGGTGACGACGTATAAATACGAGACGTTGGCACCAACTTATACTCTAACTCTACCAACGGAAATCCAGGCTGTCTTGGAGGCTCGTAATCAACAGCTACAAGCCGCCACACGCAAGCCGGTCCGGCCGTAGAGAATGATCCAAAACGTCCTCGTCCTGGGCGCGGGTAGTGCGGGGCTGATAGCGGCGATTAGTGTTAAGCGGAAGATTCCGCAGTTGAATGTTCGTGTGGTTCGGAGTCCGGATATTGGTGTGATCGGAGTAGGCGAGGGGACTACGCCGAATTTTCCAAAGCATATGTTCGACTATCTCGGGATTAGCCGGAGGTATTTCTATGCGGCGGCGCAGCCGACCTGGAAGATAGGTATTCGCTTTTTGTGGGGGCCGCGTGAGAAGTTCTTTTATACTTTTTCGCTCCAACTCGATTCGCACTGGGCCGAGATGGCGAGACCTATCGGCTATTATTGTGACGAGGACTTTGGTTATGCCGATCTGCCGGCGGCTTTGATGGCGCATGACAAGGTTTTTGCGCGCCAGCCAAATAGCGCGCCGGATATCCAGCCGTGGCATGGGTTTCATGTCGAAAATCGAAAGCTGGTGGATGTGCTCGAGACGATTGCCCGCGATGTCGGCGTTGAGATCATCGATGGGAAAGTGAGTGGCGCAGAACGTGGCGACAAAGGGATCAGTGCGGTCTTTCTCGAAGATGGACGAAAGCTCGAAGCGGACTTTTTTGTCGATTCCAGCGGTTTCCGCAGCGAGTTGATTGGCCGCACGTTTGAAGAGCCGTTCATTAGCTTTGATCGTTCGCTCTTTTGCGATCGCGCGGTGGTGGGAGGATGGGCGCGCAGTGACGAGCCGATCCTGCCTTATACCACGGCTGAGACGATGGATGCCGGCTGGTCGTGGCAGATCGAGCACGAACACTTTGTCAATCGTGGCTACGTTTACGCGTCGCAAGCGATCTCCGATGATGAGGCGGAAGCGGAGTTTCGCCGAAAAAATCCGAAGGTGCCATCCACGCGAGTAGTCAAGTTTCGCTCCGGCAGATACCGGCATTCATGGGTGGATAATGTCGTGGCGATCGGTAACTCCGGCGGCTTTGTCGAACCTTTGGAAGCGACTGCCTTGATGGTGGTCTGCTCGCAAAGCCAGACGCTCGTCGATTTTCTTTTGCACAGCGGGCTTTCTCCGACACCTACGATGCGCAAACTATACAATGAGATGGTCGCGATGATGTGGGACGAGATACGCGACTTTCTGGCTGTGCATTACCGGGCGAATACGCGATTGGATACTCCGTTCTGGCGTCACTGCCGTGAAGATACTGATGTGTCGAGCATTGAGCCTTTGCTCGAATTCTACAAAGAGAATGGCCCGACGGGATTCGCGCGGCACTTGATCCCGAGCACCGGAAGCAATTTCGGCATTGAAGGTTTCCTCGTCATGCTGGTCGGCAACCGTGTTCCTTACAAAGCGAAGTATCATCCTACTCCAGCCGAGTGGGAGGTGTGGAAACGCCGCCGCAGTGAGCTCGCCGCACAAGCCCGCGCAGGACTCGATATCAAGGAAGCATTGGCTTACGTCCGTCATCCCGAGTGGCAATGGTTCGGGGATTCTGCGCGATAGCTCGCATGGGGGGAATTAGCCACGGATGAACACGGTTTGGACCCGGACTCTGTAGGAAGTTCGGCGTTAGTTCGTGGCTCTGCGTGTCGCTGACTAAAAAACGCCACCTGGAAGGTTGGCGGTGTATCGTTTCCCGACATTTTGTGGCTAAAAAGAGCCATCTTAACTCGTGGAAAGGTGATCTGAAGTCCTGGAAACATGACTTTAAGTCGTGGAAACGTGACTTCAGCTTGTGGAAAGACCATTTCAACTCGTGGAAACGTGACTTCAGCTTGTGGAAAGACCATTTCAACCCGTGGAAACGTGACTTCAACTTGTGGAAACGTCGCTTCAACTCGTGGAAACATGACTTCAACTTGTGGAAAGACCACTTCAACTTCTGGAAAAATCGCTTGAATCCGTGGAAAGGTCATCTCAACTCGTGGAAAGATGACTTCGGTCGTTGGACAGGCGATGCCGTCTGCGGCTTATTCCACCCGCCCAAGTGTTCCACCCGGCATAAATTCCGGCAGGATCGGCATGGCCCGCCTCGTCGCGCCATGCTGAATGACATCCAGCAAGAGCATTGCTGCTCGATTACCGAACTTTGCGCCATCCACCCGATAGTAGGCGAACTGTGGGTGCGCATAGTGCAGGAACTCATCCTCCCATCCCGAAATGACCGACGCATCGGCTGGAACTCGCAGCTTTGAGCTCAAAAGATAGCAAAGAGTAGTAAGACAATGTTCCGGGCAGGTCGAAAAGAAAGCAGTCGGCCTAGGTCGCGATGCAAGCAGCGTCTCTAATTTCCTGGTAAGTGCCAAAGGATCTCTATCGTGAGTGAGAATCTGCGCGTTAGCGCCCAACCTTTGTGCCTCCTGCACAAATTCCTTCGATGTCAGCCGATCGTTGATACTCGTGAATTCGGCAATGAGATATACCATTTCCCGATGTCCGCGCTGATAGAATAGCCCCGCAGCATGCCGGCCAGCCGCTGCGAGATCGGGAAAGATGCAGGGTAACTCCGAATCCTCATGAGGCCGGCCGATGACCATACATGGAAATTCATTGCCGGCGAACCATCGCTGCATCGCCGGAGTGGAATAGTAGAGTATCCACGCAGCGGTATCCGGCAATGAACACATGCGCTTGAGTTCATCCGGCGAATGACGCGCATACATTGCCGGGCGGTGCTCATACTCAAAGCGGTAATTGGACGAGCCGAGCAGCTCGATCATCGTGTCGATCATTACGTGGTGAACGGAACCCATGTCGGAAAGGGAATAGGGACTGAGCGCTCGTATGATGGTGCCTTGTGCGCTACGCGACTTTTGCGTCTTTTTACGAATGCGATGATGGCGTCCACGACCTCCCGGCGTGATCCAGTTGGTGTGCACGAGCTGCTCGATGGCGCGGCGCAAAGTTACCCGGCTCACGTGCAGTTCGCGGCAAAGCTCGGCTTCGCTCGGCATTTGTGTTTTCCAACGTCCGGCCGCGATTCCGCTGCGGAGGATTTCCATGGTCTGGTCGCTTAGTGATAAGCGCTGCGGAAGATGGCTTGTTGTTGGGGACAACACGGGAAAGTTATATCAACAAAAAACATCTTCCGCAATGTCCCATTCGATTGTTCTCGTCGAGTGTTAACGGCTACTAGTAGAAATGGCAGTGGCGCGATGTTTTCGCGACAGATTTCCAAAGCTATGAAACAACTCATCTTCTCTATTCTGATTCTTGCTGGTGCTTGCTCGTTACGCGCAGCGGAAGGCGGCTTTTTATTCGTGACCTTTAAAGGCGAGCAAACTCCTATGACTGAGCAAATCTATTTCGGGCTCAGCAATGATGGCCAGCGGTGGGAGGCGCTCAAAGGCGGCGAACCGGTTTTGGTTAGCAATCTCGGCGAAAAAGGAGCGCGCGATCCTTATCTACTGCGATCGAATGACGGTCATAAGTTCTATGTGCTGGCGACTGACCTATCCATCAACCGGAACCACGACTGGGGACGCGCCGTTCATGCCGGAAGCAAATCGCTGATTATCTGGGAATCGAACGACCTGATACATTGGTCGACACCGCGTTTGGTGAAGGTCGCCGCGGATGACGCAGGATGCACATGGGCGCCCGAGGCAATATATGACGAAGCTACTCATGACTACCTCGTCTATTGGGCATCGACTAATAAGAGGGATAATTACGCCAGGCAACGAATCTGGGCGAGCCGCACCCGCGATTTCCGCACCTTTAGCAGCCCGTTCATCTATATCGAGAAATCGCAGAGTGTCATCGATACCGATATTATTCGCGACGGGAATCTCTACTACCGCTTTTCGAAGGATGAGACTTACAAGGCAATCACAATGGAAGTAAGTGACAAGCTAATGGAAGGCTGGAAGGAAGTGCCGGATTTTTCGCTGGCGAGGTTAACAGGCTATGAAGGTCCGGCGTGCTTCCAATTAAAACAGGCCGCCGCGGATAACCCCGCGACATGGTGCTTGTTGCTGGATCAATACAGCAGGGGAACCGGCTATCATCCTTTTCTCTGCACCGATCTTGCAGGCGGGCAGTTTACACAGACATCGGACTTTGCGTTTCCTTTTCTTTTCCGTCACGGTTCTGTTCTGCCAGTAACCGCTGCGGAATACAGTGCGCTCAAAGCGGCTTACGGAAAAAAATAGGCAAAGCAATCAGTGCTGCAGTTCGCCTGTCATTGCAGCGCACAGCCACTTAACAGCTTTAAGCATCCCCAGTCTCTCGTTTTCGGCAGGTAGAGAGCCATCGACAAAAGCTGAATATATCACGAAAATACATGTGAGGATTAATAGGCAAAAAAACATGGGCAGGTAAGTTTTGCCCCATGTCCCGCTGTGATTCCCCGGTATTCGTGCGTTGCTCAATGGTCAAACAGATCGTCAGAGAACATTAATCATAAGAAACCAAAATGGGGAGCGGCAATGATATCCGATACTTCTGTAGTCACTTCCGAAGACGAAAAGCTCCAAACGTTCTATCGGAACTATCTTGAGCAAGTCTTTCGGCTACAGCCGGTATGCGCCACCGCCCTTGGAGATCATCGCTACGATGCGCTGCTTGACGACATCTCAGCCGGGGCTCGCGAGTGTTGGACTAACCTAATTGAGGGAACGCTTAATGAGCTTCCAGGGGAAATCGACTATACCGGGTTATCTCGTGACGGTCAGATAGATTTCGAGATTCTGCGGAACAATCTCATAAGTAAACTCTGGGTTGAGAAAAATCTCAGGCCTTTCGAAACAGATCCGCGCACCTACGGTTTCTACATTAACGATAGCGTTTATTTGCTCCTTACCAAGTCAACTCAGCCGAAAGAGATCAATGTCGCAAATGCGATTGCCAGGATGGCGGAAATCCCGCGCATCATCAGCGAGGCAACGCGTTCATTACGAAATCCGATTAAGCAAGTTCTGGAAACAGCGATTCGCCAAAATGCGGGAGCCATTCGGTTCTATGAAAGGGAGATTTTCGACTATGTCGGAGAGGGTTCGAGATCGGATGAGTTACAAGCTGCCGCGGCAGGAGTTATAACCGAGCTAAGAAGCTATCACATGTTTCTTGAAGGCTTGATGCTAAAAATCGCCAGTAATCCCTGGCGACTCGGAAGGAAAAAATTTCAAGCTAAGTTTGAACTGGAAACCGGCGTCGCTATCACTGCTGCTGAAAACTGTGCGGAAGCGGAGAAAGAGTTAGTGCGGGTGCACGACACGCTCTTCAATCTGTGTCGTGAGTTATGGCCCGTATACTTTCCCGAACAACCATTGCCGCTCGAGAATTCCGCAAATAGATGTGATGTAATCGGCAAAGTGACCAAGGCCGTGAGTCAAGATCATGGCGCGGGCGAAGACGTGCTTCCCACAATAAAAGCAGCAGTCGATAGTATTATAGGCTTCATCTGCAACAAAGCCTTTCTGCCTTTACCGATGCCGGACCGGTGCTCGATTATTGAGATGCCGGAATTTAAGCGGGGAGAGGCTATAGCTTATTTTGACGGCGCGCCGCCACTTGATCCATTGGCAGCGAGTTTTTACGCGATTAGTCCACCTCCCGAGGAATGGCCGCATGAACTAAAGCAGAGCTTTTTGGAGGAATACAACAATCACATGTTGAAAATCCTTACTATCCACGAGGCTTATCCAGGACACTATGTGCAGTTCGAGTATGCGAATAAAGAACCATCGCTTATTCGACGCATCATCAGTTGCGGCTCTTATATTGAAGGCTGGGCTGTATACGCAGAGACAGCCATGCTCGATGCGGGCTATGGAGATGGTGACCTGCGCTTGCGGCTCATGCAGATGAAGTTTTACCTTCGTGCTGTGGCTAACGCGATTTTGGACTACAAAATGCACTGCACCGAAATGAGCGATGAAGAGGCGTTTGTATTCTTGGTGCGGGATGCGTTCCAATCAGAAAGTGAAGCAAGGCTCAAGATTGCGCGCGCGAAGCAAAGTTCAGTCCAGCTAAGCACCTACTTTGTAGGTCGCAGGGCGCACTGCGGGTTGCGGCAAGCAATGGAACGCGAACTGGGAGATAAATTCCAATTGAGCCGCTATCACGAAGCTGTGCTATCGATTGGAGCAGTTCCACCCAAGTATATGAAGGAACTGGTGCGCAAGCGCCTGTGCTATGCCTCGGATAATGGTGAAGCTTAATTCAAAAAGACGCGGCTGAAGAAATCGACCATTCGTTTCATCCCATAGCTTGTGCCAAGAATACCATGGCCAGTGTTTGGCATATAGAGCAGATCAAAGTTCTTGTCTGCCTTGATTAAGGCGTGAACTACCTGAAGCGTGCTTGATGGATCGACGTTCTTATCCATCTCGCCAGCCATAAGAAGAAGCTTCCCGGTTAGCCTGGTAGCATCCACGACATTTGAGCTACGAACGTAGCTCTCATCGACGGGCCAGCCCATCCACTGTTCGTTCCACCAGATCTTATCCATGCGGTTATCGTGACAGCCGCTATCAGCAACGGCGGCTTTGTAGAAATCACCATGATCAAGCAGTGCCCGCATCGCACTCTGGCCGCCGGCCGAAGTGCCAAAGATACCGACGCGCTTTAAATCCATATATGGATACTTATCCGCCGCAGCTTTGATCCAAAGAATACGGTCAGGCAATCCTGCATCGCGCAGATTTTTCCAGCACACATCGTGGAAGGCTTTGGAGCGGTTTGATGTGCCCATGCCATCTATCTGCACTATGATGAACCCGCGATCGAGCAGCTTTTGAAATCGAGAATTGCTCTGAAATTCCTTTGGAACAAATGAATCCTGAGGACCTGCGTAAATATCTTCAAGGATTGGATAACTCTTGCCCGGATCAAAATTCCGGGGTCGGAAAATAACACCATAGATGTCTGTCGCATGATCACGCCCTTTGGCAGCAAACGGCTCCGGAGCTATGCATCCGCCTGCATAGAGTTCTTTTGCATCTGCTTCTTCGAGCCGGCAAATGAGCTTTCCATCATTACCGCCGCGCAACTCGGTAATTGGCGGAAGATTTACCCGTGACCAAGTATCGATAAGGTAGCGACGATCCGGAGAGTATTGAACGATATGAGTGCCATCACCGTTCGTAAGAGATGTCAGGTTCGTGCCGTCGAAGTTTACTCGGTAATACTGGAGGTAATAGGGATCTTCTTCTGGATTTATGCCGCTCGCGTGGAACCATACCTGCCGTTTCTCTCTATCGATAAAGTCTACACCGCGCACAACCCATTCGCCTTTTGTGATCTGGTTCTTAACACGACCTGCCTTCGCATCATAAAGATAGAGATGATTCCAGCCATCGCGCTCTGACATCCAGATAATCTCGCTAGTAGCGTCCAGATATTCCGAGAATAGCTTGCTAGAATAGCAAATGAACGTTGCGCTAGTCTCATCAATAATCGTCCGCGCAGCTCCTGTATTTGCATTTACCCCGATAATCTTTAGCGCTTGATGTCCTCGTTGGTTAAATAGAAACGTAAACTCGCTGCAATCGGGATTCCAACGCACATCGTCAATAGACCAGGGGTTTGCAAAGAGCTTATCGTCCACCGGAATCTCCTCCTTCTTCTTGATGTCAAAAAGGTGCGGCTTTGTGTATGGCACATCATCTCCTGGTTTTAGATAAGGAATGGAGATGAGCTTCGGCTGAACCTGATCATCGGGCGAAGACTGGATTAATGTAATGCGGTGCTGCGAACCTGACTTATGAAGCATCGCAACGAGGTGCTGCGAATCGGGCGACCAATAAACCGCGGGTATTGACTGCTCGGCAGCCTTGCTCTCGTAATCCATTTCCACTCCGTGCATCCTTTCCGCATTGCGTGCATAGCTTCTAGCAGGTGCGGCATCAAAGCTGAGCTGATACTCCGTTCCGCTCTTTACATTGCTCAGAAACAGGTTATCGCCATGCACGCTCGCCTTCCACATGTGGTCTGGTGAATAAAGTTGATTATCGTATGATGCCGGTTCTTTTACATGGTTGTCGTTCTTGTTGTTTCGCTCTTTCTGAGACTCACTAATCAAAGCAATTCCAGGCTTATCTTCGGCATCAAAGACTCCAATCACGTTCTTGTCCTTATTAGCGACAAGCCACGCATGGCCTGAGTAGGTGTGTTGCTCCCGCTCAGTATTTGGCGCCAGACTCCCATAAGGCTGACGCGCGCCATCTTCATCTAGCCAAAAAATGTCAACTTCTTTTGTTAGATGATTAATGAAAGTAACATCGGTCTCCGTAGCACTTGAGCGTGAAGGATGTGGATGATTGCGCATCTGCAGGTAATTAGTCTCGTCCCTTGCTTTCGGTAGAGTTGTAAGGTTGTAGTCCTTGAGATCGAGCTGCCAGTTGCTATTCCGGCCATGAAGCACAACCTTACTCATGTCTGTCGAGAAATCTATCGAATCGAACGGCAGCGCGTGTGGACCGATTGATTTACCGAGAAGATGAGCGAGGTTTTCCGCTACGCGAGCATGGTCAAATGCAGCGGATCGCAGCCCTTTCGAAGCATCGACAAGCACAAACTCCTTTCCGTCGGGAATGCTAACGGAATACCAAAAGCAATCCGTAGGCGTTGCGCCGACTTCAATCCAATGCGGCGTGACCTTGTCACGGTAAACACGAGGTGTTGGGGTGTGCATGTCCTCACTAGCCGAAGAGTTGCTGGTCATGGTCATTGCCGTGGTTGTGACGATGAGGGCAAAGGTGGTTGCTTTCCGCATTTGTCTTTTTAAAAGTAAGGTTTGAGCTAGCAGATTAGCCGCATATCGGCTTCAATACTTCAAGCTCGTTATTAAGCTTGAAGATACCATGCGTCACGAATCCATCTCGCCAGAACTGTTCATCGAAAATCGCCGCCGCTTGTGTGCAATGCTGCCGCCGAATGCACTCGCGGTTGTCAATACGAATGACATTTTGCCCACGAATGCAGATGGGACGCAGACAATCGTTGCCAACTCCGATCTGTTCCATCTTACCGGCGTCGAACAGGAGCAAACGATCCTTGTTCTTTATCCAGGTGCCGATGACGAAAGAAATCGCGAGATACTGTTTCTTCGCGAACCGACCGAAGAAGCGCGGATTTGGGAAGGCTGTAAGTTTAGCAAGGAAGAGGCTCAAAAGCAGACTGGCATTGCAAATATCCAGTGGCTGCATGGGTTTCCGCGGCTCTTTCATCGATTGATGTGTGCGTGCGATGCCGTTTTTCTAAACAGTAACGAACATGCTCGTGCGGTCATTGAAGTGGAAAGTCGCGAATCACGTTTTGTTGCCGAGACAATGCGCAAGTATCCACTGCACGACTACCGCCGTCTTGCGCCATTGATGCATCGCTTGCGAGCGGTAAAGTCCGAGACCGAAGTCAAACTGATTCGCCGTGCGTGTGAAATCACAGGTCAAGCCTTTGAGCGCGTGCTTCGCTTTATGCGTCCGGGAGTTGCCGAGTATGAAGTCGAGGCGGAATTCGCGCATGAGTTCATCACTCATCGCAGTCGTTTTGCCTACCCGCCTATCATCGGCTCCGGAGCTAACGCGTGCTGCCTTCATTACACTGCAAATGAATCCATCTGCCGCGATGGTGAGTTGGTGTTGCTCGATGTAGCGGCAAGCTATGCAAACTATAATGCGGACATGACGCGCACAATACCGGTAAGTGGTCGCTTCACGCGCCGGCAGAAACAGGTTTACAATTCCGTGCTGCGTGTGCTGCGGCAGTGTATCGCCGCACTGATACCCGGCATCGCGCACAAGACGTGGCAAAAACAAGCCGAGCAGATGATTGAGCGTGAGTTGCTGGAACTTGGTCTGTTGAAGATGAGTGATATTAAGCGACAGAAACCGGATGCGCCTGCGTTGAGGAAGTATTTCATGCACGGAGTAGGTCATCCGCTTGGCCTCGATGTTCACGACGTTGCGGTGTTGAGCGAACCTATGCAAGCGGGATGGGTGATGACGGTTGAACCTGCAATTTATATTCCAGAAGAAGGTTTTGCTGTGCGCCTTGAAAACGACGTGCTTCTCACCGACAAAGGTCCGGTGGACCTCATGGCGCACATTCCGATCGAGGTTGACGAAATTGAGGAAATCATGAGCGTCGCGTCTGCAGGCAGGCGTGGAGATGCTGCGCGGAAAGCACCGGCTGGCTCTCCAGGAAAGCGGCGCTAACTTATTTTCCATGCTCCGTCAGTAAGTCGCAAAATCTTAAGTGGATTAGCTTCCTGCAGCTCCTGCGGGAGTGCCGCATCAGGGAAGTTTTGGTAAGTGATCGGTCGCAGAAACCGTTCCGCCGCTCTTGTGCCTACCGACGTCGAACGTCCGTCTGAGGTCGCGGGATAAGGACCGCCATGAGTCATCGCATGAGCTACTTCAACTCCGGTAGGAAATCCACCAAAGAGCAGCCGGCCGGCTTTTGTTGAAAGAACTTCGACGAAACTTCGAAGCTCCGACAATTCATCAGGCGTAGCATGAATCGTCGCTGTCAATTGACCTTCCAGTTGTTCCGCCGTAGCTAAAAGCTCTTTCCGCGAATTGCATTCGATAAGCAAAGTAGATGGGCCAAATACCTCATCCATCAGGTTTCTGTTATCCAAAAAAGTTGCGATGTCTGCAGCAAACATCGCTGAGCTAGCTTGACCAGACACCTGTTTACCAACCGCGAGCAGCCTTACTCCAGTTATCTGAGAGAACTTATCCACAGTTTGTTGATAGGTGGCATAGATATCCGGTGACAGCATCGTGCCCGCTGGACTTGCCGCGATCAGCTCTTTTAATTTATCGATGAGCCTTGCCGCTCCTTTGCAACTTTCAATAAATACCAAGCCCGGATTAGTGCAGAATTGACCGACCCCAAGCGAAACAGAAGCTTGCAAGCCATTTGCAATTTCATCCGCCTTGTGCGCCAATGCTCCACGGAAAATGAATACCGGATTTACGCTACTCATTTCCGCGAAAACTGGAATGGCTTCCTCCCGCACAGTCGCCAGATGCATCAGTGCGCGTCCGCCCCGGCGTGAGCCGGTAAATGCAACGGCTTTGATCAAGTGATGCTGCACTAATGATGCGCCAACATTATAACCGACATCAAAAAGCAATGAAAACAGCCCTTCGGGCGCATCGCACTCGTGCATTGCTTCTTGAATAACTCTACCGACTATTTCCGATGTTCCGGGATGAGCGGGATGCGCTTTCACGATAACCGGACAGCCCGCCGCAAGTGCGGCCGCTGTATCTCCGCCGGCAACTGAAAAAGCCAGTGGAAAATTGCTCGCTCCAAAAACTGCAACTGGACCTATAGGTCGCATCATCGAGCGAAGATCGGGCTTTGGTATAGGTGTGCGGCCAGGTTGCGCGTGATCAATCCGGGCTCCAGCAAAAAGTCCATTTGCAGCGGACTCACCTTGAAGTCGCAATTGAAAGCACGTGCGAGCCAATTCGCCTTCCAATCGCGCAATCGGTAAAGCTGTTTCCAAATTGGCGCGCTTTACGATGGTGGCTGTGTGCGATTCCAGGAATTGCGCGATATGTTCAAGTAAGGCCGCGCGTCGTTTGCCAGACCATTGTGCATAACTCGTGAAAGCTTTCGTTGCGAGTTGTGCGGCGTTCTCCACGTCCGCTGGCGAAGCGGAATGAAATTCGCCTGGCAGAGGTGCGCCGTTGGCTGGATTCGTTGCGGTAAAGATTCGACCTCCGGTCGTGGATCTTTGCATTCCAATAATGGAAAGGCCGGTGAGTTCCATGCTATAGTTGGCGTTTCGCCAGTGCTGATTTTATTGTAGCGAGAGCTTCATCGCGTTCGCCACCTGCTAGAGTTAACCGCGGCGGGCGCACACGTTCGTTGCCCATACCTAGCTCCTGTTGCGCAAGCTTGATGAGTTGCACAAATTTCGGAACCGTATCCATGCGCAACAATGGAAGTAACCATGCATAAAGCGAATCGATGTCTTCGCCATTACATGCACCTTCAAATAGGACTACCGATTCATGTGGCAGCGCGCATACCATTCCAGCTATCCAGCCTACCGCACCTGCGCGCACACCCTCAACGATAACGTCATCGACGCCAACCAAAATTTGCAAGCGATCACCACAAGTAGCCTTGAGCGCCGTCACACGGCGAATATCTCCACTGGACTCTTTCACCGCGTGCAGGTTATCATTTCCGGCTGCAAGCTCGGCGATTTGCTCGGGAAGAAAGTCGGTTTTGTAAGCGACAGGATTGTTATAAAGCATGCACGAAAGGTCCGTCGCGCGGATGACGCTTTCGACATAAGCTTTCATTTCGCGCCAATCAGTCGAGTAGACGTAAGGGGGCAGGACCATCAGGCCCGAACAACCTGCGACTTTAGCGGCTTGCGCCAGTTCCACTGCTTCCGCGGTGCTGAGCGATGCAATGCCTGCGATAACCGGAGCTCTGCCATCCAAGGCCGTGAGGAGGGTTTGTAAGATACTTACCTTTTCATCAAAGCGTAACGTGGCGCTTTCGCCTAAAGAACCAAGGGCAACAATACCGGTGCAGCCATTCTCGATAAGCCATTGCGCATGCTTGGTAATGAAAGCGTGGTCGATACTATAGTCGGGATTGAATGGGGTTGTGATTGCAGGGATAACTCCATGCCAGAGACTTTTTGATTTCATTGTAGGTAATTAGTTGTAGCGATCTGGAGATAACATTGTGATGTCGTGGGATAGCCTTGAATCAGACAAGACCTCGGCCATTAACTTTCCCGTGATAGGTCCCAAGCTAAGTCCCATCATGGAATGACCGGTGGCAATGGAAAGATTGTCAAAACGTGCTGTCCGGCCAATGTATGGCAAACCATCCGGTGAGCAAGGACGCAACCCGCGCCATGGCGGGATATCGTCGAAGTCGGAAGGATTAAAATCGGGGAAGTAGCGACAGAAGGAATTAACAATACCGCGCACTCTATTTGGCTTTATCTTCTGGCTTAAGCCGGCAATCTCCATGGTTCCGCCTACACGCAAAGCTTCTCCCATTGGAGTTACAGCGACACGAGCCTCGGTAAGTATCGAGCAAATACTTGGAAGCTGACGCGGCTTAGGCAAGGTAAGACTATATCCTTTTCCAGCTTCAACTGGAATGCGCAGACTTAGTTTTGCCGCGAGCAGTGGCGACCAGGCGCCGCTGCAGAGGACAAGCTCGTCGGCTTCGATTTGGTTTCCATCCGCTAACATAGTTGCCCGAATCCGGCGCGGCTTCTCAATTTCAAAATCGACGACTTCGCCGCACCAAATGAATTGCACGCCGGCATTTACTAGATTGGCTTGCAGTGCAGCCAGAAAACGTTCCGGCGTAAGAGTGCAGTCCAACGGGTAATAAACCGAGCCGACGATATGCATTCGCGTGTTTGGATCGAGCACGGCGGTTTGCTTTTCATTCAAAATCTCCGCGGGGATATCGAGTTCCTTTGCGTGCGTGGCAGTTCTTGCTTCATCCTCAAGCGTGCGTTCGTTCTGGCAAAGCATCAGCAGACCTTTCTTTACCAACTCATAATCCATGCTTGTAGTTAGCTGCTCGAAGCAACTGCGGCTTGCGAACGATAGATCGCGCAAAAGCGGCGCAGAACGGCGGACATGCTCAATGTTTGCGGCGCGACTGAACTTCAGGCACCAGTCTATTAGATCAGCACTTAAGCGCGGCTTGATATAAAACGGCGAGCTTGAATTCCACATCCACTTCAAGGCAGTTGTTATCATGCCAGGCGCCGCTAGCGGAATAAAATGGCTGGGGACGATCATACCCGCGTTACCAAATGAGGTGCCATCACGCTGCGCAGGGAGACGCTCAACTACGGTCACGGTGAAGCCGCGTTGCAAACAATAATAAGCGGTGCAAAGCCCGATGACACCTGCGCCAATGACGACGACGTGCTTGCTCATGCCTGTCGAATACCCGAGCAGAAAGGATCGTCTTTGTTCAGGATCAGTGTTGATTCCGCCGTTACGAAAGCAGTTCCAGTAATAACAGGAGAAATTTTACTCTTCTGTGTGTCCAGCCATCTAAAGTGTCCGGTTAAATGGCTGCCGATGATACTTTCCTGAACCCAACGCGCGCCTTCTTCCAATTTGCTATCGACTGCCAGGCAAGCAAGCTTTGCACTTGTTCCAGTGCCGCAAGCTGAGCGGTCATAAGCCCCACCCGGGCAAAGCACGAAGTTCTTTGCATTTGCACATTTGATTGTGGCGGGGCCGAAGAGCTCAACATGGTCTACCTCAGGAAAGCCTTGTATATTCACAACGGTGCGCACGCGCTGGCAGTAATCTGTAAGGCTATTTGTATTGTTCGGCGTGATTGTTAGTCCGTGATCTTCGATTAGAAAAAACCAGTTGCCTCCCCAAGCTATATCGCCAGTGATGTTGCCTATTCCGGGAACATCAAATGTGATCGCTTTGCGCGCACGCCAACTAGGAACATTGCTTACGGAGACTTCGCCGTTGGAATGGAGCGTTGTTGTAACAGCACCGACTGGCGTTTCGATTTTATGTTCGCCTGGCTCGATAGTTCCAATGTGAGCTAATGCGGTAATCAGCCCGATCATTCCGTGGCCGCACATTCCCAGATAGCCAATGTTATTGAAGAATATGACGCCTGCTGTGCATGAAGCATCATCCGGCTTTACCAATAAGGCGCCGACCATTACATCCGAGCCACGTGGCTCGTTTACGATTGCAGAGCGAAATAGATCGAACTCACGTTGAAATCGCTCCCGCCTTTTTACCAATGAGCCAAGGCCCAAGTCCGGACCGCCTTTGACAACGATCCGGGTAGGTTCTCCGCCGGTGTGAGAATCGATGACTTTTATCTCGTGAAGCTTACTACTTTGCACTATCCAGATCCTTCACGATGGCATTGACTATCCTGGCATGGGACGCGAAGTCTTCATCTGACTTAACTTCGTTGTCATAGTTAAGACCGTATGGCCAGAAGTGCATATGGTCTCCATGCAAAATCGCCTTCGGGTCATGAGTTAGATCTTGCAATATCTTATTCGCATTCTTTCCCTGCCACAGGCCGCCGACCATCAGCTTCGGCCAGTTTTGATGCTGTCCCACGCCCATAGTGTGCCCCATCTCATGCAGGGCCACCCGCAAGTTATGCGCGCTTTTGCCGAATCGGATCGATCCGTTAATATTGCCGTCGGCTGTCGGAACTCCGGGTTCGTAGTAGATATTTAATTCCTTTTTTAGCGTGGTATTAGCATTATAAATCTTCACTGCTTTCTCAACGCTAGCAGCAATATCTTTCAGGATCAGTTCCTCTTCAGGAGAGGGATCTTTTGGAAAATGAAAAGTATAACTTACTTTTCCGCTCGCCTGTTTTGGTGCGGGCGGTTCAGCCAGGGTGCTTCCGAGTGGTGTTGTTCTGGCTTTGAATTGATTTCTCCACTCCGCGTCTCTTTCTTGCGCGCAAGCTTGCTTTGTGAATAGCAAGATTAAACCGACTGAAGTGCTGGCTATGGTTTTGGACAATTTGTGAAGCATCAAAGCTAACTACCCAGCAGGCTAGTTTTCCTGATATTGCAGTCGGAAGAATTGCTTTGGCCCAAGCACAGCGCCGGTAAGCGTCATGGTTCCGGTTGTTATTGGGCTGCCTCCATTGCCGGGAACATCCCAGCGAAACCACGCCTTAAGATCGGTTGATGTCTCCACATAGATGCTGCGATTATCGGGAACCTTGAAGGTTAGCGTCACAGTTCCTGCAATCAAATTGAACTGCGGGGCTAGGTAGCTCTGGGAATCCAGAGGATTGGTTTGCTCAAGGAATTCGGCCATGTTTGTGCGGCCATCGCCATCGGGATCGGCGTTGGGATCGCCATTTGCAGATGTAGTCGAGCCAAAGTTAGCTTGGCGCCATTGGTCGTAACTTTGCCTGCCCGGTAGTTGAGCAATCCAATCATGCAAAAGCGCGATTGAAGTTTGGTCCAGTTCGCTTGTGGCCAGAGGTGGCATTCGCGTAAAGCCATTCGCTGCCGCTACGCGATTGTAGACAATCGAGTGCGTAATATCCCCTGGCACGATAAGCCTGTTATTGATAGGATCGCCGCCATTATTTTCGGCTGCACCATTGATAAGATGAGTGTCCGCGAGACTAAGGTGAGCTCGCCCGTCCCAGATGCCATTTCCAGTCCCGCCCTGTTGATGACAATAAGCGCAGTTTACCGCCAGGAAGGAACGCACGCGCGTTTCCAGCGAGTAGCTGGTTTCGTCTGCTCGAATATGACGCGGCAGCACATTGGGTGAGTCTGGCGTATTTGAAAAATAACCGGCATTCGTCAGCAAAGTAAGTTCATTTCCGGTGAAGCCGTTCGTCGTGTAGGCGTGATTAAGTTGCCGCGTGTTAAAGGAGAGCACATAGCCGGCTTGCGGCGTATGGCAGGTAAGGCAACTGGACCGCCCGGGTATCTCCCAATGTTGCGTGCGAGAGACACCATTTTCCACCACTTGGAAGTCAAACTTCACACCTTCCTCAGGCACTAAGGTCGCCTCCGTGCCCGCATCATTCCATCGATAGCTCACGCCGTAAGCGCCACTCGCTGTCTTTACCAGAACACGCGTTTCAATGCGCTTTTTGGTCGTATCGTCGCCGCGAGTTAGATCCATGTCGAAATGCTTCACCCATATTCCACCGGTTGGGAAAGTCCAGTTGCTATCACGCGACCAGACTATCTGTCCGCTGGGATCGGGTATGCTAAACCAGCGATGCTTGATCGCATAGTCGCTCCAGAATGTGAGGTTCGGTTCGTAAGGCAATAGCCCCGGGTTTGGGCTTAGGTCGGACAAATCGGCGAATAGTCCAGTCGCACTCAGTGTCGTGGGAAAGGTATTGTTATCGACGCTGCCGCCAGCCAGACGGAGAATCTTTCCATCCAGATAATCACAAAAAAGCACATCTTGGTTCGATGGATCAGTGCCTACCGCCACAAGGCCGCCATAGGCTCCGGGAATACCTGCGATGCGACTAACTGTGCCTGTAGATGGGTCCCGCTTCCAAATGTGATTCGAGACAGCGTCGCAGAAGATATAAGCCCCATAAAGACTTGCAAACCTTGTGCCGCGGTAGACCACGCCGCCGGTAACCGAGTTGCCTTTAAATTGCGAATCACCGCCTGAGACACCGGTGTGAACGTATTCATAGACTGGATCGATTGAGGTAAAGCCTGCCGGTTTTGCTGGCGGTGCAGGGTTGGTGAAATTTGTGTCGTGCTTGCCTTCGCGATAAACCCAGCCGTAGTTGCCACCTTTAGTAACAACGTCGACTTCTTCATAGGTGTCCTGACCTACATCGCCGGCCCATAGCGTGCCATCCAGTGGATCGAATGAGAATCGCCAGACGTGCCGCAATCCATAAGCCCAGAACTCCGTTCGCACCTTTGTTAAATCGGCTACCGCGACGCCATTGATTGTTCCATTCCATGTCCCGCCAAGGCTAGTGTGAATGAAGGGATTGTCCGCAGGGACAGAGTAGCGAGCTATGCCATTATCTTTCGGTATGATTGTCGAGACGCTATTGGCGGCAGGATTCGGCTCAAGATTCCCCGGCTTCTTATCCACATCAAAGCGAAAGATTCCGGAGAAAAACATCGAATCGATTTTCTGGCTATTCTGCCGTAAGTCGTAGCCGTTCTCTTCATCGCCGGCAGTATAGTAGAGGTATCCGTCCGGCCCGAAGTGCAGGTCTCCGCCATCATGATTTCCACCTCGGTCTAGTTGCTGAAGCAGGATAAGCTCGGAAGCCGGATCGGCTACATCGGGATTGCTGGAGCTAACCTTGAAACGTGAGATGCGCTGATAGTATGTGCCACTGGTCAGGACGGTGTAGGCCGCATAGAAGTAGCCATTGCTGGCATAGTTCGGGTGAAAAGCCAGACCGAGTAATCCATGTTCACCAAATGCGCCACCGTCGATGGTTTCGGCAGGTGTCCTATTGGCGACGACGGCTTGCAAGTCGAGAAATACGCTGGAAGTAGGCTGCGTAGCCGTAACATCCGGAATTAGCTTAATCTTAGCCATGCGCTCGCATACGAAAAGCCGCTGCGTATTACCCGGGATACTTGCGATGCAAAGCGGATCGCTAAAAGTGATGCCCGGTAGGGCGTCGACTACCTGCATGGTAGACGGCGGCGGGGAGGACGGCATTTGTATTTGAGTATTCGAGATGCGCAACGTGTTGGAGACATTTACCGTCACGGTTTCCGGCGCGGTATAGCCGCCATAGCCATAGACGCGATAAGTAAAGGTAACTGGCGTAATGCTGGCGCCGGAATGTGCGTAAAGAATATGCCCGGCAGCATCGACAGTTGCAGTTCCCACCGAAGGCGGGGTGACGATCTGCACAGTTGCGGGATTGATGCTGCCGGTATCATTTTGAAGAACGGGAATCAGAACTTTTTGTCCCGGCTGAATGGTAACTGTATCCGGATGCGTAACCGGCGTGCCGAAGCCGGCGCTGGAGCCAAGGTTATAGCTTAGGGTGATCTCATCGGGTGATAGCGTGCGATTATAAAGACGAACTTCGCGAACCGCGATGTTGGAGTTGGAGTCGCTGGTATATTGCGAGCGGCCTATCCAGTTATTCACGTCGGAAAGCTGGCTTAGGTGAAAGTTCATGTGCAGGACACCTTGAAGCACACCGTTGCGATACCATCGGGCTAGCGAGCCCGATGAGCCATAGTAGCCGGCATTGTCTTCGACAGTGATGACGTAGTGATACTCGGTGCCGGTGCTTGTCGCATTTGACAGATCCGAGTAAAAGATGAGTGAAGTATTTCCACCGACCTGGCCTTCCAGTTCGCTTTTGCCCAGCGTGGTGTTATAGCTAAGAGAAAGGGTAAGGTTATCGTATCCGCTGGAACTACCCGGGGCGCTGTTGGCGTCGATGATTTCACCTGTCGCGGCTCCGGTGCCGACGGTGAGATTGCTTCGGCCTATGTCAAAGAGCCGTTGCCACGATTGCGACGATAGAGCGCTAGCCCAAAATTCCGCTGTGAAGTTCGGCTTTGATGAAACGATGCCATTCGGCAGATCGATGTATGCGGAAATATTGGCAGCCGTTTGATTGCCGTTGGTTGTGCCCGGCAGAGTTATCGTGCTGCCGGTTAATATCGCGCCGGTTCCTCGCACTAGTGCCGTAGCGCCGCCAATGCTATCAGTGAAACCGGCTCCAGGACTTACGTTGCCTGCCGCATTGTTGAAAGACCAGCGATTAGTTGGTTGAGCTGGCGCCAGCGGTGAGGAAGTCGCTGAGACCTGCACAATGCTATTCGGGCCGGCGCTGTAGTCGGCCACAACTTCAGATGGCGTCATCGCATAGTCATAAAGTCGCACTTCATTATAACCGCAATTGGCGGTTGTATCCGCGCTCCATTGCGAGCGGCCGAGCCAGTTATTTACATCTTCAATATCTGAAAGGTGGAACGGGACAGCTCCGGTGCCGATCGGCGCACCGTTGCGATACCATGTCATCTGGCCACCGCTGCTGCCGTAAGGACCTACGCCATCTTCAAAGGTGAATACGTAATGATACTGCGTGTTGAGTGTCGTAGGTATCGCTGTGTTCACGGTGGTGTAGTTTGCGCCATTGATCAGCGATTCCATGCGCTGCTGATTGATATCCGTGCCTTGCGCGAAAGATAACATGAAGTTATCCGACGCCTGTGTGGCTCCAGGTGCAGTCGTAGTTGTATTCGTGATCTCACCCGTTGCGCCGCCGCCCACGCCGGCAGTGTTTACCCGGCCAAAATCGAAAACGCGCATCCAGTTCTTCACCGTGAGTGGTGTGGCCCAAATCTCGACGCTAAGATCCGTTTTTGACGAGATGATCCCATTTGGCAAGTCAAGGTAAGCCGAAATCGCCGATGCAGTCTGGTTACCGGTGGTCGTGCCGGGTAAGGTGATGCTGGTGCCGCTAAAGCTGGCGCCGTTTCCTACAATAACCATGTTTGCACCGGATACCGTGTCGATGATACTCGTGCCGGCGATTGCCGAGCCTGTGGAGTTAAAAGACCAGCGGTTTACCATTCCACCGGGATTAGGTCCCGCCGCTAAACTTGCTGCAATTTCCGCTGTGGATAGTGCCGCATCGTAAACACGAACCTCATCGTAGCTGACGTTCGCATTCATATCATTAGTCCATTGCGAACGCCCAAGCCAGTTGTTAACATCGCGTATGGAACTAAGGTGGAAGTTCACGTCGAGAGTCGAGACAAGGGCTCCATTGAGATACCATGCAAAGCTTCCGCCGCTTGCGCCATAGCTTCCCGCACTATCGGTGAAGGTCATCACGAAATGGTATTCCGTTCCCGCAGTCAAAGTTTGCGCCGAATCTGCGCTGAACGCTGTCCCACTATTATATTGTGCGGTCAGCCGCTGAGTGTTTGCAGTCGTAGTGCGATTGATTGCGAGCGTGATTTCGTCGACCGCACTGGTCGTGCCGGGGGCAGTGGTCCCGGTTGAAAGAATCTCGCCCGCGGCGGCTCCGGAACCTGACGTAACATTCGTGCGTCCGAAATCGAAAAGCCGTTGCCAACTTTGCGTCGAGAGCGGTGTCGCCCATATCTCTACCGTGAGGTTTGTCTTTGATGAAATCAGCCCATTAGGCAGATCGATGTATGCCGAGATGCTCGAAGGCGACTTATTTCCGTTCGTCCCACCAGGCAATGTCAGTGCCGTCCCGGTGAATGCCGCCTGATTCGCCGCAGCCGTGCCGCTGCGCACTGTCGCGACTGCGCCGGAGATGCAGTCAATGATCTGCGTGCCCGATGCGGCAGTGGCCGCGGTGCGATTGAACGTCCAGCGATTCACCATGCCGGCGTGCATCGGCTGCGAAAGCAGCAGGATAAACTGAAAGCAAAAAACAAAAGCGGGGAATCTCATGCGGTTCGAGGGGCGGCACAGAAAGTAACATAGTAGCCTGCAATTGCAGCTAAACCCACGCGGTAGTGTCGCATCTCACCACGCGAATAATATGGATTTTGCATGCGATTGGCAAAGGCGGCGAGCTAAATGACGCTCAACACCTGGCGCGACCTGAGCTGTCCAAAATGCAGCCGAGGTGCTGAAAGCCATCTTTTTACGCTGTTTTCAGCTTATAAGCTCGGATAGTGATTTGACGAATTTCGCTCCGCTGCTCAACCTTCAGAAATAAAAAGCTACACAAATATCCACCCGAAGTTGTCTTCCAAAAATACATCCATCGTTATCCGGCGTTTGTTTTTGTAAAAACCTAGTTTGTGTTGTATTAGCAAGCGCTCCCGGTGCAGAAACTCCGTCCCCCAATTGTTTTCCTCCTGTTCGTTGCTATTCTTGCAGCGACGAGTTTTTGGTTTTGGCGTCAGCGCGGTGTTTCCGAATCAACAGCGAAAAGAGCCTCCAGCCCTGCGCCTGCTCGTTCGACGAGCTCTGGCGGCATAGCTTCCGTCCCGTTACTTACACCGTCCGGCGCTTCAATCGTCACTGCAACGGCTGGAGGTATGGCGCCACGGCACGAACCGAACGCATCCACCGGGGCAATCTATGCATCAAATCAAGAAGCGAAACGCGTCCCGGATCGCGAAGTATTTGCGAGCAAGTGGGGACGGAGCGGCCGGCCTGAGTTGGATGACTTTGCAAGATGGAGCGACGAATATCTTGCTATATCACCCGATGCGCGAGAGGCAATGCTGGCGCGCGGGATAGACTTAGCTACCACTCGACGCGCGGCGATGCTCGGTCTTATCAAAGAAGACCCGCATGAAGCTTTGGCAAATACAGCGCCAATCGCAGTGCGGCGTCAGTTACCGACGTCGCTCGAAAATTTGCTTGAAGAACGTATTTCCGGCATCGGCAATGTAGGCCTTGTCTTCGGTATAGCTCCGCCGGGCGGGGCAAAGCAGGTTTCTACTAATGACATCGCCATGATTGGTGACCGGCAATTTTACGCCCATCGCTACGGCGCAAGAAAGATTCGCACCGGGTATAGCAATGTCTCAATTCATGGAGTCGCGATAGATGACCAACTGGCTGTGTCCGCCAGTCCCGTAAAGGTATTGGAAAAAGGTGAGTCTTATTCCGACATCACCTCAGATTGCGTTGTAACTAATAATAAACAGGTAATTGCGCCCGGAGATTCACCGGATCAAAAAAGTATCGCATTACTCGGCACACACGCTTACTTAATGTGCTGTCCATATTGTATCCAGACCTTTGATGAGCAGCAGACGTCGGTGGAAGGCACAACATCAGCGCCAATTGGTCTTTCCGATAGCGGCATACCTGGCACGATGGGCTTTCCAGGCAAACCTCCGACCAGCCAGACTATAGGCGGAAAAGGGGTCATCTTCATGCGTGTGCAGCCATCGGATGCGGCTGCTCTAGGACAAGGTTTTCCGACTTCCAGCGGAACCGCCTATTTTCAAAACATGACCTATAATGACGGCGATAACTGGAATGCACGGGTTACGCGCACTTCATACGGCAAGAGCTGGATTTCCCGCGCGGACGTTACTCCGGTATTAACACTGCCGAATAATACTGCTTACTACACGAAGGATGGCTCCGGCGCGGATTCTTACCAGTGGGGACGCTGGACCAACGATGCAAAAACTGCTGCTACCGCTGCAGGTTATTCGATGGCTAACTACTCGACTTTCTGCGTCTGTCATTACGGCTATACTCAATTTGGCGCAGCAGGGTGGGGGGACACGACAGGCGCGGGCAACATCTGGGCTAATGGTTATTTTCAAATTCAACTCTTCGATCATGAAGGCGGGCACACTTTCGGCCTGCCGCACGCGAATAGCTGGACAAGCACGGATGGTAATCCGCTTTCGAGCGCCCGCGCGCACGTCGAATACGGCGATAACTCCGACCCGATGGGAAATGCTTGGGGCTCCGGTTCGAGCAATGACTACAATGCCTACTACAAAAGCTTTTGCAGTTGGCTGCCGGATAGCTCAGTGCTCTCGGTGAGTCATAGCGGGGTTTATCGCATCAGGCAGTTTGATAGCGGTTCCGTTTTAACTACGAGTCCCATGGCGCTAAAGATCTCGCGCGACAGCGATCTCGATCTATGGGTGATGTATCGCGGATCGACGATTGCGCAGAGCAATTATAACACCGGCGCTTATGTCGTTGGAGTATCATCAGGAGTAATCAGCGACTCACACGTGGTGGATATGAATGACCCTTCGGGCGATACTTCCAATGCGCCGCTTGCCCAAGGGCAGACGTTTACTGACTCCGCAAGCGGGATTGGTCTGACTACAGCGGGACGGGGCGGAGTGAGCGGCGACAAGTATATGTATGTGAAGGTAAACTTTCCGGCAACCTACACCGGCGCGCACCGGCTGCTCGTAAATGGCGGCATTTACTGTTTCCGCAACGTCTCGTTCAATAAGTATCTTGATGTGCCTAATAACGACTCCACGGCCGGCGCACAACCGCAGCTGTGGACATTTAATGGCAGCGCTGCGCAACAATGGGTGGCATCGCTTAATAGTGACGGAAGCTATAGCTTTAACCATTACGGCACAAGCATGTGGCTTGATGTTTATAATAACGGCGGAAGCAACTATACGAACATTGTTCAATGGACCCGCAATGGCGGGGATAACCAGCGATGGGACGTGCTCGTGCAATCAGATGGCTACATCAAGCTGCGCCATCGCAATACTACCCAAGTGCTAACTGCCGACACGGCGAACAGCGGCGATATCATTACTTATACGAATTTTTCCCCGGGCACCGAAGAGAAATGGGAGCCAGTCCTCATAGGAATAACCGAAGGCAACTATCGCATCTCGCCACGGCACGCACAGGTGATGGGACTAGGTGTGCGTAATCATGCGAGCTATGCTACTGCTCAGATTGAGCAGGAGTCATGGGACGGCGGCGCGTGGCAGCGCTGGACTTTGCAAAGCCTCGGCAGCGGCCTGTTCCGCATCTACCCTCAAGGCCAGACTACACTCGCGCTAACGATCTCCGGCGGCTCCGCTGCAAATGGCGCGAAAGCGATCCTCATGCCGTGGACGGGCGCGGCGGAACAGAAGTGGAGCTTTACCAGCACTGGCAACGGATGGGTGCGTCTTACGCCATCTCATGCGGCGAACCAATGCCTTGATGTCAGCGGCGTTAGCACCAGCCCCGGCGCCGACGTTCAGTCCTGGCAATATCTCGGAAATCTCAACCAGCAGTGGCAGTTTGTGGATCCGGACCTATGAAAGCGGTTTGTCCTTGCTTGTTGCTATTCTTAGCTCCGCTCGTCGCGCTCGCGCAGCAGACGCTGAGTGTCGGGCCTGTGCATCGCTACACTTTTAATAGCATCGCTGGCGCTGCGGTGGATGGGACTCAAATCAGCGATACCATTGGAGCAGCAAATGGGATAATTCGCGGGACGGGTGCCAGCTTCGATGGTGCCGGCGGTTTGCGGCTGACAGGCGGCGCTTCAACTACTGCGGCCTACATTGATTTTCCGAATGGGTTGGCATCCGGTGCGCTGGATCAAACTCCCGGCTATGCTAGCGTGACTTATGAGCTATGGGTTACGGTAAATAGTAGTCAAAACTATTCGCGCATCCTTGATTTCGGCAGTAATGACTCCGGCGAAATCACGACTGTCGGCGGCAGTTTTAACGGAACAGACTATCTGATCGTTTCTGCAAATGTCGGCACGAACCCGACAATTCGCTTTGAGCGCGGGGGGAATGGACTTACCGGCGGAGCTACTCAGGACATTGCAAATGCCACGAGCATTGGAACGAAGATGCACCTAGTTGTGACCTATGACAGCTCAGTGGGTGGGTGGAAGCTTTATAAAAACGGCATAGTTATCAGCACGCTGACTACATTACTCGGGCCGGATTCGATACCGGATTTGAATGTGTGGCTTGGAAGATCCAATTGGTCGGCTGACTCGAATGCGGACATCACTTATGATGAGTTACGCGTCTATAACTATGCGCTTAACGACCAGCAGGTTCTTGGCAATTACCAAACCGGACCCGACGCAGTTACCTCGAATGCGCCGCCGGATAGCTACTACAAATTCGATGAGAGCTCAGGCACTAGCTCCGCAGACAGCAGCGGTGGAAATGCGGTTGCTTTGTATGACGGCGCGATCTTTGTCGCAGGACAGAATGGAAATGCGCTCAATCTCAACGGCGCGACTGGCTATGGACGCGTTACGAACAGCGGTTCCTTGAATCCGACCAACGCGATGACTATCTGGGCGTGGATCAATCCTGCTGATTGGAATGGCAACCGCGTCATTGTCGAAAAGGGCGCGGCTAACAGTCAGTATCGACTCCTCGCAGAGAATGGCTTGCTCAAATTCGAGATAGCGAGTCCGACAAGGGCAGTTACAGCACCGCTTCCGCAGACCGGCGTCTGGTCTTTAGTTGTCGCGACTTATGATGGGACATGGATGCGCGTGTATGTAAATGGGATCAAGGTAGGTGAGGTTGCGGCGAGTGGAGTCATCCCAACTACTACCGACGATCTTTTTATCGGCACTTCGTCCGCGACTGCTACAGCTGGGGAGCATTTCTCCGGAAGCATCGATGACCTGCGCATCTACTCGCGCGCGATGACTCTGCTTGAGCTTCAGACCTATATCGGCTTCCCGACGGCAACGATCGTCAACCCATCCAGTAGCGCGGTTGCAGTCATAGGTGTATCGGATGGTCTTCACCTAGTTGCATCCGTAAGCGGTGCGCTGCAAACAGGTGTGCAATGGACGAAAGTCAGCGGGCCGGGAACAGCCAGCTTTTCACAGCCGAACAACACGGATACGACGGTGCAGTTTTCGCAGCCGGGCACTTATATGCTGCAAATCACCGACACCAGCGGCGGAGGCAATGCGACGGCGCAGATTACCATTGGCGTAAAACCAGCGCCGGACTCGAATCTTGCGGTATGGTTGAAGCTCAATGAAACCAGCGGCACGACAGCGTCGGACTCATCGGGCAATGGCAAAAACGCGACGCTGGTAAATACTCCTACATGGACTACCGGACTATTCAATAACTCACTTAGTCTTAGCGGCACCACACAATACGTGACGTTGCCTACTGGCATTGTTTCCAGCCTAAGCGATTTTACAATCTCGACATGGGTAAAGCCAGGCAGTGTCAGCAACTGGTCGCGCATTTTCGATTTCGGCACGGGCACGACAGCCTATATGTTTCTTACTCCTCAAAATGGCGCGACGAGTGTCCCGCGATTTGCGATTACTACCAGCGGCGGTGCAGGCGAGCAGCAGATTAATGCGAATGCGGCGCTTAGCCCGGGCACATGGACACACATTGCGGTAACCTTGTCAGGTTCCACCGGCATACTTTACATCAATGGCGTCGAAGCCGGCCGCAATAGCAGCATGACTCTTAAACCTTCAAACCTCGGCAATACAGCTTTGAACTACCTCGGTCGCTCACAATATAGCGACCCTTACCTTGCCGGTTCGCTCGATGATTTCCAAATCTACAAGCGCGCGTTATCGGCTTCGGAAATTGCCGCGTTTGCGATCTCAACCATCGCGCCGACGATCTCATCCGGCTCCGCGCCGGCTGCGACGAGCGGCACAGCGGTTTCGTTGAATGGCAGCGTCACCAGTGAGTCCGGCGCAGTGCTGGGAAATCTGTGGAGCAAAACCAGCGGCCCTGGCAGCGCGACATTCACCAGCGGCACCAGTGCGGCGACCGGCGTCACCTTTAGCCGCGCCGGCAGCTACGTGATGCGCCTGAGCGGGAGCAACGCCAGTGCAGAAAGCTTCGCCGAACTTACCGTCAACGTCTCCGCAAATCCGAACATCTATGACGACTGGATCGGCTCGGCTTATGCGGGCATGAGCGACAGCGCGGTCATCGGCGCGACAGCTGACCCCGATCGCGACGGCATTAACAATCTCACCGAATGGGCGCTCGGGCTTAATCCGGCCAAAGCCGATGCAGTCACTTGGTCAACGGGCAAAGCCGGCATGCCGATCGCCGGCACGTGGTCGGACGGCACTTATACTTACTTGACACTGCAAGTGCGCAGGCCGATTGGACGCGTGAACGTCACTTATTCGGCTGAAGCCACATCCGATTTCGTCACTTGGAGTGCGGCGACGCAGGTCGGTTCGCCTACGGCAAATGGCGACGGCTCGGAGACAATTTTGTTCCGCGATACGATGCCGCGGGAACAAGCACCGAAGCGCTTCATCCGGCTAAAAATCAGCCAGCCATAGGCAGCTACTACATTGGTGTTTGTGGCGCCAAGATGCCGGATTTCTTGATGTATGTTTCATCTGTGTTCATTTGTGGCTATGGCTCTTTTTCGAATCGTCGCACTTTTAATCACACTCGCATCGCTGCGCGTTGAGGCAGCGGAATTGGATGCGCTGATCGGGCGCGATGATCTGTGGCAGACGTCGCGCGCGGATTTCGTGCAACAGAATCGCGAGCTGGGTTTTCGCTGGGTCTCGGCAGCGCAGGATGCAGCGGAGACGATGGCACCGGGGCTGACGCTTTTTGGAAATCGGGTTTACCAGACGACCGCGCGGTTCGATGCGGACAAGCTCAAGCAGCTCACCGTTTCGCTATACAATCGCGGCGACGCGGGCGAAATGCCGAAAGAGAAATTCGACGCGTTGCTGCGCGCGACGGTGGAGAAGCTGACGGCGTTCACGCATGCGCAGTTCACGGCGCGCGGCAAAGATGCGGCGAGCGCGGTGAAGGCGGAAGGGCTTTCGTGGCAAAACGGCACGTCGAATTTTGTGCTGGAATATTCGTTCACGCGCGAGGTGAAGACGCGGAATATCCCATATCGCGCGGAGTTCATGCGGCTTGAAATCACACCGGTGGAAAAGCCGCAAGGCCTGTTGTCATCGGCATTCGCGGCGAAGTCGCAGAAGTTTACCGGCCAGTCGCACGTGAAGCGTGATCCGTCCGGCGACGTGCTGCTCACGGACGTGCCGATGGTGGACCAGGGCGAGAAAGGTTACTGCGTCGTGGCGAGCGCGGAGCGCGTGATGCGTTACTACGGCACACGCGCGGACGAGCATGAGCTGGCGCAAATCGCGAACACGTCGGCTGCCGCGGGAACGAGCAACGAGGCGATGTTTGACGCGCTGAAGAAGCTCAGCAACCGGCTGCGCGTAAAAATCCGCACGATTGAAAATTTCGACGTGAAGCATTTCCTCGATTTGATCAAGGACTACAACCATATTGCGAAACGCCAGCACGAGCAGGAGATCGACACGTCGAGTCACATGCTGAACGTTTCAGCGATCTACGCGCAGATGAACCCGGACGTTTTGCGCGAAGCGCGCACGCGCAACAAATCGGAACCGGATCGCTTTTTGCGAGAAGTGCAGACGCACATTGACGACGGAATTCCGCTGCTCTGGTCGGTGATGCTCGGCATCGTGCACGAGGAAAAAGCGCCGCAGGCGCTCGGTGGGCATATGCGGTTGATCATCGGCTACAACGCGAAAACGCGTGAGATTATGTATTCCGATTCATGGGGACTCGGCCACGAGCTGAAGCGGATGGCGCTCGATGATGCGTGGACGATCACGACCGGGCTGAACACGATCGAGCCGCTGTAGTTTGCAGGAGGTAAATTACAGCGCGAGCAGCGTCGCCATGTTTTCCACGTCTTCGCGCATCTCTTTGCCTTTCGGCGTTTCGAGCACCTTCGGGATTTTTGCGAAGCGCATCTGGGTCATGATGAAGCGGAACGGCGCGAGTCCGATTTTGCCTTTGCCGATGTGCTCGTGGCGATCGACGTGCGAGCCGAGCGCAGTTTTCGAATCGTTCAAATGCAGCGCGACGAGACGATCGCGACCGATGACTTTGTCGAATTGCGCGAATGTTTTTTTTGCGCCGTCGGCGGTGGAAATGTCATAGCCGGCAGCGAAAAGATGCGCGGTGTCGAGGCAGACGCAGAGCCGCTCCGGCTCGCGGACATTTGCGATGATGAACGCGAGTTGCTCGAAAGTGCAGCCGAGACACGAACCCTGCCCGGCGGTGATCTCGAGTGCGATGCGCGTTTTGTTTTTCGGCAATGCTTCGAAAATCTCGTCGATGCTCGCGACGACTTTTTTCAGCCCGGCTTCAACGCCCGCGCCCATGTGCGCGCCGGGGTGCAGCACGAGAAACGGCAGGCCGAGCTGATCGGCGCGGACGAGTTCCTCGCGCATCGCGCGGATGGACTTCGCGTGAAAATCGGGATTCGTCGCTGCGAGATTGATGAGATAACCGCTGTGGCCAAACACGCTCGCGAGATCGCCACGGTGCGGATGGTCGCAAAATGCGCGCGCCTCTTTTTCCGCGAGTGGATTCGCAAACCACTGCATGTTGTTTTTCACAAAAATCTGCATCGCCTTGCAGCCGATGGAGAGCGCGCGGTCGATGGCTTTGTCGCATCCGCCGGAAATGGAGATGTGCGCGCCGAGAAGTGGAGTTTTCATGCGCGGGTAAACTGGCCAAGAGACGCGGAATTGACAACTGCGCCGCGCTGCCGTTTTCGGCTTGCGCATTTCGAGTCAACCGTTAGTTATCGCTGCGATGAACCATACGAATGCCGGCGGCACGACCGGCAATCCTTCCGGCGCAGAGGAAACGATCAAGCGGCACGAGCATCATAAATCGATCACGATGGCCGACATTGCGAAGGCTGCGGGTGTTTCGCAGGGTGCGATTTCGTCGCTGCTGAACGACCGCGATTACGGCATCCGCGTGAGCGAAAAAACGCGCGACCGCGTTTTCAAAGCATGCCGTGATCTGGCCTATGTGCCGAATGATTTGCGCGCGGTGGTGCGCATGTATCCCGAGCGCGGCGAGACGACGATTTTGATTTCGAGTGATTTTGCAAATGGAGTGACGAATCCGTTTTTAGCGCGCTTTGTAAAAGGCCTGATGGACACGTCCGAAAATCCATCGCAGCCAGTAACGCTCGCGCAATATAAGCCGTCGGCGAATTATTCGATCGATCCTGTGCCGCATCCGGTGAGCTGGGGCACGGCGTCGAAATTCATTTGCGTCGGCAAGCCGAACATGTCGCTTTTGCAGTCGATTTTGCGTCGCGGCTATCCGGCTGTGTGCGTCGGCTACGAACTGACAATGGCCGGCGTGACGAGTATCGTGCCGGATTTCGCCGAAGCCTCGCGGCTCGCGATGGAGTATTTGTTCAAGCTCGGCCACCAGCGCATCGCCATTTTGTCCGGCACCTTCGGCGCGACAGAGCAATCGATCATCGAGATGAATCGCGGCGTGCGCGTCGCGTTCGATCATGCAGGCGTCGCGATCGAGGCGCAACACATTGTTTACGGTGATTTGACTTTTCAAAATGGCTTCAAATCCGCGGAGGCGCTGTTAACGAGACAGCCGCGTCCAACCGCAGTCGTTTGTTTCAACGACGCAGCGGCCGCAGGCGTGATCGCGCGTGCGCATGAAAAAGGAATGAAGCTGCCGGAGGAATTGAGCGTGCTCGGCTGCGGTGACGATGCGTATTCCGAAAATTTGCATCCCGCGCTGACGACCGTCCATTTGCCGGCCGAGGAAATGGGCGCAGCCGCCGCGAAGGAAGTCGAGCATCGTGCTTCGCTGCGCGATGAGGGAATTATCGAATCGAAAAACATCGTGATGCCCGTCCGGCTCGTCGAGCGCGACTCCTGCGCCGCTCCCGCTGTATAAGCGCAAAAAATTCCGTCGATTCGATACTTGACGGGAGTAAAACATTCTCAAAAAATCCGTTTGATGAAACCCACCCAATTTTACATCGCCGTCGCCCTCGGCGCGATTTGCTTGATTCTAAGCGTCGCGCTCGTGGCAATCGGACAATCCACCCAGTCTGTTCAGCTCGATTTCCAAAAGCGGCAAAGCGAAATCCAGATCGAACTGCAAAAGCGCCAGGCCGAAGTGCAAAAAGGCGCGGTCAGTGACCGTGTTGGCGGCGCGATTTTGCAGGACATGGCCGTCGCTTCGCTGAAAAACTCGAAGATCAAAGACGTCCTCACGAAGAATGGCTACAACGTCCAGGCATCGGCATCCCCGGCAGCAAGTCCCGCAACTTCCCCCCGCTAAATAAATGAACAACGAATCACAACCCACAGTCGGCGCCGACGCATTTTTGCCCCTCGTGCTTCTCGCACTCAGCTTCGGCATCATCCTCGTCTGGCAATTGTCGAATGTTTCACAACAGCGCACAGCCATTCAGCAAAACCGCGAGCAGCTCGAAGCTGCGTTCAATCAAAGCACGCCGCAACACGAGCAACTCATCGCGCAATCGCGCGCCGTGCAAGGAAAGCTCGAAACGCTCGTGACCGATCTGCTGAGTCTCGCTCATTCCGGCGACAAAGACGCACAGGAGATCGTCGACAAATACAAGATTCAGCAGCAAGGCGCGCCTGCGCCATCGGCCACTCCTGCTGCGACGAAATAACGCGCGCCGAAGATTGGCGTTCCGCGCCGCTTCGTTCATCGTAAGCAATGCCCGATGAACTAACCGCACGCCGCATCGTGGCGCGTATGCAGGAAGCAGGTCACATCGCTTATTACGCGGGTGGCTGCGTGCGCGATATGCTGCGCGGTGCCGAGCCGGTCGATTACGACATTGCGACGAGTGCGCGGCCCGGCGAAGTGCAGAGGCTTTTCGCGCGCACAGTCGCAGTCGGCGCGCAATTTGGCGTGATCTGCGTCATCGAAGAAAATGCCGAGTTTCAGGTCGCGACGTTTCGTTCCGACGAAGCTTACATCGACGGACGACATCCGACCGGTGTGATTTTTTCCACGCCGCAGCAGGACGCGGAGCGGCGTGATTTCACGGTCAACGGAATGTTTTTCGATCCGCTAAAAAATGAGGTGATTGATTTTGTAAATGGCCGCGCGGACTTACAGGCAAAGCTTTTGCGGGCAATCGGAAATCCCGCGGATCGTTTTCGCGAAGATCGTTTGCGCATGCTGCGCGCGGTGCGGTTTGCCGCGACGCTCGGCTTTGAAATCGAGCCGCAGACATGGTCGGCGCTGCGCGAAAACGCGCGTGAAATCAACGTTGTCAGCGCAGAGCGAATCCGCGATGAACTCGTGCGCATTTTCGTTTCGCCATCGCGCGTGCGCGGCTTTGATCTGCTCGATGCCAGCGGTCTGATGCGCGAGATTTTGCCCGAAATCGAAGCGTTAAAAGGCTGCGAGCAGCCGCCGCAGTTTCATCCGGAAGGCGACGTGTTTGTCCACACGCGCCGCATGCTCGAGCTTCTGCCGACGCGTGTTTCGGAGTCGCTCGTTTTTTCGATTTTGTTTCACGACATTGGCAAACCGCCGACGTATTCGTGGGACGAGCGCGACCAGCGGATTCGTTTTAGCGGCCACGACAAAGTTGGCGCGGAAATGACGCGCGCAGTCATGGAGCGTCTGCGCTTTTCACGCGACGAAATCGATGCAACCGCCGAAGCGGTCGATCAGCACATGGTGTTTAAAGACGTGCAAAAGATGCGCGTTGCGAAACTGAAGCGCTTCATGTCGAGGCCGCATTTTGACGACGAGCTGATGCTGCACAAAGTCGATTGCGAAAGCAGCCACGGCGATATCGGCAACTACACGTTTCTTTTGAACAAGCGCGAAGAGTTCGCGAATGAGCCGCTCATTCCGCCGCCGCTCGTTACCGGTCACGATGTGGTCGCGCTCGGCTGGAAACCCGGGCCGAAAATCGGCGAAATTTTGGAAGCGGTGCAAACACGCCAGCTCGAAGGCACACTCACGTCGCGCGACGAAGCGCTAGCGTGGATCAAAGCGGAGTTTCCTTTGTAGTGCATGCGTGCTACGGTGCGCGACTTTTCTCATGACGCCCGTAGAGCACAACGATCCAATCAACGCGCAGATTCTCGCGATTTCCGAGGACAAAATCGGCGGCTTCGTCCGCGAGCCGTTTCTCGAAATCGCACAGCGTTCGGGCGTGTCGATCGACACTGTCGTGGAGCGGATTCGCGCGATGCTGACCGCCGGGACGATT
>JAJPJG010000032.1 GCA_021324395.1 Spartobacteria bacterium | reverse complement strand
TGGTGCGCGTGCTGGATCGCATGGCAGACCTGGCTGAACAGATCGAGCCTCTCCCGGATGCCGAGTTGATGCTGGTTGCAATAATCGGTGATCCTTACCCCGCGCACCAGTTCCATCACGAAAAACGGGCGCCCGGTTTCCGTCGCACCCGCGTCGAGCACGTGGGCGATGTTCGGGTGCTCCATCATCGCTAGCGCCTGCCGCTCGGCCTCGAAGCGCGCGATGACCCGCTTCGTGTCCATTCCGAGCTTGATGATTTTAAAAGCAACTTCGCGGCGCACCGGAAACTCCTGCTCTGCCAGGTAAACGCTCCCGCAGCCCCCTTCCCCGAGCTTTCGCCGCAATGTATAAGCACCAATCTTTTTTCCGATTTCCTCCTCGAAAAAAATCGTCGTATTACCGTGCTCTGTCTCGCGCTCGATGATCGTGCGTGAAAGCTTTTCTGCGCGAAGCAGTGTGATATCGCGCTCGAAAAATCGTTCCACATCCGTTTGCTCCCGCAGCATTTTGCTGACAGCTTCGTGTAGACGCGCGTCACCGGCGCAGGCCGTGTCGAGGAAGCTCTCGCGCTCCTCGTCGGTTTTCAGTCCGAGCGCGGAATAGAGAATCTCCGCTACTCGCTCGTTGAAAGTTGCGCGGTCGATCGTCGTGGCCATCTGCTGCTACGCGCTCTCCTTCTCGCGGATTTTTTCGAAGAGCCAGGTCCTCGCATAGAGCCAGTGGCGATCCACCGTTCGCTCGCAAATGCCGAGCAGGTCCGCCACTTCCCTGTTCTTCATTGCACCAAAGTATTTCATCACCACCACACGCGCTTGCTCCGGGTGCTGGATTTCGAGCTCTTTCAGCGCCTCATCGATCAAAAGAATCCTTTCATCGGGCTTCACGTCGATCACATCGATATCCGCGATGTTGAGCCGCTCGCGTCCCGCACCATGTTTCAGCCGCGCTTTTTTGCGCGCGTGGTCGACGAGAATCCGCCGCATCGCTTCCGCTGCCGCTGCGAAAAAATACGCGCGATTTTTCCAGCTCCTTTCCTCGTCGCCAACGAGCCTCAGCCACGCCTCGTGAACCAGCGCGGTCGGCTGCAGCGTGTGCCCGGCCGATTCGCGCGCCATCTTCGCGGCAGCGATCGTGCGCAGCTCCGCATAAACCAGCGGCAGCAGTTTTTCGATGGCATCTTCATCCTGCCCGATGGCATCGAGTATCATCGTCACGTCATTCATTTGGGGCACTTACAGATACCGAAGTAACTGCTGTTTGTCCATTCTGTGCCGGACGGAACGAGTCAATCTCATTGCGAGCAAGTGCGGTATTGTCGCCGAGAACCTGCCGGAAATTCGGCAGAACATCTCTACGCATAATAAGCCAAATTAAACTTTCGGTGAACCCGCTGACTGGTTCACAAATTGGGCACAGACAGGAGGAAGCCGCATAAGCATCACCAACAAGTGTAAGTCTGGCGCGTGTATGCACGCATCACGCAGGAACAACAGTTTTCCGAAGTGTGTTGTGCTAGTATTTGTGCTAGTGCCATACATTTTTCTGCCTGTTTTTGTGGTTACTTCGTTGGCATTCCAAGGCCGTCAAACCTCGGTATCCCCCCGCGAGTTTAGCATAGTTTCACAGGTTGAGGAGCTGTAAGGGCTCTAGTGATAGGCTAGATGGCTGCACTGACACACCATAACTATCACGGAGACAGCAACAAGCAAACGCTTTTGCGACCTATAAATTCCGTTTTAATATCCGTCCCGATGCATACCTATGCGTCCGCGTTAATTCCGATTTGGGCATAGCTATCCCTACAAGAGTGCTGACACAGGCGCGAATTGAAACTCGCTCCTTGTGCTGCAATTTCACTACCCCTCAGGCTCTAAGGTCGGTGTGCTAGATGCCTCTTTCCCGCATGATTCACGCATCCACAGAAATGCGCGCGTATGATGTGAGAACGTAAGGTCGCATTCACTTGCAAGGTTCTCATCAAAGCGAGGACGCTTTGTGAGATAGCCCGCGCCATCTAGCGCGCGGTCATAGGGTTTAATCTCAGTTATGCCAACGCCAAACTTGCGCAAAGCGGCGCTCAAGCGCATGCAATACTGAGTGATTTCAATCGCGCGCGGTAAGCCCGCGACTAAAAAGTGGACGTGAGGAGAAAGTGTTGCATCAGTGCCAAGCTCGTGACGGATGAACCATTCGTTTCTCCGAATTGAATATTCGCGATGAACGACGTGAAGCGCAGCAGTGAATACTCCCTCTCGCTCCTTTTTTGTCGTGTGCGTCGTAAATGTGGTTCCGCCGAACACCTTCCATGCGATTCGATAAAGGTGAAAAGCTTCCGGATAGTCGCGATAGGACCTTTCGATGCGTAAACGCCAGTGATCTTCTTTCTCCCGGATACGGATGGGGATAGACGAATAAATTCAGCACAGAATCCATGCGATGCGCCTTATCGGTTTGCTCGATTCGCAGGACAATTCCGGCGCGATTTAGGACGTGCTATTTCTTGGGCGAAATCCCCCGCTTTCGCTCGATTTGCGAAGCAATCCATCTCAGACCTCATTACATACTGACGACCGGAAATGTTGATTGTGCGGAGCCATCCCTTTTGCCGCAAACGCCACACCGTTGTTGGTGACAGTCCTGTTAGCTCCATAAAACGGCTTACTGAGATAGGAAAATCCATTCTATCCGCGTGATTGCTCGTCGCTACATCCATTAGATTTCCTCCATTCGCTTTAGCGCTTCGATTACAGCGGCAAGATCAAAACGAACAATTTTGTGATTTATGCGGTAACCGGGGATTTTTCGTTGCCTCCAAAGATTCTGAACAACACGAGACGAAAGACCGAGTTGGTCGGCTAATTCCTTAAAACTTAAAAGGTGCATCACCAGTGTCTCAGAAAGTGCGTTTAGAGTCGTCAAGCACAATTCTGCACATTTTTTCCAATCGCTTTCGATCCCGTCTCACCCATTGCTAATGCTACGTATTTGATCGCAAATCAAATTGTGCCATACCCCACCGATATCGCGGCATTTTGCAAGACAACTAGCTTGTGCCGGTTCGGAGAATCGATATGCCAAATGATACACGCTCCGCCGCTGCTCTCCGATGCTCGTCTAAAAGATGCCCGTAAACTTTACCAACTAAGATCCCGCCGTCTTTATGTCCAAGCCACGCTGCTATCGTCATAAAGTCAATTCCCGCCATTACGCATACTGAACAAAAGTAATGACGCAAATCGTGAAATCCCAACCACGGCAGTTTCGCAGCGGTTCGCGCAATCTTTAAGCTTTCTCGAAAACTCTTTGCGTGCTGATTCCGCTCCCCGCGCTGCGGAGAAGGAAATAGCCAGCTACAATCAGGGGCTCGCCGGTTATTCATTTCTTCCAGCAGCGTGCGGAGTTGCGAGTTAAATTCCACAGTTCTGCTTTCCCAGTTTTTTGCCAGACCGTCCGCGCCTATGGTAACTCGGTTGTTTTCTAAATCCACGTCTTCCCATTTAATGCGCAGCGCCTCTTGTTCTCGCGCGCCGCTAAAGGCGAGGAACTGCAGATAATCCGCGAGTTGCTCCCCGTTTTTTGAGCAGGCTTCTCGCGCGCTATTCAGCAAACGCTCAAACTCAGCGGGTGTAATCAACGCGCGCTTTTGCGCCGGTGCTTCCGCAAGCGCTTTCATTTTGGGTAATTCGCGCAAATGACCATCATCCATTGCGGCTTTTAAAACGTTGCGCAGCATAAGTAAGTCAAGATTTACTGTGCGTTCGCTGACAGGCTTTAGATCGCGTTTGCAAAATTTGCCGCCAGCAAGCCGCTTATCAATGAATGCAGAAATCATCGGAGTATTAATCCGATCGATTCGCGCGTGGCCTAGATATTCGCGCCAGCGGGAGATCGACTGCCGCTCATTTTCCAATGTGCCGGGTCGCTTCAGTTGCACCTTCGCCTTCGCGAAATATGTTTCGCAATAGTCGTTAAACAATGGTTTTCGCCCCGCCGTTGGCAGCACACTTTCGCGTCGCTCGTGCCGTTTGATTTCAAACGCCTCTTTTGCTTCTTGAAGTGTGCGCACAGGAACATTGTCTTGCGTAAAGAGCGGAAATTTTCTCGCGGTTTTTTTTCCATTTGTTCCGACTTCAACCCATAACTGACCGTAATAACGCTGATTGCGAGTGTATAAGCCGGACACTCTACGATTGCGTGAGTCGCGAACTGGGATAAACTGCGCACGATGTTTTTGTTGATGAGTTGTGCTAGTGGAAACCGCCTCATCGGCGGGCGCTGGGGTGCCGTTGCACGGCATTTCAATGCGTTTCACACTTTTGCTCTAGCACAGAGTAAAGCTCTTTTTTGCACTGTTGTTGTAAGTAGCTTATTACAAACGATGCCAGGGTGGCGAAATTGGCAGACGCGCCAGACTTAGGATCTGGTTCCGCAAGGAGTGCAGGTTCGAGTCCTGTCCCTGGCACTTACAACCGGGTGACTAGAAGATAGGTCACGAGACTGATCACATAGCTGCTAAGACCGATCACGATCAGGAAAAGCTCCCAAAAGTAAAAAGCGGTCTTGCGATTGCGATAGCAGATGATTTCGGTAAGTGTCGTTTCTTCGTTTTCGCCGGCAAATTGCGTGACCCATTTCACGTGCAAGCTGCTGAGCAAAATGAGCACGGTCGAGAGCAGGACAAATGAAATGCCGAGCACAATGCACGAGCGCGCAAAGAGGTTCGTGCGCGCAATCTGCGGGCCGGAAAAACCGGTAATCGTGAGCGTGAGCGTGGAAAGCGTGAGCAGCAACTGCGATCGCGATTGGATCACGGTGAGCTGCTGGCTTATCAGGTCGAGACATGCCGCAAAGCCGGAGATGCCGCCGTGGATCGAAATCATCTGCCGGGCTTCTTCACGCTCGGAGAGTTTTCGCAGCGGCCCCGACATAACGGCTGGGGGAAGTTAGAAACTGTTCTTGACCTTCGTCCACCAGCTCTCGCCTTCGTGCGAGCTGCTGGCTGTCGTTTTTTGCGGCGAAGGAATCGTGAGCCGCTGTCCGACGCGCAGCTTTTCATTGCCGCTCAGGTTGTTCGCGGCTTTCAGCCGGGCGACATTAATTTTGTATTTGATCGCAATCGACGTGAGCGTCTCGCCTTTCGTGACTACGTGTGTGTGGCTATGAAACGGCACCAAAGAAGGCGCTTCATGCTGCGCGACTTGACGCTGCGCAGGTTGACCACTGGTCTTTTGCTCGACAATCGGCCGCAACGACGGATCGATCTCTAAAATACGCTCGTTTAACTTATCGTTAGCGTGGTCAAAAGCTGCGCGAACTTTTGGATCCTTGAGCGCAATTTTCCGGACCTGCTCGTATTCCTGTTGCGTGTCGGAGCTGGCGGCAAAGACGCGCAATGAACTACTGGCCGCAACAATCGTTACGGCCAGCGCCAACCTGAATGCCGGCTGCATGAAGAATGCGGCTAGGCTTTGATGTGCCCGGAAACCAGCTTCGTCATCTCGAACATGCTGACCTGCTTCTTGCCATTGAATACCGCCTTCAACGAGTCGTCCGCGTTGATCTGCGTTCTCTTTTTGGCGTCCTGCAGCTTGTTCTTCTTGATGTAATCCCACAGCTTTTTGGTGAGTTCGCTGCGCGGCAGCGGCTTCGAACCGACAACCGCGGCGAGTGTATCGTCGGGCTGAACGGGTTTCATGAAAGCTGCGTTTGGTTTCCGGGAGGATTTTGCGGTTTTAGGCATGGGTCTGCATTACCTCGAAGCGCTGTAATTCGGCAACACAAATCTCCGTTAAATTTCAGAAAAACTTTTGTGCGGTTTGGTTTTCCGATTTTGCCATCGCTTCCGCGCGCCGCTCTATTGCGTGTGCTCGATGATTTTTTCTCCGCCATGTTCGACGACATGGCCCGTCTTTTCCATCGTTCGCCCTGTTGCATATCCGGCAGTCGAGCATGAGCAGAGGCTCAGCGCGATGCAGAGGTTCGCTGCTGCAAGTATCAGTAACGTTTTCATAATCTTGAAAACGAAATCGTATTCCATCGCGGAAATGGTCGCGCGTCGTTACGCGAAGTGCGACAAACGTTTGGTTAAAAACCGAACTTACAATCCGCTCGGTGAGCCCGGACCTGCCGACTCGGCGCGGCCGGTCGGCAAATAGCGATAGTAAACTTCGAGCATCAGCGCGCAGAGCGTCGTGCGATAAACCTGCGAGTCGATGTTGTCCTGGTTCATTTCGCCGATTTCTTTTCCACCCGTCGCAGGCCAGCTTCCATCGGGCGATTGGTGCGTGACGATCTCGTCCTGAAATGCGCGATTCCAGCGATCCCACGCGCCGCCCTGCGCCTGAAAACAGGCCTGCGTGTTGTAATACCACGTGTAGAGATTCGCGTCTGCATTGCCATATTTCACATCGTGGGTTTCGATGTTTTTCAAACCGTCGCGCACCATTTTATCCGCTTTGCCCTGCCAGAAGAGCTTGCACAAAATGCCTACGCCCGTGAGCGAGCCATTGCCGCGATCGTTTGGCTCCTTATAGCCAAACGTTCCGTTTTTCGGATTAAAAACGCGCTCGAAATTTTTCACCGCTTTTTCCATCGCAGGCGCTATCGCGTCGTTTTGCAGGCCGGTTAGGTGCGCCGCTTTCAAAGCCTGAAATTGCCAGCCGCTGACGGATGTGTCACTCGGTGTCGCTTTCGTGAAGTTATAGACCCATCCCCCATCAGGGCTCTGTCCTTGCAAAATCATATCGATGGCTTGCTTGATCACCGGCGCGATTTTTTCGTCCTTGGTCATCGTGTAAGCCTCGCACAGCGCATACGTGGCGATCGCGTGCTGATACACCGCGTGAATTTGGTTGAAGTCGGAATAGGAGAGCCGCCCTTGCGACTTCGTGCCTTCGGCCACGAGGGCGGTGATCGCGTTGTTCACGACGATACCGAACTCGCGCGATTCCGCAGGCGTCTCGCCGTGGCCGAGATAGCAAAGCAGCGCGAGGCCGGTCATTGCGCCGCGATGACGCTGCGCCCATGTGCCGTCGGAGTTCTGCACTTTTTGCAGCCAGCGCAATGCATTCACCACTGCGGCTTCGCTCGTCATTTTTCCGCCGTGTTCCGCCATCACGGAAGAACGCCGACCGCTGCCGCGCCCGCCCATTGTGCCCGGCAGCGAAACGTTTTTGCCGCTCGAAGCGGCGGGGTTCGCGGCGGCTTGCGCCATTTTTTCGGTGAGGTTGTTGGAAAGAGTCGGCGCAATGGTCGGCGTGACCGGTGCGACAAAGCTGGTGGCCGCCGGATTGACAGTCGTTAACGCTGTGAGCGTCGTTTGCGGAGCCGTAACAGTCGGCGTGGGAATCGTCGGCGTTGGCAACGTTTGCTGCATTTCCTGCTGTGGCGGCGCGCTCACATCACCGGCGGTCAAAAAGTCAGAGCCGCCCGCGTCGAAATCCGGCGGCTCGATGTATTTGTTAAAAAGCACCGAGCCGCCGAAGAGCAAAACCAGCAGCAAGTGCAGCAAAGCGGAAATCATGAAAAATCGCGAATTCGCGATTCTTTGAACGAAGGGCGGAAGCTTGGAAATCATCGGGGAAACGGCGTGCAAAGGCACGTCAGCAAAAGACTACGTGCGCATGCGCAAAAAACAAGACGGCGTTATTTGCTGCCCGGCTTGGTCGCTGATGTGTTCGCGAGATCGGGCGGGAGCTTGTCGGCCTCGAAGGTTTCGACGTCAAGTTTAACGAGGCTGATGAACGGGCAATCGAAATCCGGCGTGGCACCACCGCTGCGGTCGACGAGCACGCCGACGGCTGCAACTTCGCCGCCATTCGCGCGGACGATGTCGATCGTTTCCTGCACGCGACCGCCGCGCGTGACGACGTCCTCGATCACGATGAATCGCTCGCCATTTGCGATTGTAAAACCGCGGCGCAACATCAGCCTGCCCTCGTCTTTTTCAGCAAAAATGTGCCGCTTGCCGAGCATGCGACCGACTTCCTGGCCGACGATGATTCCGCCGAGCGCGGGAGAAATCACGCTATCGCATTCAATGTCCCGCAGCTTATCCGCGAGCATGCCGCAGACACGCTCGGCGATTTTCGTGTGCTGCAAAAGAATTGCGCATTGAAAAAACTGCCGGCTGTGCAAACCGGAACGCAGCACGAAATGGCCGTCGAGCAGCGCGTTGGTTTGGCGAAATAGTTTTAAAATTTCGTCGGACATTTCTTACAGCGGCGAGGCCGGCGAAATATCCGATGGCGCGGTCAATATCTTCGGCGATTTCGGCGCGAGTTCGCCAACTGCTGTCGCTTCGATTTCCACGCGCGCATTTTTTGGCAATGCAGCGACCTGAATCGTCGAGCGTGCCGGCGGCTGATCCGGAAAATACAACGTGTAAATATCGTTCATCGCCGCGAAATCGGAAAGATCGGTCAGAAATACCGTCGTCTTTACCACGTTGGCATACGTCATTCCGTTCGCCCGCAAGACGCCGCCGAGATTCTCGAGCACCTGCGTCGTCTGCGCGCTCACGTCGCCATCGACCAGCGCTCCGGTGGCCGGGGAGAGCGGGATTTGGCCCGCGCAAAAAAGCATGTTGCCGACGGCGATGGCCTGCGAGTAAGGCCCGACCGCTTTCGGCGCTTCGGTCGTGGCGATCACTTTTTTCATCGAGCGGCGAAGGTATCAGCGCACTGTCGCGTGTCAATGCGTGCGCATCAGGGATTTGTCCGATGTGAAAAAGCTTGAGGGCGCGGCACGCGTATGGCTTTCTGATTTGGCATGGCGGATGTCCATTTTAGCTGTCCGGGTTGCGCCCAGCCACTCGTGGCTGATGAAAACGGCGCGGGTTTAACCATCGATTGCCCGCATTGCGGAAAATCGCTGCAGATTCCCGTGGCCACGCACGACGAAGCCGAGGCACGGCTCAGCAAAAAGCTCTCGAAATGGATCACGCGCGCGAACGATCTCGAGCAGCGGCTTTACGACGCCGAGACGAACCTCCAGCTCTCGGTGCGCGAATCCGAGCAGCGGCAGATCGCACTCGCCGAAGCGCTGAAGCAACTGCGCGGAATGACCACGGAGCGCGACGTTTTGCAAAATGAAATCGACGCGCACCGCGCCGATCACGACATGTTTCTCGGCCAGCTTCGCAGCGCGCAGACTGCGGCGTTGAATGCACAGGAGCGGCTCGAGCAAATCGAAACCGAGCGCGAGCATCTCGATTTGCGCGTGCAACAGCTCGAGCTTGAGTTGGGGCACAAACAAAAGCTTCTCGATACCGCGCACCGCGAGCGCAACGAAGCAGTCATGGATCTCGCGCAAAAAAGCGCCGCGCTCGCCGATCTTTCATCGCTGCTCGAAACGAGCCGCAACGAACGCAGCGAATTTGAAACAATCGCCCAACGCACGCGCGACAAGCTTGCGCAGGTGGAGCATCAGCTCGCCGAACTCCACAGCGCGCACAAACAACTCACCGCGAATTTTTCAACCGCCAACGAAGAGCTGAAAGCATTGCGCGATCGCGCCGCCGAGGCCGAGCTGGAGCGTGAGCAATTGCGCAACGACGTGCGGCAGGACCACGAGCTCGCGAGTTTCCTCGCTGTTAAACAAGCACGAGATCACTTTGAAGCCGAGCTTCGCGACGCGCAGGCCGTTATCGCCGACATTAGAGAAAAATTGCTCGGCGCCACGGACGAACGCGACACGCTGCGGCGCGAAACCGTCGATCTGCAGCTCAAGATATCCGCCCGACGCGACACGGACACTGAAGCAACCCTGCGCGAAGACAACGAACTGCTGCGCGGCATCATCGAGCGCCTCAACGAAGAACTCAAAGAGCGACCCGTTCCGACGAAACGCCAACGCAAACAAAAGCAGGAACACTTCGGCACCCGCATCGGCGATCTCTTTCGCGCGCTGTGGGCGCGCTGCTTCGTATCCGACCCGGACGTGACGTAACGGCGACGGATCAGTCCTTGCCCGCCGTGCTCAGCTCCGGGTTGTCGAGGTCGTTTTCCAAAAGCTCCATCAGCTTCGCATTGATTCCCGCCTGATCCGCAACCGGCGGCGTGAGCATGTCGCGCAGGCTGTGCGCAGTCTGCGCGTTAAACGCATCGCGATTTTTTTCCCAAGCATCCTGCTGCACCGGATCGCCCGGCTGATTGCCCGCATTCAGCCCCATCTGCTCCATCGTCATCGCGCGCTGCCGCATGAACGACTCGATCTGCGTCGCCTGCGCGTCGTTCAACCCGGCGGCTTGCTGGATCATCCCGCGAAAAAAGCTGCCATACTCCGCGGGATTATCCTGGAAAGCGGCGATCTCCGGCAGCATCCCGAGCACATCCGCGTGCTGGCGCTCGAGACCGAGCAAATGCCGTTTTTCATCCGCGGAAAGCGTCGCGGGATCGCGCCTCGAAAGCTCCCGCAACTCGCGTAGTGCAGGCAGAATCGCGCCCGCACGACGTCCCATGTCCGCCGGTTTACCGAGCGAGACCACCACATTTCCATCGAGCGGCGCCATCTTCGCGCGCAACGCATCCGCATCGGCTTCGGCCTTTTGCCGCGCGCGCCGTTCCGCCGCGAGCTGTTGCTCAAGCTGGTCGACACGTGCTGAATTTGCAGTCGTCGGCCGCGTCGCAGGACGGTCGTCATCGTCATCAGCATCCGCAAAATGACGTGTGCCAATCCTCGTGGCGGTGGTAGCTGCATTCTCGCGATGCCAAAACAATTCCACGGACAAAAACGCGACGGCAGCGACGAAAACGCTAAAAATCACCGCGGCGGTCGTTTTGGACATCGGACGTAAAATAGCCGCCGCGCGATGAATCGCAAAGTCAGTTCGTTGGGTGCGATTCGTCAGTCGAAATATCCAATCTGTCACGCTACGGTTCCAATCTTTCAGCCGAAAGGTCCGATCCTTCACCTGAAAGACCGAAACTTTCCCGCGAAAGCTGCGAGTCTTCGTCCGAAGAATCGAATCCGTCAGCCGAAAGATGCCAGCCTTCACGCGAAGGATTAAATCTTTCCGGCGAAAGTTTCGACCTTTCGCGCAAAAGATCGGACCTTTCGACCGACGGATTGTATAGAAACCGCCAATTTCCGCCTTCTACGCCTGTCCAAACACGTCTCCTGTGCAAAAAACGCCACTTTTAGCGTCCCCACAGAGAACCGGACTACCAACGGAAACACCGCCTCGTTAATCCGCTTTTTGCTCTCTTCACCGGAGACAAGGCATGAACTGCCACGAAAACACGCGAAAAGCTATTTGAGCGAAATAGGTTTGCCGTTTACCTTCCGCACGCTTGATGTCGTCAGATCCCTACGAGGTTTACTATCCGCCGCGTCGCCGGCCGTTTTACCGGCGCGTCTGGTTTTTACTGCTCGTGGCGTTGGTGGTGGTGCCGCTCCTTGCCGCGGTCGCGTATTACATCAAGCTCAAGGCGGAATACGGCGGAAAGGTCGCACAGTTCGATTTCACGAAGCTGGAGGAAATGGAATCGGCGAGCACGATCTACGACCGTAACAACAATGTGCTCGGCAGGATTTTTTTGGAAAATCGCGACGCGCTTCCTTACAGCGAATTTCCATATGAGCTGACGCAGGCTGTGATCGCGGCGGAGGACAACCGCTTCTTCCAGCATCACGGCGTCGATTTTTATGGCATGGCGCGCGCGGCGTTGAAAAATTACCGCGCGGGTCACATCAAGCAGGGCGCGAGCACGCTCACGCAGCAGCTCGCGCGTAACACGTTCAACCTGCGCGAGCGCACTTACGACCGCAAGGTGCTCGAGATTTTTCTCGCGCAGGAAATCGAGCAGCGGCTTTCAAAGGAAAAAATTCTCGAGCTCTATTTGAACCGCGTTTATTTCGGCAACGGCTTTTACGGAGCGGAAGCCGCGGCGCGCGGTTACTTCGGCAAACCGGCGAAACAGCTTACGCTCTCCGAGTGCGCGACGCTCGCGGGCATGCTGAAAAATCCGAACGGACTCTCGCCCTGGAGCAACCGGCAGTCGTGCATGGAGACGCGCAATTTCGTGCTCGGCCGCATGCTCGAGCTGAAACAAATCACGCAGCAGCAATACGACGAGGAAATCGCGCGCAATCTCGCGGTGAAAAATCGCCGGCCAATCCACGCCGACTCGTATGCGACCGACATGATCCGCCAGCAGGTCAACGACATCGTCGGCAAAGATCGCGCGATCTCCGACGGCTACCGCATTTACACGACCATCGATGCCGATCTGCAAAAACGCGCCGAGGAAAGCCTGCGCGCAAAGTGCAACGAAATCGAAAATCGCGACGGTTACGAGCACCAGACGATGGCGCAATACGCGGCGTTGTTAAAACAGCGCAAGCAGAACGCGGACAACGACGAAAAGGAAAATGCGCCTGCGCCGGAGTATTTGCAGGGCGCTCTCGTCGTTCTCGACAACTCCAGCGGCGCAATCCTGACACTCATCGGCGGACGCGACTTCTCACAGAGCCAATACAACCGCGCCATCTCCTCCGCGCGGCCTGCGGGCACCGCGTTCAAGCCGTTCGTGTATGCCGCGGCCTTCGAAAAAGGGACGTTTCCCGGCACGCTTGTTTCCGATTCACTCATCGACAACCGGCAGGTGATGATCGGCGGTGTCACCGGCATCCTCGGCGAGTGGGGACCGGAAACCGCCGATAACAAATACGAAGGCCCGATCCCCGCGCGTTATGCCTTGGTGAAATCGAAAAACGCCGCCACCGTCCGGCTTGGCATGCAGACCGGCATCGATAACGTCATTTCGCTCGCGAAAAAAGCCGGCTTAACGCGCGTGACCGGCAAGGACGAGAAAGGCAACGAATTGTTAAACCTGCGGCGTTATCCCGCGACGTTCCTCGGCAGCAGCGAAGTCACGCTCATGGACATGACGCTCGCCTACACCGCCTTCGCAAACGGCGGCTGGCGGCCCGCGGAGCCGTTCATCATCACACGCATCGAGGAAAAGGACGGGCACACGATTTTTCAATCGCATCCCGAGCGACGAACGGTAATGAGCGATGCGACGGCCTTCGAAGTGCATTCGTGCCTTTCCGACGTGCTCGACTGGGGCACCGGCGCGAAAGCGTTCGCGCAATATGGACTGAAAAAATTCCCCGTCGCGGGGAAAACTGGCACCGCTTACAACTTCACCGACGACTGGTTCATCGGCTACGACAGCGCGATCACCTGCGGCGTTTGGGCCGGCTTCGATAAACCATCCCCGATTTACCGTGGTGCATTCTCGAACGAAGTCGTGCTGCCTATTTGGATCGATGTGATGAACGCGACCTTCGGCAAATATCGCCCGAGCGAAATCCCGCAGCCGGCCGGTTTGAAGAAATACGAGATTTGCCTCAGCTCGGGATTGCTCGCGACCGACAAGTGCGTCGAGAAATCGACCGACCCGAACACCGGCGAAACCATCGAGCATCGCACGACGTATTTTGAAATCGGCACCGACGACCAGGCGCCGAAACAAACGTGCAACGTCCATGGCGAAAACGCCGGCCAGCTCGTCGCCGCAAACGCGCAGGGCGCCGTTCCGGTCAGCAACGTGCAAACGGCGTCGCAGTATCCGCGCGCCACGCTCGCGGTCGATCTCGGCAAAGTCACGCCGGTCCCGATGCAAGCGCCAACCGTCGTCGGCGACGATCCGTATGGCGCGGTGAAACCGATGACCGTTCTCCCCGCCATTCGCGTTTCCGACAACGCTCCCCCGCCCGCTGCAACTGCCGACAGCACTGCGCCGCCGACGCCCAATCCCGCCGCTTCGCCGGAGGAAACGCAGGTGCGTCGCGCCGAGCCGGTGCGCGCTCTCGACCAGCCGGCCGAGGACGCGACGATCAAGGTCGAGCCGCCGCCGCCGATTCAGTTTTAAATCGGCGCGAGCTGAATACGGCTGAACGCAACGCCCAGTTCGCGACGGTCCGGTTCGCATCCGCGCATTGTTCGCGGCAACGAAAACGTGATGTGCACATGCGGACCGCGCAACGCCTCCGCCGGCACAAACGCCTCCACAATCGACATCGAGTTTTCGGCGCTAAATGTCGTCGTTAACGGGCGACCGTTGATGTCGATCCTCAGTCCGGACAAAATCGCGGGATCCATCGCGTGCTCGACATGGCAGCGCAATGTCGAGTCGCTCGCGCCCTCCGCGCGCAAGACCAGCGATGCCTGTTCGCGCGCCATCCAGCAAAACCAGCCGTTCCCATTTTTCTCCCGCTCGTGCCAGCCGTGGCCATGAACCGGCTGGTCAAACGTGAAATCCGACGCCGCCGGTAATGCGCCGATGCGATATTCGAGCGGCCTGCTTTTCGCCTCGGCGAGACGCCGCTCGAAAATTTCCACCGCATGCGCATAGAGCTGCAGATCGATTTGATTCCAGCGCGTCAGCAGCTCGATGGCGCGCGGCTCGATCTCCTCCGCGCGCGGCTTTCGTTGCGTGGCGTTGTAGTGAAACACCGGCCCGAGCTGCGGCCAGCCGAGCCGATGCGAAAGCAGCTCCAGCGAATCGTCGAGCCGCTCCGTCAGTCCGGGCACGTCGCACGATTCCAGATTACGCTTTGCCTCGGCGAGACTGTCGCCATCGAGTGACTCGCGCGGCGTGGAAAGGAGATGCCGCGTCTGCACATTCGCGAGGTGCCTTTGCGACAGCTCCGGTTCGCGCTCGAGAAAATCGAGCAGCGGCATTTGCTGCGCGAGTTCGGTAAAACGCCGACGCTCCGCGAAATCCCGCGGCGATAGTTCGAGCTCGAGCTGAGCGAAGCGCGCTTCGTCGTGCTCGCGGAAAAAGTAAAACGCCGAGAGAGCGCGCCGCACCGGATCGCGCAGCAGCGTGAAAATTACCGGCCTTTCCCGAAACCGCGCCAAGGCGCCGAAATCGAGATGGCCGGTCACGAGATCGAAACGCCCAAAATCCTCGCCAGCGGCCATGACCGAATGCGCCTGCAACAGAATCCGGCCGACAGAAAACCGATTAATGAGCAGACCACGCACGGAAACGCCGCCGGTTTTGCGGATGTGCACAAACAGCAGGGGCCGTGACATGCGGGAAATCTAGGAGTCCGGCAAAGCGCGGTCGATTCTTTCGCGTAAGGGAAACAACCCTATGACGCGTTTCACATTCCGGCGGCTATTTATACAGAGCCGACGATCAGTTCGTGATCGTGACCGGCGTGCCGAGCGAGACGTTGCGGAAGAATGCCTCGGCCATGAAGCCGGGCATGCGGATGCAACCGTGCGATGCCGGGTAGCCGGGCAGAAAACCTTCGTGCATTCCGGTGCCGCCGACGATGCGCATGAAGTAGGGCATCTTCGCTCCATCGTATTTTGCGCCGGGCGGTTTCGGGTCCTTTTCGGTATCGATGTCTTTTTTGATCACGTTGCCATAGGCATCGACGTAATCGCCGAAGCGCGACGAGACATGGTCTTTGTCTTTCTGGATGATTTTGAAATTGCCCGTGGGCGTGTTGAAGCCTTCGCGTCCGGTGGAGATGATCGATACGCCTGCGAGCTCTCCGCCTTTGTAAAAATACGCGCGCTGCTCGCTCAGGCGGATGATGATTTTCGAGCTGCCCGTCATGCCGTCGCCGTCCCAGTAGGAGACGTTATCGTAGTTCGCGTGGTTTTGCGTGTAGGTGCTGCCACCGACGCCCAAGTATTCGGTCATGCGGTCGTAGCGTGAATCGGTCGCGCAACTGGCGAGGAGAACAACCGGTAAAAGTGCGAGTAGTTTGCGCATGACGGGAGGCGCGAAATAAAGCGTGTGCTGTATTTTACGTCAAGGCGATTGACAAACAGCCGTTGCTTCCGCGCAACGTGGATGCTATAGAAAGCGCCTCTTTTCCCGCGAATGCCTACCTACGAATACCATTGCGAAAAGTGTAAGAAAAACTTCGAGCTGTTTCAGTCGATGAAAGACGCGCCGCTGACAACGTGCCCGCGCGAGCTTTGCCGGCAGAAGACGTGGGGCAAAGGCAAAGTGAAACGCCAGCTCGGAACCGGCGCGGGGCTGATCTTTAAAGGCTCCGGTTTTTACATTACCGACTACCGCAGCGAAGGCTACAAACAGGCAGCGAAGAAAGAAACGTCCGGCGGCGAAAGCAAGCCCGCCGAATCGAAACCGGCTCCGACCGAAAAAACCAAGCCCGCAAAATCTCCCAAACCAAAAGAATAACCAATGGCCACGCTCATCTGCAAACAGTGCAACTACGAGAACGAGGGGGAGCGAATCTATTGCCACAATTGCGGCTCGAAGCTCGATCGAAGCGTGCTGCCGGTGGAGAAGTCGAAGCCGGAGGAATCGGTCGAGGCCACGCGCAAACGCGTGAAACGGCTGATCAAGCCGGACAGCGGATTTTTCGCCGGCGGAGGAAAGAAACTCGTCAGCGCGATTTTGTGGGCGCTCCTCGTCGCCGCGGTGATCGAGGCGGTGCGTCCTCCGCAACATGTGCCGACGGTTTTAAAGAAAGAAGATTTCCTCGATGTGCCGCAGCTTTCGCTCGCACTCGAGGATGCGACGCGGCTGCCAGTTTCCCGCGCGTTTTCGATCGCCGAGGATGACATCAACAAATATCTCGCCTACACGATAAAGGCGCACGCCGGCGGAATCTTCAGCGACATGGTGAAGTTCGACCGGTCGTTCGTGCATCTCGATAAAGGCGTCTGCTGGATTACTTCGCAGCAATCGCTCTTCGGCTACGCGCTTTACGCAACCGCCGGCTATCAGCTCGCGATCGAAAACAACAAACTCGCCGCAAAAACCGTCGGCGGAAACATCGGCCGCCTGCCGATCCATCCACTCATCATGCAATACAGTGACGTGCTGTTTCAGCGGCTTTGGGACGCGCTCACGCGTGAGCGAAAACTGCTCGACCAGATGAAATCGGTCGACGTCGATGACGGTAAAATTACGTTTACGACGCGTGGCTCGCCTCCGCGGTGATTTAAAAAATGCGCCGTTCCCCCCTCGCCCTTCTCGTTCTGCTCGTCTGCGCGACACCCGCGCTCGCGCTCGACATGCTGCACAAAAGCGTCAGCTTTTCGCGGCAATTCATCGTCTACTGCGATAACGCAAACGCGCGTGCACAGATCGCGAGTTTCGCCGATGAAACCAAAAAGAATGTGCTCGGCCTGCTCGATCAGCCGGACAAATGGAAGCTGCCGGTCGTCATCACCGTCAAACCCGCCGAGGCCGCAAATCCATCCGACACGCCGTGCAACGTGCAGATTTGCGCGACGGAAGAAGGCGCGAAAATCGCAATCGACGTCACGCTCGGCGACGATCCGCGCGAGATTCGTTTTGAGCATCAGCTCGTGCGCGCGGTTTTGCTCGATCTGGCTTATCGCGATCATCCGCCCGATGCCGGCTCCAGCTACGCCGAGCCCCCCGCGTGGTTGATCGAGGGAGCAGTGGAAATTTCCCACCGGCGTGAATCCGGGCCGGATACGGAGGTGTTTAAAACTTTGCTCGACAGCGAGCATCTGCCGCGACTCGCCGATTTTCTCGCGCAAAACGCCGCGTCACTCGAAGGCTCATCGCTGCAACTTTACGACGCGTGTGCGATGAGTCTCGTGCAGTTGCTCGTTGATTTGCCCGATGGCCGCGCGTCGCTGCTCGATTTGCTGCGGCATTTGCAGCGCAACAACGACGACCATCTCGGCGCGCTGATCCAGCGTTTCCCCATTCTCGGCGCGACGACGCAGAGCGTGGAAAAATGGTGGACGCTAAGCATCGCGCGACTCGCGGCGGCGAATCGCTACGAAGGTTTCTCATTGCAGGAATCCGAGCAACGCCTCGCGCCGTTGCTGACGTTTGACATTCCAATCGATAAAAGCGGGGCGACGAAAAAATTCACGATTGATGAATTCAACGAGTATCGAAAACTGCCCGCGAGCCGCTCCGCTTTAACACAAGTCAGCGCAAACCTGCTCGCGCTCGGCACACAATCGAGTCCACTGTTTCGCCCGGTGATTTTGGATTATCAAAAAATCTCCTCCGATCTCGCGCACGGAAAATTGCATCGCATCGGCGAACGCCTCGCCGCAGCCGCACAATATCGCGAACTCGTGCTCTCGCGCATGGATCAAATCGCGGATTACCTGAACTGGTTCGAGGCGACGCAGCTCACGACAAAGAGCGATTCATTCGACGACTACATGAAAACCGCAAAGTCGCTCGCGAATGAAAAAACGGATCGCGAGGATCCGATCACGCGTTACATGGACGTCGTCCAGCAGCAAACCGAATAACTAAGCCTGGCCGACGCCTTCGCCCGCTTCGATTTTCGCCATGCAGTTCGGGCAGATGCCGTGCGAAAAATCAGTGCCGGTCTCAGTGTGGATGTATTCCTCGATCTGGTGCCAGTAATCCTTGTCGTCGCGAACGCTTTTGCAATACATGCAAATCGGCAGCAGGCCTTTTAATTTTTTCACATCCGCGAGCGCGGTTTCGAGGTCCTGCACCTTCTTCGCGAGCGTCCGTTCCAGCGCAACAACGCGCTGACCGACTGTTAAACGTGCGCGAAGCTCGTCCGGATCGAACGGCTTGATCACGTAATCATCAGCGCCCGCTTGCAAACCTGCGGCTATTTCTTCCTTCTGGCTTTTCGCGGTGAGTAACACGAGGTAAACATACGGCCGTCCCGTCTGCTGGCGCACGCGCGTGCAAACTTCGAGCCCGTCCATCTTCGGCATCATCCAATCGATGATCGCGAGCGGAGGCGCATCGTCGCTTTCGAGAATCGCCGTCGCGGCTTCGCCATCCTCGGCGGTCACGACATTGAATCCCCAGTTCATCAGGTTCCGTTCGAGAAGATGCCGTGATACGTAGTGATCTTCGGCGATTAACACGCGGTTTGCGTCCGAGGTCATGCGAGAAAAAAATGCACCGTTTTCGTTGTAATCGCAAGCTTCGCCATTTTCGAGGGTGCGCGTGCGGGGAAATTTTTTCGCGGTGTTTTTACGCTTTGCTAATTGCGCCGATTGGTTTTTGTTGCTCGCGTCATCAATGAAAGTTTCCGACCTGCGCGGCATTCTCCAATACGTCCCACGCTTCCGCGAAAAAATCTTCGTCGTCGCGATTGATGGCGACATCGTCGCGTCGGAAAATTTTGCGAACATCCTGCTCGACCTCGCGGTGCTGCGTTCGCTGAGCATCAAGGTCGTTCTCGTTCACGGTGCGAGCCATCAAATCGATCAACTCGCGCGCGAACGTAATGTCACGCCGAGCAATTCCGACGGCACCGGCATCACCGACGAGCCGACGCTGCGCATTTCGATCGAAGCAGCGACTAATGTGATGAACGACATCATGCAAGGGCTCACGTCGGTCGATTTGCGCGCGGTTTACGCGAACTCCATCATTGCGCATCCGGCGGGCATTCTCGGCGGCGTCGATTATTTGTGGACCGGTCGCGTGGAAAAAGTGGACACGAAATCGCTGCACCTTTTTTTGAACGAAGGAATCATCCCCATCATTCCGCCAATCGGCTTTGACGGCGAAGGCAAAACGTTTCGCGTTAATTCCGACAGCATCGCCGTCGAAGTCGCCGAGGCGATGCGCGCGATGAAAATCATCTTCTTGTCGTCGCAGGATGGATTGGTCGCCGGCGGTGAAGTCGTGCGCCAGCTCTCGATTTCCGAGACGGAGGATATTTTAAAAAAGCGCAAAACAAAGTCCGCAGCGGATGTCGTCGAGGCGAAGCTCGTGTCGAAGCTCGAAGCCGCCGCACGCGCGTGCCGGCAGGGCGTTCCGCGCGTTCACTTGCTCAACGGTCAGACCGACGAAGCGCTGCTGACCGAGGTGTTCAGCCACACCGGCATCGGCACGATGATTTACTCGAACGAATATCAACAGATTCGCCGTGTGTTTAAAAAAGATGTTCGCTCCGTCATGGCGCTCATCAGGCAATCGGTCGAAGGCGAGGAACTCATCCGCCGCACACGCGCCGATATTTTGCAGCATATCGAGGACTATTGGGTGCTCGAGGTTGACCGTAATCTTGTCGGCTGCGTCGCGCTGCACGCGTTTCCTGACGAGCGCAAAGCCGAGCTCGCGTGCCTTTATGTGAACAAGAGCCACAGTGACCAAGGCTACGGCCGCAAGCTGATGAGCTTTGCCGAAACGCTCGCCGCGGAAAAAGGAGCGAAAGAAATCTTCGCGCTCTCGACGCAAGCGTTTGCTTATTTTCAGCAAAAAGGCGGCTTCATCGAAGCCACGCCCGATGTGCTCCCGCCCGCGCGCCGCGATAAATACGAATCGAGCGGTCGCAATTCCAAAATCCTCATCAAACCCGTAGCTCCCGCGCTGGCAACCGAAGCGTTGCGCGCCGGCTAATTTTTAAATGAGTCCCTGGCTCATCGACGGCATCGTCATCGCCGCTTATTTCGTCGTCGTCATTTCGATCGGCCTCTACAAAGGTCGCGGCGATCGAACGATGGAAGGATTCGCCATCGGCGACCGCAATATTCCGTGGTGGGCCGTGCTCGCATCGCTGCTCGCTGCGGAAATCAGCGCGGCCACTTTCCTCGGCTCGCCCGGCGAAGGTTACGGGCTGCGAAATTTCACCTATCTGCAACTCGCGATCGGCACGATTCTCGGCCGCATCATCGTCAGCTATGTTTTCATCAAGCCGTATTACGACTATCGCGTCGTCTCGATTTACCAATATCTGCTCGTGCGCTTTGGCGTCGGCACACGCAATGCCGCGAGCGCGGTTTTTTTGATCACGCGCGCGCTCGCGAGCGGCACACGGCTTTATGTCGCGGCGATTATTTTGCTGCTCGGTTTTGAAATGTTCTTCGGCGTGAAACCGACGGCGACGCAGGAGCTCGCGATTTATGTCGGCTCGCTTACGGCAGTCACCGTCTTAACGGCGATCTACACGGCGCTCGGCGGCATCAAGGCCGTTGTTTGGACCGATCTGATCCAAGCGTCGATCATGTTTGGCTCAATGGGTTTCGCGATTTGGTTTTTGCTCCATCAAATCGGTGGCTGGTCGCATGCGCAGATGCTGCTCACACAACCGCGCGATCTTGCCGTCTTCGACAGCGGCCTCACGCCCGGCGTCGGGCTTTGGCAGAACGTTAAACATGTGCTGGAGACCGAATACACGCTGTGGGCCGCGTTTTTCGCGTCGACGTTTACCACGATGGCCACGCACGGGACCGACCAGGACATGGTGCAGCGGATGTTGACGGCGAAAGATCATCATCGCAGCCGGCTCGCGCTCATCTCGAGCGGGCTGATGGACATTCCGATCAACTTCACGTTTTTGCTTATCGGCATTTTGCTCTGGGTTTTTTACCAGACACATCCCGACCCAAATTTGCCGGAGAAAAATCCACACGTGTTTGCTTATTATATTTTGCATGCACTGCCGATCGGCGTGCGCGGATTGCTCGTTGCCGGCCTTTTCGCCACGGCAATGGGTTCGCTCAGCACCGCACTCAACGCGCTCGCGACGAGTTTCACTGAGGACTGGTATCAGCCCTATATCCGGCCAAACGCGACAGCCAGCGAAGTGCTGAAAGCTGCGCGCTGGGGCACCGTTTTTTTTGCAGTCATCCTGATCCTTATCGGCTCGGGCACTGCTTGGATTGTCATCAGCGATCCGCACGCGCGCATCATCCCGATTGTGCTCGGCGTTTTCGGTTACACTTACGGCTCGCTCCTCGGCGTATTCCTGTGCGGAATGCTCACACAATCGCGCGGCAACAATCGCGGCAACTTGATCGCGATGATTTCAGGTTTTTTGGTCGTTGCGGTTTTGAGCGGTTTGTTAAATACGACGTTAACTTCCGTTGGCCTGCCGGTGCTCAAATTCTCGTGGCTTCCGGAAATCGAGTTTCCGTGGCGAATTCCTTTCGGCACCGTCGTGACATTCGCGATCGCTGCACTTTTTCGCACACCGGAATCGCAGATCGAAGCTGCGCGCGAGCACGTCCGAAGAGCGGCTTGATTGCTTGATTCGCGAGCCGCATTTCGCGCGAAGCGGCATCGTTTCAAGCGTCACAGGCGTCAAGAAATTTGTGTGAAGAAAATGAAATAAAGTTGTAACGCAATCGCCATTTTTCCTTGCCGGAGAATTCCCCCAAAACTACTCTCGCCGAGCTCCGGGCGAGCAAAGCAGGAGCATGTGAATAAGTTGTGAATAAACCCGAGAAACTCGCGCAATTTTGTAGAACAAGCCATTTGAGGGGGCTCATCAGCGAACGCGTCGCTGCGATGCCCGTAAAATCAATGTTCCACAACGATGAACATTGCAAGCTTCTGTTTTCAAGCAGATTGCGCGAACAGGTTCTCCCCGTGTCGAGCTCCGCTCGAACTTGTTTTTCTCCTTCGGAACCGTTCCGCAACCTGACATTTCACATCAACGAAACCGCGTTCGGGGCTCGTGAACGCCATTTAAAAACGTAGTGGATAAGTCACTTATGGAAAAGAATCTCTCGCTCATCTGGAAGAGCATCGCGGAAGTGATTGCGGCACAGGCCGGCAATGACACATTTCAGCGATGGTTCCACGCGATTGAACTCGTGCAGGCGGACGAAACGGAACTCATGCTGCGAGTGCCGAACAACATTTACCAACTCTGGATCGAGTCGAATTACATGCCGCTCGTGCAGTCCGCAATCGCCGGTGTGCTCGGCGCGCCGCGCGTGGTTAAATTTGCCATCGCGAATGAATCCGAGCACGCGATGGCGCCGAAGCCAGCGACGGCTCCTGCGACGAAGAAAAACGGACATCCCGCGAACGGCAACGGTGAACGTGAGGGAACGGGTGATGCTTCCATTTCCGGTTGCAGCCCGATGATCCACGGAATGAATCCGCGCAATACTTTTGAATCGTTCGTCGTCGGCGCAAACAACCAATTCGCGCACGCCGCGGCGCTCGCCGTCGCGCAATCGCCGTCCCGCACTTACAACCCGCTTTTCATTCACGGCGGCGTCGGTCTCGGCAAAACGCACCTCATGCACGCGATCGGTCAGCACATCGTCGGCCGCGGCAAAAACGTGAAGGTCGTCTATATTTCGAGCGAAAGATTTACGAACGATTTCATCGACGCGATTCAAAACAGCACGCTCGTCAAATTCCGCAAACGTTACCGTCAGGCGGACGTGCTGTTGATCGATGACATCCAGTTCTTTGCCGGCAAGGAACGCTCGCAGGAAGAGTTCTTTCATACTTTTAACACTTTGCACGATGGTCACAAACAGATCGTCCTTTCGAGCGATCGTCCACCGACGGAAATCGCGAATCTCGAGCAACGGCTCGTCTCGCGTTTCGAGTGGGGTTTGACGGCGGAATTGCAGCCGCCTGATGTCGAGACCCGCGTCGCGATTTTGCGGAAAAAAGCAGAGTCGCTGCACATCAAGCTCGACAATCATCTGTTCGAATTTCTCGCGCAGCGCATTCGCACAAACGTGCGCCGCCTCGAAGGCGCGTTGATGCGCGTCGCGTCGTTCGCGTCGCTCAGCGGCAAATCGCTGAACGAAGAAGCGATTGAACATTTGTTAAAAGATATCCTGCAGGAGGAAGCGAAGCGCTCGATCACGATCGACCAAATCCAGCGGCGCGTCGCCGAGCATTACGACGTGCGTCTCGCGGACATGACGAGCAAGCGTCGTCCCGCGAACATCGCGTTTCCGCGACAGGTCGCGATGTATCTCGCACGCGAACTGACGAAAGCCTCGCTCAGTGAAATCGGCGAGGCATTTGGCGGACGCGACCACGGCACCGTGTTGCACGCGCACCGGCTCGTTCGCGAAAAAATCAAGAGCGAGGAAAAAGTGCGCCAGACTGTTTCGTTCCTCGACAGTCAACTGCATCGTTGATGCGCGAATTTGTCGCGCGTTTATCCAACAATTCTTTGACATGCTTTGTGGAATTTAGATTATCCACAAACACATCCCGCCATTCGCGCTCATGAAATTTAGCGTCAGCAAAGAAAAACTCCTCGAAGGTCTGCAAACTGTGCAAAACGTCGTCAGCACCCGCACGACGCTGCCCATCCTCTCGAACGTTTTGCTGCAAGCAGCCGACGGCCAGCTCCGCCTCACCACGACTGACCTCGACGTCGGCGTGCGCGGCAGCATCGAAGCGCAAATCGAAAAGGCCGGCGGAACCACGTTGCCCGCGCGGCGTCTGTTTACCATCGTTCGCGAGCTTCCAGCTTCCGATATTCAAATCGACATCGACTCGAAAAATGTCGCGTCGATTCGCAGCGGACCGAGCTTTTTCAAAATCCTTGGCTTGCCCGAGGAGGAATTTCCACCGCTGCCGAAATTCGAAAACGCGAAGACATTCACGATTCGCCAGAAAGATTTGCGCGATGGCTTGAAGAAAACGAGCTATGCGATTTCGACCGACGAAACGCGTTACGTGCTCAACGGAATTTTGTGTTCGTTCAAGGACAACAAACTGACGCTCGTGGCGACCGACGGGCGCCGTCTCGCGCTCGTCGATATCGAGCTTGAATTTCCACGCAGCCAGGAAGTCGACATCATCATTCCAACAAAAGCGGTGACCGAGCTCTCGCGCCTGCTGGGCGATGAAGGCGACATGAAAATGACGGTCGGCGAAAATCAGATCGCGTTCGATGTGAACGGCACACTGCTCGTGTCGAAATTGATCGAGGGCAATTACCCGAATTACCGCCAGGTTATTCCGGCGGAAACAAAGGAACGCGTCACACTCGAGCGCGAAACATTTCTCAGCAGCGTCCATCGCGTTTCATTGCTCTCGAGCGAAAAGTCGAATTCTGTTAAACTGATATTTTCGAAAAACAACATCGACATCACCGCTAACACGCAGGAAGTCGGTGAGGCGCGCGAATCGCTCACCGTGCAATATAAAGGAAAAGATTTTCAGATCGCGTTCAACCCGGCGTTCCTGATGGATCCGCTTCGGAATCTCACGAACGACGAGGTGTATCTCGATCTCATCGATGAGATGAGTCCGGGCGTTTTGAAAATCCAGACGCCGTTTCTTTACGTGCTCATGCCGATGCGGATTAGCTGACGCATTTCAGGTTGCAGATTGCGAATGGCGCAGTAATTTTGCGCGCTGGTTTTAACCTGGGATCGGCCTCCGAAATTGTAATTTCAAAGCTCTCGTGGCGGAACTGGCAGACGCGCACGGCTCAGGACCGTGTGGGGCAACCCGTGGAGGTTCAAATCCTCTCGAGAGCACTTTTTCGCGGATGAAGACATTGCTGCTCACACTACTCATCACCGCCGCGGCAGTCGCGCCGCTTTACATCCATGCGCGACGCGAACGTGCCGATGAATCACGTCGTTTGGATCAAATGGAAAAAGATCTCGCTCAGGCGCAGCAGGACATCGGGGAAATGAAGCAACTTATCCAGATGCTGCTCCGGCGCGGCGAGGCCGCCGATTAGCGCACGAGCAGTCCGTCGCGAATTTCCAGCCGCCGGTCCCCACGTTTTGCAAGTTCCAAGTCGTGCGTGACGACAATCAGCGTCGTTTGCTTTTCGCGCACGAGCGCCAGCAATAACTCCACGATTCCCTCACCTGTTTTTGAGTCGAGATTGCCCGTCGGCTCGTCGGCAAAAATAATCGTCGGCTGATTCATCACCGCACGCGCAATCGCCACGCGCTGCTGCTCACCGCCGGAAAGCTCCGCCGGCAAATGATGCAGTCGCTCGCCGAGCCCAACTTTCGTGAGCGCCATCTCCGCTGCGGCGCGATCGGCCTTGCGATTGATCATCGACGGCAGCATCGCGTTTTCCAGCGCGGTCAATTCCGGCAACAAAAAATAACCCTGAAAAACAAAACCGATGCGCTCATTGCGCACGCGCGCCTGCGTCGTTTCGCTTCCGCGATAAAGCTGCCCGCCTTCAAACGTGACTGTGCCAGACTCCGGCCGTTCGAGGCCTGCGAGGGTATAAAGCAGAGTCGTTTTCCCAGCGCCCGACGCACCGCAGAGAAAAACCGATTCGCCTCGCTGCACATCGAGCGAAATCCCGCGCAGCACCTCCACGCGTCGCGCACCGATACGAAATGACCGGCGCAAATCGCGCGCAGCAAGTTGTGGAGCGGAATCCGTCATGCGCAGCGATTAAACAGCATTGTGCGATTTTGGCAAAAGCGTTTGCAATTTTCGAATCGCCGCGAAGCGATTTTTCCCATCACATTCACGGCTTGCAGCAGCCCGAGTTCGTCCAAAATCTTTTTGCAAACATCGCGGATCGCTACGATCTCGCGAATCATCTGCTCAGCGGCGGACTTGACTTTTTGTGGCGAAAACGCGCAGCGGAAATCGTGCTCACGTGGCAGCCGAGCGAGGTGCTCGATCTGGCGACAGGCAGCGGCGATTTGGCACTCGCGATTCAAAATGCTTGTCCACATGCGAAAGTTGTCGGCGCGGATTTTTGCGAACCAATGCTGGAGCACGCACGGCGAAAAGGTTTGCAGCACACCGTGGTCGCCGATGCGATGCGGCTGCCGTTTTCAGACGGTGAATTCGATGTGCTCACGGTCGCGTTCGGATTGCGCAACATGGAATCCTGGAGCGGCGCGTTGCACCAAATGGCGCGTGTCCTGCGGCCCGGCGGTCACGCTTTAATTCTCGATTTTTCGATTCCGCACGCGCCGATTTTTCGCGGCGTTTATCGCTGGTATTTGCATCACGTTTTGCCGCGGATCGCAGCCGCGCTCACGCGGGAAAAATCGGCTTACGAATACCTCGGTGATTCGATTGAGAAATTTCCGCAGGGCGAGGCGATGTGCGCCTTGATTAACGCCAACGGCTTTGCAGATGCGCATTGCGAACTGCTCACGGGCGGAATCGTTTCTCTCTATACCGCGCGCAAGCCTTAGGGCTTCGCACCCGGCGCAGCGACCGGTTCAGTCGTCACTGAAACCGGTGTGGATGACGGCAAAGCCGCTGCGGAAGGACTCGGCGAGGCTTGTGCGCTTTGTGTTAACGCTGCGTCGAGCGCGTCGTGATCCGGTTTGTTGATGACGAATGTGCCGTCAACTCCGTCGGCTGCCGCAAAGAACATTCCGTCCGGCGTCGCGGAACCGATGCGCACTTTATTCGTCTTTTTGTCCGCGGTCGTAAACGTCACGACGAGCGCCAGTTTGTCGAGGTTCTGCTCCGGCTTCGTCTCGGTCCAACGCACTGCGCGCAGCGAAGTGATCGTGTTGAGCAATGACTGCACGTTTGTCGTATTCACCGATGCGTCGCCTTTTGCCGGTTTCCAAGTGCTGTTCGTTTTGTTTAAAACAAGTGAAGGCTGGTCACCGCGCGCGGTTTCGAGCGATGTCACGTCGTCGGCTTTCAGTTTGAAAACTGTCAGATCCTTCCACTCGACTGCGGCTGTGTGGATGTTTTCAAGAATCGCTTTCGGCACCGACACGATGAACGGCTCGTTATCGAGTTTCGCGTAGACATTGTCGCCGTCGATTTTTCCGAAAAGCACCGTCACGATCGAATTCTCGCCGGCCTTGCTCTCCGCGGTGTTTTCCGATGCGTAACTTGCGAAGTTCACTTTGAGCTGCGGTTGGTCGAGACCGTATTTCGGCAGATCAGTCGCGACATCGGCCACGAAAGCCGTCACCTGCTGGTTCTGCAGAGCGTCGGCCATTTTGCGCACCTCGCCGGCATTTGCCGGTTTATCGCCGCTTGTTTTAATCGTCCAATCCTCCTGCTTGCGCGCGAGCGTGATCTTCGGTTTGCCGGCTGGTTCGATATTGACGCGATCGACGATGTCGAGATTCAGGCGGACGAGATGCTTGTCGCGAACATCGTTCGGCTTCACTTCGAGGATGTCGCCGACGCCTTTTGGCATGAGGAAAATCGAGTCGCGCGTGGAGAGCTTCACATAAACTTTGTCTTTGTCCTTCTCGCTCGTTTTGGAAATTTGCAGCACGGTCGGCGTGTTGCTGCCTTCGCTGTAAAGCGTCACCGTGCCGCGGGGGTCGGCGATCGCGGCGGCTGCGGCGGTCGTCACATCCCCGGTAACAAACGTATCGATCCGGGAGTTCAGCGTCTGCGCGATTTGATCTGAAATCTTCGCGTCGTCGCCACGCGCTGAGATTGGCTTGTTGAGCTTCCAATGCTCGCGATCCTTCTGCAGCTCGATTTCGCCCGCAGCGCTCTTGATCTGCACCTTCGTCACTTGCGCCGCGTTGACGTCGGTCAACCTCCGGTCGCGAAAGTCGTCCGCTTTTTTCGCGACCTGATTTTTTAGCTCATTGCTGACGACGTAAATCGTGTCCGAGTTCGCGAGCCGCACGTAAATCTTCCCTTCGACCGCCGCATCCTTGCCGAACCAAATCTCCACCGGCTTGTCCGCCGTCTCTAGTTTCAAGCTGACGCCCGGCTTTCCGAGACCGACATCTTTCGGATCGAGCTTCTGCTGGCCTTGATCCTCCAGCGTCGTTTCCTTGCGCAGCAACTCGACGCTCGTGAGCAATTGCGTGATCGCCGCACCATCCGCGCTGTCCTTCACCGGCGCATCGAGCCGCCATTTGCCGTCCGTTTTGCGCAGCACGATTTTGTCTTCGTTGTTGGTAATCGTGATGCCGGTGAGCTTGTCGCGATCGATGTTTACGAGATGTTTTTCCTGCTCGGCGGCTTCCTGCGTTGTCGGCAGTTTGCTTTCGTAAAAATAAATGAACGCAAACAGCCCGGCGGCGATGAGGAAAAGAAGAACGGTGTTACGAGTTTTCATTTCAGAAAATTCAGAATGTTGAATGCAGAATGCCGAATGAACCGACACGCGGCGAAACCGCGCGGAATCTTAATTCTGCATTCATCATTCTGCATTCTGCCTTTATTTAGCGCCTGCGCTGAACCCACGAGGCGATGCCGAGGATCGCAACCATGGCGGGAATCGCGCCCATTGTGAGGAACGCGATGTTGCGCACCTGTTCGTCGGTGAGATTGAGCGTAAATTGTTTCGCCTCTTTCGGCGCGATGCCGATAAGTTCCTCGCGCGAAAGCAGCCAGTTCAGGCCGGCGAGCGCGAAGTCGAGGTTCGCCTCGGTCAGCGCGTCGTTGGTGACGAACGCGGCGTTGCCGACAACGATCATGCGCGATGAATCGACCTTCACGCGCTGATCGGCCAGCGCGCCTTTTTCCACCGAGACGGCGATGTTGAGCGGCGACGCGTGATCTTCCTTCGGGTCAAACGAGACGCCGGTTTCCTGGATGTTTTGATATTTCGTTTCGCCCCAAAATCCTTCCGCAGCGGTCACGAGCGGATCGACTTTCAAACCTTGCACGCTGCGGTTGATCGCGAGCGATTGCGTCTGGCCCATGAACATCGTCTCCACGCCTTTGAGCCGCTTTGTGATGTCGCTCGTCTCGCTAAACACGCCGACGACTTCGCGCACAATGCCGGTCATCGGGCCGATTGCGATCGTTCGCAAAATGCGGTCGTCCTGCGGCGTCACGCCGAACTCCGCGAGAAACGCCGACAGCTTCGGCGTCTGCGCCGTTGCATCGAGCGCGATAAAGATGCGGCCCTTTTTGTCCCAAAAATCGCGCAGCATTTTCGTCTCGCGATCCGTCAAATCGTAGCGCGCGCCGAGGATGAAAACCCCTTTCGCGTCATCCGGCACTTTGTCCACGTTCATCAAATTGAGTTCTTCGAACTTGATGTTCTGACGCTCGATATACGTCTTGAGCGCCGCGATTTCCTCGCTCTTGAATTCCGGCCCGCCTTTTCCGCCGAGCAGGTAAAGTTTGCTCTGCGAATTCTCGACCACCTGCAGCATCGCGCTCGTCAGCGCCTGCTCGCCCTTGAATGCCTTCAGCTTCGGCGGCTGGCCATACATCGCGCCGCTCTCGTCATAGTCGGCCATGTCGACCGCGTTGACGAATTTCGTGCGGCCGTCGTAATCGAGGATGATCACGTTTTCATTCGCCCCGAATTTGTATTTCGCCTGCAGCTCGCGCGCCCGCGTGAACGCCCGATACGGATCGACCGTCTCGACCTCGAGCTTCTTCTTCGCGGCGTATTGATACTCCTTCAGCAAATTCTGCACGTCGCCATAGATGTCCGCGACGCCATTGAAAAACACGATTACCTTCATCGGCTTGTCGAGGCTCCGCAACAGCCGCTTCGTCTGGTCGGACAGCGCGTATTTCTGGTTCCGCGAAAAATCCCACCGTTTGTAATGGTTAAACGCAACGAAATTGATCATCCCGAGGATGCAGACGACAGCGGCGATCTGCACGAGGACATTGACGCCGATCTGAAAACGTTTGATCCGAAATACCTTTGGTTGTTTGTCGATTGTCTTCTCTGCCATATCAAATCAGAGTTTCCATTTGCGTGCCTGGAATACCTGGTGCGTCAGCACGAGCATCAGCACCGTCATGGTCGTGTAGTAGATGATCGGGCGCGAATCGATCACCCCTTTTGAAAATTCGCCCATGTGCTCGACGGCGGAAAAATAAGCGACGAAGTCGCGCAATCCAGGCGTCATGTTCAGCACGATGAAACTGAGCAGGCCGGCGAAGAGCAAAATCGTAATCGCGCAAAATGAAATCACTGCGGCGATGATCTGGTTGCGCGTGAGCACGGACGCGAAGCAGCCGATCGCGATGTAAAACATGCCCATGAGCAGCAGCAGCAGATAACTGCCGGCATATGCCCCCATCGCGTGCGCCGCCTCGGATTTCGTCGTCCACTGAAACACGGCGAAATAGAGCAGGCTCGGCACCCACAAAATCACGTAAAAAACGAGGCAACCCAGCCATTTCGAAATCACGACCTGCCAGTCACGGATCGGCGCGGTCATCAGCGTCTCGATCGTCCCCATTTTGAACTCCTCGGAAAACGTCCGCATCGTGATGAGAGGAAAAATCAGCAGGTAAGCTATCCAGAAAAGCACGGTGTTAAAAAACGCCTCGATCACGGTGACCTCGCTCGGTCCGCGATTGAGCAGAGAGACGCCGATGTAAAAATTAAATCCGGTGATGAGCAGGAAAAAGAACATCACCACGTAAGCGATCGGCGAGTAGAAGAACGACTTCACCTCGCGTCCGAGGAGTGTGAAGAATTTTGTCATAGTGAAAGGTTGTTTTTAGCGACGGCTGAACAAAAAAATCTTCTCATCGAAAGAGGAGATGCGGCTTACACGTCAGCATGTGTGATCTCCACGAAGACATCTTCGAGCGTCGCCTTGCGCCGGGAGAGCTCGCGCACGGCCCATTTACGGTCGACGGCCAGACGCCAGACCTCCTCGCGCACGTCGCCCTTGGATTCGGTCTTTAACAAAAAGGTTTCCCAATCGCCTTCGCGCTCGACGGTCACGTCTTTGACCCCGGCGATCTTCTGCAGCTCTGCCACGCCGTTGTCGCTGCCGGTTTTCGCCTCCAGGCGGACGCCGCCGGCAGTGCGAAGCTGGTCGAGCAGGTTTTGCGGCGTGTCGCTCGCCTCGATGCGGCCTTTGTTGATGATGATCACGCGCGAGCAGGTCATCTCGACCTCCGGCAGGATGTGCGTGGAAAGCAAAATCGTGTGGTGTTTGCCGAGGTTTTTGATCAGCTCGCGCACCTGGCGAATTTGGTTCGGGTCGAGGCCGATGGTCGGCTCGTCGAGGATGAGCAAATCGGGCTCGTGCACGAGCGCCTCCGCGAGACCGACACGCTGGCGGTAGCCTTTTGAAAGCGTTCCGATGATGCGGTTCTCGACGTCGCGCAGGCTGCACAATTCCTTCACATCGCCGATGCGCTCTTTCAACCGGCGACCGGTCACGCCCTTGAGTTTCGCGCGATAGATGAGGTATTCGGTGACGCGCATCTCGGTGTAGAGCGGCACGTTTTCGGGCATGTAGCCGAGGTGCGCGCGGGCTTCGAGCGAGTTCTCGAAAACGTCGAATCCGGCGATGGACGCGCGTCCGGCGGTCGCCGGCATGAAGCTCGACAAGATGCGCATGGTCGTGCTTTTGCCCGCGCCATTGGGCCCGAGGAAGCCGACGATCTCGCCTTTGCCGACTTCAAACGAAATGTTGTCGATCGCGGTGACACCCGCGTAACGCTTGGTCAAATTTTCAACTTTGATCACGGTGGGCTGGGATTAGTTGGAAAAACTGGCCTTTTGTAAAAGGGATTTTTTTGACCTGCGACGAGCGAAATCGTTCAAACGCGCACATTAAATTTTTGTAAACTGCGTTCCGCTCAGCGCGCGGTCACCGACACCGTCTGCGCCTGCTGGAGTAACTGGCCGGTGCGCAACCGACGGACGACGCCGATGGTGAAATCGGCTTTCATCCCGCGCGATGCTTTGCCGAGCAGCATCTCGGCGTCTTTCACGCTGTTCACTTCGTAGTTGCCGATCTTGAAAATGACCATGCCGCGTTTCATGCCGGCGCTTTCGGCGGGGCTGGCGGTTTCGACATCGGCGATCAACACGCCTTTTGCGTCGTAACCAAACGCGTCGGCGAGTTCGCCGCTCAAGTCCTGCAACTGCAAGCCGAAAAACCGCAGCGCAGGCGATTGCTCGCGCGCGAATTTTTTCGCGGCAGCGGGATTTTTTTCGGCAAACATGAACTGCTTCACCTCGTCTCGCACGATGCTTGCGGGAATCGCGAAACCGAGTCCCTGTGTCGGCACGCCCTGCGGGGTGTAGGCCATTTTTACGGAGTTTACGCCGACGAGTTTGCCGCCAAGATCGATGAGCGGCCCGCCAGAGTTGCCGGGATTGATCGCCGCGTCGGTCTGGATCAAATCCTTGTATTCGACCTGGTCGATGGTGATGGCGCGATTGAGCGCACTCAGGATGCCGCGGCTGACGGAAAGGCCGTAGCCCATCGGGTTGCCGACCGCGAGCACGGACTCGCCGAGGAGATTTGGCGAAACATCATCGAGCGAAATAAACGCGAACGGCTTTTCGCCAGTGATCTTGATGAACGCGATGTCGCGCGACGGATCTCCGGAAACGTATTTCGCTTCGTAGGTTTTCCCGTCACTCGTCGTCACGTGAATTTTCAGGTCCGCCGCGCGCTCGACGACGTGCTCGTTCGTCACAATGTAGCCCGCCGGGTCGACGATGAATCCGCTGCCGAGGCTCTGCACTTTCTGCTGCAACTCTCGCTGCGGCATCACCTGCCGGCCGAAAAACTGGTTAAACAACTCGTCGTAAGGATCACGATACGCCCGCTTGATGATGCGCTCTGTGTTGATGTTCACGACCGCCGGCCAGACTTTGCCGACGGCGATCACCGACGGCTCGCCCGCAGGATCGGACTGCGCGAAAACTTCCGCGCAGAGCGCGATTGCAAAGCTGATGATGAGAAACGCACGACGCATGAGGTGGCGAGAGATAGTCTCTGACAGCGGGCGCGTCAATTTGCTCGAAACACAAAACGCGCAGAGCGCCGGCGAAGAAACATTTTGCGCTTCGCGGGCGTTTGCCATTAAGTCGCGGCAAATGCATCGTTCCGCTCCACAGCTCATGCTGATTGTGTTGCTGATCGGGCTCGTCTTGATTCGCGAATCGCACGAGCAGCCGCTCGCCGGCATCGAGGAGAATTTCACAAACTGGCTGGCGGCGAATACGACGCGCGAAATCGCGCCTGCGCCGCTCGTGCTCGTCGAAATCAAAGACAGCAGCCTGGAGAAGCCGCATGCATGGCCATGGTCGCCGCTCGATTTCGCGATCTTTTTGGATAACGCATTGCAATTTAATCCCGCGGCAATCGGTATCGAGCCGGTGCTGGAGTGGAACCCGAAGCAGCTGCCGCCCGATGCGCAGATGAAGTTCACGCAATTCGAAACACTGCTGCACGAGCATCTGCTGCTCGCGCCTAAAATCGTGCTCGCCGCGCAACTCGGTTTTCCGGAAGACCCGGACGTCGCGCCCGCGCCGCAAGCCGTCCCGCTGCTCCGAAACATCAGCGGCAGCACACGCGACGTGCCGCAATTCACCGCGGTCGAGCATGAACCGAAGGAAGACTTGCGACTGAATGCTGCCCTTGGTTTTATAAATGTGCCGACGGACCGCACGCCAATTCGCCGCGCGTCACTGCTCTTTTCGTATCAAGGACAAATCGTTCCATCGTTCGTTTTGCAGTCGCTAATGCTCTGGCTCAACGTGCTGCCGGACGAAGTCAAAGTGACGCTTGGTGCGCAAATCGCGCTCGGCAACAAAGCGACAATCCCGATCGACTCCACCGGTGCGATGCTTGTGGATTTTAAATCTCCGTTTACGCGTGTTGCGTTCGAGGATTTATCGCTTTCCGTCGCGCAGATGCAGGCGAAAACGACACCGGCGATCGCGCCCGATACTTTTAAAAACAAGCTGGTGATTCTCGCGCGCACCGATCACGAGGCGCGCACACTCGCGCTGCCAATCGGCCACAACGGCTCTGCCGGCGAGCTTTTCGCCGCCGCAATCGCGACGGTGCAAAATCACGCGTTCATTCGACGCATCAGCATTTGGTTCGATGCGTGTGTCATCGTCGTCATGATGGCGTGGAGCTGGTTTTTGTATCAGCAGCCGCGCCGCTCCGCGTTTTGGAAGACCTGCATTTTGCTCGTCATTTACTTGATGATCGGCCTCGCGATTTTTTCCACGGCACAACTCGCGCTGCCGCTCGTGATGCCGCTCGGGCTCGCGATTTTCGTCGTGCTATTCCGCTTCTTCGCGCCGAAAGAAGGCCTGCTGGCGTCGCACTAAATATCGAGCAGCAACCGCACGGGATCCTCGATGCACTCTTTTACGCGCACGAGAAAAGTGACGGCTTCCTTTCCGTCGACGACGCGGTGATCGTAGCTGAGCGCGAGATACATCATCGGGCGAATCGCGATTTGTTTGTCCACGACGACCGGGCGCTCCTGCATTTTGTGCATGCCGAGAATGCCGCTTTGCGGCGGATTCAAAATCGGCGTGCTCAGCAGAGAACCGTAAACGCCGCCGTTGGAAATCGTGAAAACGCCGCCCTGCAAATCCTCGATTTTGATTTTTCCTTCGCGCGCTTTGACCGCGTAGTCGGCGAGATCTTTTTCGATTTCCGCGAATGATTTTTTGTCCGCGTCGCGAATGACCGGCACAACAAGCCCGCGCTCCGTGCCGACGGCGACACCGATGTCAAAATAGTGATTCACGACAAGATCGTCGCCATCCATGCGTGCATTGATTGCGGGCACACCTTTGAGCGCCGCGACGGTCGCCTTGATGAAAAACGACATGAAACCGAGTTTGATGCCGTGCTCTTTTTGAAAACTTTCCTGCATCCGCGCGCGCAAGCTCATCACGCCCGACATATCGCACTCGTTAAACGTAGTTAAAATCGCAGCTGTTTGCTGCGCCATCACGAGTTGCGCGGCAATTTTGCGCCGAAGCGGCGAAAGCTTTTTGCGCGTGATGCGGCCTTCCTCTGCCATCGACGTTTTCGGCTCGGGCTGCGCATGCGTTTCTTCGCTCACTGCGGCAACGGCGCTTTCTTTTTGGCGCGACGGTTTCTCCGGAGTTTCAACGCGCTTCGTTTCCTGCGTCGGCAAAACTTCGCGCGGTTTTGCTTTCTTCGCTTTCGCCGGAGCGGTGGCGTTTTCCTCGATCGTCGCGACGACTTCGCCGATCTTCACTTCCTGTCCCTCGGGCACTTTGATTTTGAGCGTGCCGGCAATTTCGGCCGTGATTTCGGTCGAGACTTTATCGGTTTCGAGCGTCAGCAAAACGTCGCCGGGCGCGACTTGCTCGCCATCTTTTTTGTGCCAGGTCGAGATGAGACCGCTCGTGATCGACTCGCCGACGGCGGGGATTTTGACATCGCTCATGCGTTCGTTCTGCTAGAGGTTGAACGCGTCTTCAATGATTAACTTCTGCTCGCGCCTGTGCACCGCGAGCGCGCCGACGGCGGGGCTCGCGCTGGCGTTGCGGCCGGCATACCAGATCGGTCGCTCGAACATGAAACGCAGGATGAAGTTGATGTAGCTCCACGCGCCCATGTTCTGCGATTCCTCCTGGCACCAGACCAATTTTTCGGCGTTCGGAAATTGCGCGACTGTTTTGCGCAGTGTGTCCTGGTCGAGCGGATAAAGCTGCTCGATACGAATAATTGCGGCTGTTTTACGCTCGTTCTCGTCGCGGAAATTCAGCAGGTCGTAATACATCTTGCCCGTGCAGAAAATGATGCGGTCGATTTTTTCCGGCTTGCTCAAAAGCGGCGCGGGCAAAATCTCGCGAAAATGTCCGCTTGTGAAATCGTCGAGCGAGGAGACGCACTTCTCCGCGCGCAGCAAACTTTTCGGCGTCATAATGACGAGCGGCTTGCGGAAATTGCGCTTCATCTGCCGGCGCAACGCGTGGAAATACTGCGCCGGTGTCGTGATGTTGCAGACCTGAAGATTGTCCTCTGCGCATAGCTGCAGGAACCGTTCGAGGCGCGCGCTGCTGTGCTCCGGCCCCTGGCCTTCGTAGCCATGCGGCAGCAGCATCACGATGCCGCTCGGGCGCTGCCATTTCGATTCCGCGCTGACGATGAACTGGTCGATGATCACCTGCGCGCCGTTTGCAAAATCGCCGAACTGCGCTTCCCACAAACAAAGCATTTGCGGGTAATCGAGCGAGTAGCCGTAATCAAAACCGAGCACCGCAGCCTCCGATAACAAACTGTTATACACACAAAACCGCGCCTGCTCCGGCGCGATGTTCATCAGCGGAATGTAACGGTCGCGCGTATTCGCATCGTAAAGCACCGAGTGCCGCTGGCTGAACGTGCCGCGGCGCGAGTCCTGACCGCTAAGCCGCACGGGAACGCCTTCCGCGAGCAACGTGCCAAACGCGAGCGCCTCGGCGTAAGCCCAGTCGAACGGGCCGCCGTTTTTATAAATCTGCGCGCGCCGATCGAGCAGCATGCGTTTGATTTTCGGCAGCACGTTGAAATTTTCCGGCACGTGCGTGAGTGCTTTCACGATTTGCTCGATCCGTTCTTTTGGAACCGCAGTATCCACCGGCTGGTGCGAATACGGCGGCTGAAAAACGGCGGTCGATTCGTGGAAACTCGTTTTTTGATCGGCGGGCTTCTTTTCCGCTTCTTTTACTTCGTTTAACGCCTTGTCAAGCTTCGATTCGAACTCCTCCTCGAGCTTTTCCGCGCGCTCCTCGGTGAGCACGCCGCTATCGATCAATCGCTTTTTAAAAATTGTCGCAACAGAGGGATGATGATGAATGACGTTGTAAAGATCCGGCTGCGTGAAGACCGGCTCGTCGCCTTCGTTATGGCCGTGCCGGCGATAGCAATACATGTCAACGACGACGTCGCGATGGAATTGCTGCCGGAACTCGAACGCGACCTGTGTAACCCACGCGACCGCGAGCGGATCGTCGCCGTTTACATGGAAAATCGGTGCCTCGATCATCTTCGCGACATCGCTCGCGTAGCTCGACGAACGCGCGTCTGCGGGCAACGTGGTGAAGCCGATTTGGTTATTAATGATAATATGAACAGTTCCGCCGGTTTTATAGCCGGGAAGCTGCGAGAGATTCAGCACCTCCGCGACCATGCCCTGCCCCGCGAACGCCGCATCGCCGTGGATCAACAGCGGCAGCACGGCTTTGCGTTCATCGGTGTCTTTTAAAATGCGTTGTCGCGCGCGTGTCATGCCTTCGACGACTGGGTTTACGGCTTCGAGATGGCTCGGATTCGACGCGAGTCGGATGCTTAGTTCGCCGCCGCTCGTATTTTTGCGAGTCGTGACGTAGCCGAGGTGATACTTCACGTCGCCGTCGCCGCCGACGAGGTCGGGCACGTAGTTTTCGGAAAATTCGGAAAACAATGTCGTCAGCGATTTGCACAAAAAATTTGCGAGCACATTGAGACGGCCGCGATGCGCCATGCCCATGACGATTTCCTTTACCTGATGTTTCGAACAGTCGTCGTAAATCGCCTGCAGCGCGACCATCAGCGATTCGCCACCCTCGAGCGAAAAGCGCTTTTGGCCGACGTATTTCGTGTGCAAAAAGTGCTCGAAACTTTCCGCCTCGAACAATTCGCGCAAATACGAAATCTGCGCCTCCGCATCGACCGTGCCTTCGTCCGGACGCGACTCCGCGCGCTCGCGAACCCAGTTTCGGACGCGGATGTTTTGAATGTGCATGAACTCGAATCCAATCGAGTCCGCGTAGATTTTTTGCAGCGACAGGAGCATGTCGCGCAATTTCATTCGTTTGCCGCCAAGCCAGTATTTTGTTGAAACGGTGAGATCGAGATCTTTCTCGCTAAAACCGAGTTCGCGCAATGAAAGTAGCGGCTGCTCCGGCCTGTTTTGCGTGAGCGGATCGAGCTTCGCGATGGTGTGACCGAGCGTGCGATAAGCATATACCAAACCGTCAACACGTGTTTGCAGCGGCGTTTCTTCCGTGCCCGCCGGCTCCGCTTTCGCGGCTGGGGCGCCATTCGGCTTCTGCGTAAGCCCGAGTTCAAATCCGTCGAAAAATGCCGACCAGCTCGGATCGACGGATGCGGGATCTTTTTTCCAGCGGGAATAATTTTCCTCGAGCAGCTCGACATTGAGCGCGGGCGCAAAGGTGGTTCTCATCGTGACGGCCATAAAGGTGGATCGAAAATGTAGAGCCAAACAGCGGTCAGCCAAATGCAAAATTCCACGCGGCCGCTTTGCTGTAAAAAAAAGCCGCCAGAGAACTACGGCAAGGAAAGTCAAACTACCGTTGCTGCCTTCCGGCCCTGGCGGGGTTTGTTTGCTCTCAGTCCATAGCCCCTGACGGAGCCTGCACTATCGCGGATTAAATTTCGCGCGCAACGATTTTGTCATCAAATCACTTGCATTTACGCCGGAGCAAAGCTTAGAAACATCCGCCCTCACACGGAGGCCAGAAATGGCGTCCCCCCGGCAACAATTATTCTCACAAAATTCCCTCGAACCCATTTATGGCAAAAATAGTCCTCGGTGTAGCAATTGTTTTAATGCTTGCTACCGCATTTTTCGGATTTCAGACAAAAACGACCATCACCGGCTTGCGTGACAATTTGAAGACCACGACCGAGCATTTGCAGACCACGCAAAAAACGCTCGCGAAAACGCAGGACGATCTGAAAGCGTCGCAAGCGGAAACCGCGTCCGAAAAGCAACGCGCCGATGCCGCAACCGCCGATGCCGCCGCAGCGAAAGCCGATGCGCAGGCGAAAGCGGATCAGATCAAAGACGTGCAGGCGAAGCTCGATGCGGCTAACGCGCAGGTCGCCGACCTCACTGGCAAAATGGGGAATGCGACACCGGGCGCCGGTGGTTCCGGAGACGAAGTCGCGCGGCTCAATGATGAACTGAAAAAAGCACAGACGCAGATCGCGGAGCTCGAGCAAGTGAAGACGACTCTTGAAAACAAATCAAAAGCAGCCGAAAGCGAAGCGACCGATCTCCGCCAAAAAGAACAGCGCCGTCAATCCGGCTTGATGCGTCCGGGTCTCGAAGGCCAGGTGCTCGCCGTGAATCCCGGCTGGAATTTCATCGTGCTCAGCCTCGGCGATCGCCAGGGCGCAGTCATGAATGCGGAAATGCTCGTCGTCCGCGGCAACGAACGCATCGCCAAAGTGCGCATCACATCCGTTGAACCGTCAACTTCCGTTGCGGACATTGTTCCCGGCACGACCGCTCATGGCGCTCGCGTGCAGCCCGGCGACCGCGTGATCTTTCCCGGAAGCTGATCAACGAATACGAGCGTATGAAAATCGCGCTGCGTTTTTTGCTTTTGATTGTATTTGCGACTCTCGCCGGCTGCGCATCCGATCAGCCGCAGGCGCAAAATCAGGATCACGTCAGCACGATCCCGTGGAATCGTCCGGAAAAATGGGAAGGCACCGGCGCGCTCGGCGGCATGATGCCGCAACAGCAGTAGCATTTGCGAAGCGCGCACGACGCGCCGAGTTTCCGTGATGCGTCCGCGCATTCTCGTCATCCGCGGCGGAGCGATCGGCGACTTTGTCCTGACGCTGCCCGCGATCAAATTGCTGCGCGAAAATTTTCCCGACGCGCATCTTGAAATCCTCGGCTACAAACACATCGTCGCGCTGGCTGAGGGCCGCTACTACGCCGATGCAACGCGCTCGATCGAATACGCGGCGCTCTCACGTTTTTTCATTCCGGACACCGAACTCGCGCCCGATCTCATCGAATACTTCGGAAGCTTTCAGCAAATCGTCAGCTATCTCTTCGATCCGGATCAATTTTTCGAAAACAACCTGCGCCGCTGCGGCGTAAAACATTTCCTACACATCTCGCCGAAGCTCGACGATTCCGCGCATGCCGCGCAGCAGCTCGCGCGACCGCTCGAGAGTCTCGCGCTGTATCTCGAAGACGCGTCGGCGACTTTGCATCCGAATGACGCGGACAAAAAATTCGCCGATGAATTTTTTGCAAAATCCAAAATTCTGTGTTCCAAAATCATCGCGATCCATCCCGGCAGCGGCAATGAAAAGAAAAACTGGCCGCTCCAAAACTGGCTCGCGCTCGGCGACTGGCTTTTCACTCTATCGCCGCAACCTGCGCTGCTACTCATCGGCGGCGAAGCCGATTACGCGACTTTAAACGCATTGCGTAGCGCGTGGAAAAATCAGCCGCTGCTCGTCGCGCGGGATTTACCGTTGCATCATCTCGCGGCGCTATTGGAACGCGTAAATGTTTTCATCGGACACGATAGCGGCATCTCGCACATCGCAGCCGCAGCGGGCGCGCGGTGCGTGCTGTTGTTCGGCCCGACCGATCCCGACATCTGGGCACCTGCGAATAAAAACGTGCGGACTATCGCGTCAGCGGAAGCCGATCTGGCCAAACTCGAAGTTAACACCGTGAAAGCAGCCCTCGCCGAGTCGCTCCAGTGACTGGCCACTCGACGAAGCACGCAGACTGACTTAGCGTTATTTCACCCCGTGAAATACAGCACTTACCTCATCTTCGGCGCGCCAGGCTCCGGCAAAGGCACGCAGGGCAAAATCCTCGGCGCCATTCCCCGCTTTTTTCACTGCGCGTGTGGCGACGTTTTTCGCTCGCTCGACACGCGCACGGCAATCGGTCAGGCGTTCCTCGAATACTCGAGCAAAGGCCAGCTCGTGCCTGACGAGATCACCGTGAAACTCTGGCAGGTGCGCATCAACGACGCCGTTATCGCACACACGTTCAAGCCTGACATCGACTGTCTCGTGCTCGACGGCATTCCGCGCAATGTCCACCAGGCGCAACTCATGACTGAGTTGATCGAGGTGAAGCATGTGTTTCACCTCTCCTGTCCCGACCGCGCGTCGCTCGTCTCTCGTTTAAAAAAGCGTGCTCTCAAGGACAACCGTCTCGATGACGCAAACGAGGAAGTCATCCGCCGCCGACTCGAAACTTATGAAGCGGAGTCGAAGCCGGTGCTCGAATTTTATGGCAATGACATGTGTTCCGACGTCGATGCGACGCAACCGCCGGTGAAGGTCACGCACGATATTTTAGCGAAAATCCTCAAGACATGAACGGACAACAATTCGAGAGCCTGCGCGCTTCGTCGCTCTACTGCCGGAAGTGCGCGGCGGCGATGCCGGTTCGCGAGCGCCTGCTGCTCGTCCTTCCGGAAAAGGAAATCTACGACTATCTCTGCACCGGTTGCGGCAGCTCGGTCGGCCAGCGCGAAGTCACCGCAGGCGAAAAATTGATGAGCCAGTCCGTGGCCGCGCGTCGCGCACGCACCGCGCGCCGCTCGTCGCTGCTCATTCCGTAACGTGCGGCTGGTCTTCATCGGCACCGGCGACATCGGCGTTCCGACGCTGAACGCATTGTTAAAGGAAAGCGCACACACGCTCGCGGGTGTCGTCACGCAGCCTGACAAACCCGCCGGCCGCAAACAGGAACTGCTTTCCTCGCCGATCAAACAAATCGCGCAGCAGCATGGCGTGTCCGTTTATCAGCCGGTGAAAATTCGCGCGCCTGGTGCGATCGATCCGATTCGCGAATGGCAACCGGACGTAATCGTCGTCATGGCTTACGGGCAGATTTTGTCGCGCGAACTGCTCGGTCTGCCGCACGTTGCGTGCCTCAACTTGCACGCGTCGCTTTTGCCGCGTCATCGCGGCGCCGCGCCGATCCAGGCGGCGATTCTCGCGGGCGACCGCGAAACCGGCATCACGGTGATGTTCATGGATGAAGGCCTCGATACCGGAGACATTCTGCTGAAAAAAACGCTGCCGATTCGTCGGCGCGAAACCGGCGGCTCGCTGCACGACCGGCTCGCCTTGCTCGCGCCCGACGCGCTGCGCAAAGCGTTAACACTTTTAGAAAACAGCGCCGCGCCGCGCATTCCGCAGGACAACGCGCTCGCGACTTACGCAAAAAAGCTCGAGCGCGACGATGGAAAGATCGACTGGTCCCATTCCGCCGAAAACATTGACCGCAAAATCCGCGCATTCAATCCATGGCCCGCCGCGTTCACCTTTCTACCGGCTCGTGAGGAGCAATCGCTCAAATTGAAAATCTTCTCCACGATTCGCATGCGCCGTCATTGCGGCAAACCCGGCGAAATCCTGCGCGCCGACAAACACGGCCTGCTCATCGCCGCCTGTGCGGAAGCGCTGCTGCTGCGCGACGTGCAACTCGAAGGCAAAAAGCGAATGAGCGCCGGCGAATTTCTGCGCGGCTTTCCCGTTGCCGTCGGCACGGTTTTACAATGACCACAGCTCTCCAACGCAAACTCGATGCGCACGTCGATGCGTTGCGCGCTTGTGCGCGGTGCGTGAACATGCACAAGCCCGTCGTCTCCGGCGGCGCGGTGGTGAGCAAGGTGATGCTCGTCGGCCAGGCGCCGGGCACGCGCGAGCCGGTCGCAGGAAAGCCGTTCGCGTGGACGGCGGGCAAAACGATGTTCGGATGGTTCGAGAAATTCTGCGGCGTGGACGAAGCGCAATTTCGCGCGCGCATTTACATGGCGGCGGTTTGCCGCTGTTTTCCCGGCAAAAACGCGACGGGCGGCGATCGCGTGCCGAACGAAGTTGAAGTCCAGAATTGCTCCGGCTGGCTCGACGCGGAGCTGACGATTTTAAAACCGGAACTTGTGATTCCCGTTGGCAAGCTCGCGATCCGTCAGTTCATGCAATTTGAAAAGCTCGACGAGATCATCGGCAAAAAATTCGTCGCGGAATTTCGCGGGAAAAAGTTCGATCTCATCCCGCTGCCGCATCCATCCGGCGCATCACCGTGGCATCGCATCGAGCCGGGTAAATCGCTCCTGGCGCTAGCAATGAAGCGGATTTGCGGGCATCCCGCGATGCGCGGCGTGAAGCTACGATAGCGACTCGCGCAGTTGATCGACGCGCTCGCGCAGCACCTGGCCGGAAACGTAATTCGAGCGAATCCACCACCAGACACGCGGCACGCCGTGCGGGACGACAAGCTCGCGTTTTAAAAAAGGCGTGATCTCCGGACAATCGTATGCACTTAAAAAAGCGTGCGCGAACGGCAGCCAGTCATCGCCCGAAACACAGCCGAGCAAATCCTGCAAAAACACGAGCAGATCCGCGACGTGGCGCTCCACGGCCGGCAGCGAATGATGATGGATTATCTCGAAATCGATCATCCGCGCGCGCTGTTCCGCCGTGTCGAAAAGGAAATTCGCGAGGTTCGGATCGCCGTGTGACCAGGCGCCGCGGAACTCGGGCGAATACATCCCGTGCCCGCGCCGCAGCTCGCGGCCCGCGGCCTCGACGAGGGGCTGCGAGAACGTTCCCGAGTCGAGATGCCCGACGAGACTGCGCCCCGGCAGCACTTCGGCGCGCACGGTGCGCCTCCCTTCAACGAGCACTTGAAAATGATCGCCGTGCAGCATGCGGAAACATCCGCTTTCCCAGCGCTGCCAGTCGCTCGCGCGCTCGTAAACGAACGCCGGATTTTTAGCGGCGCGAAAAAACAAATTTGCTGTGCGAATGAGCGGCCACGCGGTGTAGCGCCGCCGCTTCACGATGAATGGCCGGCCATCGCGCACTTCGCGCGAGATCGCGTTGACGCGAATGCGCTCAATCAGTTTGCCGGCGGTGTGGTCGAACCAAATCATCTCCCGCGACTACACCACAATCGCGCGACGACGCCAATGTTCTAGCCGGCGCTCACAGCACATGCGCGATCTGCGGACAAACCAACACGCGCTACACCGCAGGTAGATTTTCCTCGATGCACTCGATGATCTTTTCCACAGGCGTCGGTTTGTTGAGGAACGGGTAACCGGCGATCGGTTGCGCGATGGCGCTGACGAAAATGATCGGTGTGTCGCGCACCGGGTCGGCGCGGCGGATTTGCATCGCGACGTCGCCGCCGTCGAGATCGGGCATGATGACGTCGAGCAGGATCACCTCCGGGCGAAACGTGAGCGCGACATCGAGCGCCCTTGTCGAGTCATGCTCGAGCACGATTTCATACGGGCGCTTCAGTTCCAGCAGCCGCTTGAGCAATCGCGGGGCTTCGACCTCGTCGTCCACGATGAGGATGCGTCGTTTCGACATCGAGCGGAAAACCTACCCGCCTGTGCGCGCAACTTCAACTCCGACAAGACAAAGATCGTCCTCGAAATTTTGCGTGGCCGAGAACGCGCGGATCTTCTCGACGACCTTGTCGAAGAGCAAACCGGTGTCTAACTGCATGTGCCGCTCGATTTGCTGCGACAGTTGTTGCTGATCGTAAAACACGCCGTTTTTGCCTTCGACTTCGTAGAATCCATCGGTGAAAAGGATCAGCCCGTCGCGAGCCGCGAGCCGCCGGTCGGCTTCCGGGTAGATTGTTTTTTCAAAAACGCCGAGCGCCGGCCCGTGTCGCCCGTCTTGCGGTTCGAGGCGCGAGAGTTTGTTTGCGGTGCGTTGCAGATGGAACGGGCTCGGATGGCCGGCGTTCGCGTAACGGATCACGCCGTCCGCGACGTCGATCACTGCATAAAATGCGGAGGCAAAAAGTGGCGTTGTCGTTTGTTTTAAAATCGCGCAGAGGCTCTCATTCATCTGCGAGAGGAACTCGCCGGGATCGCCTGCGAACGGCATCAGTTCCTCGATCAATCCGCGGATGAGCGCGGTCACGAGCGCCGCACGAACGCCGTGTCCCATCACGTCGCAAATGAACACGCCAACCTGTTCGTTGGAAATCGTGAGAATGTCGAAAAAGTCGCCGCCGAGTTCCGTGGTCGTGCGATACCGGTGGCAAAATTGCAGCGCACTTTTTTCCGGTGCGGCATTGTGAGGGAAGACGGATTCCTGCGGGAGAAATGCGCGTTGCAGCTCACGCGCCATGATGAGGTCGGCTTCCATTTGCTCGTTTTTTTCGCGCAGCTCCGTCGCCCGCCGCTCGAGTAATTCCTTCGCCTTGCTCAGCTCGAGATTTTTCAACACGGCGGTTTCGTAAGTGGAGAGCAACAGGTCGAGCGAGTGAATACGCGCGGAGCTGAAGCGATATTTGTGACCCGCGAAAAAAACCTCCGTGCGTTCTTCCCCGCCGTTGCGTCGCAGCTCGGAGTTCGCGATGACGTATTGGATGCGCGAGAGCAGGAAGTCCTCGTCGTAAGGTTTAACGATGAAATTGTCCGCGCCGCATTCGAGCCCATTCAGGATGTCCTTCGGATCGGAAAGCGATGTGAGCAAAATCACCGGAAGCGCTGTCGTCTGCGGATCGTCCTTGATGCGGCGGCAAAGCTCGTAGCCGTCCATTTTCGGCATGTTGATATCGGTGATCACCATTTGCGGCGGCATCGCGCGCAAGGTCGCGAGCGCCTCCTCGCCGTTGCGGGTGACGGTCACGCGATGACCGTGCTGCTCGAGCACGTGCTGCAATTTCATCGCCTGCGTGAGGCTGTCCTCGACGATCAAAATGTCTACGAGTTGCGCAGGCGGGAACTCGTCGAGGCTCATGTCTTTCAGGCCTGGCCGATGCAGCGGAGCAGGACAGTCGCGGTGATGCCGCCTTCGGGACGGTTGCGCAGCGCGAGTTTTCCGCCGTGCAGCTCGATCATTTTTTTCGATACGGTGAGGCCGAGTCCCATGCCTTTGCCGGTCGGTTTCGTGCTGAAAAACGGATCGAACACTTTGGTTAAATTGTCACCGGCAATCCCCGCGCCGCTGTCGCTGATCTCGACGAGCACGCCGTGGTCGCCTTCGCGCAAGCGCGCGCCGGAACGGTCGCCGGCGTCGTAGGTGACGTCGCTTTTATCGAGCACGCGCGTTTGCGTGTGGATCAGCAACTCGCCGCCATTCGGCATCGCGTCGCGCGCGTTGGCGAACAGATTGATGAACACCTGTTCCATCTTGCTTTCGTCGATCCGGCACGCGCACAAGTCGGGCTGCAACTCGCGGCGGACTTTGATTTTTCGCTGGTCGAGTTGATCGGCGAAAAGCAGCAGCGCTTTTTCGATCACGCGATTGATGTCGCTGTCGCGCATGCCGAGCTCGTTCGGCGACGACACATCCATCAAGCCGTGGATGACGATGTTCGCGCGGCGAACGGCTTCACACATTTCGTTTAACACTCCGCGCTCCTCCTCGCCGAGCGAACGCTCGGATAGGAACGAGACGCCCATTTCCAAAATGGCGAGCGGATTGCGCACCTCGTGCGCAACGCCCGCCGCGAGCCGACCCAGTGACAACGCTTTCTCAGCCTCGATCAACTGCGCCTGCGCCGATTTGAGTTCCTCGTGCGCCTGGATGAGGTCTAGGTTGGTTTTGACAGCCGTTTCGTAAGTCGAGAGCAGCAGATTCAGGATCTGCCGGCGGTCGGAACTAATGGTGTATTTTTTTCCCGCAAACAAAATCGGCAGCTCCGCTTCCGCGCCGCCTGTTTTGCGGAACTGCTGGCTCGCGAGCACCGTCTCGATGCGCGATAGCAGGAAGTCCTCCTCGTAAGGCTTCACGACGAAATTGTCCGCACCGGATTCGAGTCCGCGAATGATGTCCTGCGGCGCGGAAAGCGAAGTGAGCAGCATCACCGGAACATCGCGCAGCGCGGGTGTGCTTTTCACAGCGCGACACAATTGATAACCGTCCATCTCCGGCATTTGGATGTCGGCGATGACGAGCGTCGGCCGATGCACCTCCAGCGATTCGAGCGCGCGCCGGCCGTCACGCGCGGTGCGGACGCGGAACCCGTTTTTTTCAAGCAAATGCTGCAAACGCAAGGACTGCGTGAGGCTGTCCTCGACGATCAGAATCTCGATGTCATTTTGTTTCGTCATTTGGCCGGGTGCAGCAATGAATCGAGTGTTGCTGTGATTTGCGCCGGTGGCAGCACGTAGGCGGCGGCTTCGAGTTTTACCGCTGCGCCGGGCATTCCGTAAACGACGGAACTCTGCTGGTCCTGCGCGATGGTAACCGCGCCGCGATCGCGCATTGCTTTGAGTCCATCAGCACCGTCGCGGCCCATGCCGGTGAGCAAAATACCAATCGCTCGATCGCCAAAAACTTGGGCGACGGAGTTAAAAAATGGCGAGACTGCCGGACGCAAGCCATTCTCCGGCGGATCGGCGCGCAACGCGATACGGCCGGTATTATCCATGACCATGTGGTGGCCATCCGGTGCCACGTAAACATGCCCGGCTTGCGGTTTGTCGCCGTGATTTGCGAGATGAACCGGCAGACCGGTGCTGTGCGCCAGCCAGTCGGCAAAACCTTGCACGAAACCGCTCGCGATGTGTTGCACAATTAAAATCGGGACCGGCGGAAATTTTTGAATCGAACCCAAAATCGAATGCAATACGGCAGGCCCGCCGGTCGATGCGCCGATCGCAACAAGCTCGAAGCTGCGCGTTGCGGAAAGCAGTTGCACCGATTGCGGCGGTTTCGTGGCGCGCGGCGGTGTTCTGCGCCAGCGCTTCACGACCTTGATTTCGGACATCAGCTTCACGGTGCGAACCAATTTCGCCGCCATCCAGTTATGCTCCGGATGTGCCGTGCCGCGCGGTGTTTCGAGAATTGCGACGGCGCCCGCGTCCATCACGCGAAATGCTTTTTGCACATCATTCGGATCGGCGCTCGAGCTTACGATGATGATCGGCACCGGTTGCATTTCCATGATGCGCCGCGTGGTGTCGAAGCCGTTCAGCTTCGGCATGTGGATGTCCATCGTGATCACATCCGGCTTTAATCGGAGCGTCTCGGCGATTGCTTCCTCGCCGTCGCGCGCCATGCCTGCGACTTCGATTTCGGGATCGCTTTGTAAAATGTGCGTCAGCAACTCGCGCGAAACGGCCGAGTCTTCCACGATGAGCACGCGGATTTTTCGTTGGGTCATATCAGGTGCTCGACGACCTCGAGCAGGTTGCTTTGATCGAAGCTGCTTTTCACGATGTAGGCGTTTGCCCCGACGTCAATGCCCCGTTCGCGGTGCTCGCGCGATTCGAGCGCAGTCACGAGCACGACAGGCAAATCGCCGAGCCGTTTGTCCGTGCGGATTTTTGCTGTTAAATCAAAACCGTCCATGCGCGGCATCTGCACGTCGGAAACAATGAGGTCGAAATGCTGCGTGCGCAAATGCGTCATCGCATCCACGCCGTCGATTGCGGTCTTCACATCGTAGCCGGCCGTTTCAAGAATGTTTTTTAACAGCATGCGCGAAGTAACGGAGTCATCGACGACGAGCAGCGATTTCGTTTTCGATTCGACCGGCTCCGCCACAATTGCGGAAACCGCATTCGCAGTGCCGGTTGTCGCGGACTCGATCAATTCCGGCACATTTAAAATCAGCACGACCTGGCCGGAACCGAGCACGGTCGCGGCGGCAACATTCCGCACGTGAACGAGCGGCTTTTGCAGAGGTTTTACAAGCACCTCCTGCTCGTTGAGCACCTCGTCGACGACAAACGCGATGCGCGTTTCGCCTGCGTTCAGCACAACCATTTGCACAAACTTCGAGTCCTCGCTTTTTTCACGACGCGGCAAGCCTAGCACCACATTGAGCCGCGTGAGCGAGAGCACGCGGCCATCCCACGAAATCGTCTCCTTGTTCTCGACCGTTTTAATTTCATCGCGCGCGATCCGCAGCACGCGATCGACGTTCGCGATCGGCAGCACGAACGGCTGTCCGCCCGCGCGCACGAGCAGCCCTTTGAAAGTCGAAAGCGTGACCGGCAGCACGATGCGAAAAGCCGTGCCACGCCCGCGCTCAGTCTCGATCTCAATATGTCCGCCGAGCTTCTCGACCTTCTCGCGCACGATCGCCATGCCGAGTCCGCGTCCGGAAAGTTCGGTGACCATTTTGCTCGTAGAAACGCCGCTTTGAAAAATCAGCGCGAGCGCTTCGCGGTCGCTACGCTGCGCGGCTTCTTCAGTCGAAATAGCGCCGGATTTAACCGCAGCCGCTTTCACTTCGGCGACATCGATGCCTGCGCCGTCGTCGCCGATCACGATCTCGACTTTACTCGCATCGATCTGCGCAACAGCCATTGTGATCATGCCGCGCTCCGGCTTTCGCTGCGCCATGCGCATCTCAGGTTTTTCGATCCCGTGGTCGATCGCATTTCGCACGAGATGCATCAGCGGATCTTTCATCTGCTCGAGAATGCGTTTGTCGATCTCGATGCGCCGGCCGCGCAAAATCAGCTCCACCTGCTTCTCCTGGTCACGCGCCAGATCGCGCACCGGCTTCGGAAAAATGTCGAGCAGCGTCGCAAACGGCAGCATCACGAGCCGCTTCGCTTCATCGAGCAAATCGTCAACCATTCCGCCGAGCCGCCGCTGATCTTCCTCCGCCGATTTGCGCAAAGTCAGCAATCGGTTTTCGAGCGAGCGAAGATAGCTCTGGTTCCATTCGAGAAAGTCGAAGACACGCTCCGTCGGCGCACTGCTGTTCTGCGCGGGCGCGCGAACCCTCTGCATCTCCGCATTCATCTTCGCCCATTCCTTGCGCCACGTTTCCATCATCGCGGCGACCTCGTGCAGTTCCGACGCGCGTTGCGTCGCGGTGTTTTTCACGGCGATCATTTCCTCGGCTTGCAGCAGAAGCGCATCCATCTTTGCTGTCGCAATGCGGATCGTATCTTCAGTCACGTGCGCTACCGGGTGCGCACTGAAACCAGGATCGACTGGTTCGGTCATCGATTCCGGCAACGGCTCGACCATTGTCTCCAAAGCGCGAATTTCCTTGGTCATCGCAGCGACTTCCCGCGCATCCGGCGGAGTTGCGCCGAGCAGCCTTTGCAAAAAATCGACTGCATCGCTAAGCCGGTCGAATGTCTCCGCGGTCGCGGTAACGCCATTTGTTTTCCACTTTGAAAAGACACTCTCCATCGCCTGGCATAGCGACTCGATATCCGTGCGATTCACCGAACGGGCAGCACCTTTCAAGCTATGCGCTTCGCGAAAAATGGTTTCCACAATCTCATGCCGTCGCTCCTCGGCAGGGCTGCTTTCGAGTTCCAGCAGGCCGGCCGATAGCATTTGCAAATGCTCTTGAGCCTCGATCTGAAAAGCTTCGAGCAGCCTTTGTTGAAACTCTTCGTCGTTTGCCATCGCTAGACCTTGAACCGCTGCACGAGCTCTTTCAGTTTTTGCCCCAAGTCATGCAGGCTGCGCGCCGCAGTCTCCGCTTGCTTTGTGCTCGCGACAGTCTGCGTGCTTGCCACTTTGATATTTTCCATCGCTAGCACTACCTGATCCATGCCTGCGAATTGCTCCTGATTGGTTGCGGCAATCTGCGTAGCCGCCTGCGCAGCTTGCGAGATGTTATCGGCCAGGATGCGGATCGTATCGCCCGCGGCGGTTGATTGAGTTACTCCCGCTTCAACAGCCTTGCTGCCTTGCTCGGTAGTTAAGACGGCGCTGCTGGTTGCCTTTTGAATCTCACTTAGAATGCCGCGCACTTGCATTGTCGCTTGCTTGGATTGCTCGGCGAGGTTCTTTACCTCTTGCGCGACCACCGCAAAGCCTTTGCCGTGGTCGCCTGCTTTGGCTGCTTCAATCGATGCATTCACAGCTAGTAGATTTGACTGCGCCGCCAGGTCATCGACAGTCGTTATGATTTCGCCGATAGCCTGACTCTGCTCGCTAAGTCTTACTATGCTATCCGCAATCGATTCCATTTGCTGACGAATCCGTCCCATGCCATCGATGGTTTCGTCCACAGATCTCCGTCCAGTTTGAGCTACCTGGGAAGCTTGTTGAGCGGTATCGGAAATGACTTTGCCCTTTTCACTCGACACCTTTGAAGTTTGCTTCACTTCCTCAACTGTCGTCGTGGTTTGGGTGATTGCCGTCGCTGTCTCGGTAGCGCCGGAAGCTAGCTGCGTTGTTGCGGCAAGGATTTCGCTCGCCGATGACGCAAGCACATTTACCGCCTCGATGATTTCCTGTATGATGCTGCCAAGATTTTCATTCATCCGGCGAAAGTTCGTCTCGAGCACACCTACTTCATCACCGCGATGATTCACAGTGATCTTTGTGGAAAAATCGCCAGCAGCCATTCGTTCGGCAACTCCCGAGATCGCTTTTAGCGGTCGCGCAATCATGCGATTTAGCACGTAGCCGAGCAGCATCGTGATGACTACCGCGATGACGGCAACCACGCCAAGAAAGCTGATTAGCTGATGCACCCTGTCCGCGCTATCCAGTATTCGCTTCTGCGCACGTCCCACAGCTTCTTTGCCTAGGTCATTAGCTAGAGAAGCGATTCGTTCGTAACGCTCCTCCTGCACGGAATTGCTTAGCTGCTTTGCCTCATCGACCTTTCCGCTATTGATAAGAACAATTTGCTGGTCCCTAGTCTTACGATAATCAACGATAGTCGATCTTAGTTCCTCCATTCGCCCGGCCATCCTGGCATCGTCTTTTCCAATCTCGAGGCATTGCTCAAGTGAGTCGTCGATCTCTTTCGCATTGCTTTTGATATCCTGCAGTAAAACGGGCGCATCTTCCTTCTCGATAAACGCCAATAGTTCCAGGATACGAACACGCTGACGATTCTCGAGCGCACGGATATTGAGCAGATTGACCGCCATCTTGAAATCACGCTCGAATAACGCTTTTTGCGACCGCTCCAGTTCGAGCACCCCAAAATAAGCTGTCACAATGACCGCTCCCGTGATGAGTGCCATAAGCCCGAAGCTAATGAAAAGCTTCACTCCTGTGCGCAGGTTTAAGAACGAATTCATCATTATACTTTGAAGCGGTTTATCAGGTCCTTTAGTTTTTGCCCAAGTTCATGAATATGATGCGCCGCGGTTTCCGCCTGTTTTGTGCTGGCGACGGTTTGCGTGCTTGCCACCTTGATATTTTCCATTGCGAGCGCGATTTGATCCATGCCGACAAACTGTTCCTGGCTCATTGTCGCGATTTGCGTAGCAGCCTGTGCAGCTTCCGTAACTGTGTCATTCAAGGCTCGAATCGCGTGGCCGGCCGAATTTGCTTGCACCACTCCGGCTTCGACTGTCTTGCTGCCTTGTTCGGTAGCCAAAACAGCGCTCGCAGTTGCTTTCTGGACATCGCTCAAAATCGTGCGAACCTGCATCGTTGCTTGCTTGGATTGATCTGCGAGGTTCTTTACCTCCTGCGCAACGACACCGAATCCTTTGCCATGCTCACCCGCCTTGGCCGCTTCAATCGAGGCATTCACTGCCAGGAGATTCGATTGCGCCGCCAGATCATCAACTGTAGCGATGATAGCGCCAATTGCCTGGCTCTGCTCGCTAAGTCTTACAATGCTATCGGCAATTGTCTCCATCTGATTGCGGATTCGGCTCATTCCAGCAATGGTCTCTTCCACCGATTCCTTGCCTTCCTGCGCAACCTTTGCTGCATTTTGCGCATTATCGGCGACCTGCCTTCCCTTTTCACTCGATAGCTGCGAGGTTTGCTTCACTTCTTCGACCGTAGCCGTAGTCTGGCTTACCCCTGTCGCTGTCTCAGTAGCTCCCGAAGCTAGTTGAGTCGCAGCGGCCATGATCTCGCTTGCGGAGGAAACAAGCACGTTTACCGCTTCCAAAACGTCCTGCATCAAGCTGCGCAGGTTCTGTGTCATTGTCGCGAAAGCGTTCCCAAGGATGTCTTTGTCCGATTGCACGCTAAGCTGTGCTTTTAAATCACCCGCTGCGATCTGTTGAGCTTGCCCGGCCAGCAGCTTTAAAGACTTATTCATTCGCGCAAAAGCGTTATGCAATAGGCCCACCTCATCCAGACGTTCCATATCGCCTACTTCACCGCCCAATTCACCAACTGCAATGCGGTTCGCTATGTCAGTGACCTGCTTCAAAGGTGCTGCAATATTTGTTGTTATCAGCCACCCGGTGCCGAACATCGCAACTACGGCAAAGATAATGCCATAAATGATGGTCGCATAAGTCCGCTGTGTGTTCGTCGCAGCTTCTTTCGTGCGTTCATCCAACAACCGCTCTTCCTCCTGATTTATCGCACTGATCACATCGCGCGCCTGATCCATGAGCTGCTTCCCGCGATCCGATGCAACAACCATTCGTGCATCTTCAAAGCCCTTTTCCTTACGCAGAGAAATTGTCTCCTGCAGCTCTGCAAGCTTGCCCTGCTCCAGCTTTTGCAATGAGTCGAGTCGTTGCTGCTGGCCCGGGTTATCGCTCGTCAAATTCCGTAGCGTAGCTATCTCACCATCCATTTCGCGCAATGCCACTTGGTATGGATCCAGATACCGTTCTTCGCCAGTAATGATAAAGCCGCGCTGCCCTGTCTCAGCATCTTTCAGCAAAGAGAGCACACGCTCGACATGCTGCAGCACCTGATAGCTGTGGCGCCTCCACTCGGAAGCTTGCACTAACGCGCTTATGCTACGGTAAGTGAGAAGCCCGATGAGCAGAAGAACCAGAATAGCTAGGAGAAATCCCGCACCGATTTTAGCTCCGACATTCCATTTCATAAGTTTGCTTCTGTCATGTGTTCTTCCGGCTTTTGGTTGACGTATAGCCGCTCGTCTGCAAGCAACTTCTCGACATCAAGCACGATCAGGCCGTCAGCTCTTACTCCTTTTAAGTAGTCCGCGCGGCGGCCGGTTAATGTTGGTAAGCTTGTTTGCAAATCGTTTACTGCGACATGACTGATTCCAATCAAGTTATCGGCGAGGAGGCCGGCTTGTGTTTCTTTTGCACGAATGAGGACGATCTTATGAAGATCGTCGATTCCATTCTCCGGCAGACCAAAGAACCTCTTGATATCGATGAGCGTAAGAATAGTTCCGCGCAGGTTTACTATTCCTGCGATAAAACCTGGCGCGCCGGGAACCATGGTGAGTTGATCGAAGGCTATTACTTCGATCACGAATTTAGTTTCGATTCCATAGGTTTCATTTGCGAGTGTGAAGACAGTGACTTCCATTCCGTCAGTAGCTGTTTCCTGCACGGGTTCTTTTGCCAAAAACTCCGCGCGTTTGCGCAGGATTCCTTGTTGCTCTTCTTTGGTTGGAGAAAAGCCACGGTCGATCGTCTCGCGCACCATGCTTAGCCGTTGGTGAAGTTCATTCCATTTACTCATTTCGTCTCACTCACTTCACGAACATGGATGGTTGACTTGATGACATCGGCGAGCCGTCCGGCAGTCATGCCCGAGCCCGGGATCACCTCGTTGGGAGTGTATTTTTGCAGCAAAAGTAATGCGTTTTGGAAATGCTTGGCCTGCTCGCGCATGTTGCCTTTTTGCTGCATGATCATGCCGAGCGTGAAGTAGGCGAGCACAAATTCGCGATCAAGATAGAGCACCCGCCGCAGCGAAGCTACTGCATCGTCGAGCTGATTCTGTTCCTGTAAAATCGAGCCTTTTAGGTAATGAGCGCCAGCATTCAGCTTATCAAGCTTCAATGCTTTGTCACAAAGCTCCAGGGCGGCTGCAAAGTGTCCTTCATTCGCGTTTGCCCGCGCAGCTTTGATTAACTCATCCGCGTTGGGCCGCGGCACCATAGCCGCTTTTGTTGGCTGAGGTGCAAACGAAATTGGCTTCGCCTGGATGCGCTTCGAGACAGGTTTTTGTTCACGTATTGGCTCGGTGACCTTCTGGAAAATTGCTACGCCGGGATAGTTCACCGCCAGCAATGGCTCAAAGAGCGAGCCGGTTTCGGCAGTTCCTGTCACCAGCCATCCGCCTTCGAGCAATGAGCGCTGAAGCTTCTTCACTACCTTTGCCGCTTGAGTTGGCGAGAAATACATCAGCACATTACGGCAAAGGATTAAGTCCATTGCATTGGTGTTGGTGAGCAGCGAAGGATAGCTATCCTCTCCAAGGTTTAGAAATTCGAAGGTAACTAATGACTTGTAAGCTTGCAGCAACTCGAATCGGTTTTCATCTATGGCTTTGAAATAAGCCTTCTTTAGGTCTTCGCTAATTGGGCCGCGAAAAGACCATTTCGAGAAAACTCCCGCTTCCGCTTTTTGCAGAAAGCGAGTGTTGATGTCCGTTGCGAGAATCGTGATGTTCCACCTGGCGATATCCGGCAACAGCTTGTGCAGCAGAATTGCGATGGAATAAGGTTCTTCGCCCGAGCAACAGCCCGCACTCCAAATTCTAAGACGCCGCTCATTTTGCCGGCGTTGGTGAATCAACGGCGGAAGAATCTTCGTCTCCAATGTTTCGAAGACCTTCGGATCACGAAAGAAGTAGGTCTCACCTATCGTGAGATGCTTTGCCAGAACCTTGAGCTTATCCTGGTCGAGCGGTTCTTGAGTAAAAGCTTCGATCGCTTCTGCCAGCCGGCTTAACCCCAGCTCCCGTCCGGCGGATTCCACGCCACGCTTCAGGTCATCGAGGCGGTCACTGGAAAAATGCAAGCCGGTCTGAGCGGCGATCAATTCGCCAAGTCTCTGCCAAAGGTGACCGGGAATTTGGATAGTCATCGGCTACTTTCCAGCTTTGCGAGAAGCTGCTCCTCTTCGAGAGATAGAAACTTGTCGAGGTCATAGATTAGGACGATCTCGCGGCCTAGCTTTAAGATGCCATCAAAGGTCGTGAGCTCCGGCGGAAGTTCCGTCTTTGTAAGAACCGCGGATTCGTCCGGCTGCATCATTCCGCACACTGCATCGACCAGGATTGCCACGCTGCGCGTTTCCGCCTTTGCGATAATGATGTGATCGTCGATCGAGAGTTCGCGGAGCGGCAAACCAAAGCGCCGGCGCAAATCAAAAACCGGAATAATGCGTCCGTGCACGTTGATGACACCGAGCACGACATCGGGCGCATCGGGACAAGGCGTGATTTCCACGGCGCGAACCGCGCGTTGCACGACGGAAGCGGGCAATGCCCATTTCTCGTTCGCGAGTGTAAACACCACGAGCGGGCCAAAAGGTTCAGCGCGCATTTGCAACATCCTAACCAAATTTTGTCCGACAACAATCCTTATTCTTTTGTGTTACTTTACGCCCTTGTGCGGAGTTGCCGCTTCAAGCTGACATGGAGGAGACCGAGCGCGCCGGCGATGAAGACGACGAGGACAAAGGCGTTAAAGGAAAGGACGCTGCAGACGAATTTGCCAAGGTGTTTTTCCGGGCCGAAAAAGACGTTGATGTTTTTTGAGCGGCGGTAGTCTGCCTGCTCTGTTTCGGCCTTGGAAACAAGGTCGGTGATTTTTTGGTTTACGAAAAGGCGCTCAGCCGTGAAGCCGCGACCGTGCGAACGAAGATCGCTCGGGTCGAGCGGTTTTCCCGCAATGACTTTGTCCACTTTGTGCAGGCGCTTGTCGACCTCGTCGGCGGTCATCGCTTCAAGGCCGGAGAGGAGCGCGAGCGCGTCTTTTAAATCGTCGAGCCGGCCGGTTTCCTGCGGCGTGCGTTGTTCGTCCGCGGCGAGGTCATCGATTTCCGCTTGAAGTTTTTCCTGTCGCATCGTGAGCGGATTGAGCTTCGCCTGCGCGACGACGAGCGCTTCGTAGCTCCAGCGCATCGGCATAAACTCGCACAAAATCGGCACCTGCAAATCGCTCTCGCGCTTGCCCGTTTCAGCGCCCGGATGCGTGGAGAAAAAGCGCTGCATTTTGTAGATGAGATCAAGGTCGCGGTTCATGTCCTCGTATTTAATCAGCGCGCCGCCGAGGATGATGTTCGGGATCAAAATAAGCGGGACGATGTTTGCAGCGGTCTTGCCATCGGCGACGAGCGAGGAGATCAGCAGGCCGACAGCGACGCCGCCGAGCGCGGTGATGAAATTGAAAAAGAAGTGCGGAAAGAAAAGGCCGCGCACTTCGAGAATGGCATTGCCGATGAGCACGAAGAGCGCGCACTGGATCGCGGCGAAGAGCGCGAGTGTGAGCGATTTTGCAAAGATGTAATACGGCAGCCGGACGTTGAGATTGCGCTCGCGCTGCAGCACTGCGCGGTCGCGGATGATGTCGTCGGCGCTGTTGGTGAGGCCGAGGAACATTGCGACAACGAGGCTTAAAAAAAGATACGTCGGAATGTGATAAGCCGACGCGAAATCATAGGTGCCGGAATCGGAGTAGCGCAGCACCGCCCCGATGAGCGCGGCGAGCACAGGCGCCTCCACAATCGTCGTGAGCAGGTTTGCGCGGTTGCGCATTTTCGAGATGAACGCGCGCTGCATCAAAATGCGGAGTTGCATCCACTCGTCGCGCCAGCGGAACGGCTCACGCTTGCGCATCGGCGTAGGCGGAATTGGTATGACCTCGTGCTTTTTCACCGCGACCTGCCGCATGTCCTGCAGCAGCCGGAACGATTCGTATTTGTCGCGCCAGTAATCGGGCGAGAAACGCCGCGCCGGCACGAGCTGGCCCTGCGAATTTTCCTCGAAGATGATGTCGCCGCTCAAATCGCGCAGCGGCGTCTCGAGCACGTCGAAAATGAATTCCGGTCGCGTTGTGCCGCACGCGGGGCAGCCGCCCAACTCGGTGCCGAAATGCTGCTCGTGCTCCGCCGTCGCGAAATACGAAAGCATGTCGTGCGGCGTGCCGTAAAAAACGAGCTTCCCGCCTTTGTCGAGCAGCACCGCTTTGCTAAACATCTGGAAAAGCTTCGACGCGGGCTGGTGAATCGTGACGAGGACGATTTTGTTGTGCGCCATCGAACGGATGATCTCGATGACGTGTTCGGCGTCCTTTGACGAGAGACCGCTCGTTGGCTCGTCGAAAAGAAATACGTCGGCGCCGCCGATCATATCCAAACCGATGTTTAAACGTTTGCGTTCGCCGCCGCTCAGCGTTTTTTTCAATGGACTGCCGACCACGCTGTCGCGCCGTTCGGTTAGGCCGAGCTCGATCAGCTTGCCGTCGATGCGCCGCGCGCGATCGCGGCTCGACAAATGCGGCGCGCGGATCGCCGCCGCGAAATCGAGATTTTCCTCAATCGTCAAAAGCTCGTCGAACGCATCCTCCTGCGGGATGTAGCTGATGTAGCCTTTGAGCGCGTCGAGGTTCGCGTAAAGCGACTGGCTGTTGAGCAAAACCTCGCCGTGCTGCGGCTGGAGCTGGCCGGCGAGCACACGCATCAGCGTGCTTTTTCCAGAGCCGCTGGCGCCCATCACGCACACCATTTCGCCGCGCATGATGGAGAACGAAATGCCGTCGAGCGCCGTTTCCCCCTCGCGAAAACGATGCGTGAGATCGCGCACTTCGAGCGTGCTGATGATGTTGCGTTCCTCCTCGATGATGCGCTCGGAGAAATTGCAGCGCAGCACCTGGCCGGTATCGATGCGAATCGTGTCGCCATCGGCCAGCGGCGCCGAATTTCTCACCGGCATCTCTCCGACGAGAATCGGCCGGTCGGCCTGCATCACGTCGAGATGGCCGACTTTGTTTTCGTAATCGCACTGGATTTTCAGCAGCACTTCGCCTCCGGTTCCCGGTGAGAGCAAAATGTCGTCCTCCTCGAGCAGGCCGGGATTGTTCGAGACGAGGTATTCGGATTTGTGCGCCTTGAGTTGAAAGCGTCCGCCCATCGCCCGCGCGCGCCGGCGCAGATCGATCAACAGCAGCTCGCTGTCATCGTGAAAAATGATTTTGTCCTCGAGCGTGCCCTCGACATAAGCGCCCGCTTTCAACCTCACGCCATTGAGCACGGCATCGACCGTCTTGAGCGCTTTCACCTGCACTCTCAGCCCGAACTGCACATCGAGCGCGCTGTCGCGGCTGCGCGATTTTTCCAGGGTGACCTCGTCATCCTTGTTCACGCTGAGATAAACGTGCGCCACCGCGACGTTTTTCTTCGCGTTAAAATAATAAACGAGGTCCTGGTAAGTCAGCACCTGCTCGCCGAGCACGATCCGCTGGCCGGAGTAGACGCGGCAAAATTCATTCGACGCCAGCGGCCTGCCGCGCACGACTATCGACCGCTTAGTCTGGTTCTTCAGCAGGATCAAATCCTGGTAACGAAACGCGAGCAGCCGCTCATCGGGCGCCAGGTCCTTCAGCGTCACGTCCGCCGACCCATCCGGTCCGAAGCAGAGCGATTCAAGCGGCGATGCTCCTTTTTGGAAAATCGCGGGATCGGCGGTCTCGGCGGCGTTGAGTTGATACACGATGTCGATCGCCTGTGCAGCCATGCCGAGTTGCGACATGAACGCGTAGAAATTTGTGATCTGCTCGTGGTTCAGCTCGGCCTTTGAAATCAAGTCGTAAAGTTGCACACCGAGCATGATTTTGCGGTCGTCGGTCAGTTGCGTCGAAAGCTTCTGCCCCATCGCCATCAAGTCGTGCTGCTCATTCAGCGCCTGCCGGAAAAGTTTGCGCAGCTCGGAGTAAACCGCCTCCGGATAATCGTAACGCAGGAAACCGAGCGACGAATCGATTTCATCCTCGAGCACTACGCCATCGATTTTCGAAAACGCCGCGAGCACCTGGATGAGCAGCGGCAAAAGATTCGGCCCTTCCGCGACCGTGCGCGGCTTGCGCATCGCGCGGCGCGCCATTTTGCGCGTGGTGCTCTGCAGCCGGTATCCCAGCGGCGTCAACCGCCGAATGCCCTGGCCGATTTTTTCGAGAATGGTCGGTTCGCTCATCGATGCGACGTCGCTGCCAGCAGCCACGTCCCAGAAAAGATAACGAATCTGCCGCCCGACTCCATTTTTTCCTTTCAGCATCGCGCGGGAACTTGCTGCAACCACTGCGGTAGCGGTTTCTCCCGGAGCGTCTCGCTCTCGTTATTCCACGACGATCTTCAACTGGATGCTCACCAGATCATTGACCAGATGCATCCCCAGTTTTTCAAAGAACCTGCCGGAACCGTAGAGGATGTTCCATTGCGTGCGATCGATGTCGAAGTTCGCCTGCGCCACCAGTGCGCCGTCGTCCTGCATTCCGATCAAAGCAGGGAACTCAATCTGCCGCTCGACCTCCTTTAACCTGAGCCTGCCGCTCACCTTGTGGTTGGGCTGGCCTGCGGTCGCACCTTCGATTGCTTCGACCCAGTCGATGTGGAACTGACCTTCGGGATATCTGGCGCTCTCAAAGAAATCATCGGACACACCGGCACTCTCAAACTCTCCTCCGGTGAAATCATCGTTGAAGACGGAAAGGTCAAAGCGGGGCATTCTCGTTTTCTCCTGCTGAAGATGAGTTCCTTCAGTCGGGAAGCCTGCTTTTGTCCAATCCTCCAGACCGCCCCGGAAATCGACGACATTGCTCCAACCCGCTTGAAGAAGCTTCGTGACTGCGACCGAGGAGGCGAGATTCTTTGCCGAGGAGCCATAGACCACAATTCTCCCGCTCAAATCGGGCGCAATCGTCTTCACCCGATCGACAAAATCGACGTTGTAAACGCAGGCATTGCGCGCCTGCGGCAGATGCTCGATTGAAAAGCATTCCTCCGTCATAACATCCAAAACCGTGAGCGCCTCCCGTCCATCGAGCAGTTCTTTAAGCCGATGCGCTGAAACAGACTCGTGGGAGACAGTCATAATTTCACGCGACCGTATTGCTTCACAAAGCAGCCGGAGCCGGTTAGCTCCATCGCTCAGATGACATGGAAGAAAGCGGGGGAGCTTGGTGCTGTCCCGCAGTATGAATAAAACAATCGTTCATGACCAAGAGGCGGCCGCACTCACGATCGCCGGAACGCAGATTAGCAACCTGCGATGCACAATCAAGCTCGGCTGGATATCTACAACAGCAAAGTCTACGTCGTCCAGAACGACACGCGGCGCCGCGACCGCCGCGGCGGTTTGTGCCGTGGGTGGAAACTTGCTCGCGCAGGCAAACGCACTCCACGTCGTTACGAGGCATGCGGGTTTGGCTTAGGTTTGTGCTCGGCTCCCGCCTTTTGACTTACCCGAAAACTCGACATCGCGCGGCGGATGCCGCAGATAGTTGCGAGTCATGCTGAACTACATCTGGCTCGGTCTTATGCTCGCGGCGGTGCTGATCGGCGGTTTCACGGGGCGGATGAAGGAGCTGACGGACGGCACGTTTGACTCGGCGAAAGCGGCGGTGATGATCGCGCTCGGGCTGATCGGGATCATGGCGCTCTGGCTCGGGATCATGCGGCTGGCTGAGCGTTCGGGACTGGTGCGGCTGATCGCGTCGGCGCTGCGGCCGCTCACGCGCCGGCTTTTTCCCGATGTGCCGGCGGAGCATCCGGCGAACGGGGCGATCGTGATGACGATTGCGGCGAACATGCTCGGGCTCTCGAATGCGGCCACGCCGCTCGGGCTGCGCGCGATGGGTTATCTCGAGTCGCTGAATCCACGCCCGGGCGTGGCGACGAATGCGATGTGCACGTTCCTGGCGATCAGCACGAGCTCGGTGCAGCTCATCCCGGCTACGGCGGTGGCGATCCTCGCATCAGCGAACTCGCAGAATCCGTCGGCGATCATCGGCACGGCGCTCATTTCCACGTTCTGCGCGGCGATCGCCGGCGTGGTGTCGGTGAAATGGCTGGAGAAGCTGCCGATGTTCCGGCTGCCGGAGGCGGAGACGACCGTGGATCGCCGGGCAAATGTGGAAATGAGTTTCACCGCGACCGAGGTGGAAGCGGAGCCGGCGGCGCTGGGTGTATTTGGAAAAGTGACGCTGTTCGGCTTCCTCGCGCTGTTCGTCGCGTGGTTTGTGATGGATGTGTTTTTCCCCGGCGCGTTCGGGCGACCGGTGCCGGTGATGAGCGGGAAGTCGCTTTTCGCGCAGATCGTCGGGACGGTCTCGCTGATGGCGATTCCGTTTCTGCTGATGTTTTTCCCGCTGTATGCGGCGCTGCGCCGGGTGAAGGTTTACGAGGAGTTCACCGACGGCGCGAAGGAGGGATTCAACGTCGCGGTGCGGATCATTCCGTATCTCGTGGCGATTTTGGTCGCGGTGGGAATGTTTCGCGCCGCTGGCGGAATCGACTTGCTGGCCAGGGCGCTCTCGCCCGTGCTCGGGCTGATTTCATTCCCGACCGATCTGCTGCCGATCGTGCTCGTGCGCCCGTTGAGCGGCAGTGCGACGACGGGGCTCTTCGCCGAGCTGGTGAAAGCGCACGGGCCGGACAGTCTCATCGCGCGCACGGCGGGGACGATCATGGGGAGCACGGAGACGACGTTCTATGTGCTCGCGGTGTATTTCGGCTCGGTCGCGGTGCGGCGCACGCGGCACGCCGTTGTCGCCGGACTGACGGCGGACCTGACCGGCGTGATCGTGTCGGTCATCGTGTGCCGGTGGATGTTTACGTAATCAGCGGCTCGAGATTTTGCGATATTTCGTCGGCGGACTATCGAATAACTTCCGTGCATCCTGCGAGCCGATGAATTTTGCGATGTTCTCACTGCTGTCGGTGATGATGGCATCGCGGTCGTTTTTGTCTTTTGAATTAACGTGGATTTTGCCTTTGAGCCGGCCGGTTTTAATTGCGCGCTCAACGGCCTCTTGATTGATGCCCCAAAGGCTAAGCACGTTTTCCGATGAGACGGCATAGCGCATGAATGCATAGCGCTGCTTTTTGCCGCGTTCTTTTTGTGTGTCGATCATGCTGAAAAAATGCACGCCTCCGATCACTGTCGGGAGCGCCAGGAATCTCGAAACCTTCAATCCTTTGCCGTGCTCGACCACGACGAAATCCATGCCCTGCGAATGCTGTTGCGTGGCGAAGTGCAAATAGTCGTCGCTATTGACGGATTTCCACACACCTTCCAGCCGTGTGTCGGCGATGGTTTTCTCCGGCGGAGCAATCGGGTTATCGGATTCGACACCGCACGCGGCCAGCAACAGTGAAAGCGCAAGGCAAAGCAATCTTCGCATGGGCCGCAATATCTCCATTCCGTCCTCAAACGACAAGCACGTCCTGAGCTCGTTGCGGTTGCCTGTCTTTCGCGAGCTTTGCGTTGCACTCATTTGCGCTTTCCCGCAGCGTATCGGAATCAGGCATGACGAAAAAACGTGTATTGATCATCTCGACGAGTGCCGGCACGGGGCACGTCAAGGCCGCCGAAGCGCTGGCGAAAACCTTCGCGCGTGACGAGCGGGTGGAGGCGGTCGAGTGCCGCGATGCGCTCGACTTTACTAACAAGCTCTTCCGCGATTTCTACTCAAAGCTCTACATCCAGCTCGTGCGTAATGCGCCGGCGCTACTCGGATGGATGTATAAGCAAAGCGATGAGCCGTGGAAGACGGACGCGATGCGGTTGCGGCTCGACCGGCTGAATACTCTGCCGCTCGTGAAATTCATCCGCAAGTTCAGGCCGGACATCACGGTCTGCACGCACTTCATGCCGGCGGGAATCATCTCGCACCTCATCGCGAAGCGTCAGCTCGAGGCGCATCTCTCGATCGTGGTGACCGACCTCGACATGCACGCGATGTGGCTTTCGCGCATTTTTCACCGCTACTTCGTCGCGATCGACGAAACACGCGCCCATCTCGAAATGCTCGGGTTGCCGCGGGAACGGATCACCGTTTCGGGCATTCCGGTCGATCCGGTTTTTGCGGAACCGATCGATCGGATGGCAGTGCGCACGAGCTACGGACTCGACCCGCTGAAGCCGACGATGCTGCTTTCCGCCGGAGCGCTCGGCGTGAGCCCGACGGAGTTCGTCGTCGCACGGCTGATGCAGCTTCGCAACGAAACGCAGACGGTGGTGATCTGCGGCAGGAACGAGGAACTGCAGGCGCGCGTGCAGGGAATCGTCGGCGCGAATAATCCGCGTTTTAAAATCCTCGGCTACTCCGACCGCATGCACGAGCTGATGAAGATGTCGGATTTGTTCATCGGCAAACCGGGCGGGCTCACGACTGCCGAGGCGCTCGCGTGCGCGCTGCCGATGGTCATCATTTCGCCGATCCCCGGCCAGGAAGAGCGCAACAGCGATCACCTGCTCGAGGAAGGCATCGCCGTGAAGTGCAACGAGCTGACGACAATTCCCTACAAGATCGATTGCCTGCTCGATGAGCCGTCGCGGCTCGAGTTAATGCGGCGCAACGCGGAGCGATTCGGCAAACCGCACGCGGCGGAAACGATCGTCAATACGTTGATCGAGGATAATCTCCCGCCGCTCTCGCTTGACGCCGAGCAGCGCGACGCGATTGCGCAGGCGGCCGCGGGCGACGTGACGATCCAAAAGTGAATCGCGAATTTCTGTGGGGCGTCGCGACGTCCGCTTATCAAAGCGAAGGCGGCTACAACGGCACGGGCGAACCGCAGACGAACTGGGCGCGCGCCGAGCAAAAGAAGGATGTCATGCGCTGCGGACGCGCGGCGGAATTCTGGACGCGTTACCGCGAGGACTTCGCGCGCTGCTGCGAGCTCGGGTTGAACGCATTTCGGCTCGGCATCGAGTGGAGCCGCGTGCAGCCGACTTTGAAAAACGAGCCGGGCGATCCGCCGCCGTTCGATTTCGCGGCGCTCGATCATTACGTCGAAATGCTCAACGCCTGTCGCGAGCACGGCTTGGAGCCGGTGGTCACGCTGCACCACTTCGTGCATCCGGCGTGGCTCGGGAGCGATCCGTGGCTGGATGAAAAAACACCGGAGCACTATGTGCGCTATGTAACCACGGCGGTTACATATTTAAACGAGCGCCTCCCCTCGCCGATCCGGTTCTTCATCACGATCAACGAGCCAAATATGCTCGTGCTGAACACGTATCTCGGAAACCAGTTTCCCTCGCAAAAGCGTTTCGGTTTTCACTCCGTCACGCGCGCCTACAACGCGCTGCTCATCGCGCACGTCCGCGCTTACAATGCGCTGCACGATCTCCACGCCGCACGCGGATGGCCCGCGCCAATGGTCACGCTCAACAACTACTGCAGCGATTTGTATTGGAGCGACAAAATGCTGCTCGACCTGCTCAGCCTCGCCGAGCGCGGCGTCGCTCGCGAAAACGTGCGCGAGCACATTCATGAAAAGATCGAGCAATTCGACGCTGCGTTTTGCGCCGCACGCATTCCGCTGCACAAGGATTTGCCGTATTATTTCGGCGCGCTGATGAAGCGCGTGAGCAACTGGATCGGCTATCGCAATTTCAAGCCGGAGCAGTTCGCGCCTGTGCTCGACGCGATCTACGCGTCACCGCGCGCGCGGCTTTTCGACTACATCGGGCTCGATTACTACGATCCATTCGCCGCGCACATTTTTCGCCTGCCGGTATTGTGGGACCACGAGTTTAAAAACAAATCGTTCCGGGCATGGACGCTCAATTCCGTCACGAGCAAATGGTGGGATTGGCGCGTGCTTCCGCGTGGCCTGCACTTTTTTTGCAAATACTACTCGCGCGATTTCGGCGGGCGCTCAGTGCTCATCGCGGAAAATGGAATTGCGCTTCGCCGCAAATGGAACAACGAGCACACGCATCGCCGTGACCGCATCACGCGCAGCAAGTTTCTGCGGCTGCACGTGCATGAAGTGACGAAGATCGTTCACGACGGCGTGCCGCTGATCGGCTACCTGCACTGGTCGCTTTTCGACAACTACGAGTGGGGCACCTTCACGCCGCGCTTCGGGCTGTATTCGATCGACTACACGCTCGGCACGGAACGCCGCGTCGAGGATCATCTCGGCGATCGCGCGAGCGAGACTTACGCGCAGTTGATCCGCGAGGCGCGGAGCAAAATGACCAATCAAAAGATCGCGTGAGTCGCATTGGTCATTTCTGATGTTTCCCTCTTTTCTTACCGCAGCGTGCTGGGCATTTTCCGTCGTGTTCGCAGCGCGCTCGTCGCGGCTGGTCGGCGGGAGCTTTGCAAACTTCGGGCGGATGCTCATATCGCTGATTTTGCTCGCGGCTTGGGCGCATTGTTTCGGGCAAGGCGTCGCCGGCGGAAAATCGTTCTGGAGTTTTTTCGTGAGCGGTGTCGTCGGATTCGGACTCGGTGACATCGCGCTATTTCTCGCGCTCACACGCATCGGGCCGCGGCTCACCATTTTGTTAACGCAATGTCTCGCCGCGCCATTCGGCGCATTGATCGAATGGCTCTGGCTCGGCACTCGATTGCGCAGCGCACAGCTTTTCTGCGCGGCGATTATTTTGCTCGGCGTCGCGATGGCGCTCGCTCCGCAACGCCACATCGAGATTCAACGGCGCACGTTTTTTGCCGGAGCAATTTTCGGCGTGATCGCTGCGCTCGGGCAGGCGCTCGGCGCCGTCATCAGCCGACGCGCTTATTTCATCGCGCACGATGCCGGATTGCACATCGACGGCGGCACGGCGGCTTACCAGCGCATGCTCGGCGGGATCTTGATCGCCGCCGCTTTCTTCGCGGTGGTGCAACGTTTTCGGCCGAACAAAACGCGCACGCGCCAGCACACCATGCGCGCTTTGCCGTGGATCGCGGGCAATGCGCTCGCCGGCCCGACGGTCGGCGTCGCGTTTTATCAATGGGCGCTCGCCATCGCACCGAGCGGCGTGGTGCTCCCGATCGTCGCGACCACTCCGGTATTCACGATTCCGCTCGCGTGGTTTTTTGATAACGACCGCCCGGGCGCGCGCTCAATCATCGGCGGGCTCATCGCCGTCGCCGGCGCAATCGCGTTGACGCAGGTCTAATATTTCACGCCGCAACCGTAAGGGCGGCTCGTCGGCGTCGTCACCGGCTTGCCCGACATCGCTTCGTCGAGCGCGGCTTTTACGTAGTTGTTCGCCGACGCGATGCTCGACGGATCGGGATTCGGTTTGTCATCGATGCCGCCCGCGTAAATCAGCTTCCCCTGTGGATCGATCACGAACATGTGCGGCGTCGTCTTCGCCTCGTATTCGCGCGCGACTTTTCCGTCCGCATCGCGCAAATACGCCGTCGGTTCCGAGTGCCGCTCGCTCATGATCTGCGCGAGTTTGTCCGCCGGATATGCCCCCTGCTTTCCATCTGCCGACGAATTGATCGTCAGCCACACCGCGCCCTTGTCGCGCGCGTAGCCCTGCAGCTTCTGCATATTGCCGCTGTCATAATGCTTGTGAACGAACGGGCAATCCGGGTTGTTCCACTCGAGCACGACGAACTTGCCCTTGTATTCGGAAAGCGAATGCGACTTTCCCTGCAAATCACTGAGGGTAAAATCCGGCGCCGGCTGGCCGACGTTCGCCGCGGCAAAAACGCCCGCGGACATTGCGATCAAAGCACAAAGAGAGAATGCGATTTTTTTCATAGGTGTCGTTTCGTTGAAAACCCGGCGCGGAAATTTGGTTGCGTCAAATTCAGATGTTCGCTTTCATGCCGGCCAATAACAGGTCGTGCTGTGAAAAACAGAGGGGTCGTTTCTCTGGAATCATCGCGATGGTCTGGTTTTAACGACGGACGCCTTTTGAGAAATTTCTTTCGATTCACATTATTTGTCTGGTTCGTGTCGTTGGCTATTTCGCTTGCACACGCGGACTTGATTTGGGGCGCGAGTGGAGCGGGTGGAAGCGGCACTTGGGACGCAACAACAGCGAACTGGTGGGATGGTTCGCAAAATGTCGTCTGGCAGCAATCGGGCAACGCCATTTTTTCAGGCAGTGCAGCAACGGTAAACGTCAGCAATTTTTCGGTGACCGCGTCGGGCATGACTTTCAACGCGCCCGGCTACATGCTTAGCAGCGGCCCGATTTTTTCCGGTTCCAATGGCCTGACGATCACCACCAATGCTGATGCGACGATTAGCACGACATTGCTAGCGAACGGCAATAACGGTAACTTGCTCATCAAAACCGGCACGGCCACGTTGAACATGGGCGGCACCAACTTCCTCGCAACTGTCCAAGTAAACCAGGGCGAATACCGGCTCACGGGATACGGCTCACTTTTCTTCTCCAATGTCATACTTGCGCCATCGAGCGTTGTGACGCTTGCGCAAACATCAAGCTCCCAGGATATCAAAGCGTTGAATGGCAGCGGAATCGTGCAGTCGGACACATCCGCACGGACTGTGACGTTAACGCTGTGGAGCGGCGGAAATTTCAACGGCACATTGCAAGACAATGGGCCGGGTCAACTCGCGTTGACAGTGTATGGCATCCATGGGACCGCTTCGCTAAATGGCGTGAATACTTACTCCGGTGCAACGAACATCAACTTGGGCACGCTCGCTTTTTCCGGCAGCGGCTCGGCCTTGAATACCGCTATCTCGATCGGCGGCGCTGGAAAATTGCTGCTCGATAATTCCAGCATCCCAGTTTCAAACCGCATCTCAGATTCCGCATCACTGGCGATGCAGAGCGGCGAATTGAGCCTCATTGGCAATAGCACAACGGTTGTAAATGAAACAGTGGGCGCGCTGAATTTCGCGGGCTCGGCGACAGTGAATGTTCGACGATCAGGAACAAACGCTGCGCTAACTGTTTCGGGAGTGACGCGCACCGGACATGGCACACTGAATTTTACCGGAGACGGGCAATTACTTGGCACAGGCATCGCGAATGATAGCAGCGGAATCGCGCCCGTGTATGTCCGTGCCGGAACCGATTGGGCTGCGGTCGATGCGAATGGTTCAATCGTTCCTTTCAGTAACTACGTTTCCGATCCGAACGCAGCCGGATCTTCCAGCCATGTAAAGCTGACGAGCCCATTCACCATTTCAGGCACGAACACATGGGCATCGCTGAAATTGCAAAACAATACCACCAGCAGCACTACACTCGTTGCGGGCGGAACGCTGAATCTTGTAAGCGGCGGCATTTTATCCAGCGGAAGCGCGAGCACCACGATCAGCCAGACGAACCTCACCACCTCCGGCTCCGAAATGGTCATCATCAATGACAATGCACTCAGCATTGATGGCCAGATTCAAGAATCCGCGCCCGGACTCGCAGTGACGAAAAGCGGCACCGGAACATTGACCCTGAGCGCAACATCAAACAACTACTCCGGCACTACCAGCATCGAACAGGGCACGCTCGTGATTGGAAATTCCGGCGCGCTCGGCACTGGAAGCACGATCGAATTTGCCGGCGGCATATTGAAAGCGGCCGGAAACCTGTCACTCGCGCAGAACTTCACTCGTTCAACATCATTGTTCGCAGTGATCGATACGAATGGCTTTAATGTCACGGCCACCGGTGCCAACGACGGGTTGGAAAAAACTGGCTCCGGAACTTTGACACTCACAAACGCTAATATCGGCAGCGTCGCCGTGAACAGCGGCACGCTTCAATTAACCCATCCAACAATGGGCACGGCCACCATCTACGGTGGAACTTTGGTCGCATCCGGCACGCTCTCCACTCTCGCCTTTTCCGGAACGACAGGAATTCTCGATATTGGCGGCACAGCCGCGGCCACGCTCAATGCAGATCTTCCCTCGAGCGGCCCTTCACCTGCGGGGCTGACTATCAATTTTGGAATCGGCGGCAGCGGCAGCGATCTGTGGAAATTGTCTAACGCCCTTGGCTTTTTCTCGGCTTTCGCAGGCACATTTCGGTTCGAGTTTCAAAATTTGGGCGGAGCTGCAACAGGCACGAATTACACGCTTTTGAGTTTTCCATTCACAGGCACACCCTCTGCATCCGTGTTTGCTTTTGCACCGGACATGGCCGCCGCCGGTTGGTCCGGAACATTCCTAACAAGCGGCACCGATGTGCGTGTGAATTTCACCTCGGTCGGTGTTCCGGAACCAGACGCCAGAGTTTTTCTCGTCCTTGGACTGCTCCTTTCAGGCCTGTGGATGATGAAAACAAAGGCAAAAAAGCCGTGAGGCATTTCACAAAATTCGTGTTATCCCTCACGAAAATCGTGTTATGGGTCACGATTTCTGTGAGTCGTCTCACTGATTTTGTGAAATGACTCACGGATTTGATGAGTTGTCTCACGATTTTGGTGAGACGACTTACAGATTTGGTGAGTCGTCTCAGGAATTTTGTGAGTCGTCTCACCATTTTTGTAAGATGGCTCACCATTTTGGTTAGACAGCTTACCGTTCGGGTGAGTCGCCTCACGGTTTTTGTGAGTCGGCTCACAGTTTTGGTGAAATGGCTCACGGATTTTGTGACCGGAGTCACTGATTTGCCGGCGACTTTTGCGCGATGAGATGCAAATCAGTGGGTGCGCGCGAAACGGAGCACACCCCATGAAGCGAGCGCGCCAAAGCCGCCTACCAAAAATGCCACCGCGGTGGGTTCGGGCACAGCTTTGATGTTATCGACGCCGAGTTGCGAGACGACGGGGTCGCCAACCAGATTCGATGTGCCGCTTTCGTTGATGATGCGGAGTTCGGCCGGGTTCGTCATGAAGGTGCTGAAAACGGCGGGCGAGTTGAATGCGATCATGTTCGCGGCGGTGATGGAAAAGGTCGCGTGATGCCATGTGGAGTCCGCCGGCAACGAAAACGCACTCGAAAGATAACCGGGCGTCGTCTGTCCGGCGGTGCTCGACTTAAACGCGAGGCGGATATTCAGCGTTACGGAGCCGAGATTTTCCAAATCCATGTCGATTTCATTCACGCCAGCCGCGACGTAATCGCCGATCCACTGGCTGCGGTTGAAGATCGTCAGGCGGCCAAGCGAGCCGCTGCCGTCGGCGGTGATTTTGAGAAAGTTGTCGTTCACCCCGGCGGGCCCGCCTGTGGTGATGTTCAGCGGCTGGGAGGATCCGCCATTGGCCCAGCTGTCGGTGGTGCCGTTTTCAAAGTCATCGACCTGCAGCAAGGTAATGGCGTGGCTCGTTTGGAGCGTGAGAATGAGCGCGGCGGCGGCGAAAAGAGGCGCGATCTTCATCGGGGGGCGAAGCTGCGCCAGTGAATGCCCCCGACAAACTGAAGTCAAGCCTTATAACAAATGCCCCATCTTCACCCGCTTCGTCTCGAGATATTTTTCGTTGTGCGGATTCGGCTTTGACTTAATCGGGACGAGCTCGACGATTTCCAATCCGTAGCCTTCGAGGCCGACGACTTTTTTCGGGTTGTTCGTGAGGAAACGCATTTTGCGCACGCCGAGATCGACGAGGATCTGCGCGCCGATGCCGTAGTCGCGGAGTTCGGCCGGAAAACCGAGTTGCTCGTTCGCCTCGACGGTGTCGAGTCCCTGCTCCTGCAATTTGTAAGCGTGAATTTTCGCCGGCAAGCCGATGCCGCGTCCTTCGTGGCGGCGCATGTAAACGAGCACGCCATTGCCGGCGTCGCTGATCTGGCGCAGCGCGGCGTGCAGTTGGTTCCCGCAATCGCAGCGCAGCGAGCCGAAGACATCGCCGGTCAAACATTCGCTATGCACGCGAACGAGTGTCGCCTTTGTCTTGGAAATCTTCCCTTTCACAAGAGCGAGGTGATGCGTGTCGTCGAGCACCGAGCGATACATGTGCAAATCGAAATCGCCGAAATCGGTCGGCATTTTCACGACCTGCTCGCATACGACGAGCTTCTCCTGTTTGCGCCGATACGCGATCAAGTCCTGGATCGTGCAAAGTTTCAGCCCGTGCTTTTTTTTGTAGCGCATCAGCTCCGGCAGCCGCGCCATCGTTCCATCGTCATGCAGGATTTCGCACAACACGCCGGCCGAATGGAGCCCGGCGAGTCGCGGCAAATCGGTCGCCGCTTCCGTGTGTCCCGCGCGACGCAACACGCCGCCCGGTTTTGCGCGCAGCGGAAAAACGTGGCCGGGCTGAACGAGATCGCGCGGCGTCGATTTTGGATCGGCTAAAATGCGGATCGTTTTTGCGCGGTCGGCGGCGCTGATGCCGGTCGTAACATCCCGCGCCGCATCGACCGACACGGTAAAATCGGTGCGCTGGCTTTCACGATTGTCGAGCACCATGCGCTGCAGGCCAAGCTGCGCGGCGCGCTCCTCGGTGATCGGCACACAAATCAAACCGCGCCCATGTTTCGTCATGAAGTTGACGGCCTCGGGCGTGATTTTTTCCGCCGCCATCACGAGGTCGCCCTCGTTTTCACGATCCTCGTCATCGACGACGATGACCATGCGTCCGGCGCGGATGTCCGCGATGACATCTTCAATGCTGTCGAAGCCGTTGTTCATTCAGCGGGAAAATATGCGCGGTCGCGCGGCGCTTGCCAACTGCGCGTTATCACAGCCGCAGCCGACTCATCGACGCGATAGAAAATCAAAGCAGAACCCTCTTCACGCCCGGACGCCGGCGGACGGTTCCGCGATTCTTGCAACAAGCGCTGGCTCGTTGCGTCGTGAGCGAAATCTTTTTTACAAAAAATTCGTCGTGGGTATTGAAAACGCAAAACTCAGTTCTAATATGCGCGACGCATGACGCAAAGCTGGGATATCGAATCCGCGATTTCGCTCTACAACATTGATCGTTGGGGCAGCGGTTATTTCACGATCAATGAGCGCGGCAACATCCAGATTTTGCCCCAGCAAAATGGTGCCTCGATCGACATCATGGAAGCCATCGCCGACGCGAAGGAACAAGGACTCAAGTTTCCGCTCGTGCTCCGTTTTCAGGATTTGCTGCGGCATCGCGTGGAGACGATCAACAAGGCGTTCGACACCGCGATCAACGAGTTTGGCTACAATAACGTGTATCGCGGCGTTTTTCCGATCAAAGTCAATCAGCTCCGCGAGGTCGTCGAGGAGATCATGGATGCCGGCAGGCCGTTTCATTACGGGCTCGAAGTCGGCAGCAAGCCCGAACTGATTGCGGCGCTCGCAATTCATAACGACCCGGAGAGTTTGATCATTTGCAACGGCTATAAGGACACGATTTTCATCAACAACGCACTGCTCGGCACGAAGCTCGGCAAGCGCGTCGTCATGGTCGTGGAAAAGCTCGAGGAGCTTTTTGAAATTTTGCGCGTATCGCGCGAAGTCGGCGTGGAGCCGCTGATCGGCTTGCGCGTGCGCTTGCAGTCGAAAGGCGCGGGCAAATGGGCGACGAGCGGCGGAGAAAATGCGAAGTTCGGCCTGTCGACGGCTGATCTGGTTTGTGCGAGCGAGACGTTGAAACGCGAAGGACTCGCGCATTGTTTAAAGCTCGTTCATTTCCACGTCGGCTCGCAGGTGCCGGACATCGGCACGATCAAACGCGCGGTGCGCGAAGCGGCGCGCTTTTACGCAAAGCTCGCGAAGCTCGGCCACGATCTCGGCTACATCGATGTCGGCGGCGGACTCGGTGTTGATTACGACGGTTCGCGCACGACGTTCGACAGCTCAACGAACTATTCGTTGCAGGAATACGCGCGCGACATTGTTTACAACCTGATGGATGTCTGCGACTCGGAAAAAGTGCCGCATCCGACCATCGTGAGCGAAAGCGGCCGCGCGATTGTCGCGCATCACTCGGTGCTCGTCGTCGAGGCGTTCGGCTCGATTGAAAAGAATTCCACGCCGATCGATGTCGAGCCGACGGAGAGCGATTCGAAGCTCGTGCGCGACATCATCGACATCGAGCGCAATCTCATGCGTCACAGCAAAATGGAAGGCATGCACGACGCGCAGCAGATCAAGGAGCAATCGCAGGTGATGTTCGATCTCGGGCTCGTCGATTTGCGGAGCAAAGCGAAGATCGAGGCGATTTATTGGCGCATCGCGCAACGCATCGTCGAGCATTTTCGGGATTCGGAATATGTGCCCGACGAAATTAAACAACTCGAAACTTCGCTCAGCGACCAATACGTCTGCAATTTCTCCGTCTTCCAGTCGCTGCTCGACCACTGGGCGCTCGGGCAACTTTTCCCGATCATGCCGATTCACCGGCTGGACGAAAAACCGGAGCGCAATGGCACGCTCGTCGACATCACGTGCGACTCGGATGGAAAGGTCAGCAAATTCATCGATTTGCAGGATGTTAAAGAAACGCTGCCGCTCCATCGCCTCCGATCCGGCGAGCCTTACTACATCGGCATCTTCCTGATGGGGGCGTATCAGGACATCATGGGCGACCTGCATAATTTATTCGGGCGCGTGAACGAGGCGCACCTGTTTCTCGATGACGATGAGGAGGACGGCTTCTACATTGAGGAAACGATCGAGGGCAGCACCATCGGCGAAGTGCTCACGCTTACGCAGTGGGACCAGAACGAGTTGATCCGCCTCGTCAAGGCGCAGGTCGATGCGGCGATCAAAAGCGATCGCTTGAAACCGAACGAAGCAATGAAGCTGCTCGCCAATTACGAGCGTGAGCTCAAAGGCTACACGTATCTGCACCTCAACGGCGCGAAGCAAGCCGCCGCGCCCGTGCCGTCGATCGTTTAACGCTTGTCGGCCAAATAGCGGCGCGAAAGCTCGACGTATTTTTGCGCCCAACTCGCAAGCCAGCGCTGCTCCTCGAGATCGAGCTGGCGCACGACTTTCGCCGGCGAACCGAGCACGAGCGAACCTGGCGGAATCTGCGTGTGCTGTGTGACGAGCGCATTCGCGCCGATGATTGACCGCGCGCCGACTTCCACGCCATCGAGCAGAATCGCACCCATGCCGACCAGCACTTCGTTATCGACTGTGCACGCGTGCAAAATCGCGCGATGCCCGACCGTGACGAGTTCGCCGACGACCGTTCCGAAATCGTCCGCTAGATGAATTACCGAGCCGTCCTGGATATTCGAGCGCGGCCCGATCGTGATCGAGTTGATGTCCGCGCGAATCGTCGTGTGAAACCAGACACTCGCCTGCTCGCCGATCGTCACGTCGCCGATCAGTGCGGCTCCCGGCGCGACGAACGCGCTCGGATGAACCGCCGGTGTCCGCGCGTAATAGCGCCCGAGTCTTTCGTCTAAAGTCATGCGCCGATGCTGCGGTTTTTGTTTTGTCGAATCAATCGCGCAGGCGATGAACAGATACCTCGCAGCGCTTCCTATTTTTTTTCAAAAACCAAGTTGACAGAAATTATACGCGCTGTCAGAACAACCACACTTTCGCTGGAGCGCCTCCAGACAAACCCGAAAGCAAAACTTCTAAACCAAGGAAAACAATTCATGAACAAATCAGAACTCGTGGACGCGGTCGTGAAATCGCTCGGCGCTAGCAGCCGGGCGGAAGCCGAGCGCGCGGTCAGCGCGGTCATTGACGGTATCAAAACCGGCATCCGCAAAGACAAATCGGTCCAACTCGTGGGCTTTGGCACCTTCCGCGTCGCGGAACGCGCCGCGCGCATGGGGATCAATCCAAAGACCGGAGAAAAGATCAAAATCAAAAAATCGAAGACGGTGAAATTCGCCGCGGGCAAAGAGCTCAAAAGCAAGCTGTAAACTTTCCCCCTCAGAAACCGAGAAAACCCGTTTCGCCTTCCGGCAAAACGGGTTTTCTTTTTTTCCATCTCGTTTGAAATCCGCGAAGCCAATCCATGGAAACACCGTCACGTTGTCGCGTTAAATTCTGGGGCGTGCGTGGCTCCGTGCCGGTGCCGGGGCCAACGACTGTTCACTACGGCGGCAACACGTCGTGCCTCGAAGTCCGCGCTGACGGCGAGTTGATCATCCTCGATGCCGGCACGGGCATTCGTCCGCTCGGGAATGCGCTCAGCGATGAATTCGCGGGCAAACCGCTCGAGCTCACGCTGCTCATCACGCACACGCACTGGGACCACATTCAGGGTTTTCCGTTTTTTCATCCCGCCTACGAGGCGAAAAACAAAGTCCACATCATCGGCTACGAAGGCGCGAAGATCGGCCTCGGCACTACGCTCGCGGGCATGATGGAGAGTCCATACTTTCCGATCGCGCTCAAGGAAATGCCCGGCAACATCCTCATCGAGGAACTGAAGGACTTCGAATTTTCCATCGGCAAAGTCCGCGTGCAGGCCATGGTCGTGAATCATCCCGGCGTGGCCGTAGGCTACCGGCTCTTCACCAGCGGTGGTTCGATTGTTTACATACCCGACAACGAGCCGTTCAGCTACGATCGCGTCGCCGATTGCGATACGAAAAACCGCAAGCTCATCGATTTCATCCGCGACGCCGACTTGCTCGTCATCGATTCGCAATACGATAATGCCGAATACGACGCGCACATCGGCTGGGGCCACGGCTGCCTCGATGACACCGTCCGAATCGCAGTGACCGCGAATGTGAAACGGCTCTTCTTGTTTCATCACGATCCAAATCACGACGACGCGCGTGTGACTCAAATGCTCGAGCACGCCCGCAAAATTGCCGCAAAACTCGGCGGCAACACGATCGTCGAAGCAGCGCGCGAAGGCGCGGAAATCGCGCTGTAAACGCTCCGCGTTCGCACGAGTATCTCGATGACTACCTGACCGCTAAACGGCGGGTTGCTGCTGCGTTAAACAATGGAACGCACCGAGTCCCCAGATCAACTCGCGACAATCGATGCTGATGATGTTGCGGTCGGGGAATGCGGTTTGCAGGACGGAGGCGGCCCATGCGTCGCAGGTGTCGCCGTAAACGGGTAGGAGGACGACTTTGTTGCCGATGTAAAAGTTCGCGTAGCTCGCCGGGAGGCGCTGGCCCTGACGGACGATTTTTCCGGGCATCGGTAGCGTGTGGATTTCGATAGGCGTGCCGTCCTCGACGTCCATTTCGCGCAGCTTCGCGAGGTTTTCCTGCAGCGGTGCGAAGTTCGGATCCTCCTCGTCCTCCTCGACCACTGTCACGACGGTGGCGCGGCTGACAAAGCGCGTGAGGTCATCGATGTGACCGTCGGTGTCGTCGCCTTCGATGCCGTCGCCGAGCCACAAAATGTTCCGGACACCTAGAAAATCCTTCAACATTTTCTCGATCTCTTTTTTGGTGAAATCCGGGTTGCGATTCGGATTTAACAAACAGGAGCTTGTCGTTAACAACGTGCCGTTGCCGTTGACGTCGATCGAGCCGCCCTCGAGCACCATCCCCGGTTTGTAAACGGGCAACCCGAGGCGCCCGGCGACACGCGTCGGGACTTCGTCATCGTCGTCGAACGGCGGATATTTCCAGCCCCACGCGTTGTAATCCCAGTCGATGATCGCGATTTGCGGGTCGTCTTTGCGCGTGAGAAAAATCGGGCCGTGGTCGCGACACCATGGTTCGTTCGTCGGGATGTGGAAAAACTCGACGTGCTCGCTCCGTGCGCGGTTTTTTTTCAACTGCTCCCGCACGATCGCCTCCTCGTCCGCGTCGCGCACATTGATGCGCACCGGCTCGGAATCGGCAAGCGCATCGATCATCTTCGCGAGTGTCGGCACAACGGCGTCGTATGCATCGGGAAAGCTGATGCCTTCGCGGCGCGGCCACGAGAGCCATGTGGCGGCGTGCGGCTCCCATTCGGCGGGCATGCGGTAGCCCATTTCCGCCGGCGTGGTCACATGGGGAGATTCCGTTTTCGGCATAACAAAATCGCTAATCAATGTATCGCTTGCCTATATCGGAGTAGGCATCAATACGGCGGTCGCGGAAGAACGGCCAATGCGTTCGCTGCATGTCGAGTTGCGCGAGATCGACTTCCGCGATGAGGATTTCTTCGCGGTCGATGCTTGCTTTCGCGATGATCCGTCCATCGGGCGCGACGATGAAACTTTGTCCCCAAAACTCGATGCCCGGGCCGCCGTTGTGAGCTTCGTGGCCGATTCGATTGGGCACCGCGACGTAGCAGCCGTTCGCGATTGCGTGGCTGCGCTGGATCGTTTCCCACGCGTCGTGCTGCTGCTTGCCGAATTCGGCTTTCTCGCCCGGATGCCAGCCGATCGCGGTCGGGTAAAACAGAATCTCGGCGCCACGCAACGCAGTCAGGCGGGCGGCCTCGGGATACCATTGATCCCAGCAGACGCAGACGCCGATGTTCGCGTGTTTCGTGCGCCACGCGCGAAAGCCGAGATCGCCCGGCGTGAAGTAAAATTTCTCGTAGTAAAGCGGATCGTCGGGGATGTGCATCTTGCGGTATTTCCCGAGCAGCTCGCCGTCCGCGTCGATGATCGCCGCAGTGTTGTGGTAAATACCCGCGCCGCGTTTTTCGAAAAGCGACGCGATAACCACAATGTTTAACTCGTGCGCAAGCTCCGCCAGCGCGCGGGTGGACGGGCCGGGAATCTCCTCGGCGAGCTTGAAATATTCGTGGTCCTCGGCCTGGCAAAAATATTGCGAGCGAAACAGCTCGGGAAGACAGACGACGCGCGCACCTTTCTTCGCTGCGTCTCGGACGAAGTCGAGCGCACGCGAAAGGTTTTCGTCGGGCTTCGGCGTGCAGCGCATCTGCACGATGCCGAGTGTGGTTTTGTGCGAATCGTTGCCTCGCATGGGAACGCAATTCTACGCGTCACGCATCGCGCGGCAAAAATGTTTTTGCGCAAAAAGTTTCGCGCAAACCGATGATTCGCTTGACGCGCGACTGAGATCAGCGAACACCGCGCGAGCCGCGTGTCGCCGGACTTTGCGCTGCCGCCGATGCGGCGGGTCTCGCGGGCGGCACCGGAGGCAGCGGCGGAACGTTCAACTCCTTTTTGTCGCCTGCAAGGATTTCGCTCAAATGGTCGGACGCGGTTTGCGGTGCGATGATTGGCGTTCTGCTCGAGAGATAATTGCGCGCAACGGTCAATCCGGACAACGCGATTGCAGCGAGAATCACCGCGGTGATCGCGGCGAAGAACCATTTCCGCTCCATCAGAAGTTGCCCAACGATTTTGCCGACAGTCATTCTCTCGGACGGATCGTCGAAGCTATTGCCGTAAGCATCCACTTCGCGCTGCAATTCGCGCACGCTAAAGTGCGGATGCTCGCCGTGCCGCCCGATCGCTTTTTCCGCCGCGCGCAGCAGGATCGCCGCAAGCGCATCGTGACGGCGCATATGCGAGTCGGATTGCTGCGGTGCTTTTTGTTTTTTCGACTTCGACGCGGCTTGCGACTTCGGCATGTTTTCGCGTGCAAGCTGGTTCGGATCAGGCGGCGTAGTCAGCGTGACGATCTCGTAAAGAATTTTCCCAAGCGCGCACACGTCAATCTCCGGCCGCGGCCGTGAATCGGCGTAAATCGCATTTCCGCCCGCACCCCATCCGGTCACGAACACCTCGCCGTATTCGCCGATCAATATGTGGCCGGCCTGCAACGAACCGTGCACAATTCCCTGCGCATGCGCGTAGGCGACGGCGTCGCAGATGCGATGGAAAATCGAAAGCATGCGACGCAGCGTAAAATGAATGCTGGTGCCGGTGCGCCCATCCTCGATTTCGTCGAGAATCTGCCGCAGCGTCACACCTTGCGCGGCGCGTGCGGTGTAAAACGGGCGTCCGCTTTCATCGAGACCGACCTCGTAGAGCGGCAAAATGCCGGGGTGGTCGAGCCGTGCGAGCGTGCGCGCTTCGCGCAACAACTCACGCAGCGCTTCCGCAGGCGACGCAGTTTCCGTATTCGCAATTTTCATCAGGACTTCGCGCTCGGCGATTCCGTCAACTGCGCGGACGGTCGTGCCCGTGGCATCGCCGCCCACCCTGCCGCCCTGCTCGTATTTACGAGCGGAGGCGGCCCCGAAAGTCTCCTGTTCGACCTGTTGCATGGCCGTAAACGGAGCGAGCTGCGCGAGCGCGTCGTCACGCTCCGTTGTCAATTGTGCAACTTGCTGTTGCAGCGCTTCAAAATCGGCCTGATGCGTTTGCTGAAGGTCCGCCAGCTGGCGCACCGCTTCGGTTTCCTCGCGCAACGCAGACGTGCGCTCCTCGCCGAGCGCGGCCGTGAATCGATCCAGCTGCGCCGTCACATCCGCGCGCTGGTCGATCAAACTGTCGCGCTCGCGACGCAGCGCCTCGATTTCGTGGCGGTGCGCGATGCGCAATTGCTCGATCTGCTGCAAAGTGTCGGCGCGTTGTTGCAGCACCGCATCGCGCTCTGCGGAAAGCGCGAGACGCTCGCGCGTGTGCGCTTCTTTTAAATTCGTCAGCCCCGCGACCGCTTCGTCGCGTTCATTGGCGACGATGTCACGCTCGTAAGAGATCGATTCGGTTTGTTTTTGATTAAAGTCGCGGTCGCATGCGAGCTGCTCGATCGCCTGGTCGCGTTGCGCGGCCATCGCCTGCACCTGCTCGTCGCGCGCGCGCAATTCACGCTCGTGCGCCACGCGCGTCACTTCGCGATAAGTCCGCAATTCATTTCGCTCGCGCGTCACATCATCGCGTTGCGCGATTAAAATCTCCGTTTCCTTTTGATAGTCCGCGCGCAGCGATTTCAGTTCCGCCGCCGTTTTTTCGTGCTCGGCAATCGACTCGTTGAGCTTCTTGGTTAGCGATGCAATTTTGGTTTCGGACTGCCCGCGTGTTTTGGCGAGATCGGCTTCGAGTTTGCTGCGCGCTTCGCTCAATTCCTCGTGCTGCCGCGTGAGAAATTCGATTTGTTTTTGCGTCGCGCGTTTTGTCTCCGCGAGTGCGGCCGCAATTTCCTCGCGCTGCGTTGTGACGCGATCCCGCGCTTTCGTCAGCTCCTCGATTTCGCGACGATGCGCTTCGCGTTCCTTGTTGAGCAGGTCGACCGCGGCCTGCCGCTCGACTTCCGTATGCTCGCGCTGGCCGGTGATGAGATCGATGCGCTGCTCGAGGCTTTGCTGCGTCTTCGCAAATTGCGCGGACACATTCGCGAGCTTTTTCGTCAAATCATCCGCGAGCTGGCTTACGCTCGTGATTTGCCGTTTGTAGTCCTCGCGTTCCTTCGTGAATTGCGCCAGCGTTTCCTTCCGCTCGCGCGCAATCGCATCGCGCTCGGCCGTGACCGCCGCGATTTGTTCCTCAAAACGGTCGCGCTGCTGCGCGAGTTCGCTGCGCAATTTCTCCGCTTCGCGTGAAAGCGCGTCGCGCGACTTTTGCGCGGTGTCGCGCTCGACACCGAGTGCATCGAGCTGCGTCTGCGCATTTTTTCGCGCCTGCTCGAGCTGCGCGATGGCTTCGTCTTTGGACTGGACTGCACGATCGAGCTGCGCTGCCAGCGCCTCGAGCGCGTTCGCCGCATCGGGCGAAGTTTCAGTTTGTGCTAAAACTTGATCGAGCGCCTGCGTAACCGCATCCGACGTGTCGAGTTTGACGATATTTGTCGGTTGTATCTCGGAAAGACGCCCGCCTTGCAATTTACCTGGCGTTCCGGAGCTCGCATTTTTGCCTGCCGCTTCGCGAGCTTCGTTCGCCGACTTTTCCGGCGCGGGGGACATGGCCCTACATTGTGCCCCGCCCTTAAGTTTTGCAAATAGGAAATCGCTAAATCATTAAAAAAACTTCGCGAGCGCTATTTGACAGAGTCGGCCGGCACAATCTTGACGCTTTCCACGCCGATGCGCGTCGTCGGTTTGCTCTTCTCGCCGCCCGCGCCTGAGGCCGTCGGCGTGTCGCCGATTTTGCCGAGAACGTCGTCGCCCTTGATCAATTTCCCGAAGGCTGTGTATTTGCCATCGAGAAAGCTCGCGTCACCGAGGCAGATGAAAAACTGGCTGCCGGCGGAGTCCGGGTCGTTGCTACGCGCCATCGAGATGACGCCGCGCTGGTGCGACTTGCTGTTAAACTCCGCTTTAATTTTGTAACCAGGGTCGCCGGTGCCCCATCGCGCTTCTTTCGAGGCGTCTTTCGTCAGCGGATCACCGCCCTGGATCATGAATCCTTTGACGATGCGATGAAATGCGGTGCCGTCGTAAAATCCATCCTTCGCCAGTTTTTTAAAATTCTCCACCGTCTTCGGCGCGACATCCGGCCAGAACTCGATGACCATTTCGCCCGCGGTGGTTTTGATGACAGCAACTTCGTTTGACATAGGTTTTTGATCCTCGCTTTTGACAGTCGTCATCAGCAAGGACATCAGCGCCAGGACAGACAACAACGATTTCATGGGGCGCAAAATCTCGCGAAAAGTTCGCGCGCTGTCACGCAGAGATTTTGTGAAAAGATGCGCGCGTTAACTACGCAGCCCGCCGAGTCGCGCGCCCGCCGGCCAGCGACGCTGCACGCGCGCGCTGTCGATTTTCCACGTTTCTCCTTCGCTAACGAGTGTATAAATACACGGCGTCACCTGCCCGTCGCTGTCGATAAGGAAAACCTGGATCGTCGCGTGCCGTCCGTGCGCCTCGATGAAGCCGAACTCGACGCGCTCGGCGTTCACGATGCCGGCGCAATCGGCGCGGATCGCGTCGGCGAATTGCGCGATGTTAAACCGCTGCTGCACGCTGCTCGACGCCTGCTGATAGGCACGCGAAAAGTCGTCGTCGTGAAAGGCGGAGATTTGGTTATAGATGATCGAGTAAAGCTCCACCGGTTTCACGCGCTCGGCTTTGAGTTCCCAGTAATAATTCACCAGCGCGGCCGTGCCGCAGACCGCAAAGAAAAACATCAGCACCGTGACTTTGCCGCGCTGGCTCATGCGTTTTCCTCCGCGGGCAATGTTGCGAGCCGCTGCAAATATGGAAACGAGTAAAGCCCGGTCGAATGTCCATCCTCCCACCTCGGCTGCCATGCGTAACCGCCGACCATTTGAAAACTGCGCAGCCGAAAGCTCGCGGGCGTGTGCGTCAGCCCAGGCTTCGCGATTTGACCGAGCACGTCCGGTTCGCCCTGGCAACCGGCGCACGGACACGCGCGGCGCAGTGCATCGAGCTTGAGATAACTTTCGCCGCCGTCATTCCATGCGATCGCGAGTTCGTCGCCGATGACCTGGATGTTGGACGGAGCGAGACGCATCGTTGGCACAGCCTACGCGTCGCGCGCTCGCCGGTCAACGCGCCGGAGCGTCCTCGTCATCGCCGAACACCTGCGCGATGAGCGGAATCGTCGTCAACACGCCGACACCCGCGAGCACCCAGCCTGCGACGCGGCGTTCCTCGCGGCCCATCTTGTCGGCGAGCAGTAACGCAATGCCCGCGCCGAGCATCGCGCGCGTGCCGGCGATAAGCCCGAGCAGCGGCAGCTTCAATGTGATTGTTTTCATTTACCAACGTTTCGTTGCGACGCCCCTGCGAGGACGCGTGCCGGTTCATCACAAATAAAAACGTCTCACCCACCCTGCACCGGCGGCATGATCGAAACCACATCGCCTTCGCGCAGCGCGTGGTCGCGTGGGACGTATTCGAGGCCGACGGCGATGAGCATGTGTGCGTTCCAGTCGACGAGCTTCGGATGGTTTTCAAAAAGCTGCGCGAGCAGCGTGTCGATAATTGCATCCGCCGGAAGTTCCAGCTCTTGCCTCGCGCAGCCGGTGACGTCTTTCAGCCGCGAAAAAAACTGGACGCGGACTTTCATAAAGCGCCGATCAACTCGTGTCGCAGCACGCCGACGAACGGCAGGTTGCGATAGCGCTCCTGGTAGTCGAGTCCGTAGCCGACGACGAACTCGTCGCCGATGTCGAAGCCGACGTAATGCGCCTCGACCGGCACGCGGCGCGCTTTGATTTTGCGCAGCAGCACGCAGATTTTGATGCTGCGCGGCTTGCCCTCGACGCGCAGCTTTTCGCAGATGGCATCGAGCGTGAGACCGCTGTCGAGAATGTCGTCCACGATGAGCACATGACGATCGGCGACATCGGGAATGGTGAGCTGGTTGAACGTCACTTTGCCGGTGGACTCGGTGCCGCCGTGATAGCTCGCGACGCTGATGCAATCGAGTTTCAGCGGCAGCGGAATGCGCCTGAGCAGGTCGGCCATGAACATCAAACTGCCGTTTAGCACCGCGATGACGGTCAATTCCTTGCCGCGATATTCCTCGGTGATTTCCTGCGCGAGCGCGTCGAGGCGAGAAAGGATGGTCGTGGCGTGAAAGAGCGTCTTCTCGATGTCGTCTTGCATAAAGGGAGAATGCAATTTGTCCGACTCAGCGCACGAAGTAAAATGCGTTGTTTTCGATGCACGGCTCACCCAGATTTCCCGCATGAAAGTCGGCGTCTTCTCCGCGATCGTCAGCGATCTTCCACTCGAAAAAGCCCTCGATCACATCGCGTCGCTGCAATGCGATTGCGTCGAGATCGGCACCGGCGCTTATCCCGGCAATGCGCATTGCAAGCCGGCGGAGCTTTTGAAAAACGCGGGCAAGCTCAAGGAATTTGTCGCGGCGGTAAAATCGCGCGGGCTGGAAATCAGCTCGCTCTCGTGCCACGGCAACCCGCTTCATCCCGACGCGAAACTCGCGAAGGAGCACCACGAAGTTTTCCAGGCGACGGTGAAACTCGCGGGCAAAATCGGCGTGGAAGTCGTGACGACCTTTTCCGGCTGCCCGGGCGATCACGCCGGCGCGAAATATCCAAACTGGGTCACGTGCCCGTGGCCGCCCGATTTCCTCAAGATCCTCGACTGGCAGTGGAACAAGGTCGCGATTCCGTATTGGAAAAAGCAGGTGAAGTTTGCCGCCGACAATGGCGTCCGCAAAATCGCGCTCGAGGCGCATCCCGGCTTCCTCGTTTACAATCCGGAGACGATGCTGAAACTGCGCGATGCGACCGAAAGCAGCGTGCTCGGCGCGAACTTCGACCCGAGCCATTTTTTCTGGCAGGGCATCGACCCGGTGAAAGCGGTGCGCAAACTCGAAGGCGCGATCCATCACGTCCACGCGAAGGACACTTTTCTCTACCGCGTCAATGGGGATTACGACGGCTACCTCGACACCAAGCCGTATTCAGACGAAAAAAATCGCGCGTGGATTTTCCGCACCGTCGGCTACGGACACGGCGCAGATTTCTGGCGCGATTTCGTCAGCACGCTTCGCATGTGCGGCTACGACGGCGCGCTCTCGATGGAACACGAGGACTCGCTGATGACACCCGCCGAGGGCCTGCGCAAAGGCGTGGAGTTTCTGCGCGGCATCGTCCTGCGCGAAGCGAAGGGCGCGGTCACCTGGGCTTAGCCCAGCGCTTCAGCGACGACTTCCGCCGTGCGTGCGATGTCCTGCTCGCTATGCGCCAGCGAGATGAACCCCGTCTCGAATTGCGACGGCGCGAAGTAAACGCCCGCGTCGAGACAGCGGTGGAAGAAAGCGGCGAAAGCCGTGCGGTCGCTGCGTTGCGCGTCGGCGAGGTTGTGGATTTCGCCCTTGGCGAAGAAGAGGCAGAACATCGAGCCGACGCGATGAAAGACGAAATCGCGCTTCGTTTTCCGCAACGCCTCGCGCGTCCCCTCCTCCAGCATCGCGCCGAGTTGCTCCAGCTTTTGCCAGCCGTTCACGCGCTCCATTTCGCGCAACTGCGCCAGCCCCGCCGCCATCGCGAGCGGATTGCCGCTGAGCGTGCCGGCCTGGTAAACCGGCCCGTCCGGCGAGAGCTGATCCATCACGTCCGCGCGACCGCCGAATGCGCCGACGGGCAGGCCGCCGCCGATGACCTTGCCGAGCGCGGTGAGATCGGGCGTGACGCCGCTGCGTTCCTGCACGCCGCCGCGCGCGACGCGGAACCCGGTCATCACTTCGTCGAAAATCAGCAGCGCGCCGTATTCGCTGCATTGCTGGCGCAGCAGCTCCAGGAAACCTTCGCGCGGAAAATAGAGTCCCGCGTTCGCCGGGATCGGCTCCAGGATCACCGCGGCGATTTTGCTCCCCTCCCGCATGAACACCGAGCGCAGCGCCGCGACGTCGTTGAACGGCAGCGTGATCGTCAAATCCGCAAACGCCGCGGGAACGCCGGCGCTGTCCGGCTCGCCATGCGTCAGCGCGCCCGAGCCGGCCTTGACCAAAAGCGAATCGACATGCCCGTGATAGCAGCCTTCGAACTTGATGATCTTCTCCCGCTTCGTGAAACCGCGCGCGAGCCGGATGCACGACATCGTCGCCTCGGTGCCGCTGTTGACCATCCGCACCTTCTCGATGCTGGGCACCCATTGGCAAATCAGCTCCGCCATCTCGATCTCGAGCGGATTGGGAATGCCGAAGCTCACCCCGCGCTCGGCGGTCGCCTTCACCGCATCGATCACCACGCGCGGCGCATGCCCGAGAATCGCCGGGCCCCACGTGCCGACGTAATCGATGTATTCATTGCCATCGACATCCCGGATGCGCGAGCCGCTGGCGCGATCGACAAAGAACGGCTCGCCGCCCACGCCGCGAAACGCGCGCACCGGCGAGTTCACCCCGCCGGGGATGCGCTTTTTCGCCGCTGCAAAAGCCGAGTGCGAATGCGTGTGGATCATCGGCAAAAGCTACGGCGCGCGCATTTGGCGCGTCGATGGAAAAGAAAGCGCCGCCTAGATCGCGCGGACGAAAAGCGGGTCGCTCCACGGGCCGCGCATATTATTCTTCACCCCGCGGAAACGCAGCCAGTAGCCCGTCCCCGGTGTCAGGTTCGTCACGCTGATCCGGCGCGAATTCTTGAACGCCACCGGCGTCGTCGGCACCCACGAGGCCGCGTTGTTCGGGTCGGTCGTCTGCTCGCCCTCATACCAATCGGCATTCACCGCATCGAGCGACACATCCACAATTCCCTGACCCGCGCCTTGTTCGTATTGCAAATTCGTCGGTGCATCCGGCGGCGTGGTCGCGCGCTGCGGCGTCTTCGCCACGCTAAAGCCCGAGCTGAGCACCATCTCCACCGTCAGGTTCGCCGTGTTCTGCACAAACTTCGCCAGCGCCGTCAACGTCGCCTCCAGCGTGTCGCGCGCCGCATTCTTCGCAGCCGTCTCCGCCACCCCGCCCCCGGCGGCGGCGGCGGTGGCATCGGAAAATGCGACGCCCGCCGCGCTCAAACTGGCCAGCGGCGGGTTCGGATTCGGGAAATGCGCGTTGCCTGACATTTTGGAAAAAACGGAGTCAGACAAGTTGGAAAGCTCTCCGTCTGTGAGCCTACTGAAGTTGCTGATGACTTTGACCATGCGCAGTCCTGTAGAAAAGAGGTCCAAGATCGTCAAGTAAATATTACAAGGTCGTCCCAGTTTCGCGGAATGCATCCATGCAGCGCCTCATCGTATCCCTGCAACGCTTCATTGTATCGATGCAACGTCACGTTGTATCCCTGCAATGCTCCATTGTATCCCTGCAACGCCTCATTGTATCGATGCAACGTCACATTGTATCCATGCAACGCTCCATTGTATCCCTGCAATGGCTCATTGTATCCATGCAACGTCACGTTGTATCGATGCAATGCGACGATGTATCCCTGCAAAGCCACGTTGCATCCCTGCAAAACCGCATCAGACCCACTCCTCCCTTGCCATCCCCCGCCCGTTGAGGCGAAATTGCCGTCGATTTAGGCGAAAACGATCCATGCAAACGTCCCCCCTTTCGGTTTTATGCGAAAACTACCGCCAATCCCTATTTCGTCTAATTCAGAGTTAGCCGTCTTCACGCCTCATGAGTTCATCGCCGATTTATATTTATGTGGACGTGGACGACACACTCGTTCGTAGCGCCAGTTCCAAGCGCATCCCGATACCGGCAGCGATACAGCATGTTCGGTCGTTGAAGGAGCAAGGTGCAGTTCTCTACTGCTGGAGTTCGGGTGGTTCAGATTACGCACGGCGGAGCGCTGAGGAGTTCGGCATCGCCGATTGTTTCGAGGCTTTCTTACCGAAGCCGAACGTGTTACTGGATGACATGCCTATGAGCACGTGGCCACGATTCGTCACGATTCATCCAGGAAGTTGCAGCACTCAAACGTTGGAAGATTACAGGAGACATCTGACATGACGGCTAACAAGGCGCTGTAGCGAACCGGCGCCCAGCCTTTCAGTTTATGAGTCGCTGGTTTTACAACATCACCCGCTCCGGCGGATCGGCACTGCCAGCGCCGGTCGCTGAGCTTTGTCGTTAGGCCACTTGCCACACGTCCCGTGAAATCCGCGATTTTGTTTCTTATGTGCGCTGCTTTTCTTGCTCTATCGGCTTGTTCCGATTCTCCAGCAGAGGCCCGCGCCAAGAACGAACAGTATCTCGACCGGCTCGCAGCAATGGTTTGCGATTACCACGCCAAGAAGCAGAAACTGCCGGAGTCATTCGATGATGCGCTATCCGCGAGCGGCCAGACTCTACCGCATCGCGGCGACTACTACGGACATTCCTACCAGTTCCTCCATTTTCAGGATACCGCATTCTGTTTTCGCGCCAGTGATGTCGAGGTCAGTTACGTCAACTGCAAGAAGGTCCCTCACACCGCCTTTGCAGATTGGGTGCGCACTCACTCAGCCCCCGGCGAATGGGAGATGATGCGGCAATTCTACGATCCGTGAGGTCGCGCAACCGAACGTCGCCTGCGCTGCAGCTAACCGGCTGCATCATTTTTGCCGCGCATCGCCACAATGCAGTTGAACTTTCCGTGCGCGCAAATCATCTTCTCGGCGCATGAAAGCCAAAGTCATCGTGATGCCGAAACAAAGCGTGCTCGATCCGCAGGGTGTCGCCGTGCGCGACGCGATGCATCATCACGGGTTGCCGCAGGTAAAAAGCGTGCGCATCGGCAAGTTCATGGAGATCGAAGTCGAGGGCGCGGACGAGGCGAAGCTGCACGAGATTTGCCGCGACCTGCTCTCGAACCCGGTGATCGAGGATTACCGGCTGGAGCTGCAGTAAGTTTTTTCCCGAGACGATGAAAGCCGCTGTCATCCGCTTCCCGGGGTCCAATTGCGACCAGGATTGTTTCATCGCGCTGAGCGAGGTTTTGGGCGTGGAGACGCATTACGTCTGGCACAAGGAGACGTCGCTCGATGCATTCGACCTGATCGTGCTGCCGGGCGGGTTTTCCTACGGCGATTATCTCCGCTGCGGTGCGATCGCGCGTTTTTCGCCGGTGATGCAGAGCGTGGTGGATGCGGCGAAACAGGGGAAAGCCGTGCTCGGCATCTGCAACGGCTTCCAGATCCTGTGCGAGGCGCATCTGCTGCCCGGCACGCTCGTGCGCAATCAATCGCTGCATTTCATCTGCGAGCACCGGCGGTTGCGCGTGGAGAATATCGACACGCCGTGGACGTGCGCGACGTGGACGGGCACGCTCTTAAACATCCCGATCGCCCACGGCGAAGGCTGCTACGTGGCCGATGACGCCACGCTGCTGGAACTGAACGCGCATCGGCAAATCCTCCTGCGCTACACCGATGAAAACGGCGCGGCGACCGCCGCCGCCAACCCGAATGGCTCCGCGCAAAACATCGCGGGCATCTGCAACCGCGCGCGGAACGTCTTCGGCCTGATGCCGCACCCGGAGCGCGCCTGCGACCCGCGCCTCGGCAGCACCGACGGCAAAGTCATCTTCGAGTCGATCCTCGCCACGCTCGGCGCGCGGAAGGCGGCTTAAAGAAAAAAATCGCGCCTGCAGGAAAAACGAATTTGAGCATCGCGATTTTCCTGTTTTCCTAATCCGCCTCGATGACCAACGAACCAGCCATCACGCCCGACCTCATCGCCAAGCACGGCATCACGCCGGACGAATACGAGCGCATCAAATCGATCCTCGGACGCGAGCCGAATTTCACCGAGCTCGGGATTTTCTCGGTGATGTGGAGCGAGCATTGCAGCTACAAAAACTCGAAGCCGGAGTTGCGGAAATTTCCGACCGACGGGCCGGGCGTGCTCGTGAAAGCCGGCGAGGAAAACGCGGGCGTGATCGACATCGGCGATGGCTGGGCGATCGCGTTCAAGATGGAGTCGCACAATCACCCGAGCGCGATTGAGCCGTTCCAGGGCGCGGCGACGGGCGTCGGCGGGATCATCCGCGACATTTTTACGATGGGCGCGCGGCCGGTGTTTTCGCTGAATTCGCTGCGCTTTGGCGAGATTTGCGGCGACAGCGCGGGTGTGAAAACGAATCGCCGGTTGTTTGCGGGCGTCGTCGCCGGCATTGCGCACTACGGAAATTGCATCGGCATTCCCACCATCGGCGGCGAGATTTATTTCGACGAAAGCTACGAGGGCAATCCGCTGGTGAACGTCTTTTGCCTCGGCGTGCTGCGCCACGAGCAAATCGCGCGCGGCGCGGCCAAAGGCATCGGCAATCCGGTGTTTTACGTCGGCGCGGAAACCGGTCGCGACGGACTCGCCGGCGCGGCGTTCGCTTCCCGCGAGCTGACCGAGGAATCGAAACAGGACCGGCCGGCGGTGCAGGTCGGCGATCCTTTTAAAGAAAAGCTGCTGCTCGAGGCGTGCCTTGAATTGCTCGAAACCGGCTGCGTCGCGGGCATCCAGGACATGGGCGCGGCGGGGCTCACCTGCTCGACGTGCGAAACCGCGAGCCGCGGCGGCACGGGCGTGGAGATCGATCTCGCGAAAGTGCCGAAGCGCGAAACAAGCATGACGCCTTACGAAATCATGCTCAGCGAATCGCAGGAGCGAATGCTGATCATCGTGAAAAAGGGCCACGAGCAAACCGTGCGCGACATTTTTGAAAAATGGGATTTGCCGTATGCCGAAGTCGGCGTGGTGAAGGACGACGGCATGATGCGCGTGCTCGACGGCGGCAAGGTCGCCGCGGAAATTCCCGCGAGCAAACTAGCGGACGATGCGCCGATTTACGTGCGCGATGCAAAACCGAAATCGCCCGCGAAGCCGCTCCAGGACTGGCCCGAGGCCGATTCGCACAGCGCGCTTTTGCAGCTTTTGTTGCATCCGACGATCGCGTCGAAAAATTGGGTTTACCGGCAATACGATCACATGGTGCGCGCGGGCACGTGCGTGTTGCCCGGTTCCGACGCGGCGGTTTTTCTCGTGCGCGAGGCGAACAAAATTCTCGCCGCGACGAGTGACTGCAACGCGCTCTATTGCGCGCTCGATCCGCGCGAAGGCGCAAAGATCGCCGTCGCCGAAGCCGCGCGAAATCTCGCGTGCAGCGGCGCCGTTCCGCTCGCGGTCACGGACAACTTAAATTTCGGCAACCCGCACAAGCCGGAAAATTTCTGGCAGCTTCGCGAATGCGTGGAAGGTCTCGCCGAGGGTTGCCGCGTGTTTAACACGCCGGTCACGGGTGGAAACGTCAGCCTTTACAACGAAAATCCGGGCGGCGCGATCGATCCGACGCCGACGGTCGGCATGGTCGGCCTGATCGAAAACGAAAAACAGATCACGACGCAATTTTTCAAAGATGCCGGCGATGCGATCATCCTGCTCGGCGGCTTCGGCAGCGAAATGGGCGCGACGCAATATCTGAAAATCGTCCACGGCAAAAAAGAAGGCACGCCGCCGCGGATCGATTTTGATCGCGAACGGGCGCTGCACGACAGTTTGCGCTCGTTGATCCGCAGCGGGCTCGTCAAAAGCGCGCACGATTGCAGCGAAGGCGGACTCGCCGTCGCGCTCGCCGAATGCTGCATCTCGCGCGAAAAACCGATCGGCGCGGAAATTGACTTCGGCGCAACGGATCTGCGCCTCGACCAGCTTTTATTTAACGAGTCGCAATCGCGCATCGTGATTTCCGTCTCGAAAACAAACGCCGCCGCTGCGGTTGCACTTTGCGAATGGCGCGGCATTCCAGCGCGGCGCATCGGCACGGTGGGCGGCAGGGAACTCCAGCTTCGCGCCAACGGCACGAGCCTTCTCTGGCCGGTGGATGATCTCCATCGCGCGTGGTATTCTGCCATCCGCAACTGCATGACCGAATGAGCGACCATCGCCCCAAACACGAATGCGGCGTCTTCGCCGTTTACGGTCATCCGAACGCAGCGGTGCTGACTTATTACGGACTGTTCGCGCTGCAGCATCGCGGCCAGGAAAGCGCGGGAATCGTCACGGCGAGCGGGCCGAACACGCCGTTCGCCATGCACAAAGAGATGGGCCTTGTGTCGCAGGTGTTTTCGCCGGATAACCTGGAGCGATTGAAAGGAAATCGCGCCATTGGACACGTGCGTTATTCGACCACCGGTTCGAGCAATATCAAAAATGCGCAGCCTCTCGTGGTCGATTGCGGGCGCGGACAACTCGCGATCGGACACAACGGCAATCTCATCAACGCCGCGCTGCTGCGCGATGAACTCGAGCACAAAGGCTCGATTTTCCAGACGACCGTCGACAGCGAAATCATTCTGCATTTGCTCGCCCAGCCAAACGGCACGAGCGGCGTGCTTGCGGCATTGCGCAAAGTGCAGGGCGCCTTTTCGCTCGTCATCATGAGCGAGCGCGAAATCATCGGCGTGCGCGATCCGTTCGGCTTCCGTCCGCTCGCACTCGGAAAGCTCGACGGCGCTTACATTTTGTCGAGCGAGACGTGCGCGTTCGATTTGATCCATGCGGAATTCGTGCGCGAGATCGAGCCGGGCGAGGTCGTCATCATCGACGAAAAAGGCATTCGCAGCGAGTTTCCGTTCGACACCGAGAAGCAGGCATTTTGCATGTTCGAATACGTCTATTTCGCGCGGCCCGACTCGATCATTTCAAACATCAACGTCAGCCGCGTGCGCACCGCGATGGGACGCGAACTGGCGCGGTTGCATCCGGTCGAGGCCGACATGGTCGTGCCGGTGCCGGACTCGGGAAATTACGCGGCGCTCGGTTTTGCCGAGGAGCTCGGCATTCCCTACGAGCACGCGTTTGTGCGCAATCACTACATCGGGCGCACATTTTTGCAGCCGACGCAGCTCATCCGCGATTTCAATGTGCGCGTGAAATTGAACCTCATCAAGGAAGCCGTCGCGGGCAAGCGCGTCGTCGTCGTGGATGATTCCATCGTGCGCGGAACAACGGCGCGTGCGCGCGTCGTAAACATGCGCGAAGCCGGCGCGAAGGAAGTGCACATGCGCATTTCGTGTCCACCGCATCGCTTCGCGTGCCACTACGGCATCGATTTTCCCGATCCGAAAAACCTGCTCGCGAACCAATGCACGATGGAGCAAATCCGCGAGTATCTCGGCGCGGACTCGATTGGTTATCTCGACACCGAAGGCATGGTGCGTGCGACCGGACTGCCGCGCGAAAGTTTTTGTCTCGCGTGTTTCACTGGCGACTACCCGATTCCGTTCGATCCGCAGCTCGACAAATTCATCATGGAGCGACGCCAGAACCGCGCGAACCTATTGGCCGAAGAGGACGAGCATCCGGAGCTTTTTGATCTCGTATGAATAACGGTGAGAAACACAAAAAAGCCTACGCACGAGCCGGCGTGGACGTGGATCTCGGCAATGCGGTGAAAAGCAAAATTCACGCGCGCGTAAAAATCACGCACGGGCCGGAAGTGCTCGGGAAAATCGGCGGATTCGGCGGGTTGTTTAAACCGAACTTCAAAGGCATGCGCGAACCGGTGCTCGTGTCGAGCGTTGATGGCGTCGGCACGAAATTGAAGCTCGCGTTCGCGATGAACCGGCACGACACCGTGGGCGCGGACCTCGTGAATCATTGCGTCAACGACATCGCCGTGGTCGGCGCGCGGCCGTTGTTTTTCCTCGATTACATCGGCGCGGAACGGCTCGAACCGGCGGTTTTCGAGCAGCTCATCAAAGGTTTTACAAAAGCGTGCAAAGAGGCGGGCTGCGCTTTGATCGGCGGCGAAACCGCACAAATGCCGGGCATGTATCAACGCGGCGAATACGATCTCGCCGGCACGATTGTCGGCGTGGTCGATCGCAAAAAAATGATCGACGGCAGCAGAATCAAAGCGGGCGACGTGGTGCTCGGCCTTGCATCAAACGGACTGCACACCAACGGCTATTCGCTCGCGCGGAAAATTTTGTTTGAGCAAATGGAACTGCAGCTTTCGTCGAAGCTGCCGGGCATCGCGAAAACCATCGGCGACGAATTGCTGCGCGTGCATCGCAATTTCCAACCGCTGCTCGCGACGCTGCCGGACGGCGTGATCAAAGGGCTCGCGCACATCACCGGCGGCGGGTTGATCGACAATCTGCCGCGCGTGCTGCCGAAAAATTGCTACGCAGCGATCGACACGAAATCATGGAAGGTGCCCGCCCTTTTCCAAATCCTGCAAAGTGGCGGAAACGTGGACGTGACCGAAATGTATCAGGTGTTTAATATGGGCATCGGCATGACCATCATCGTTGCAGAAAAAGACGCCGACGCGGTGATTCGCAAAACGAAAGCGAAACGCATCGGCCGCATCGAACGCGGCTCCGGCGTGGTGCGGCTGGAGTTTTAAGCGATGAGCCGCGGCGAGAAAAAACTGCTCGGCGTCGGCCTCGGCGCGGGTTTCCTCGGCGCGATTATGTTTGCGCTGAAATATGCGGTGCGACCGGCGACGAAATCGCGCGTGCCCGACACGATCTCGCCCGCTGTTTTCAAAACGAAGGTTCTCCACACGAGCCTCGGCCAGATCGTTTATCACGAATGCGGCATCGGGCAGACACTTATTTTCGTGCACGGCATTTCGCCCGGCGCTTCGTCTTACGAATGGTCGAAAGTCTATCCGGCATTCACGAGCACGCATCGCGTCGTCGCGCCGGACTTGATCGGTTTCGGCGAATCGGCGCGCCCGCAGGCGCACATCGCGGCGGAGGATTTCGCGCGTGCGCTCGCGGAGTTTATCCGCGCGACATGTGATCAGCCGCCGGTGCTCATCGGCAGCGGACTCGGCGGCGGTTTGTGCGTGCTCGTCGCGAGCCAGCATCCGGAACTGGTGTCGCGTTTGATTTTGCTAATGCCGACCGGGCTGACGGAGTTTGGCCAAAAGCAAATTTCGCTCGGCACAAAACTCTCGGCGGCGCTGCCATTGCTGAATCGCTTTCTTTACCGCAATTACCAATCGACGAAATCGGCCATGCGCGAGTGGCTCACGCAATTCGGCTTTGCCAATCCGGCGAAAGTCACTGAGGAAGTCGTCGATGTTTATGCGACCTGCGCGCAGCAATACGGCGCCGAGCACGCGATTGCGAATCTGCACGCGGGCCGGCTTTGTTTCGATTTCGAATCGCGAATCAAAACGCTCGCACAGCCGGTGACGCTGCTCTGGAGCGATGCAGTGCCGGCGTCACCGCTCGATTGGGCGCAGCGTTTGCGCGAGATGGTCCGCAACAGCAACCTGCACATTTTGCAAAACGTCGGCCCGCTCGCCGCGCTCGAGTCGCCCGAGCAGGTCACCGCCGCGCTGAGCGAGCAATTGCAGAGTCAACTGCGCGTTTTGTGAGCCGGGCGAGGAGACAATTCAGTTGTCAGCGCCGGTTCCATCCGGTAAGAGAGCAAACACTATAAGGGAATTATGACACGACTTCATTTCACCTCCGCCGCGTTGATCACATTGATCTCGCTCGCCGCATGCGAAAGCTCGCAGCCGCAGCACCGTCGCCACAACTACGGCTATCAAGGCACCGAGACGCAGATGATCTCGCAGGAACCCCCGCCGACGACGACGCAGACAACCGACACGACCGTGACAACGACCGACAACACTCCTCCTCCGCCACCGCCTCCATCGGTGAAAACGGAAAAAACGACGACGACAACCGCTGCGCCGCGCAAGGATTATCCCTACGGCACACCGGTTCCCGGAAAACCGGGCTTTGTCACTAGCCCGTATGCGCCGTATTCCGGCTATGTCGACGTGCGCGGTTTTCCGCCAGGCACGGAAGTCAAAGATCCTTACACGCAGAAAATTTTCCTCGTCCCCTAACGGCTGACGAAAGCAAATCCTACAGAGGCGCGACGCGGAAATGCGTCGCGTCTCTTTTTGTCTCATGAACTTTTCCAAAATCGCGATTCTCGGTCCCGGTCTGCTCGGCGGCTCGATCGCGCTTGCATTGCGTGCGCGCAAAGCGGATGCGCAGATCGCGATGTGGGCGCGGCGCGAAGATGCGGTTGTGGAATTGCTGCGCGAAAAAATCGCCGATGTCGCTTCGACGTCGATCGATCAAATCGTTAACGACGCGCAGCTCGTTGTTTTTTGCACGCCGATCGGCTGCATGCCGGAACTCGCGGAAAAAATCGCTCCGCTCATCGCGCCGGAAACGCTTGTCACCGATGTCGGCAGTGTGAAAGCCCCAGTCGTTGATACGCTCGCACCGATTTTTTCGAAACGCAGCCGTTTCGTCGGCAGTCATCCGATGGCCGGCTCCGAGCAAAGCGGCCTCGCAGCGGCACGCGCCGATTTGTTTGAAAACGCCGCATGCATTCTTACTCCGGACGAACGCAGCGACAACGATGCCGTTGCGAGCATCGGCGCTTTTTGGAAATTTCTCGGCTGCCGTATTCACATGCTCCCTCCTGGCGAGCACGACGAAATCATCGCGCGCGTCAGCCATTTGCCGCATCTGGTGGCGGCGACGCTCGTGAATCTCGCGGTTGGCGAAAACGCCAGCGCGCTCGATTTTTCCGGCCCCGGTTTTCGCGACACGACACGCGTGGCATCGGGCCCACCGGCGATGTGGACAGAGATTTTCGAGCAAAATCGCGACGCGCTCGAAAAGTCGATCAACGCAATGATTGAAAAATTACGGGATGTGTTGAAACTCCTCAGCGCCGCCGACGCGCGCGCGATGGAGCAATTTCTCACCGAGGCAAAAACGCGACGCGACGCACTGAAACCGAACAAAAAATGACGCATTGGAAAGTTCAAAAAGCACCGCTGATCCAGACGGAAATCAGCGTGCCAGGAGACAAAAGCATTTCACACCGCGCGGTGATCATCGCCGGGCTCTCAAACGGCTCGTGCGCGATCAAAGGCTTTTTACCGAGTGAAGATTGCATGCGCACCGTCGACGCGATGCGCGCTCTCGGCGTCGAGATCGACCAACCGGAGCCGACGACGCTCGTCGTTCATGGCACGAAGAAAAAACTCATTGCGCCGAAAGGCGACATCGATTGCGGCAACTCCGGCACGACGATGCGCCTTCTCGCAGGCCTGCTCTCCGCGCAGCCATTCCGCAGCCGTCTCATCGGCGACTCGTCGCTTTCGCGCCGGCCGATGAAACGCATCATCGAGCCGCTCACGGAAATGGGCGCGCAGATCACCGCAGAAGGCCAGCGCCAGACGCCGCCGCTTGTGATCGAAGGCACCAAGCCGCACGCGATCCAATACTTCATGCCGATCTCCAGCGCGCAGGTGAAGAGCGCGATCCTGCTCGCCGCATTGTTTGCGAAAGGTAAGACGACTGTCACCGAGCCGAACCAGAGCCGCGACCACACGGAACGGATGCTGAGCTACTTTCTCGTGCGTCCGCATAAAGACGACTTGAGCGTCTCGGTTCACGGCGAGCAAACACCCGAGTCGCGCGATTTTGTCGTTCCCGGCGATATCTCCAGCGCCGCGTTCTGGCTAGTCGCAGCCGCCGTTCAACCGCGGTCGCATTTGCTGGTGAAAGATGTCGGTTTGAACGAAACGCGCACCGGCATTTTAGGCGTGCTGTTGCGCATGGGCGCGCACGTAAGCGAGATCATCGAGGATGTCGAGGAAGGCGAGCCGCGTGGAACTGTTGTGATCGAAGGCGCAAAACTTAAGGGCACGATGATCCAGGGCAGGGAAATCCCGAACGTCATCGACGAAATCCCGATCCTCGCTGTCGCCGGCGCGCTGGCCAGCGGCGTCACGGTGATTGCCGACGCAAAGGAATTGCGCGTGAAAGAAACGGATCGTCTCGCCGCAATCGCGACGAATCTCCGCGCGATGGGCGCGGAAGTCACGGAGCGCGAAGACGGCCTCGAGATCATCGGCGGTGCGCCGTTGCAAGGCGCGCGGCTGCAAAGTTTCGGCGATCACCGTATCGCAATGGCGTTCGCGATCGCCGGGCTTTTCGCCGAGGGCGACACGGTCATTGACGACATCGATTGCGTGGCGACGTCGTATCCGAATTTTTACGAAACGCTCGAGCAAATCATGAAACCGAAGCGCGAGCAGCAAACGCCGGTCATCAGTTCCCTGCCGTCGCAAAGCGGCATCGAGATCAAGCCGTGACACCGCACACCGTTGTCGCCATCGACGGGCCGGCGGCATCCGGCAAAAGCAGCGTCGCCCGCGCGCTCGCGCGACGGCTGGGTTACGTTTACGTCAACTCCGGCGCGATGTATCGCGCGGTGACGTGGGCGGTTTTGCAGCAGCAAATCGATCCGCGCCACACGACTGCAGTGCTCGAATTGCTCGGCATTATAAAAATCAAATGCGGACTGCACGACGGCGAATCGACGATTGAAATCAACGGACAAAATCCGACGCCGTTTTTGTGCGACGAAAGCGTGAATCAAAACGTGTCGACCATCGCGAGCATCGAGCCGGTGCGCCGCACGCTCGTCACGCTGCAACGTCGTTACGCGGACGACCACGACCTCGTCATGGAAGGGCGCGACATCGGCTCAGTGGTTTTTCCGGAGACGCCTTACAAATTTTACATCGATGCGTCGGCGGAAGTTCGCGCGCGCCGTCGTGCTGCGCAGGGCCAGAACGACGAAATCACCGCGCGCGATCGCCGCGACTCCTCGCGCAAAGCCTCGCCGCTCGTGATCGCCGAGGACGCGCACGTGATCGATAGCTCGAACCTCACGATCGACGGAGTGGTTGGCGAAATCATCGGGCGACTCAAACTAAAGGGACTGCAGATTCCGGATTGAGGATTGCAGATTGCAAACTGCCGCGCCGATGTCCTCGCAATGCAACGTGCAATGACCAGCCGCTGGTATTGGTTCGGCTATAATCTTTCAAAGCTGCTCGCGAAGCTGCTGTTTCGCTTTCGGGTGGTCCACGGCGAGCGCATCGTCGAAAACGGCGGCGCGATTCTCGCGATGAATCACCAGAGCTTTCTCGATCCGCCACTCGCGGGCATCTGCTGCAAACGCGCGATTCATTTCCTCGCGCGCAAATCGCTGCTGAAATGGCCGATTCTCGGTCCGATTTTTCCGAAGCTGAACGTCGTGCCGGTCGATCAAGATCGCGCGGACATGAGCGCGCTCAAGACCGTGATCAAGCTCGTGAAGGCCGGCGAATGCACGGTCGTCTTCCCCGAAGGCTCGCGCACCCTCGACGGACAGCTTCAGCCGGCCCAGCCGGGGCTCGGCTTGATCATCGCCAAAACGCTCGTGCCGGTGGTGCCGATGCGGATTTTCGGCGCATACGAGGCTTTCCCGCGTGGCTCGACGTTTCCGAAGCCACACGCGATCACGGTAGTCGTCGGCGAGCCGATCTACTTTACCGAGGCGGATTTGGTCGGCGGCGGGCGGGATGTTTACCAGAAATTGAGCGAGCGGGTGATGGAGCGAATCGCCGCGCTTTCGCTGCCGGAATAGCCCATTTTTCCCGCCGAAAATCGGATAAACCGATATTTATAAGGATCTGTTTCCCAGATGGAAACGTATTTTTCAAAAGGTTCCCGGGTTTCGCCCCTTGGGGATTTGTCCGCGCCCCTTGGGGACGGCATCTAACCCCGAGGGATACATGTTTCCCCCGAGGGGAAAACTCTTTTCCCTTGGGGGCGCAGTCCGGTCCCCCAAGTGGGAAATCAGCTCCCCGAGAGGCACGGCTCGTCTCCTGAGGGCGGAGATTTTCCCCCTTGGGGGAACGGCTGATCCCCCGAGGGAGAAATGCGTTGCCAGAGGTATTATTCGAGGACGAGACGGCTGTGCGCCCCGTCGATCGTGATCGCGAACCGGGAGAGCACGCCCGTGCCGAGCAGGCCGGATTCGCCGGGGAAAATTGCGCGGTCGTGGATGCCGGTTTTGATGTGATCGAGATGTGTGCTGCCTAGCTGGATTTCCGTGGTCTGATACGGCACTGGTTTGTTCGAGAGGCCGATGGAAGTGCTGCGGTCGCTGTCCGCTTTCGCTCCGCTACGCACCCATTCGAGCGCCTGGTCGCAGCCGGTATCGAGCCGCATCCATTGCCGGCGCGAGCCGTTAACGCTGATCGCGACGCAAAACGTGTCGTTCTGCCGGCGCAACGGGAGCGCTTCACCGCATTCGCCGCAGCGGTCGAGCAGGGCGATTTGCTGCGAGCGGAAATCGATCCGCACCACGCGGCTGCGGAGAAAATCGGCGCCAAGCAGACCGTCGATGCGCTGATGACACGCAGCGCTCACATTGGAAAGATCGATCGCGAGCACGGGCAACTTCACGCGCTCGCCGGCGAATTGCGCGTCAAAGCCGTTGACGCGATACGCGACCGAACGCGAATGGACGCCACGCACTTCCTGCGTCTCGCCGAGCTTGAAGCCGGCGCGTTCGGCCCCCTGCAAATCGATGACGCTGGAGCCCGCACCGGAATCGAGGACGAAGTTGAGCGGACGATCCGAGCCGGCGACCTGAACTTTGATCCAGATCAGCCCGTCGCGGAATTCGAAGTTCGCCGCGCCATTTTGCGACGAAAACGCGCGCGTGCCGCCGAGACAGAGCAAGGCGAGAAAAACGAACTGGAGCAATTTCGCACGCACGCCGCGCGCCTATTGCAGCATCGGTGCCAGCCGGAAACCGAATGCGCACCGCCTCTGTAAATTGCCGCTGCAGGCATTTCGATGCGTTGCGATTTGCGGCTTTTTTTAACCACCCAGCGCAAAATTCGCCACTTTTGTGACGCACTCGTAACGGCCTTGCGTGCGCCGGTTTTTTCGTGGATAAACCCGTGATGGCTGACGCAGAAAACAACGCGACTTTGGGTAAGGCATGGGCTGCGCGGCTTGGCATTGCCCTGCTCGCCGGCTTTACGGCAATTGCGATTTTTACGAGCGTCGATCACGCGCGCCGGCATTCGCTGGAGCAAATCGAGGAGCCAACCGCGGTCGGCGACCGGCATTTCGTAAATCCGTCAGCGCAGCCGCCGCTGACGTTTCAAGGCACGCAGCTCGTCGGCAAACAAAAAGTCGAGCGGCGCGATTCGCAGATGATGAAAGCGGGCACCGACGACAGCGGCGGGTTTTTCGTTTACGAATCGGAGGATGCGAAGGACAGCGGCGCGCTCTTTTTAAAAGTCGCGAACGACGAATACCTGAAAGTGCCGGCGCGCTAAATCAGGCAATCGCTTTTTTGCGGTGAACCCAAACGCTGTTCACCATCCCGAGCGCGAGCATCACCATCAGCACGAACGAGCCGCTGTAACTCACGAGCGGCAGCGGCACGCCGGTGATCGGCATGATGGCGATGGTCATCCCGATGTTTTGGTAAACGTGGAAAAAGATCATCGCGATGACACCGACGGTAATGAGCAGCCCGAACTCGTCGCCGGCGCGTAAGGCGACGATCAAACACGCGAGCAGCAGCGCGGCGTAAGCGCTGACCAGCACGACACCGCCAAGAAAGCCCCATTCCTCGCCGATCGCGGAAAAGATGTAGTCGTTCGGCACGGTCGTTTTCGGCAGAAAGCCGAGCTCGACTTGCGTGTTCGGCGCCTTGAAGCCTTTGCCGGCCCAGCCGCCGGAGCCGATGGCGATGAGTGACTGGTTGATGGCCCACGAGGTTTTTTGCGGATCGATTTCCGGATCGATGAACGCGACGAGACGCGCGCGCTGGTAATCTTTGAGCCCGAAATTCGCAACGAGGGGAATAAACGCGATCCCGATCAGCGCAATCGCGATGAGGTAACGGAGCGGAATCCCGCCGACGAACCACAATGCGATCAGCACCGGCACCCAGACGATGACTTCGCCGAGATCGGGCTGTTTTAAAATCAGCACCATCGGACCGCCGGCGATCACCCCCGTCGCGGCGAGCTTCAACATCGGATGCAGCTTTCGAAATTCCGAAAGAAACAGCGCGAGCATCGCTATGCCGGCAACGATCGCGAGCTGCGCGGGCTGGAACGTGAGCGGCCCGATCTGCAGCCAGCAACGTGCGTTGTCGATACGTTTGCCGATCAGCAGCGTGAGCACCAAAAACATGATGCTCGCGAGATAGAGCGGCAGCGCGCCCCATTTCAGCCAGCGATAATCGACGAAACTGACCACGAGAAAAATCGCGAGACCGGAGACGACCCATATCGTTTGCTTGCGCCACATATTCACGTAATTCGCGTCGTCGCGCATGTAAGTGCAGCTATAAATCGCGATGAGTCCGAAAACCGCGAGGCCCAACATAAGGCCGATAATGAGCCAGTTTGAGCCGAAGAATTTCCGAAGCAGCGGAGTCATGTGGTTTTTAAAATGCAGGAGAAACCGCGCTCACGCAAATTGCGGAACGGCGGCGAGCAGCTTTTTCGTGTAGTCGTGCTGCGGATTTTCGTAAATCGCCTCCGCGCTCGCCGACTCGACGATTTTGCCGCGATACATCACGAGCACGTGATCGCTGATGTGCTCCACGACCGCGAGATCGTGCGCGATGAAGAGATACGTGAGGCCGAGTTCCTCCTGCAAATCCTGGAGCAAATTCACGATCTGCGCCTGCACACTGACGTCGAGCGCGCTCACCGGTTCATCGCAAACGATGAATTTCGGCTTCACCGCGAGAGCGCGCGCGATGCCGATGCGCTGGCGCTGGCCTCCGCTGAATTCGTGCGGATAACGCGACATCATCTCCGGTTGCAACCCGACCTGCCGCAACAGCTCGGCGACCCGCTCGCGGCGATCTTCTCCCGACATTTGCGGAAAATGAATTTCCAGCGCTTCGCCGACGATATTCGAGATCGTCATGCGCGGATTCAGCGAGCCGAACGGATCCTGGAAAACTATCTGGATCTCGCGACGCAGCGGACGAAACGTGCGTTCGCTCATGCTCAAAATTTCGCGACCGTCGAAAAAAATCTCACCACTCGTCGCAGGCACGAGCCGCAAAATTGTGCGACCGATCGTGGTCTTGCCGCTGCCGCTTTCACCGACGAGTCCGACGGTCGTTCCCGCTTCCACAGAAAAACTCACGTCATCGACCGCTTTGACGTCGTCGATGTGATGACGGAAAACGCCGCCGTAAACGGGAAAATACGTTTTTAAATTGCGGACTTCGAGCAGCGGCACGGTCGTTTAACTTTGGCGAGGAATGTGCAAATGCAAACTCCGGTTACTGCGCGGCGACACTCGACCAGTAAAATGTGTTGGCGAAACGTTCGTTCGTTGTCCGTAAGCGCCGCGCCATGCCTGCCATCAAGCCGGAAACGATTTTGTATCCGATCGCCGGATTGTTTTCCATGAAACGCCGCAACGCATCGTATTCCACTACCGCGACCGTGACTTTATCGATCGCGTAAATGCTCGCCGTCGCGACGCCGGGATCGAACAAATTGATCTCGCCGAAAAATCCGCCCGGCGGAATGCGTCCGAGCAGCACCTCGCGCTGTTGCGACGTGCGGCGCGCGTGAACGGTGCCGTGGCAGACGAGGTAAAACTGATGCACCGGCTTGCCCTCGTCCAAAATTTTGTCATCGGCAGGAACTTCGCGCGTGGTGAACAGCTCGCTCAATTTCTGCAGTTCGTCGCCATCGAGAGTTTTTAAAAATGAGATGGAACGCAGGATTTCGGCATTCATTTGCCGAGGACGGTAGCGGAAGCAATCGAGCGGTGTCGAGCGCGCGGCGGCCAAAAACGCACAGAACACGAATCTGCGGTTGACGCAGTCAAGCCACTCTTTACTGTAAATGACCTTAATTATTATGTCGAAGAACCGTCCCGAAGCAGAAATCCACAACGATTGTGAGCGACTGTCGCAAATCGTCTGCAATCTTCAACGCCGCTTTTTGCTCGATCTCTCGAAAGACCTTTCGCGCGGGAACGTCTCCTTCCCGCAATACCTTCTGCTCGGCTTTCTCAAGCAGCAAAAGTTTCTCACGATGACGGAAATCGCGGGTAAAATGGGACACACTACCGCGGCGGCGACCGGCCTCGTGGACCGGCTCGAGAATCTCGGCCTCGTCAAGCGCAACCACGCCACTGACGATCGTCGTAAAATCAAAGTGCACATCACGACCGATGGCCTGGCACTCGTCGAAGGCATCCGCACGGACATGGTCGGCAATCTGCGCAGGGTGATGGATGAATTGACGCCGGAAGAACAAAAAATGTGGCTGCAAATTTACGAAAAAATCCACACGTTCGTTCAGCAGAACTGCCCCAATAAATGAAAATCCGATTTCTTTTTGCCGCTCTTTTTGGGACGGCTGCGACGTTGTTGATTGCCGGCGAGGAAATAGCCGGCAGCAGTCCCGTCCGAAACCTTACGCTCGACGAAGCCGTGCGGCTCGCGCTTGTGCAGAATCCCGACATTCTGCACGCGAAACAGGAAATCGAGCGCACGCGCGGCGTGGTGATCGAAGTGCGCGCGGAGGCTTTGCCGCAAATCACCGCTGTCGCTGTTTACAATCAGCAGGACAAGCGATTGCTGGAAGATTTTGGCGGGGCGAGCGGTGCGGGTGGAAATGCGGCTGCCACCGCATCACCGTCACCCGCGACGACAGGCACCAATGCTGCCCCGGGCGGCAATTCGAGACAGGCGACCACCAGCCAGTTCGCATCGTCGCCGACCAGCGTGCAAAACAAAAGCTGGCAGGTGACGATCGAGGCGCGGCAGTTGATTTATTCCGGCGGACGTGTCACCGCCGCAATCCGCGCTGCGAAATTCCAGCGGGATAGCGCTTACTGGAGCTTGCGCGATGTCGTGGATACGGTCGTCGCCACTACGCGCAGGCAATTTTACGCGGTGTTGTTGAATCGCGAACTCATCACCGTGCGCGAGGAAAGCGTCCGCCTTTTACAAAATCAACTCGGCGACCAGCAGCAGCGTTTCGACGCCGGCACTGTCCCGCGTTTCAACGTGCTGCAAGCTGAAGTCCAGCTCGCGAATGCCCGTCCTGACTTGATCGCCGCGCGTAACAACTACGCGCTCGCGCAGCTCGCGCTCGCAAAAACGCTCGGTTTCGGCGCAAATCGGGAGCATCCGGCGACGCCGCCAATCAATGCCGTCGGCTCGCTCGACGTGACGCCGCAGGACATCGATCTCGCCGTCGCGATTGATACCGCGCACGCGCTTCGTCCGTTTTTGAAAGTGCAGCGGTTGCAAATTTTAACCGAGGTCGAGGGTGTGAAAGTCGAGCTCGCCGGTTATCAGCCGCAGGTGTCGGTGAACGGCGGCTACGAATGGCGCAACTCCCGCGCTTCGACCGATCTTGCCGAGGTGGTCAACGGCTGGTTTTTCGGCGCGACTGCCGATTGGAATATTTTCGACGGGTTCGCTACTTATGGCCGCGTAAAACAGGCTCGCGCTAAACTCGAAGAAGCGAAAATAACCTACGACGACTCGGTTCATCAGGTCGATCTGGAGGTTCAAACAGCTGTCGACAACTTGCGACAGGCGCGCGAAACGCTTGCGAGCCAGCAAAAAGCTGTCGAGCAGGCGCTCGAAGCATTGCGACTCGCGACGGAGCGGTTTCACGTCGGCGCGGGCACACAGCTCGATGTGCTCAACGCGCAAGTCCAGCTCACAACCGCTCGCAGCACGGAATTGCAGGCGCGGCACGATTACAATGCGGACCTCGCCGAGTTTGAGCGCGTGACCGCGACCGCGACGCGCTACGAAGAAACATTCGACGATCCGCTCACACACAAACGCAAAGTAACGACGACCGTCCGCCGTCCGTGAACGTTCCCGTCGAGACGTTCCCCGCGCTGAGTGGAATCGATTTCGTGCGGCACGCGTTCACGCTTCGCGTGCCGGGGCTCGACGTAAAAACCGATCGCGAAACTGCGCTGCAGCGCCTCGACCAATTTCACGCGAAAGCCCGCCATAGCTTGTTCGGCGTGGATTTGCCCTTTGCGACGGCACAGCAGGTTCACGGTCGTGAAGTTGCCATTGTCGACGAAAACGTGCGCGGCTGCGCACCGGGCGCGGATGGATTGATTACACGCGCGGCTCGCGTTTGCCTCGGCATCTACGTTGCAGATTGTTGCGCCGTTTATCTCGTGGATCCAAAGCAACGCGCGGTCGGACTTTTGCACTCGGGCAAAAAAGGAACTGAACTCGGCATCGTGCCACATGCGATCCAAAAAATGCGCGAAACATTCGACACTGATCCGCGCGATTTGATCGTGCAACTCAGTCCGTGCATTCGCCCGCCGCATTATGAAATCGATTTTGCGTCTATCATCATCGCGCAGTGCCGCGAGTCCGGGGTGCAGCACGTGTTTGACAGCTGCGAGAATACCGGAACAGACACGCAGCGTTACTATTCCTATCGTGTCGAGCGCGGGCAAACCGGACGCATGCTCGCGTTCCTCGCGCTCATTTTTTAAATCTTCACACGACAATTTTTTGCATGAACAACATGCGGCATCCGGTGTTATATTCGCGAGATGAAGCGCTCTTTCGACCCTGAAGAGCCGGAACTCATGGACGTGCCGCAACCCGTTTCGCGCGAACTCGAGGCCGATCTCGACAATCTCGGCAAGATCAACCGCTACTTCGGCGGACATCGGCTCGTGCGCACGTTTTTAAAAGCGTGGCTGAAACCGGGGCGTTCATATCGATTGCTCGACCTCGCGACCGGACCGGGCGATGTGCCGCGGATGATCGTGCAGTGGGCGCGCCAGCGCGGCATCTCGGTGAAAATCGATGCGGTCGATTTGCATCCGTCGACGCTTGAAATCGCGCGCCGGCGCAGCGCCGATTTTCCGGAAATCAACTTTGTCCGTGCCGATGCACGCACGTATACCGATGCGGTAACGTATGATTTTGTTTGCTGCTCGCTTGCGCTGCACCATTTTTCCGAGCAGGACGCAATGCGGGTGCTGCGCCGCGCGTGCGAACTTTCGCACGACAAAGTGCTCATCTCCGATCTTGAGCGCGGCTGGTTCACCTGGTTGTGCATTTATTTCATCACGTCGGCATTCTTCCGCGACCCGATGACGAAATATGACGCGCGACTTTCCGTTAAACGCGCGTTCTCGTATCGTGAACTCGACCTGCTCGCGCAGCAGGCGGGCTGGCGCGGTTACGGCCATTGCCGATTCTGGCCGGCGCGGCAGGCGCTTTGGATGAGCGGCAAGGATGAAGCGCCCGCGGTTGATCTCGGCAATCCTGCACTCGATTTCGCGACGTAAAAATCGCTGCGTTTTTCGTGATTGCGCGCTGGGTGCGCTTCCGGTTTACTCCTGCTCCCAGCGCAGCCGCTCACCAATGCACGCATGCTTCTGCAAACGGACGCCGGGATTTCAAAGCAGGTTTTTTCCTGATGTCCGGGTCAGTCGAACCGGTAATTACGAGGGAAAACCGGCATCCCGGATCATAGTATTTACGCAGTCGCCTTGCGGCTTTCAAAAATCGGGTTATGAAGAAAGACCCGAACCGGCAGTTCTCCCCCTATGACCAACAACCGTGTTCCTTCGCACACGCAGCGCTGGATTTTGCTCGCCATTTCGGCGATAGCGCTGCTCCTCACCACCACGCAATCGCGCGCGACGATCGATTCGACGCTGCAGATGCAGCTCGGAAACGCGAGCGCCGCGACTTCGGATACGAACAATCATCTGCACTACCTGATCCAGCGCGCGCAATATGCGCTCGACTACAGCGACACGATTGGAGGGCCGAACTGGGTGAGCTGGGATTTGACCGCACCGGACATTGGCACGACTCCGCGCGGAAATTATACAACCGACAACACTCTGCCGGGCACGTTTTACCACGTAAAAACAGGCGATTACACCAACTCCGGCTACGACCGCGGGCACATGTGCCCGTCGGAAGATCGCACTGATAACACAACGGACAACGACGCCGTTTTCCTAATGTCGAATTTTCTTCCGCAGACGCCGGACAACAACCAGGGCGTGTGGGAGAGCTTCGAGTATTTCGAGCGCTCGCTGGCGAATGCCGGCGATGAAGTGCTGATCCTCGATGGCGGCAGCATTTATAACGGCTCGACGATTCAGCCGAGCGGCAAAGTCGAGATTCCCGGTTATGTCTGGAAAGTTGTCGTCGATGTCCCGCCGGGCAGCGGCAGCGCGTTAAGCCGCATCACGGCTTCGACGCGTGTCATCGCGGTAAAAATGCCGAACATCGCCGGCATTCGCAGCAACCCGTGGCAGCAATACGTCACATCGACGAATCAAATTCAAAGCGACACCGGTTTTACATTCTTTACCGCTCTACCGGCAAATGTTGCCGCCGTGCTTCGCGCGAAAGTCGACGGTTCGCCCGCACCTTCGATCACGAGTTTTTCGCCGACAAGCGGCGCGGTCGGCGCAAGCGTAGTAATCACTGGAACGGCATTCACCGGCGCATCGACGGTCGCGTTTAACGGAACCAGCGCGAGCTTTACCGTGAACTCCGATACGCAAATCACCGCGACTGTTCCCAGCGGAGCGACAACAGGAGCGATCAGCGTGATTGCACCTGGCGGACAAGCAGTCAGCGTGAGTAATTTCACCGTCACCGCAACAGTCGCGCTGACGATTAGCCAGGTTTATGGCGGCGGCGGGAATAGCGGGGCGAATTATAAAAACGACTTCATCGAAATTTACAACGCCGGCACGACGACGGTGGACTTGAGCACTTACGCAGTGCAATACGCGAGCGCGACGAGCAGCAGTTGGTCCGAGACGGTGCTCAGCGGCACGATAGCGGCCGGGCATCATTATTTGATCCAGGAAGCCGCAGGCACCGGCGGCACGCTGAACCTGCCGACGCCGCAAGCGACGGGCACGGTCAATCTCTCCGCGTCGAGCGGCAAGGTCGCGCTGACGAAAACTCAGACGCTGCTTACGGTGGACAATCCGCTCGGCAACAGCGCCGTCGTTGATTTCATCGGCTACGGAACCGCGGACGCTTACGAAGGCTCCGGCGCCGCTCCGACCTTGACGAACACGACAACGGCATTGCGCGCGAATGCGGGCGCGACGGACACGAACAACAATGCGTCTGACTTCAGCTCCGCGTCGCCGAATCCGCGCAACAATTAACCGCGCTTGATGGCAAGCCGCGGCGTCCGCTGGATATTTGCCGCGATCGCGCTGGTGCTCGCGATCGCGGCAATCGCGCTGCTCGCGCGGCGCTCGCGTTTTTCCAACACGGAAAAAAATGCGAGCCGCAGCGAAGTTGCAGCGACGCCAGCTCCGATCGCGCAGGAATCGACGAATCAAATTTCGGCGGAAACTTCGCCGATCGATTTTCGCGCGGCGCTGAATGATGCATTGCGCGAAAACGATCCGCGAAAACGCTCGATCATGTTTGGAAAAGCGATCACCGCATGGTTCGCGCAGGATCCGCAGGCGGTGCTCGCCTACATCCGCACAATGCCGCAAGGCGCGGAGCGCACGGAAGCGCTGATGATTGCGCTGACCGCGCTCGGCAGGAAAGATGCGGAACACGCGATCAAACTTGCGGGCGATTTGGCACAAACGCGTGACGAGCAGGTAATTTACAGTGTGTTGTTCGATGAAATGGCGCGCCGCGATCTGCAACGCGCGGTCGCGCTGCTCGATGCCGTGCCGCAAGGCGAAGCGCGGACGAATGCCTTGCGCGCACTCGCCGCAAACTGGGCGCAAAAGGATGCGCTTGCCGCAGTGAATTGGGCGCAAAATCTCGGCGCGAGCGACGACCGGACGATTGCGCTGGAATCGACACTCGTGATTTTGGCAAAGCGCGACCCGCAGCGGACGATTGCGCTCGCGCAGCAATTTCTTGCCGGTCCCGCGCTCGACCGTGTGTTAACGGAAAGCTTGCGACAACTCACCGTCAACGATCCGCAAGCAGCCGGCGAAATCGTCAGCAGCCTTGCGCCGGGTCCGGTGCAATCGTCCGTCGCTCTCGAAATCGCCCGCGCACTCGCGGCGCAACAGCCAACGAACGCGCTCGAATGGATCAAGTCGCTATCCGACGCGAAGCTGCAGCAACTCGCGCTAAACAATGTGCTGGATGTCTGGGGCGCGAGCGATCCTGCTGCGGCGGGAGCTTACGTTGCCGCGATGCCGGCGGGCGCGGATCAACTCAACGCAGCAACGCATTTGGCGAAAAACTTCGCCGCGAAAGATCCGGCGGCCGCGTTGCAGTGGGCGCAGAGTCTGGGCGGCTCGGCTTACGACACGATGCTGCCGTCGATCGTCGATGGTTGGGCTCAGCACGATCCCGCGGCTGCTGCGAAATGGGCTGGGACTTTGCCACCGACCAGTGCGCGTGCGGTTTCAATCAAAGCCGCGCTCTCGTATTGGGTTTTGCAGGACGTTAACGCCGCGAGCGCTTTCGTAAATACGCTCCCGCAAACCGATCAACCGTCCGCAATCATGGCAGTCGCTCCGGCTTTTGCTCAAAAAGATCCGCGCGCCGCCCTCGCGTGGGTGCAGTCGCTGCCCGATCCCGACATTCGCGAAATTGCGTTGCAGCAAGTCGTCGCGCGCTGGGCCGATAATCAACCAGCCGATGCTGCGCGCTGGATTTTGACCGAACCGGAAGGCAGTTCACAAATCGATCACATGAGCGCGGTCACGACGAAATGGATGGCGAGCGATCCGCAAAACGCGATGGATTGGGCGCAGTCGCTGCCCGCCGGCGCGAGTCGCGACGCGGCTTTCGACGCGGTGTCGGCGCAACTTTCCGCGCAAAATCCCGACGTCGCCGCGAAATGGGCCGACGCGATCGGCCGGCCGGAATTGCGCGCGGCGCGGCTTGAGCAAATCGCAACGGCGTGGTTGAAAACGAATCCGCAAGCGGCGCGCGATTGGATTGCGAAGGCGGATTTTTCCGCCGAGACAAAAGCGCGGCTGCTCGGCGATTAGCCGGAAAGTTGACACTCGCAGACGTCGCCCCGACACTCCCGCGTTTCATGATTGCACTCATCGATTACGGCAGCGGCAACATCCGCAGCGTGAGCAAAGCGCTGCAGCACGAAGGCGCGGACGTGCAGCTCGTGAGCACGCCTGACGAACTCGGGAAAGCGGACGCCGTAGTGCTGCCGGGCGTCGGCGATTTCGGCGATTGCGCGCGCAACATCAAATCGCGCGGCCTCTGGGAGCCGCTTCAGGACTGGATGCGCGCGGACAAGCCGTTCCTTGGCATCTGCGTCGGCTACCAATTGTTGTTCGATTCGAGCGAGGAATCGCCTGACGAAAGCGGCTTTGGATTTTTTCACGGCGCGGTGAAGCGTTTTCGCACGCCTGGATTGAAAGTGCCGCAAATTGGCTGGAACGAACTGGAGTTTACAAACGGCAACAACACGCTATGGCGCGGTCTGCCGGAAAGCCCGCACGTCTTTTTCGTGCACTCCTATTTTCCCGCGCCGGAAGATGAATCAGTCGTCACCGCGCGCACGACTTACGGCGAAACGTTCGCGTCCGCGGCTGCGAAAGGCAACGTCGCCGGCGTGCAATTTCACCCCGAGAAAAGCCAGGACGTCGGGCTGGCGATTCTGCGAAATTTTGTGGCATCGGTATGAGGATGTTGTTGTTTTTGTTGATGCCGTTTCTACCGATTTTTGTGGAGCTTTGCCGGCACTCGTGGCGGAAAAGAATGAAACAATGATCGTTCTTCCCGCCATTGATTTGATGGACGGCCAGGTCGTCCGGCTGCGCCAGGGTAAGGCTTCCGAAAAAACCATTTACTCGAACGATCCGGTCGCGTTCGCGAAAAAATGGGAGGACGAAGGCGGCGACTTCTTGCACATCGTCGATCTCGACGCGGCGTTCACCGGTGTGCAGCGCAATCTCGACGCGGTGAAACAAATCGCGTCGGCGATTTCGATTCCGTGCGAACTCGGCGGAGGCATGCGCAGCGAAACGGCGATCCAGCGCGCACTCGATGCAGGTGTGACACGCGTTGTTATCGGCACGCGCGCGGCGGAGTCGCTCGATTTCGTCGCGGAGATGGTGGCGAAATTCGGCAGCGAAAAAATCGCCGTCGGCATCGATGCAAAAAACGGGCAGGTCTCAGTCAAGGGCTGGACCGAGCTTTCCTCGCTCACTGCGCTCGATCTGGCGCAACGCGCGGAAGCCGCCGGCGCGGGCACGATTATTTACACCGACATCGCCACAGACGGCATGCTCGAGGGGCCGAACTTCGCGCACATCGAAAAGCTGCTCGGCGTCTTGAAATGCCAGCTCATCGCCAGTGGCGGAGTCTCCAGCGCCGAAGACGTGCGACGCCTCGCCGCGATGCCGAATCTCTACGGCGCGATCATCGGCAAGGCGCTTTACGACGGCAAAATTTCGCTGCGCGATTTGTAATTGCAAAAATGTAATCGCAAACCGCGATTGCGCGTTTGACGGCGTCGCGAAAACTGCTAGTTTTTCGCGTCATGAGAGCTCTCCTCGCTTCCCTCCTTTGCTTCGTTTTTCTCCAGGCTCAAGTCTTCGCCCTGCACGGCGGCCCCGGCGCTGGCAGCACTGCCGCTGTCGTCGGCACTTATGGCGGCTTGTTGATTCCAACGAGCGACACACCGGTTACGTCCGGCACCACGACCACCACCACTACTACGACTAGCTCCAATTCACTTGGCCTCTTCACTCTTTCCGTTCCGCAAACCGGCCTTGCCACCGGCACATTGCAGATCTTTTCGAGCGGCCGAACCTTTACCGGCACCATCACTGGCATTGGCGATCCGACGAAGCTTGAAATTCGCGGCATTCTCGATGCTTCCTTTACTTATTCGCTCACTTTGGTCACCTCCGGCACCAGCAGCACGGTTACTACCGTTTCTGTCACCGCCAGCGCGAAAGGAACCATCGATGCCTTTGTTGCCACTGGAGCGACGGAAGCTACTGCTGCGATCTCGAGTTTGACCGGCACAGCAAATCTGGACATTGACCAAGGTCTGGTAAACTCCGACGGAACGCCTGTCATTACCGAGAAGCTCACCTTCGACGTCGATGGTATCAAGCAATCCGAGACAGCGTCGACTACGACGATCACTGCAGGCGGCTAGAGCGGCCATTTGCGACCGCGACTGCGGACGTAGCAGAACTCCGCAGAAGTGCGCTCTCGAAAAACATCCGCATTCACCCTGCTCGAATTGATGACGGTCATCGTCATCATCGGCATACTCGTCGTGCTGTTGTTTCCAGCGCTGAACATGGTGCGCTCGCATACCGATAAAGTCCGCTGCTCCGAAAACCTGCGACAGCTTTACCTCGGCGCGAATTCCTACATCCACCAAAACGGCCACTGGCCGCAAATCAGCACCGCGCTGATCAAAGGCAACCTCCAGACGCACGCCTACGACAAGGCATGGATCGACGCGCTCACGCCATTCGGTATCCCGCGCGCGGTTTGGATTTGCCCCACCGTCCAGCGCGGCCTCGGCGGACCGGATTACACGAAGCCGGAAAACACCCGAATCGACTACATCGCCATGCCGTTTGACGACAAACAAATGACGCCGTTCCGCTGGCCCACTTCCCCATGGTTCGCCGAAAAAGGCGACGTCCACGGCAACGGCAACCTCATCATCTTCACCGACGGCAGCATCAAGGCCGCGAAAGAGGTCCGTCCATCCGGCACGGCGGAATAAGACAGTTTTTTAACGGGAGCCTATCCCGCCTTTTTCGTCAAAAACGCAATCGCTTTTGTCATCGCACGGGCGCGGTGGCTTTCGCGGTTTTTAATTTCGGAGCTGAGCTGCGCGAAGGTTTCGCAGTAGCCGTCGGGCACGAAGAGCGGATCGTAGCCGAAGCCTCCGTCGCCGCGCGGCGCATTGATGATGACGCCCTCGACCGCGCCGTCGAACGTAGCGAGCACCTCGCCGTTTTGCGCGAGCGCGATGACGCAGCGGAAACGCGCCGAGCGTTCCTTTCCGCGCGCGCCGATGCGGGCGAGTTCGGCGAGCAGCTTGTCGCGATTTTTCGCATCGGTCGCTCCTTCCCCAGCGTAACGCGCGGAACGCACTCCCGGCGCGCCGCCGAGCGCATCGACTTCGAGGCCGGAATCGTCGGACATCACCATGCCGTTAAATAGACGCGAAGCGCTAACCGCTTTCAGTTTCGCATTTTCCTCAAGCGTCGCGCCCGTTTCCTCCGCAGATGGAATCTCCGGATGCGCAAGCAAGTCGGTCACGTGGAAATCCGCGCCGAGAATCCCGCGAATTTCTCCGGTCTTGTGCGCGTTGCGCGTGGCGATGAGCAACTCGCGCGTCATGCGAACCACTCGCCGATTTTTTCGATGTCGAGCTGGTCGAGGCGCTCGACTGCAAGGTCGGCGTTTGTGAGATCGGAAAGCGGGTTGGTGGTGGCGACAGCGATGACGCGCATGCCGGCATTGCGTGCGGCCTGGATGCCGACGTGCGCATCCTCGAAGACGACGCAGCGTTCCGGCGGGCGGTCAATTTTCTGCGCGGCTTTGAGGAAAACCTCGGGATCGGGTTTGCCGTGCGAGACATCCTCGGCGGAGACGATCGCGGTGAAAAATTCGCGAAGGTGAATCGCCTCGAGAGCGAGCTCGATGTTCTCGCGATGCGTGGAGGAGCCCACGACGCACGGGATGTTTGCGTCGGCGAGCTTTCGCAGCCACGTCGTTACGCCGGGCAGCGGCGCGAGTCCGCGCTCTTTTACCACTTCGCGATAGAGCGATTCCTTGCGCAGCGAGAGACGGCGGATTTCGTCGAGGTCGCTGCTCCACGCGAGCAACTGCGGGATGATGAACTCGTTTTTCATCCCGAAGCCGCGCTTGAAATGACCGGCCGGCAGCGGCTTTGCGATTTCGCGTGCGAGACGCTCCCAGCTCTCCTCGTGATGCGCGGACGAGTCGATGATGACGCCGTCCCAATCGAAAATGGCGCCCCAGCTTTGCACGCTATTCGAGCCTGCTGATCGCGGGCACGCCGTAGTTTTTCATCAGCGCCGCGGCGTCCTGCTCGGTTTGTTTCGCGTCGAGATAAATGACCCGCGGATTGTCCTCGAACTCAACTTTGTGAAAGCCGTTCACCGGATTCTGCAATGCGCGCGCCACGTCCTCGAGACTCATCAGCGGCACGTCGTTAATTTTTGTGATGACGACGTAGCTGAGCTCTTCGTAGCCGATCGTGCTCGGCGTCGGCAGCACGTGACTGAGGATGACGATGTGTTTGCGCGGATCGTTTTCAAATAGCTCGGACTGGTAGCGATCGTAGTAAACGAAACGCTCGGGCGCTTTCTTTTGAAACTCGCCCCACTCTTTCAAATACTGGCGCGACAGCTCCTGCAGCACGAGGCCGCCGAGCACGTAGTATTTTGGCGCTTTGTCGATGACGTATGGCTCGATGACGTAATCGCTCGCGGCGCGATGTTGCAATGTGACATCGATCTGCTGCACACCACGGTCGCGGAAAATTTTGAATGGCACCTTCTCGCCGTCGTTGTGCAGCGAGATGAAATGAACCATCGAGATTTTGCCGTAGAGCTTGTCGACGTAGTTGCCATCCTGGTCGATGGCTTTGCCGCCGATTTCGAGAATCACGTCGCCGGGACGAATCCCCGCGAGATCGCCGGGGCTGCCCTTCTGCACCTGCGTCACGTAAACACCGCCGTTGATATCGTCGCCGATCCCGACGAAGCGGCGCAGTTGCGGATCGCGCATCGGGGCAAAATTCACGCCGGCGCGCGGGAAGCCGCCGTAGTGCTTGTCCGCCGCGTCGCGCAAAAAGTGATCGATGACCGGGCCGGGAATCACATCGACGTTTTGCGTCCGTGTGTCGTAGCGCATCAGCAGGCCAATCACTTTGCTCCCGACTACGACCGGCACGGTGAAGCTCCCTTCGCGATATTGCAGCGAGGACGTGAGCCGGTAAGTCAGCAGCGAAGTGTCGTCGATCGGATATTTCGAAACCTCAACAGTCGTCACCAGCGCATCGGTCGCGAGCAGCGCGCCGGTGCTCTCGAGCTGCCAGACGGAAACGTGATCGCCGACTTGTGCGTCGCTGACATCGAGCGGTTTGATTCCGTTTAAAAATTTGTCGTCTTCCGGTTTCAGCAACGCGAGGTTCGCTTCGTAATCGACGCACTCGACACGCGCCGGCATGCGGTCGCCGCCCTCTGCTTTTTCGAGCTCGACGTAATTTGCATTCGCGACCAGCTCCGCCGTCACGAGCACGCGCCCGCCACTCAAAACCGTCCCGAGCGCACGGCGCGAATACGGCGCGCGCTTGCTCCACGGATGAAAAAAGTCCCACGGCTGATCGGTCGCATTCACGCGCACGACTGATGGATGCTGCTCTTTCGCGGTGGCTTTGACGGCAGGCGCGGCGAAAGCGGGCGTTGCCACGAATGCCAGCGACATGACCAATAACCAATGACCGATGACCAAACGCATTCGGCCACGCAGAGTTTGTAATTGGTCACTGGTCATTGGGATTTGGTGATTCCTTTTCACGGCACGTTCACGGTTTCGCGCAGGTTTTGTTCTTTTAAAACATTGTAGCGCGTCATGATTCGCTCACGCGCCGCCTCGACTGCCGCGCGCTCGAGCACGAGCGGCCGGCCGACGCCGAGCAGCTTGATCACATATTCGTCCGACGTCGCGCGAAACGCGTTTGCCACGTCGTCGAGCGTCTTGATTTTCGAGCCGTTGATTTCATCGAGGATCCCGTTTTTAAAATCGCCGAGATACGTGTTGATCGGGTCGGGCAACACCGCGCTGAGCACGATCGCTTCCGGGTGTTCCCGATACAGCTCGTCGGAAATGAAGAAGTCGAAAAAGTAGCGCACACGCAGATCGTCGATCTGGTAAGACTCGAGAAAATTGCGCGTGAGCGGCTGGAACAGCAGCCCGCCGAACAAGACGTAGCGCGGCTCGACGTCGTAGCTATTCGATTGCAGCGTGAACGGCCACGCGGCGTCGAGCTTCACCGTCACGTCGGTTTCCTGCTTGTCACGCAGCACGTGCAGCTTCACCTCCTCGCCCTTGAATTTGCGCTCGACGATTTCACCCATCGGCACGCGCTCGCCTTCCAGTTCGACAAAGCCGTCGCTCGCGATCGGATGATTGTCGATGCTCAGCAGCACGTCGCCGGATTTCAATTTTCCAAACGACACGCCCGCCGATGCGACGCTGCTGACCATGATGCCGCGATCGTCGTCAACCAGCCCGAGCGCCCGGCGCATCGTCGGATTTTGCAAATTGAACGTCGTCACCGACAGGTCCATGTAGCGGTCGTAAACGCCGTCCTCGATGTCTTTCAAAAAGCGATTGATCACCGGCGTCGGGATCATGTAGCCGACGTTTTGCGCGACATCACCGCCATAGCCCTGGAACGCCACGCCGACGACTTTGCCGCTCTGCATGACCGGTCCGCCGCTGTTTCCCGGATTGATCGCCGCGTCGATCTGGATCGCGAGGTGCTGGTCAACCGACGAGTGCGTGTAAGTCTGAAAATCGATGCGCGAAACAACGCCCTGCGTCACCGAGAGCCGCTCGCCGCCGATTGGATAACCGTAAACGGAAACCTGCGATTCGATCTGCGGAATGCCGCCGAAGTTCAGCGATGCGGTGGTTTTAAAAAAATCGGGATCGGCGACTTTCAGCACCGCGAGGTCGCAGTCGTGCGCGACGAACTGCACGGTCGCGACATATTTTTTCGGGTCGTCCTCTTTTTCCAGCGCGAGGAAACGCGCGTTGCTCACGACGTGCGCGTTGGTCATCACGCGATTGCCGCTGATGACGAAACCCGCACCGACACCGGCGGCGATATTGCCGGCCATCCACGGCACTTTGTAGTTCGGCTCCTGCTCCGTCACAGATATGCGGACGAGGCTTTTTTTGATGTCGCCATTTTTGTTGTCTGGGGCCGGCGTGGGCGCCGCCGGGCAACCGCCGGCGATCACGCAAAACAGCGCGATTCGCAAAAAAAGTCGGGTCATGAAGCTGCGAAGATTAGCGGAGCTTTTCGCGCTGTAAAATGGTTTGTTGCGCGGATGCGACTCTGGACCGTGCACCCGCAATATCTCGACGCGAAAGGTCTCGTCGCCGCATGGCGTGAGGCCCTGCTCGCGCAAAAGGTCCTCGCCGGCGCGACGCGCGGTTACCGGCATCATCCGCAGCTCGCGCGTTTTCAATCGCACCGCAGCCCGGATGAAGTCATCGCCGCGTTTTTAGGCGGGCTCGCCGACGAAGCGGCCCGGCGCGGCTATTCATTCGACGTGTCAAAAATCACCGCGCGCAAATTCAAAGGCCGGCTTACCGAAACGAGCGGGCAGTTGCTTTACGAATGGGAGCATCTGCGCGGAAAACTGCGCACGCGCGATCCGCGGCTGTTCCGCAAATTCCGCGAGATCGCCACGCCGGATGCGCATCCGCTTTTTCGCATCGTGCCCGGCGACGTGCGCGAATGGGAAATCAGACGTTGAAGCGGAACTCCACGACGTCGCCATCCTGCACGACGTATTCCTTCCCCTCGATGCGCAGCCTACCGGCTTCGCGCGCCTTTGCGAATGACCCTAGCCGGATCAACTCGTCGAAATGCACCACTTCCGCCGCGATGAAACCGCGCTCGAAATCGCTGTGAATCACGCCTGCGGCTGCGGGCGCTTTGTCGCCGGCATGGATCGTCCACGCGCGGGTTTCCTGCTCGCCGGTCGTCAAATAAGTGCGCAGGCCGAGCAAATGATACACCGCGCGAATCAGCGAGCCGACACCGCTGCCGCTGACGCCGAGGTCTTTTAAATATTCCGCCGCTTCTTCATCCGAGAGATCGACCAGCTCGCTTTCGATCTGTGCGGAAATCACGACCGCTTCCGTCGCCAGGTGCGAGCGCACATAATCCTGCACCGCTTTCACGTAACGCGCCGCCGGATGAATCTCGATCGTGTATTTCGGCAAATCGCCCTCCTGGTCCTGCGCCGCATCCACTTCCGCGCCCAGCTTCCCGAGATCGGACTCCGCGACGTTGCAGGCGAAGATCACCGGTTTCGATGTCAGCAGGAAAAATTCGCGCGCGAGCTTTTCCTCCTCGGCACTCAGCGCGAGCGTGTTTGCCGGTTTGCCGGAATTGAGATGCGGCAGCAATTTCTCGATCACCGCCAGCTCCGCCTTCGACTGCTTGTCGCCGGTGCGCGCCGCTTTTTGCAAACGCTCCGCCCGTTTTTGCAGCGCCGCCAGATCGGCCAGCACCAGCTCGGTCGTGATCACCTCGATGTCGCGGATCGGGTCGATCGAGCCCGCAACGTGATGAATGTCCGCATCTTCAAAACAGCGGACGACCTGCACGATCGCATCGACTTCGCGGATGTGGCTCAGGAATTGGTTGCCGAGTCCCTCGCCCTGGCTCGCGCCTTTGACGAGCCCCGCGATATCGACGAACTCGATCGCCGCCGGCACGAGTTTTTTCGAGCTGGATAGCTTCGACAGCGCATCGAGGCGCGGGTCGGGAACGACGACGACACCCTGGTTCGGATCGATCGTGCAAAAAGGATAATTCGCCGCCTGCGCCTTGCGCGTGCGAGTGACAGCGTTAAACAGTGTGGATTTGCCGACATTTGGAAGGCCGACGATGCCTGCGCTCAACATAGGGCGCGCACGTTAACGGACGAACGCCGCGCTCGCAACCATCAACAATCCACCATCTGCAATGCCCTTGACCCCCGCCGCGTCGAATTCGAAATAAATCGTCAGGGCGCTTATCGCTGACAATGTTCCGGTAGCATTACGTTTGATTGACTGAACCTTGGTGATTAACCATAGCGTTATTGTTATGAAAATACGGTTCCTATTGTTGCTTCCGCTCATTCTTGCTGAGCTTACCCCGGTCGGCCTGACGCAATGGACGACGAACGGCTTTCAGCGTCCCGCGGATGCGGAACGGGATTATGATTCCGAGCGCCTTTTGAAAAAGCTGCAAGCAGTAAGAGACGCAACGACGAAGCGGATCAACGAACTTGGCGGTCCTGTCAAAGAGCCGCCAACCCCACAGCAGGAGCTTCAGCGTTTTGCGAGCCAGATTATGCATGCGGAGATGCTCGTCAGACAAAAGTTTCCCCTGAATATGATCGAAACGAATTTGGCGGAGACTTCGTCGCCTGTTGAGGCAGACTCGGATATCACCAAGATTTTCAACGCAGCGGTGGACGAGGTTCACTCGATGCGAACTGAGGCGACGACGGCGGCAGAGCGTAGGAAGAAGGACGCGAATGACAAAATGACGGCGTTTATTGACAAGGCACTTACCGCAAGCATCGCGGCGAAGGGCTCGCAGGAGATTGATCCTTTGATAGCGGAGGCGAAAGGTTTGCAGAATGAACTGAATCCTTTGAGTCCGAGTGTGGATAGCTCTCGATTCGACCGCATCCGCAATTTGCTGGAACAGTGGCGACGCCTGCTCATAGCGCAGGAGAGCGGCAGGCCGGGCGAAGTCTTGCAAAAGTTAAGAGAGCTTAGGGATGGGTTTCCGAATGATTTTCCAAAAATGGACGCGAGGTTCTTCCGACTGCGAATGGATGAGGTGACCACTTCTTTACGGAAAGAATCCGAGATTCTACTGAAACAGGCGACGGAGGAACTTCCAAAAATACGGACGTCAAAGGAGGCAGCCGACCTTCAAAGAAAGCTCGCTTCCGAGCGCGAAATGGTGCAGTCCGCAGAGTTTGTCGTGAATGACTTGCGGCCACTGGGGAATCTATTGAACAGAGCGACCGAGACAATGCGACAATGGACCGAATATATTGCGGCGATTGAGCACGAGAACTGGGAAAAGGCATTGCAGCAATTCGATCAGATTACATCATCATCGGACTCCTCGGGGTTGAGCGCAGAGCAGGTAAAGAATGAACGACAGTCAATCGGGGAACACATCTCCGGGCAGGCGGCAGCTGCACTGGACGAGTGGAGCAAGAAGCTGCCAGCGATGCAGGTCGTTGACCAGACCATCAGTAGCCGCTTGAGCAACTTTTCGCGCGCATTGGCAATCGCAGGCCCGGAAGCCGAGCCCGTGAGGGTGAGAGTCGAGCAGGCACGCCTGGCTGTTCCTATTTGGTTTGAACTAATTCAGCAAGAGTTAGCCGGGGACTGGGAGGGCGTGGTCGCGCAGTTGCAAAGGCTAAACCGAATTAAAAAAATAGATAAGCCCTTAATCACTGCCGAAGCGATCGAGACAAAGCGCAAACAAGCTGAACAAATGCTGGGGCGTAAAGTCACCCTATTGCAGACCTCGGTGGCCTTTGATCCTGCGGCGTATGCTGCACGGATTCGCGAGGTAAAAACGAAGGCTGATATCTTGAATCTTGAGAACGAACTAAAATCCTACGCACGAACCGGCGAAAGGATCTCTCCGGAGCTAGAGTATCTACCAGGTCAGCTCGAACTACTCACCACGCTTATGGACCAGCCATCCAACATGCAACTGCTCTCCAGGCATACTTCGGAAGGTATGAGTGGTTCTGGTAATCCCCAGCTTCGCGAAGCGATGCAGACACTCCGGGAAAGCATAGTCCGCAACTCGATGACGAAGGTTTTGAAGCTACCTGAACTGAATCAAGAACCACTGAGTTCCATGTCACTGACCGACGCTTTAGAAAAGGTCGCGAATGATTATGCCGCTAAAGGAGACTGGAAAAAGACCTATGAAATCGTGCAGCAAATGGAGCCAACCACGATCGGCTATGGTGCGGAGAATTCTGCCATTGCAGGGATTCGCAATTACCTTGCCGGAAAAAATTTTGAAGATGCCGAACAATGGCCGCAAGCAGTGCATTGCTATCAAACGGTTCTCGAGTGCATTGGCAGTGACCGGGTGCCAATAAAGGAAGCCGGGAATCGGCTCAAGGCGTTAAGTAAAGAACATCCCGAAGCGTTTCACGGGGATACCCCGCCTGCCAAGCCATAGGACTGACTCAACAACCAGCAATCTCCAATCCCCTTACTCGCCGCGGCGCGCGCTTACCAGCACTGCGACTGCTTCGGCGCGATTGGCCACGCCGAGGGTCTGGTAGATTTGTTCCGCGTGCGTTTTCACGGTCGAACCGGCGATGCCGAGATGCGCAGCGATCTCGCGGTTCGAAAACCCGCGCGCCATCAACTCGAGCACTTCGATTTTTCGCTCTGTCAGCATGCTAATCATGGCTTCCTCCTTGGTTAGCGTGCGTAAGTAGCAGAAATCCTGAAAAAGAACATCCGCCGTTCGGCGTATGGACACATTTTTTCGCTGCGGGCAGCATCTGCGTCCGATGCCCGATCGGACCGAGAAAATGCGCACGTCTTTTACCCGCCCTGCTCGTGTGGTGTCGCGGTCAAAATGCTCCCGATGGACCGCGCCACGGCTGTGGCTGGCGCAAACGGCTCCCGATGGCACCGGACACGCCCGTGGCTCAGTCCATCGGCTCCCGGGCGGACGCTCCACCGCCGTGGCTCGCTCCGTCGACTCCCGATGGGACCAGCCACGGCTGTGTGCCGGTCAAACGGTTCCCGATGGGACGAGCCACGGCCGTGTCCCGCCCAAAATGCTCCCGATGGGACGGGCCACCACCGTGAGACGGTCAAAATGGTCAAATTTCGACAGTTCGCCCTGTCACCTCTCCTAAAAACACACCCAAAACCCACAAAAAACCATGGCATCCAATAGACAACCCGATAAACGCGATGAGCTCTACTCGCTCGCAGACGACTGCGTCGATGGCGCGAACCAATACGAGGCGACGCTCCCGCTCAAGCAAAACACCAAGGCATCCATCGCCGCCGACCTCGCCGACGCCCGCGCGAAACAGACGGCCTACAACACCGCCGACACCGCCCTGTCCGACGCCCACTCGGCCTTGCGCGTGGCCGACTCGAACGTGAAAGCTTTCCTAGCAAAGGCGAAAAAGGCGATCACCACCGTGAAAGGCGGCGACTGGCAGCCGCTCTTTGCCGAGGCCGGCTTCGCCGAGGGCTCGCTCGCGCTGCCCGACACGCAGGATGGTCGCTTTGCGATGATCGAAAAACTCAGCGGCTTTTTCATCACACATGCCGATTGCGAGGACACGCGGCCGAACGTGAACGTCACCACCGCCGCCGCGACCGGTCTTTACAACGCGCTCGACACCGCGCGCGCCACTTTGAATCAAAAGGACACTGACTACGCCAACGCGATCAGGGCGCGCGACGTGGCGGATCAAAAATTGCGCGTGCGCCTGAGCGGACTCGTCGCGGAACTCGGCCAGCTCATCCCCGATGACTCGCCGATCTGGTATGCCTTTGGCCTGAACGCTCCCGCCGATCCCGCCACACCCGGTGCGCCGCTCACGAACCCGACGATCATTCCCGGCCCGCCCGGCTCGCTGCACGTCGTCTGGGGCATCTCCCGCCGCGCCGAGCGTTACTACGTTTACCTGCAGATCATCGGTGTCGATGCCGCGCCGAAGCGCATCGCCACCGTGCAGGACCGCGCCTACACCTTCACCGGCCTGCCCGGCGGCAAAACCGTGAAGGTATCCATCAGCGGCGTCAACGACGCCGGCGAAGGCCCGCAATCCGCACAAGTGGAATCCATCGTCCCGTAACTCATCGCGCAGTCATTGACCAAAGGCGCGAAGTTCGAAAGAGCTTCGCGCTTTTTTGTTAGCTGTGCCATGGCTGGCTGGATTGTTTCGGCTTGTCAGCAGCGGCTTTTTGTAGGAACTGGTTTGTCTGGAAAACTCAGGAGGCAGTCGATCTTATGCGAACAATTTCCACTTATCCGGAGGCAACCGCTTTTTCATCTAATTCAAAGTTAGGCCTATACCCATCCCAATGAATCCCACCAAAAAGCAGCAGCCTTGGTATGACAACCTCCTAATCGGGACGCTTCGGATTGTCTTTTCCGGCCCATCGATATTTCGCTGGCTGCTGGTATTAGCCATCATTTCGTTTCCGCCGATTTACCTAGCGAAATATCCACAGCAATACACGCCTTTGGTGGATACATTGTTTAGCGTGTTCCTCTTCCTGCTGGCGTATTGGATCGGTAATACACATGAAGTGGATCGTGCAACCAAGCGCGCGAACGAGCGGTGGTTGCCACAAGCCGAAAGCGTTATCTTTCGACTGATGACGTTGCACTCCAACGTTCGGCGGTTCAGCCATACTAGTCGATCGACATGCTCCAGTGCCGAGTGCGAACTTCCCGAACTGAAGAAGGAAGAGATGCGCGCCGTTAGAATTAAACTCAAAACAGATTGTGAGGCGTCCGGCCAGCGGTTAGACGACATCGCTCACCAGCTTGAAGACGCTATCGAGGATTGGCGGCGCTTCATAGTCGCCAACTGCTACGGCGAAGAATGCGAGCGCATCTTTACAGCTTTGCAGGAACGCCAAGCGAAGTTAGAAGAAGAAATTGGAGTCGTGCGCAATGCACTACGCTATACAGAACCGCCAAAGGCCTAACTATCCGATACAGCTAGGCACATAGCCACGCTCACATGAAACTCTGGATCTTTGCCTGCAAGTTCCTGCGGAACATTCAAATTGGATATGACAACGGATTATGGGCTGTGTCTGCACTCGATAAGCGCACCAGTAACAACCGTTGGTCGAAAGCACAGAAGATGTTCCCATTTTCCCGAGGCGTGATCTACTCCTCTACAGATCGCACCTTCACGATGCCATTTGTCACTCAGTCTTTTCCCACCAACGAGCGAGTTGATGACGTTTGGCCAGAGACGTGGGAGTTTCCATTCCGCATTCAACCTCTTGGTTCGCCGCGTAGGCTCCTAGCTCTTGATGTCGCTGAACACACTTGGCCTATTCTACAACATAGAAGGAATCCAACACACTGTGTCAATGGTATGAACGGCCTCACAGTTTTCGTCCCAAACGAGATCGACGATGCGGATTGGCAGCGAATCCTTAGCGACCTCGGCGAAATTCCCGATAAGTTTCCGGAACCCGAAGATCCACTTCGGAGGATACGTAACCTTATTTAGCCTTATTTTACACTCGCAATATGAAATGCTTCTATCATCAAGACCGCGACGCGATTGGCGCGTGCAAATCGTGCGGGAAAGGGCTTTGTTCCGAATGTGCCGTTGACCTTTCGCAAGGACTTGCTTGTAAGTCTCGCTGCGAGGAGGACGTGCAAAACCTCATTCGGCTGATCCAGAACAACATTAAGTTGTCGCCGACGAGCTCCAACATCATTCGAGCCAGCAGGAGAAGCGGCGTGATCACCTCCGGGTTTTACATCGTGCTCGGCGTGATGTTCGCCGGCTGGGGTATCCACGACGAGATGTCGCTCATCATTGCCATGGGCGTATGCTTTGCCACCTTCGGCGTTATTTCATTGGTTCGGGTTTTACGCATTACCTCGACACATATTCCATCGTGAGTCCAAATGCGATGCAGCTAGACCGCTCCGCGCGCAGCTAATCTTGTTCTCATTATCCGCTTTCACACAGATGTGGCAAATCGATACCTTCACTCAATTCAACCCGATGGCATTTATAGGGCTCTTACTATCATTCATTATCCTACTGCTCCTATTGATTCTCTTTGTCCTCATTGCGCCGGGCAGGTTGCAGTCGATTGACCTTTCAGGAGCCGCGATGAACTTACGAAATATCAAAAAATCAAAAACTGACCGAAGTATCTCAGGAGTTTGTGGCGGCCTGGGAGAACACACACCAATTCCATCCTGGATCTGGCGGGTAATCTTCCTTGTCTCTTTCCTCTTTGGGGGATTTGGACTTATTGCCTACGTCATCCTTGCAATCTGTATGCCTTCCGCCAGCTCGGGAGTCGCCTGACTGGACGCTTAACCAGTATCCTTCAATGATACTCACCGCTGCGCGAATGGGCGTCCCGCGGTCTTGCGAGACATCACGCGCCGTAAGTCAGGGCTGGTAATACTGCGGGTATTTCAGGTCCTTGCGGAAGAATGCGTCGACGGCGACCCATACCCAGTAGATGGGCAGGATTAAAAAGCCGAAGAACATGAAGAAGGTCACGCTCCACAAAAAGCAGAGCACTCCGCCGGCGGCGATCACCCCGGCGAGCGTGGTGTGGCCTTTGTAAAAGTGGCCGGCCCCGGGCCAGAGCATGCTGAGGATCGCGGCGATGCCATCGCGCGGATTGCGCGGGGCGGGCGTTCCGTCCCTGGTGCTGGTTCGCACCCAATCGCACTTGCTGCATCGGTCCGGATTTTGCAGCGGGGCATCGCAAAGCGGGCAGCGCCCGAGCGGTGTGGTGGTGGAAACATTTACTTCAGTCACTGGCATAATTAATCTCCTGTCGGAAAAGTTAATACTCAACACGATTTCAATCAACAAAACTGATGGCCTCGCTGCGACAAATTACCGATCACCTCGACGCGTTTCTCGACATCAAAAACGTGCCCGACTGGCCGAACGCGCACAACGGACTGCAGCTCGAGAATTCCGGCGCGATCAAAAAAATCGCCGCTGCGGTCGATGCGTGCGAGCCGGTGATCGCGGAAGCGGCGCGGCGCGGCGTGAGTTTGCTGCTCGTGCATCACGGGCTGTTCTGGCCGGGCGTGCAACCGATTCGCGGGCCGGTTTATCGCAAAATCAAAACGGCGATGGATCACGACCTGGCGATTTACAGCGCGCACTTGCCGCTCGATGTGCATCCGCGCGTCGGCAACAACGCGTTGCTCTGCCGCGCGCTCGGGTTCAAAAAGACGGAGCCGTTCTTTTTTGAAAAAGGCTGCTTTATCGGCTTCAAGGCGCGTGCGCCGCAAACGCGCGCGCAGCTCGGGAAGCGGCTTGAACAGGCGCTCGGCGGGCCGGTGCATGTCTGCGCGGGCGGACCGGAGCGCGTCGAGAACATCGGCGTCGTTACCGGCGGCGCGGGTGGCGAGATACAAAAAGCGGCAGGCGAAGGCGTCGACACTTTCATCACCGGCGAAGGGCCGCATCACTCCTATCTGCTCGCGGAGGAACTCGGCGTGAATTTGTTTTACGGCGGGCATTACGCGACGGAGACGTTCGGCGTGAAGGCGCTCGTGGAGCATCTGTCGAAACGATTCAAACTGCCGTGGGAATTTCTCGATCATCCGACCGGCCTTTAGCGAACGCGCTGCCGCGCTCCTTTTTCCAGCGCGATCCGCTCACCTGTTCGCGCGAGCTGATCGGCTGCGAACTCGTCTGGAACGACTGCGCGGGAATCGTCGTCGAGACCGAGGCGTATTCGGTGAAGAACGACGAGGCGTGCCACACGTTCATGCGGCCGAGTTCGCGCGAATTCATCGCGTCGCACGAAGCGGGCGCGGCTTACGTGTATTTAAACTACGGCGTTCACTGGTTGCTGAACGTGCTCGTGAAAAACGGCACCGAGGATGGCTTCGTTTTATTCCGTGCGCTGGAGCCGACGCGCGGGATCGAGTTGATGCAGCAGCGGCGGCATTCGAAATTCAAGACCGAATACTCGCTGCTTGCGTTGTGTTCCGGTCCCGGAAAATTGACGCAGGCGCTCGACGTGCGCGGGAGCGATCACGGGCGCGATCTTTGCAGCGGGAAATCGGTCGGCTTTGCACAGCGTAAAACAAATGTGGAAGTCGCGACCGATGTGCGCATCGGCATTTCGAAGGCGGCGCATCTGCCGTGGCGCTTTCTGCTGGCCGGGAGTGAATTCATCAGCGTCAAGCCGCGCACGCATCTCATCACGCGCAAAACGAAAAAGGCCAGATCGCGTTAGCGACCTGGCCTAAAGGCTTCGGGTTGGTTTACTTCGAGTAGGTCTTGTGGGACATCGTGCTCGATGAACCCATGCCCGATTGCTCTTTGTGTGCGCACGCGCTCATGCCGATGACGGCTGCCGCGAGTGCAAGAATCGTGATGATTTTCATTAATTGTTTTCGCCTCCTTTCTCAGCGAGTTGCTGGTGTGTTTTGACTGATGGCTTTAAACAAGACAACGCTTTTGTTCGTCCATGATTCGACACGCCCCGTGCTTACGGTTGTATAAATACCTGCGTCCCCTGCTCCACGGCATCGAAAAGCTCGATCACGTCCGCATTGCGCATCCGCACGCAGCCATGGCTCGCCGCGGTGCCGATGTCGTCCTCGTGATTCGTGCCGTGGATGTAAATGTAGCGTTCGCGCGTATTCGCGTTTTCCTCGTCGAGTCCGTGCAGCCACAAAATGCGCGATTGCACCAGGTCGTCCGGATTTTCCTCACCGCCGATTTCGCCAGTCGGCACGCGGCTTTTGAAAACCATTCCCGCCGGCGCATCGTGTCCGATTTTTTCCGCGATCTCGAAGCGTCCGGGCGGCGTCTTGAAACTGCCGGGCTCGCTGCCGATGCCGAAAAGCGACGTGGAAACCGGAAACGTGCGCAGCACTTTCCCGCCTTCGCGAAGTTCCATCGTTTGGTTCGCGATACTGACGTGAATTGTGCGTGCGCGGGATTGCATAAAAGAGAATCGCCGGTAAAGTCTACGTCCCTTTTTCTATGAGCAGCAACCTCCATGTCGCAATTGTCGGAGCCACGGGCGCAGTCGGTGTCGAATTGATGAAGACGCTGACGAAGCGCAAATTTCCCGTCGGCAAATTGACGCTGCTCGCCTCCGCGCGCTCCGCCGGAAAGACGATGGAATTCCAGGGCGAAAAAATCGCCGTGCAGGAATTGCGCGAGGATTCGTTCGCCGGCGTCGATGTCGCGCTGTTCAGCGCGGGCGCATCCATTTCGAAAAAATTCGCGCCATTCGCAGTGCAGGCCGGCGCGGTCGTCGTGGATAATTCCTCGGCATATCGCGCGGACGAAAGCGTGCCGCTCGTCATTCCAGAAATCAACGGCGACGACATCCGCAAGAATCGCGGCATCATCGCCAACCCGAACTGCACCACGGCGATCACGCTGATGGGGCTCTGGCCTTTGCACAAAGCATTCGGCGTAAAACGCGTGATCGCTGCGAGCTATCAAGCCGTTTCCGGCACCGGCGCGCAGGCGATCGAGGAATTGCGTAAGCAGGTGCACGAAATCACCTCGGAGCGCGAGATCACGAGGAAGGTTTATCCGCACCAGATCGCATTCAATGTTTTGCCGCACGTCGATTCATTCCTCGAATCCGGCTACACGAAAGAGGAAATGAAAATGCAGAATGAAGGCCGGCGCATCATGCACCTGCCCGACTTTCGCGCGAGTGTGACATGCGTCCGTGTGCCGGTTTATCGGGCGCACTCGGTCGCGGTAAATGCCGAGTTCGAGCAACCGGTTTCTGTCGAGCAGGCGCGCGAGGCGATTTCGAAAGCGCCGGGCATCAAGCTCGTCGATAACCCGGCGAAAAACGAATACCCGCTCCCGCTCAATGTCGCCGAAAAAGACGATTGCGAGATCGGGCGCATCCGCGTCGATTGCGCACTCGACAACGGGCTCGCGTTTTGGATCGCGGGCGATCAGTTGCTCAAAGGAGCAGCGCTGAACGCAGTGCAGATCGCGGAATTGATCTAACGCTTACTTCGTCTCCACCGCAGCCGCAGGCGCGGGTTCTCCTGCGAGACGCGTGTAGATTTTCTCATACGCCACCGCCGCGTCGCTCCACGAAAAGTCGCACTGCATCGCGCGCTGCATTAGTTGCTTCCATGCTTCCGCGTCGGTGAAATGCTTTTTCGCGCGCCCGATTGCGTCCCAAAGCGCCTCGGCGTTGTAGTCGAAAAAGAGAAAGCCGTTGCCGCTGCCGGTGGTCGGATCGTAGTCGGTGATGATCTGGTGCAGTCCGCCCGACGCCCGCGCGATCAGGATCGTGCCGTATTTGAGCGAATACATCGCGCTCAAACCGCACGGCTCGAAATGCGACGGCATGAGCGTGATGTCCGCACCGGCTTCGATGAGGTGCGCCAGTTTGTTTTCGAATTGTTTGCGGAATGCGAACTGGCCCGCGTGGCGTTTGGCGGCGACGAAAAATTCGCGCTCATACGCGGAGTCGCCTTCGCCGAGAACAACCAGACGCACATCATCGGCAAGCAAGCGATCGAGCAACGGCAGCACAAGGTCGATGCCCTTTTGCTCCGCCAGGCGCGTGACCATCGCAAACACCGGACCGCGCGGATCGGGCGCGAGGCCGAACTCGGACAGCAGCGCGTTGCGGCACGCTTTTTTGCCGGCGAGCGAGTTCGCTTTGTATTTTTTCGGAATGAGCTTGTCGGTTGCCGGATTCCACGTGCCGTAATCCGCGCCGTTCAGAATGCCGGTGAGTTTGTGTGCGTTTTCGCGCATCACGACGTCGAGCCCGCAGCCAAATTCCGGCGTCTGGATTTCGCGCGCGTAGCGCTCGCTCACGGTCGTCACCGCGTCGGCGAAAAGGATGCCGCCTTTTAGAAAATTGAGCTGACCGTAAAACTCCACGCCTTTCGCGCCGAAATATTCGCCGGGCAAATTCGTCAGGCCGAAGTCGACGCCCCAAAAACTCCCCTGATACGCCATGTTATGAATGGTTAATACAGTGGCAAACGGCAACTCCTGTTCGTTCACGAACACCGGCACGAGCGCAGTCTGCCAGTCGTGCACGTGCAAAATGTCCGGAGCGGGATTCACGCGGCGCGCGAGCTCGACGACCGCTTTTTGGAAAAAAATGAAGCGGTCGGCGTTGTCTTCATACGCGCGGCCTTCGGTGCCGTAGAGTTCGCTGCGATCGAAGTATTCATCGCGCTTCACGAGAAAAACCTGCACGCCGCTCGGCGCCATCGTCTCAAGAATTTCCGTGTCGATGCGGCGCGCGCCAACCTGCACGGTCATGCCGACGCCGGTGTGCTTGATTTTCAGCGATCGATTTTCGCGAATGCCGCGGTAAAACGGCAGCGCCACGCTCACTTCGTGTCCGCGTTTTTCGAGTTCCGCGGGCAAAGCGTCGAGCACATCGCCGAGCCCGCCGGTGCGCGCGAGCGGAGCCATTTCGCTGCCGGCCATCAAGATTTTCATGAATGCAGAATGCAGAAGGATGAATGATGAATGAAGCGGAATTTCGCTATTCGACCATTTGATTGTTATTCACAATTCTTCATTGTGTTCGTCGCGCCGATTGTTACATTCCGGTGACTTTTAAGCGCGCCCACTCATGACGCTCGGCAATTTACTCACTGTTGATCAAATCATCCCCGAAATGCACGCAACCGAGCGGTTTGCCGCCATCGAGGAGCTGATCGATTTGCTCGTCGCGCGTGGCCAGATCAAAGCCGGTGATCGCGACACTGTGCTCGCAGCGCTGCGTGCGCGCGAGGAAACGATGAGCACCGGCATCGGTTTCGGCATCGCCATTCCGCACGCATCGTCGGATCGAGTGGATAAAGTCGTCGCCGCATTCGGTCGCTCGAACGCGGGCATCGAGTTCGACTCGCTCGACAATGCGCCGGTGAAATTCATCGTGCTGTTCATCGTGCCGAAGGACCAATTCCAGACGCACCTGCGCACGCTGGCGGCGATCGCGAAATTTCTCAACGACCGCTCCGTCCGCGAGCACCTCGGCACCGCGACTTCGGCGGGCGAAATCCTGAACATCTTCGAAAGCAACGCGCCGGCTCGCGTGTAAAACCCGGCATCTCCGCCCGGGTAAGCGAAGGATTCCCGCCTCCGCGCATTATTCAATGCAAACGCTGATTTCCATTCTCGAAACTAAACTGCGCGCCGCGCTCAACGGCATCGCTCAAATCGAGCCGCAGGTGACGATCGCGACCGATGCGCGTTTCGGCGATTATCAAACGAACGTCGCAATGGTTCTCGCAAAACAGCAGCGCGCGAATCCGCGACAACTCGCGACGCAAATCATCGAACGGCTCGACGTCGACGACATTTGCGAAAACCCGGAAATCGCCGGCGCAGGGTTCATCAACCTTCGCATCAAAAATGATTTTTTAAAAAAACGGGTCGCCGATATTTTCAGCGACGAAATGCTCGGCGTTCCCAGCGCCGGGAGGCGCAAAAAGATCGTGCTCGATTTCAGCGGGCCGAACATCGCGAAGCCGATGCACGTCGGCCACATTCGCAGCACAATCATCGGCGACACACTCGCGCGCGTGGCGCGATTTCTCGGACACGAAGTGGTCACCGATAATCACCTCGGCGACTGGGGCACGCAGTTCGGCAAAGTCATTTACGGCTGGAAAAACTGGCGCGACGAACAGGCACTCGCCACGCATCCGGTCGAGGAACTCGTGCGGCTTTACAAAAAAGCCAATGCGCTCGCCGAGGCCGATGAAATGGTGCTTCGCGCGTGTCGAGACGAGTTGGTGAAGTTGCAAAGCGGCGATCCGGAAAACGTCGCAATCTGGCGGAAATGCGTTGAACTTTCGTGGAAGGAATTCGAGCAGATGTATTCGTTGCTCGACGTGCGATTCGACGAGCATCTCGGCGAGAGCGCCTACAACGACCGGCTCGCGACGCTCGTCGCGAAGCTGGAGAAATCGGGCATCGCCGAGGAGAGCGAGGGTGCGCTCTGCGTTTTTTTCCGCGACAATCCTGTGCTCGCCGACAAGCCCGCGCTGATCCGCAAAAGCGACGGCGGATTTCTCTACGCGACGACCGATCTCGCGACGCTGGAGTATCGCATGGAACGCTGGCAGCCGGACGAAATCTGGTATGTCGTCGGCGCGCCGCAGGCGTTGCATTTCGACCAGGTTTTCGGCGTCGCGCAAAAAATGGGAATCGACGCGAAGCTCCGTTTCATCCCGTTCGGCAGCATTTTGGGCGAAGACCGGAAGCTGATGAAAACGCGCTCGGGCGACAACGTGCAGTTGCGCGATTTGCTCGAAGAAGCGCAGCAACGCGCGCTCGCTATGGTCGAACAAAAAAATCCGGCGATGCCGGACGAAGAGAAAAAACAGATCGCGCAAATCATCGGAATTGGCGCTGTGAAATACGCCGATCTCTCGCAGGCGCGCATGACCGATTACGTTTTTTCGTGGGACAAAATGCTGTCACTACAAGGCAACACGGCGCCTTATTTACAAAACGCGTATGTGCGCATCCGCTCGATTTTCCGCAAGCTGGATGGCGATTGGAAAGCTCCCGCAGAGTTCGTGCTTGCCGATCCCGCCGAGCTATCACTCGCGAAAAAGCTGATGCAATTCGGCGAAACGGTGCCGCAGGTGCTCGACGATTTTCGTCCGAACATCCTGGCGAATTATCTCTATGAACTCGCGAACACGTTTCACACATTTTACGAGGCGTGCCCCGTGCTGAAAGCAGACGAACCGGTGCGTTCATCGCGACTCGCGCTATGCGATTTGACCGCGCGCATCCTGGGGCTAGGTCTCGCGCTGCTCGGAATCCGCGTTCCGGAAAAGATGTGATTTGACGAAATGTAACTTTCAAAGTTACATTATTTGCAAATGCCCGCCAGTTGTCGATTCGCCATGGCCGTTCACGTGCTCGCCATGCTTGCTTACAAGCAGGACGGCGGCGTCACGTCGGAGTTGATCGCGTCGAGCGTGAATACGAATCCCGTCGTGATCCGAAGGCTGATGGCTGCTTTGCGCGCAGCGGATTTGATCGAGACGCAAAAAGGCGCGGGACTCGGCTCGCAACTCACGCGTCCGCCGAAGAAAATCACGCTCGCCGATATCTATCGCGCGGTCGAAACCGGCGAACCGTTTTCATTTCCCGGCAGCGAGCCGAATGTAAAATGCCCTGTCGGCGCAAATATTCAACATGCGCTCGAATCCGTTTTCGAATCAGCGCAATCGGCATTGGAACGCGAGCTTAAGAAAAAGACGCTCGCGGATATTTTGGAGTCGGTGCAAACAACGAAACCAAAGCGCCGGTAAGATTTCCGTTAAATGTAACCATCACTATTACATAAAATGAACATCACAGAACCAATCAACATCAACGAAGACAGTTTCGATGTCGCAGTCGCAAAATCGCCGGTGCCGGTGCTCGTCGATTTCTGGGCGCCCTGGTGCGGCCCGTGCAAAATGCTTTCGCCTGTGCTCGACGAAATCGCGCGCGAACAAGCCGGCGCGGTGCGTATCGCGAAAGTGAATGTCGACGATGAACCGAAACTCGCTGCGCGTTTCGGCGTCCGCTCGATTCCGACGATGGTGCTGTTTAAGGGCGGCGAAGCACAGGAATCGGTGATCGGATTGACGAGCAAACAGAATCTCGTCGCGAAGATCGAGCGGTTGAAAACAGCCGCTTAATCGAGCGGCCGGTATTTCACGCCGAGCAGGTCGAGCCGCTTCAAGTGCCTGCGCAAGCGCGCGCAAAAATCCGCGTAGTTTTTTTCCGGCTCCGACCACGCAACTTCCCCGAGCGCGCATAGCCGCGGGAATGCCATGTATTCGACGTGCCGCGGATTCGGCATGTATTCGGTCCAGAGCTGGCCCTGAATTCCGAGCACGTGTGCAGCTTCATCGGCGCTAAACCCAGACGGAATCGGCTCGAAGTCATACGCTTTTTCCAGCGGTAAAAATGAGCCGATCGCCAGCGGCTCGTTTTCGATTTCGCGCGACTGGTAGTAGTCGAAATAGGTGTGCGTATTTGGCGTCATCACCACATCGTGCCCCGCGCGCGCGGCGGCGATGCCGCCTTTGCTGCCGCGCCACGACATCACTGTTGCGCCGGGCGCGAGGCCGCCTTCGAGGATTTCGTCCCAGCCGACGAGGCGACGATTGTGCGAGGCCAAAAACTCGCCCATGCGTCGGATGAACCAGCTCTGCAATTCGTCCGCATCGCGCACGCCGAGCTCGCGCATGCGCGATTGCATGTGCGCGTTCCATTGTGTCTTCACCGCTTCATCGCCGCCGATGTGAATGAACTTGCCGGGGAAAAGTTCCATCACTTCCGCGAGCACATTTTGCATGAAGGCGATCGTCGTTTCGTTAGCGTTGAGTATGTTTTCGTGAATGCCCCAGCCGGTGTTGACCTCGATTTTTTCGCCGGTGCAACCAAGCTCCGGATAGGCAGCGATCGCGGCTTGCATGTGACCGGGCATGTCAATTTCCGGCACGATTTCGATGTGGCGCGCTGCCGCAAAAGCGACGATTTCGCGAATATCGTCTTGCGAATAAAAGCCGCCATGCGGAATTCCGTCTCCGCCGGCATTCGCGGCAAAGTGGCCGCGCATCGTCTCGCGCCGCCATGCACCGATCCCGGTGAGCTTCGGGTATTTTTTGATTTCGATGCGCCAGCCCTGGTCGTCGGTGAGATGCCAGTGAAACCGGTTGAGTTTGTGCAGCGCGAGCAGATCGATGAGCTTTTTAACGAATGCTTTCGGCATGAAATGCCGCGCGCAATCGAGCATCGCGCCGCGCCATGCGAAGCGTGGATGGTCTTCGATGCTGACGCACGGAATGCGCCACTCGATATTCCCACGAGGACCGTGGCTGAAAACCGCTGGCGGCAGCAATTGCAGCAGTGTCTGGATTCCGCGAAATGCGCCGGCTGCGGACGCGGATTTTAGATCGACGCACTCATCGCGGACTTCAAATCGATAGCTCTCATCGCGAAGAAGCGTGTCGTCGATTTGCAGCGAAATGACATTCGCGGCGGAAGCCGTTTTTCTTTCAAAAGCAAAGCCCGTCGCGCGACCCAAAGTCTCCGCGAGTTGCCCTGCAACCGGCTCCAATGCTGAATCCGCGGCGATTGCCGTTTCGCGCGTCAGCAAAAATGCGCCTTCTTTTTCAACGAGCGAAACCGGGCGCGGGATCAGCGAAAGCATTGCGGCTTTGTAATTGGCTGGATGCGCGATTGTCAAAGCGGCGGCGCCGGTTTGTAATAATGCGGCCCCTATGAAAATCCTCGTCACCGGCGGTGCCGGTTATATCGGAAGTCATACATGCGTTGCGCTACTCGAAGCCGGACACGACGTCGTCGTGCTCGATAATCTCAGCAACAGCAAAGAGGAAGCGCTGCATCGCGTGGAGGAAATCACCGGACGCTCGCTCAAATTCCATCACGCTGACCTACTCGATCGCGCGGCTGTGGAGCGCGCTTTTTCGTCCGCGCAAATTGACGCGGTGATCCATTTTGCTGGACTCAAAGCCGTGGGGGAATCGGTGAAAATTCCACTGCGCTATTATCACAACAATCTCACCGGCACGTTCATTTTGTGCGAAGTGATGGCCGCCGCAGGTTGTAAAAACATCGTTTTCAGTTCGTCGGCGACGGTTTACGGCGATCCGCACACGGTGCCGATCACGGAGGAGTTTCCGCTTTCCGCGACAAATCCCTACGGGCGCACGAAGCTGATGCTCGAACAGGTGCTGCGCGATGTGAACGTCGCCGATCCGAAATGGAACATCGCGCTGCTGCGTTACTTCAATCCCGTCGGCGCGCATCCGAGCGGACGGCTCGGCGAAGATCCGAACGGCATTCCGAACAACCTCGTGCCTTTTATCGCGCAGGTCGCGGTCGGAAAATTGCGCGAGCTCTCGGTTTTCGGCAGCGATTATCCGACGCCGGACGGCACCGGCGTGCGCGATTACATCCACGTCGTCGATCTCGCGATCGGGCACGTGCGCGCGCTTGACAAACTGCGCGAAAATCCCGGCGTCGTGACTTACAATCTCGGCACCGGACGCGGCTACAGCGTGCTCGAAATGATCGCTGCATTTGAAAAAGCGTGCGGCAAAAAAATAGCGCACAAGCTCGTCGCGCGCCGGCCCGGCGATGTTGCGCAATGCTACGCCGATCCCGCGAAAGCGAAGACGGAACTGCATTGGCAAACCGAGCGCGGCATCGACGAAATGTGCGCGGATACCTGGCGCTGGCAGTCGCAAAATCCGAATGGATTTTAAGCAGCCGCGGATGCCCGCGGATGAAACACTGATAGCCGCCGCGAACGGAGTCCGTGTTTCATCCGTGTCGATCTGTGGCTAAAATTTATGTCCGCAAAACCATCCCTTCTCATCCTCGCCGCCGGCATCGGCAGTCGTTACGGCGGATTCAAGCAAATCGAACCGATCGGTCCGAACAGCGAAGTCATCATCGACTACTCGATTTTCGACGCGTCGCGCGCGGGCTTCGGACGTGTCGTGATCGTCACCGTGCCCGCCCTCGAGCAGCCGCTGCGCGAGCATTTCGCCAAAACACTCGGCGACCAAATCGAGATCGTCTTCGCATTTCAAAAGCTCGACGACCTGCCGCCCGGCTTCAGCGTTCCGCCCGGACGCGAAAAGCCGTGGGGCACCGCGCATGCGATTTGGGCCGCGCGCGCGCAGCTCGACCGGCCATTCGGCGTGATCAACGCGGATGATTTTTACGGGCCGGATTCCTTCCGCGTGCTGCACGATTTTCTCGTTTCAAAAAACGCGGACGAATACGCGATGGTCGGTTTTGAGCTGGCGAAAACGCTTTCCGCGCACGGCACCGTGTCGCGCGGAATCTGCCGCGCCGATGCCCATGGCGATCTCGTCGATGTGACCGAGCACACGAAAATCGAGCCCATCGCAAACAGCGGCGCGCACACTTTTGTCGACGGCGCATGGCAGCCGATTCCGCCCGATTCGATCACGTCGATGAACATGTGGGGCTTTGACATTTCGCTGCTGCCGGAGCTCGAAACGCAGTTACGCGATTTTTTAAAAACGGCGATCGATAATACGAAGTCGGAATTTTTCATCCCGACGGCCATCGACGTATTGATTAAACAGCAAAAATGCCGCTGCAAAATCCTGAAGACCGACGAGCAATGGTTTGGCGTGACTTACAAAGAAGATCGCGAGCAGGCAGCAACGACACTTTCGCGATTGGTGGAGCGCGGCGCTTATCCGGCGTCGCTGAAAATATGATCGCGTCGTTGTGCGCGGACAAAATTCTTTTACGTTGTTTACTTTCCTGATTTTCTGAGGCCGCTTGCTAATGAAAATTTACATCGATGGTGCCTTTTACGCGGAAGCCGACGCGAAGATTTCGGTGTTTGATCACGGTTTACTTTATGGTGACGGTGTGTTTGAGGGGATTCGTTTTTACAATGGCCGCGTTTTTAAGCTCGAGGAGCACCTCGACCGGCTCTGGGACTCGGGACGCGCGATCGCGCTGACGATGCCGCTGTCGAAGGAAAAGATGACCGAGGCGCTGCTGGAGACGATCCGGCAAAATGAATTGCGCGACGGTTACGTGCGGCTGCTGGTGACGCGCGGGATCGGCAATCTCGGGCTCAGCCCGGATCGCTGCAAACGCGCGAGCGTCATCATCATCGCGGCGAATATCGCGCTTTATCCGGAGGAGCTTTATCGCAACGGACTCGACGTGGTCACGTGCGCGACGCGGCGTGTTTCGCCGGCGGCGCTCAGTCCGGCGATCAAGTCGCTCAATTATCTAAACAACATTTTGGCGAAGATCGAAGCGAACCAGGCGGGCGCGGGCGAAGGCTTGATGCTGAACGAGCAGGGCCATGTGGCTGAATGCACGGGCGACAATATTTTCGTGCTGAAACGCGGCCATCTCATCACGCCGCCGATCAGCGCCGGCGGCCTGCGCGGGATCACGCGCGAAGTCGTTTTTCAAATCGCCGGTGAGTTCGGGATTAAAGTCACCGAGCCGGAAATGACGCGCTACGACATCTACACCGCCGACGAATGTTTCCTCACCGGCACCGCTGCGGAAATCATTCCGGTCGTGAAGCTGGATCAGCGGCCGATCGGCGACGGAAAGCCGGGACCGGTGACGGCGCGCTTCATCGCGCGTTTCCGCGAGTTGACACAGGCAACCGGCACTCCAATTTATCCGTAGTAGTAATACGTGAAATGACCTGCGACGTTTGCAAAACGAACCAAGCTACGGTTTTCCTCACGCAAATTGTCGACGGCAAAATGCAAAAGGTGAACCTGTGCGAGGCATGCTCAAAGGAAAAGGGCGTGACCGATCCAACCGGTTTCGCGCTCGCCGATTTGCTGCTCGGGCTTGGCGCTGCGCAGGAGATCGAGAAAGGCAGCGGCTCGCAAAAATGCACCATATGCGGATTCAGCCAGGCCGATTTTAAAAAGACCGGCCGGCTCGGCTGCGCGCATTGTTACGAGACGTTTGAGGAGGGACTCTCCTCGCTTTTGAAAGCGATGCACAAAGGCACGTCGCACATCGGCAAAATTCCGTCGCGACTCGCGAAAACGCTGCAACTCGACGCGGAGATGAAGACTTTGCAGAAAGATTTGGAACGCGCCGTGGCCGAGGAAAATTACGAATCGGCCGCGGAGATTCGCGACAAAATCAAGCAAATCGAAACCAAGCACGAGGTCTGATCGAGTGAAAATTTCTCATCTTTTTTCCAGTCCTGGTGAATGGGTTCGCGGCGACGGGCCACATCACCAGATCGTGATCAGCAGCCGCGTGCGACTTGCGCGCAATTTGCGCAACCACGCATTTCCCGGCTGGGCAAAAAAAGCGGAGCGGCTGCAAATCCTCGAGCAGATCAAGCCGCGCGTCGAAGAACTGACGGAAATGCAGGACGCGTTTTCGGAATATCTGCAGGACCTCACCGCACTCGACAAGCAGGTGCTCGTCGAGCGGCATTTGATCAGCCGCGAACAGGCGGCAAAAGGCGTTGGCAGCGCAGTCGTGATGAATCGCAAGCAGACGCTCTCGATCATGATCAACGAGGAGGATCATCTGCGGATGCAGGCGTTGCGCGCCGGGCTGCAGCTCAAGAACGTGTTTAAAATGATCGACAAGGTGGATAGCGCGCTCGAACAGAAGCTCGACTACGCTTTTCATCGCAAACTCGGTTATTTAACAGCGTGTCCTACGAACGTCGGCACCGGCATGCGCGCATCGGCGATGCTCCATCTGCCCGCGCTGGTGCTGAGTGAGCAAATCAATCAAGTCATTCAAGCCGTTAACAAAGTGGGACTCGCCGTGCGCGGACTTTACGGTGAAGGCACCGAGGCGATGGGCAATTTGTTCCAAGTCTCGAACCAAACGACACTCGGTGAAAAGGAGGATGAGATCATCGCGCGACTCAACCAGGTGATCGAAAAAATCATCGAGCACGAGCAGAACGCGCGTCAGCTTCTTTTGCAGAAAAAGCTGAGCACGCTGCTCGACCAGATCGGACGTGGCTACGGCGTTTTGAGCCACGCGTATTCGATGACCTCGAAAGAGGCGCTGAATTTGCTTTCGTTTATCAAGCTCGGCATTGACCTCGGTTTTTTCCCGGAGGAAAAACGCATGGCCATCGACGAGCTGTTTATGGAAACGCAGCCCGCGCATTTACAAAAAAGTTCACAGCAAAAACTCGCCGCCGATGAACGCGATTCATTGCGCGCGGAGATCATCCGTGAGAAATTGAAATCGTTCCCGAAGCCGGATATCGTCAAACCTTCCGGCAACGGGCACAACAAGCCCAAAAATGATGAATAATTTCACTCCACGAGCACAGCAGGTTTTGGCACTGGCGCGCAAAGAGGCCGACCGGTTTAACCACAACTACGTCGGCACCGAGCATCTTTTGCTCGGCCTCATCAAGCTCGGCCAGGGCGTCGCCGTGAATGTGCTGCAAAAAATGGGACTCGACCTCGAGACAGTCCGCATGGAGGTCGAGAAGCAAGTCGGCTCCGGTCCGGAGACGAAAATGGTCGGCAACATTCCGTATACGCCGCGTGTGAAGAAAGTTCTCGCGCTGGCCGGCAAGGAAGCAAAGTCGCTGAACCATTCGTATGTCGGCACCGAGCACATTTTGCTCGGCCTGCTGCGCGAAGGCGAAGGCGTCGCGGCGCGCGTGCTGAAGAACTTGGAAATCGATATCGAACGGACGCGGAACGAGATTCTGAAAGAGCTCGACCCGAATTTCACACCGCCGGAATCCGAGCAGGAACCGGGAGCGGCCGAAGGCAAGCAGCAAAAAGACGTGAAAACGCCGGCGCTACGTGCGTTTGGACGCGATCTGACGGAGCTTGCGCGCAAGGGCGAGCTCGATCCCGTGATCGGCCGCAAAAATGAAATCGAGCGCGTGATTCAGGTGCTCTGCCGGCGCACGAAAAACAACCCGGTTCTTCTCGGCGAAGCCGGCGTCGGCAAGACCGCGATCGTCGAAGGCCTCGCGCAGGAAATTGCCGGGGGCAATGTTCCGGAGATTTTGCGCGACAAAAAAGTGATCACGCTCGACCTGGCGTTGATGGTCGCGGGCACGAAATACCGCGGCCAATTTGAAGAACGCATCAAGGCTGTGATGGACGAAATCCGCCGCAGCAAAAACGTAATTCTTTTCATCGACGAGCTGCACACGATTGTGGGCGCAGGCAGCGCGGAAGGCGCGATGGACGCTAGCAATATCATCAAGCCCGCGCTTAGCCGCGGGGAATTGCAGTGCGTTGGCGCAACCACGCTCAACGAATATCGTAAATACATCGAGAAGGACGCCGCACTCGAACGCCGGTTCCAGAGCGTCAAAGTCGAGGCGCCGAACGTCGATGAAGCGATCCAGATTTTAAAAGGGCTGAAGACGAAATACGAAGCGCATCACAAGGCGAGATACACCGACGAAGCGCTCGAGGCCGCCGTGAAACTCTCCGATCGCTATTTAACCGGACGTTTCCTGCCTGACAAGGCGATCGACGTGATGGATGAAGCCGGCGCGCGCTCGCGCATCGGCGCGATGACGCGTCCGCCGGATGTTAAACACATTGAAGAAGAGATCGAGTCGATCCGCGCTGAAAAAGAAGCCGCAATCAAGGCGCAGGATTTCGAAAAAGCCGCTTCGCTGCGAGATACCGAGAAGCACGCGAAGGAAAAGCTCGAGAACATTTTGACCGAATGGCGCGAGCAGCGTGAGGAGAAGGAAGTCGTCGTAACCGAAGACGACATGATGCACATCGTGTCGAAATGGACCGGCGTTCCGCTCCAGCGCATGGAGCAAAAAGAAACACAAAAACTGCTCGCGATGGAAAACGAGCTCAAAGGAAAAGTCATTGGCCAGGACGAAGCGGTCGTCGCGATCAGCAAGGCGCTGCGCCGTTCGCGCGCCGATCTCAAGGATCCGCGCCGTCCGATCGGCTCGTTCATTTTCCTCGGTCCGACGGGCGTCGGAAAAACGTTCCTCGCGCAGACACTCGCCGAATTCATGTTCGGCGACCGCGACGCGTTGATCCAGATCGACATGTCGGAATACATGGAGAAATTCACCGCATCGCGCTTGCTCGGCTCGCCGCCCGGGTATGTCGGCTACGAGGAAGGCGGACAACTTAGTGAAGCCGTGCGGCGCCGGCCTTACAGCGTGGTGCTTTTCGACGAAATCGAAAAAGCGCATCCGGACGTGATGCACTTGCTGCTCCAGATTTTGGAAGAGGGCAAAGTGACCGATTCACTCGGCCGTAAGATCGATTTCCGCAACACGATCATCATCATGACCTCGAACGTGGGCGCCGATTTGATTAAGCGCCAGACGCAACTCGGCTTCGGCGCAGCTACCCGCGATGAAGCCGACTACGAAGTCATGCGCGAGAAGATTCTCGATGAGACGAAAAAGGTGTTTAAACCCGAGTTCATTAATCGTTTGGACGACCTCATCGTCTTCCACACGCTCACGAAGCCGGACCTGCTAAAGATCGTCGACCTCGAAGTGGCGAAAGTCACCGCACGCGTGAAGGCGAAAAACATTCACCTCACGCTCGACCAAAAGGCGCACGAATTCCTCATCGAGAAAGGCTACGACCCGACCTACGGCGCACGTCCGATGCGCCGCGCGGTCGAGCGTTACCTCGAAGATCCGCTCGCCGAGGAAATCCTGCGCAGCCAGATCAAAGAAGGCGACCACGTCGAAGTCAGCGCGGAAAAAACGAAGCTGACCTTCCACGTGCTCGAGCACGCGCAGCCTGCAAGCGCAAGCTGAGCAGCCCGAAATTGCCCACGTAAAAGCAATCGCGGCTAAGTTATAGCCAAATGCCGTGGTGCGGGCGCGGGGCTCAAACGTAGCTTTGAGGAAATCCCTCAAGCGATGTCTGACCTCAACGAACACCACCCGCTCGGCTTTCAACTGCTGCAAAATCCCGTTTTCAATAAAGGCACCGCTTTTACCGAAGCGGAGCGAAATGCGCTCGGTCTGCGCGGTCTTCTGCCGCCGCACGTGCAGACACAGGAGGAACAGGTCGCGCGCGTGCTCGGCAACCTGCGCCGGAAAGACTCCGATCTGGAGCGCTACATTTTTCTGATCGGCCTGCTTGATCGAAACGAAACGCTATTTTACAAAACATTAAGCGATCATCTCGAGGAAATGATGCCGCTCGTTTACACGCCGGTTGTCGGCCAGGCATGCCAGATGTATGCGGAAATTTTCCGCCGACCACGCGGCATCTTCATTTCAAAAAACGACGCGGGGCACGTTCGTGAAGTGCTGCGCAACTGGCCATTCCACGACGTGCGCGTGATCGTCGTTACCGATGGCGAGCGCATTCTGGGACTTGGCGACCTCGGCGCAAACGGCATGGGCATTCCTGTCGGCAAGCTCTCGCTCTACACCACGTGCGCCGGCATTCCTCCGCAATGCTGTTTGCCGGTGACGCTCGATGTCGGCACGAACAACGAAACGCTACGAAACAGTCCGTTATATATTGGTTTGAATGAGCCACGTCTGCGAGGTGAAGCTTACGACGCGCTGATCGATGAATTCCTCACCGCCGTGCGCGAGCTTTTCCCGCGCGCGCTCGTGCAGTTCGAGGATTTCGCAAACAACAACGCGTTTCGTCTTTTGAAAAAAAACCGCGATCGCACGTGCTGTTTTAACGACGATATCCAGGGCACCGCGGCTGTCGCGCTAGCGGGCATGCTTTCGGCCACACGAATCACCGGGCAAAAATTTGCCGGGCAAAAAATGCTCTTTCTAGGCGCGGGCGAAGCAGGAACGGGCATTGCGGAACTCGCCGTCGCTGCGCTCGTCGATGATGGAATGCCGGAAGCCGAGGCGCGACAACGTTGCTGGTTTGTCGATTCACACGGACTGGTAGTGCGCACCCGCACCGATCTTGCCGAACACAAACTCCCATTCGCGCAAGAACACGCGCCGCTTCCGGATCTGATTTCCGCGATTCGCGATCTGAAGCCGAGTGCGATCATCGGCGTTTCCGGAAAACCGAACACTTTTTCACGCGAAGTCATCGAGGAAATGTCGCGCATCAATGAGCGTCCGATTATTTTCGCGCTCTCAAATCCGACTTCGCAAGCAGAGTGCACGGCGGATGAAGCGTATCGTTACAGCAATGGTTGCGCTGTTTTTGCAAGCGGCAGCCCGTTTTCGCCAGTTAAACTAAATGGAACAACCTTTGTCCCGGGGCAGGGCAACAACGCTTACATTTTTCCGGGCGTCGGGCTCGGCGTGATGGCGAGCGAAAGCCGACGTGTCACCGACGAAATGTTCCTCGCCGCCGCGCGCACTCTCGCGCTTGAAGTTGGTGTGAACGACCTCACGCAAGGCCGCGTCTATCCGTCATTCGAGCGCATCCGGGAAGTTTCTGCGGCAATCGCCGCAGCCGTCGCGGAAATTGCCTACGCGCGCGGACTGGCGATGCATGCGCGACCCGCAAACGTGCGCGCGCAAGTCGAATCACTGATGTGGAAGCCGGAATACAAAAGTTACGTCTGACATTGTCGCTCCGCATTCTTGATTTCATCCCAGATTCCATCGAGCTCCGTCAAAGAAAGTTCGCCGACCTTTTTTGCGCGTTTATTTACTACCGCTTCGAGCTTTTGAAAACGTTCGACGAATTTGTTCGTCGCTGCGTTTAACAGCAGTTCAGCGTCGAATTTTGCTTTGCGCGTGAGATTGACGACCGCGAAAAGCAAGTCACCAAGCTCCTCCTCGAGCTTCGCGTGTTCGTTGCGCCGGATTTCGGCTTCCACTTCCAAAACTTCCTCCCGGATTTTTTCGACAACGCTATGCAAATCGGTCCAGTCGAAACCGACACGCGCGACGCGCTTCTGCACTTTTTCGGCGCGCATCAATGCCGGCATTGCATGCGAAATATTTGCGAGGATCGACTCGCTCTGTTTTCCTTTTTCAGCGCGCTTGATTTCGTCCCACTGCTTCAGCACGGCGGCGCTGTCGGCGAGCTTGTTCTCACCAAAAACGTGCGGATGCCTGCGAACGAGCTTATCTGCGATTTCGCGCGCAATTTCGTCGAAATCAAAACGCACGGTTTCCGACGCCATTTGCGCGTGCATGACCACTTGCAGCAGCAGATCGCCGAGTTCTTCACGCAGATGCGCATCGTCCTTGTTGTCGATAGCCTCGCAGACTTCATAAGCCTCCTCGATCAAGCTGCTGCGGAGGCTCGCGTGAGTCTGCTCACGATCCCACGGACAGCCATCGGGCGCGCGAAGTTTGGCGACTATTTCGCGTAAACGATCGATTTCGCTCATATTCGCCAGAGCGAGCGATGCGCACCAAATTCGGAAATTTCGCCGACGGTTTTTTTAGACACGTAAATACTGCCGCCGACCACGATGAAAAACGTCCCGAGGTAAATTGCGGCAACGAACCAGCTCGGGATGTGCTGCACTGCGAGCGCGCGATAAAAACTGCGCCATCCATCGATCGGCTGCGGCGAGTGGAGGAAAATTTTCGTCGTCCATGCGACGAGAATGACGCTGAAAATAAAAGCGTAGTTGCGCTTCAATCTTCTGCCGACTGCCTCGAGCGCGCTGATTTTAAATGAGGGCAAAATCAGATCTTCGCACACGAGTTTCTTCCATTCGCCCTGCAGCATTTGTTTGTTTTCCATCACCATTGGCACGAGGAAATGCGCCTCGAGCATGCGAACACGAGCACGAAACGCATCGTAAAAGCGATACCGCCGTGCCTCGATCCAAAGCATGATCCACACAATCGCGATGTTGAAAAAAAAGATGATGTGCGGCACATCGCGCACCGTAAACGCAACGGTAAAAATGGTCGTAGTGGAGGTGATCGCCCATGTCGTTGTTGCATCGAGTCGCTGGCGCCACGCCATGATGCGCCCGAGCTCGCCGCGATAGAAATGCGACATGGCATTGACGTAGCCCTGCTCGAAAAGCGCCATCGGTTTCGGAAGACTCGATGAAGCTTCCGGATGCTTTGGCGGATCGGGTTTTGCGTCCATTTACGTGTGCAACATAGTGTTTGTCGCAGTGCGATCAAAGCGCAAAACGGAGTCTGCTAAACGCAAATGAGCAGCGGTAATCAACGCGGTTTTTTGATCAACGCGCTGCTTGCGCGCTCGAGCTTGAGTCGTTCCTTCGGCGTGAGACTTCCGAGACCGTGCTTCGAGATTTTTTCGAGCAGCGGATCAATCGATTCCATTACGTCTTCCTCTGCTTTTTTTTGTGCTCGCTGCGGCTTCACGACAGAAAATTTCGGCTTGCGGCTAAAAACTTTCAAGAAATTCGGCAGCTCGAACTCCCCTCCCCGACGCAACCAGGTAATAAAGACAAAAGCGGCCGCGGCGCTTGCCCAAAGCACCAGCAGCAGCGTCCATTCATGTCCTGCGAATGCTTGGAGCGAATAAATCGCGAGCAGCACCCCCGCGACCCATTTTGCCTTTACGGTAAAAAGCAAATCGACGTTCGGGTAAATCGTCGCGAATGCAACAAAGATGGCAAAATGCAAACTGCCCGATCCGACAAATCTTGTGCTAACAAACGGCCCGATGGCAGTGAGTAAACACGGTGGAAGCAACAACAGCATCGCATAAAGCGCGATGAAAGCGCGCCGGCCAATGAATCTTTCCACCTCCCGGCCAAACGAAAACAGCAGGAACATTTCGACCGCAAACCAAATGCTCGGGCCATTCACAAAAGCATACGTAACGAATTGCCAGAGCGCCGCATGGCCGAGCACCTCACTGCTCGAAAACGCCAGGGTCAAGAGCAGCAACTGCTGCTCAAATGCGATTGCGACCGCCGTGCCGATCATCGTCAGCACGTGCAAAATCACGAGCAGCGTCGCCACATGCACGGGGTAGCGTCCGACCCAGGTGATGGGCTGATAGTCGTCCGATTTCGCTAGACCAAACATACGCGCAGAGATTATCGCAACATGCCACTTGTGCTCGGCAATGCGCAAACGCAAAATCCTATCATGAAAAATGCGGCATCGGCTCTGCGTAATCCTCCCGGCAATCTCGGCCGTCGGCGGCCGTCGAACGAAAAAGTGCTCTCGTGGATCGAACAAACGGCGGAGCTGTGCGAGCCGGACCAGATTTTTTGGTGCGACGGATCAGACGAGGAAAATGCATTTTTGGTCGAGCAGGCGGTTGCCGACGGCGTCTTGCTGAAGCTCAACCAGGAAAAACTGCCGGGATGTTATTACCATCGCTCCAATCCGAACGACGTCGCGCGAGTCGAACAGTGCACATTCATCTGCACCCCGACCGAGGATGAAGCCGGGCCGACAAACAACTGGGCGCCTCCCGCGGAGATGTATGCAAAATTGCACGGGATGCTCGAGGGCTCGATGCGAGGACGGACCATGTTCGTCGTGCCGTATTTGATGGGCCCGAAAGGCTCGCCTTTATCAAAAGTCGGCATCGAGATCACAGACTCGATTTACGTCGTTTTAAACATGCGGATCATGACGCGCATGGGCCGCATTGCTTACGAGCACCTCGCCGACAGCGATGATTTCAACCGAGGCACGCATTCGATGCTCGATCTCAATCCCGAGCGCCGTTTCATCTGCCACTTTCCGCAGGATAACACGATCATCAGCGTCGGCTCCGGCTACGGCGGCAATGTTTTGCTCGGTAAAAAATGCCTCGCGTTGCGCATCGGCAGTTATCTCGGCCGCACGCAGCACTGGCTCGCGGAGCACATGCTGCTGCTCTGCGTCGAGTCGCCCAAGGGGGAGAAAACATACGTTGCCGCTGCATTTCCGAGCGCATGCGGAAAGACGAATTTCGCGATGCTTATTCCGCCGCCGGCTTTCGAGGGCTGGAAAGTGACGACGATCGGCGACGATATCGCATGGATGAAGCCCGGACCTGACGGGCGGCTCTACGCAATCAACCCGGAAACCGGCTACTTCGGCGTCGCGCCCGGCACAAATCGCAAAACAAATCCGAACGCGATGGACACCATCTCGCGCAATACGATTTATACGAATGTTGCGCTAAAGCACGACGGCACCGTCTGGTGGGAAGGTCACGACGACGCACCGCCCGCCGAGTGTCTCGACTGGCGCGGAAACAAATGGACGCCCGACTCGAAAGAACCGGCTGCCCATCCGAACAGCCGCTTCACCGCGCCGATGCGCAACAATCCTGCGCTCGCAGAGGAAGCCGACGATCCGCGCGGTGTGCCGATCAGCGCGATCATTTTCGGCGGACGCCGCGCGACCACGATGCCGCTTGTCGCACAAGCGTTCAATTGGAGCCACGGCGTTTTTTTGGGCGCGACGATGGGCAGCGAAATGACCGCAGCAGCCGTCGGCGGCGCTGGACAGGTGCGCCGCGACCCTATGGCGATGCTTCCGTTTTGCGGCTACAACATGAGCATGTATTTCCGCCACTGGCTCTCGATGCGAAAACGCATCAAGCATCCACCGCTCATTTTCAAGGTGAACTGGTTTCGCAAAGGCGCCGACGGAAAATTCCTCTGGCCCGGCTATGGGGAAAATATGCGCGTGCTGAAATGGATCGTCGATCGATGCAGCGGGCACGTCGCCGCGGAGGAGACGTCGGTCGGCTGGTCGCCGCTGTTCGAGCAATTCGACACGCGCGGTCTCGATGGCTTCACGCGCGAGCAGTTCGACGAACTGCAAAAAATCGATCGCAGCGAGTGGATGCGTGAACTGCTTTTGCAGGATGAGTTATTCTTTAAACTCTACGAGTTTTTACCGAAGGAACTCGTTTTTCAGCGCGAGTTGCTGATGTCGCGTTTGTAAAACGCATTACAACGCGGTGGATTTACTGCGCCACTTTGTCGTGATCACATAAATCATTGTGCCAACTACACCGAATGCCGCAGCGCCTGCAAAATTCCAAGCCGGCCCGAATTTCCAAAGCCACGCGCCTAGAAATGCGCCCGGCGTGACGACGACGTCGCGCACGAGGTAATAAGCGCCAAACATGCGCCCTTGATGCGGGCCGTTGCAGTGTCCGATGATCAGCGCCTTGCGCGCGGGTTCGCCGAATTCCTTTAAGCCGCGAATCGCAAACGCGACGAGCAGCAGCGGAAATGTCTTCGCGCCGAGCAGCGACAGCGGAAACAGAGTGAAAAAGACGAACGTGACGAAGACGAACGGCTCGCGACCGAATTTATCGGCAAGGCGCGCCACGGGAATGTAGCAAAGCATCGCGGCGATCATTTCCACAGTCGTGAGCAAGCCGACTTGCGCGCCGCCGATGCCCGCATAGTTCATCGCGTAAATCACAGCCCACGCAAACGGAATGCGCTCGCAAAACCGAATGAGAATGTCGCTGAGCAGCAACCGTCGCAATCCCGGCGGGAAACTGCGCAACGTGGCGAAAAATCCGTGTGCATCGGCGTGTGCGATTTCGATCTCTTCGCGAATTTGCCGCTGAAAAAAAATCGTCGCCGTCGCAAGCACTATCGTCACGGCAAGCGCGATCCGCACGCCTGCAATCACGCCGAAATGATCGATGAGCAAACCGCCGATGACCGGCCCGAACAAAATCGGCAGTCGTTTTACAAGCGACTGAACGCCGATGCCCATCGCGTGCTGGTGCGACGCGAGCGTTTTGCCGACGAGCGAAAATGTCGCGGGCAACGAAAAGCAACTCCACGACAAAAATAAAAACATGCCGGCGATGACTGCGTTCCATCGTGGCACTGCAAGCACGAGCGCGTAACCGCAGATGGAAACGACATTAAACAACACGAGAGCGCGCCTGTGTCCGAGCCGATCCGCGAGGATGCCACCGGGATACGCGTAGACCGCGCCAAGCAATGTTTTCAGCGCGTCATAAAGCCCGATAACGAACGCACCCGCGCCGAGCGCCTCGAGATATTTCGGCACGAATCTCATCCACATTTCCTCGCCCGCGCCAATGACGACGATCGCGGCGAGCAGGATGACGATGTTGCGCTTGAGCCCGAGAAATTCCGCGAGGCGCGCGCTCACTTCATCGAGCTTCGATCTCAAAATAATAAGCGCTCAACGGCGGAATTCTCATCGGCAGACCGTTCGTCACAAGTTCTCCCGCCTGTGCATCGAGTGTAAGTTTGCCCGCGAGCCGATCTGCGAAATGCAATTTCTGTCCCGGCGCGAGCTGCAGAAAATCGAGCGCTTCGCGCGAAAAGTGGACGTGCACATTTTTAAATTCAGCGCTGCGATGCAAATTCGCGACGACTAAAAACCGCTGCCCACTGGACGCATCGTAACGCAAGAACGCATACATCCAGTGCCCGCTCGACGGATCGCCTTCGACCGTGCCGAAGTTCGCCGTCTTTGCGTTCGCGGGATTCAGCGGGAAAAAATTCCCGCCGTGAAAGGCAGGCTCGCCCGTGACAGTCACCAGTTGGCTGTAAAACTCGCGTAAACTTTTCTGCTGCTCGCTTAAGCGCCCGCTATCGAACTTGCGGTCGTTCACCCATTTCACCAACTCCGGCATCGACCAGTAATCGAAGATACTCGTGCGCGCATCGTCGCCGCCGAAACCTTCCGCACCGCTCGCCGGTTCGCCGACTTCCTGTCCGTTGTAAAGCATCACCGGCCCGCGCCCGAGACCGAACAAAATCGCGGTGACGGGCCGTCCGACATCCATGCCGATGTTGCCCCAGTTGCCTTTGCTCGCGAGCCGCACCTCGTCGTGATTTTCCGCGTAGCGCAGCGAGTTTTGAAAAATGAATTCGTCGCCAAACACGCGGTCGAGATCGTTTGCCCAGCCGGTGCCGTCGTAAACGGCTTTTAGCGCTTTGTAGCTCGGATCGTCGTAGGTCGCATTGAAGCCGGCATTCAGCAAATCGAACATCACATTGCCGCGTCCGCCGTTCAGTCCGGCGATCACCGGATTTCCGCCGAGCACCTTCGCCGGATCGTTGTCGTAAGCTTCGCCCATGAAAAAAACGTCGGGCTGACGTGCGCGCGCGCGGCCGATCGCCCATGCCCAAAACTCCGGCGGCTCCATGTGCGACATGTCGCAGCGGAAGCCGTCCACGCCCATTGTTTGCCAATACTCGATGATGCGATCGACTTTCTTCCACGTGTCGGGAATCGGCTTGTCCGCTTGATCACCATGCGGATACTCGCGCGCGCCGGTCGTAAAATCGTAGCCGTAGTTCAGCTTCACCGTCTCATACCAGTCGCCGAGATTCGGAGCCCAGTTCACGACGTTGTTTCCGGTGACGCGGCCAAAATCTTTCTCGCCATCAAACAGCCCGTCGCATTTTCCGCCGAGCACTTTGCAAGTCGGGCTGATCGGCTGGCCGTCTTTGCACGTCGGCAATTTCAGTGGCGGACCGCCGCCCGGATCGCTCGCACGCAGGTAAAAGAAATTGTTTTGCGGATCGAAAAACTTCGTCTTGTCGTCCTTCACGCCGAAATTGGTTTCGGGCGAAATCTCGGAGTGATAACTGCGCGCGACGTGGTTCGGCACGAGATCGATAATCGTGCGCAGCTTGTGTTCATGCAGCCGGGCGAGCAATGCCTTGAATTCGTCGAGCCGCTTTTTCGGATCGGTCGCGTAGTCCGGGCAGACATCGAAATAGCTGCGAATCGCATAAGGACTGCCCGCGAGCCCTTTCAGCAAATCGGGATCATCCGGCGGCGCGCCCGCATCGGTGTAATCGCTCGCCGTCGCCTGGCGCAACACGCCGGTCAACCACACATGCGTAAAACCCATGTCGCTGATCGCGCTCAGCGCCGTGTCATTGATGTCGCCGAATTTTCCGACGCCGTTTTCCGCGAGGGTGCCGTTCATTTTGCGCGTCTCGTTCGTGTTACCGAAAAGGCGCACGAAGAGCTGGTAAATGCGAACGCGCGTTTCCGAGCGCAGCCGCGCGCACACCACAGGCTCCGCATTTTCGGTCGTGGCGATTTCCAAAAAACGCGGAATGGTTTTGTCGCCGAATCCGCTCGATACGGTCGCGTCGCTGCAGCCGAGGAATTTTCCCCAGCCGTTGTTCACGCTGAGATCTTTCGCGTAAACAACGACGCCGATCTTTTTCGGATTTCCGATTTCACCCAGATCGATATCCCAGCTACTTTTTCCGCTCTCGAACGTGACGTTAAACTCGGATTTCACGTCCAAACCAGCGCTCCAAACCGTCTGTTTCCAAATGCGCATCGACTTTGCCGCGCCCGATTCCGAATTCGTCGCCGAGTAAATTCGATCCGCGTTAAACGGCAAAAAAACGGTCGAACCTTCCGCGCGCTGTGCAAACGGAACGACCGCCGATCCAGTCGCCGTATCGGTTTCGAGCGCGACAAAAACGCGGCGCTGCGCCTTGTCGATTTCCGGCGCGGCGTAATCGATGTGCAGCTTTCCGTTTGTAACGCCGAGCGCAATGCTGGCGCCGTCAGCGCAGGCGAACGTTTTCATTTTCGGAGCATCGGAAGCAGCCGCAGCGTGCACCGCAACCGCCAGGCTGAGCAGGAAAAAAAGACGGGGAAACACACTTTTCACTTACAGCGCGCCGCGGCGAAAACGAGCGCAAAAACAGGAACCGTTCAACGCGGACTTCCGTTTGCGTCGCGAGCGCGGCATGTTCTTTTCATGCTTTGCATTGCGCATCGAGGTGCGAGTGGGCACGAGCCGGAAAACACGCTCCGCGCGGTGCGGCGCGCGCTGGAGCTCGGCGCGGATGCAGTCGAGTTGGATGTTTATTTTGTCGATGGCGAATTGATCGTTTTTCACGATGCGACTCTTGAGCGGACGACGAACGGGCGCGGGCGGCTGATGCGAAAAAGTCTGGCCGAGTTGCGCGGACTCGATGCGGGAAAGGGAGAACGCATTCCGCTGCTTAGCGAAGTATTGCGCGAAGTGAACCGCCGCGCATTGGTAAACATCGAGTTAAAGGGCCGAAACACCGCGAAACCTATAGCCGGGTTGATCCACAAATTTGTGAACGAACATGGCTGGCAATATTCCGACTTTATCGTCTCTTCTTTTCAGCGGCGCGAATTGCGCACTCTCGCAAAAAGCGAAATTCCACTCGGCGTTTTATTCAGCCGCTCGGCGCGGAGATTCGCAAAGCTCGCAACGGAACTTGGCGCGTGCGCGATTCACACAAACTTGCGCTTCACAAATCGCCGGCTCGTCGCGCGGGCGCACGCGCTCGGACTGAAAGTTTTTGTTTATACCGTCAACCGTCCGCGCGACATTGCCCGCATGAAATCGCTCGGCGTCGATGGCGTTTTCACCGATTTTCCTGAGCGCGTATGAAATTCGTTCTTGCGCTCGACCAAGGCACCACCAGTTCCCGCGCCATTTTATTCGACGAAACTGGCGCGATCCGCGCGTGCGCGCAACGCGAGTTTCGCCAGATTTTTCCGCAGCCCGGATGGGTCGAGCATGACCCCCGCGAAATTTGGGAAACGCAGCTTGCAGTCGCACGCGAGGTGTTAACGGAAGTCAAAGCATCCAATGTCGCGGCGATCGGCATCACGAATCAGCGCGAAACGACGCTTGTGTGGGATCGTGAAACAGGCGAGCCGGTTTGCAACGCGATCGTCTGGCAGGACCGGCGCACGACGGAATTTTGCGAAGAACTCAAGCGCGATGGTTTTGAAAAAATGATCGCGGAAAAAACGGGCCTCGTCATCGATGCTTATTTTTCCGCAACGAAATTGCGCTGGATTTTGGACAACATTCCGGATGCGCGGGCGCGCGCTCTCGCCGGCGAACTCGCATTTGGCACCATTGATTCGTGGCTCGTGTGGAAACTCACGCGCGGCGCGTTGCACGTCACCGACGTCACGAATGCGAGCCGCACCATGTTGTTCGACATTCGAAACAACGCGTGGGATGAGCAACTGCTCGCGCTTTTCGACGTGCCGCCCGAAATGCTGCCGGAAGTCCGTGCATCGAGCGAAATTCTCGGCGAAAGCGAGCTCGGCATTCCGATCGCGGGAATCGCGGGCGATCAGCAGGCGGCGCTTTTCGGCCAATGCTGCACGCGCATCGGCATGGCGAAAAACACATACGGCACCGGCTGCTTCATGCTGATGAATACTGGCCCGGAGCCAATTGTGTCGTCGAATCGCCTGCTCACAACGAGTGCATGGAAAATCGGCGCACGCAGTGATTTTGCGCTCGAGGGGAGCGTGTTCATCGCCGGCGCAGTCGTGCAATGGCTGCGCGATGGACTCGGCGTGATCAAATCGTCCGCGGAGGTCGAGCAGCTCGCGACAAGCGTCGATGACACACACGGTGTTTATTTTGTTCCGGCATTCGCCGGACTCGGTGCGCCGCATTGGGATTCGGCTGCGCGCGGCGTGATTTGCGGGCTGACGCGCGGAACGACCTCGGCTCATATCGCGCGCGCGGCGCTCGACTCGATTGCTTATCAAACTGCCGATGTGCTGGACGCGATGCAGCGTGACAGCGGCGCGAATTTAAGCGAGCTGCGCGTGGATGGCGGCGCATCGATGAATGATTACCTCATGCAATTTCAAGCCGATCTGCTTGGTGTGCCGGTGGTGCGCCCGCAAACGAGCGAGACGACTGCGCTCGGCGCGGCGTTTCTCGCGGGACTCGCGACGGGAGTTTGGAAAAGCGAAGAGGAACTCGCGCAAACATGGCGCGTCGCGAAGCGATTCGAGCCGCGCATGAGCGATGCGGGACGAGCTGAGTTGCGCGCGGGCTGGAATGAAGCGCTCGCGCGGACGAAATCGTGAACCGCGCGGAACTGCTTGCGCGTGTCGCGGATCGCGGCGAGCGCTGGGATGTGCTCGTGATTGGCGGCGGAGCGACCGGTCTCGGCGCGGCACTCGACGCGGTGACGCGCGGATATCGCACGCTGCTGCTGGAACGCGGCGATTTTGCATGCGCGACATCAAGCCGCAGCACAAAGCTGATTCATGGCGGCGTGCGTTATTTGCGCCAGGGCAATCTCGCGCTCGTCTGCGAATCGCTGCGCGAACGCGAGCTGCTTTTGCGCAATGCTCCTGAGTTGGTGAAGCCGCTTGCGTTTGTGGTGCCGGGTTATCGCTGGTGGGAAAAGCCGTATTACGCAATCGGGCTCGGACTTTATGGCTTGCTCTCAGGCGGCACGCTGCCGCGCCCGCAAATGCTTTCCCGCGAAAAAACACTCGCGCATTTACCTTCGCTCAATCCGCAAAATCTGCGCGGCGGCGAACTTTATTACGACGCGCAATTTGATGATGCGCGGCTTGCGATTGCCGTGATGCAAGCCATCGCCGAACGCGGCGGCGTGCCGCTGAATTACGTGCGCGTGTCGTCGTTGCTAAAACAAAACGAGCGCATTTGCGGCGTCCGCGCGGTTGATCTTGAAAGCGGCACGGAAAACGAAATCGAAGCCCGCGTGGTGATCAATGCCACCGGCGTTTTTTCCGATTCGGTGCGGCGGCTCGACGATTCGAATGCGCCGCAAATGCTCGCGCCGAGCCAGGGCGCGCACATTGTGTTGCCGGCATCTTTTTTACCGGGCGATGCGGCGCTGATGATTCCGCGCACGGATGATGGCCGCGTGTTGTTTGCGATTCCCTGGCTTGGCCGCTTGCTGGTCGGCACGACGGATACACCCGTGCGCGAGATTGCGCCGGAGCCGCGCCCGCTCGATTCGGAAATCGATTTTTTGCTCGAGCACATCACGCGTTATTTCACGAAAAATCCAACACGTGCCGACGTGCTGAGCGTGTTTGCCGGATTGCGTCCGCTCGTTAAGAACGTGGAAACGCAGCAAACATCGAAGCTTGCGCGCGATCACGTAATTGAAATTTCGCGCAGCGGACTCGTGACGATCACCGGCGGAAAATGGACGACGTTTCGCAAAATGGGCGAAGATGCAATCGATGCCGCGGCGAAGGTCGGAGAGTTGGAAAAACGTGCCTCGGGAACAAAAAACGTTCGGTTAAACAATCGCTGCAACACCGAACAAAGCGAATTACTCCACGCGGGTCTGCCGTATCGCTCCGGCGACGTGCTTTTCGCCGCACGCTGTGAAATGGCGCGAACTGTCGAAGACGTGCTGGCGCGAAGAACGCGCGCGCTTTTTCTCGACGCAAAAGCGAGCATCGAAATGGCGCCGCGTGTCGCGCGCCTGCTCGCGTCTGAGCTTGCGCGCGACGAGAACTGGGAGTGCCAGCAGGTGCGCGCGCTTACCGAACTGGCGCGCGATTATCTTCCGCCTTGACGATTCGCCTTGCACGCCGCGCACGGTTTGCTACGCAAAACGCGTGGCCGATAAATCGAAGCACGTTTTGGTGGTCGATGACGACGTCGTGATCCTGCGACTCGTCCGCGAATCGCTCATTGCGCTGATGAACTGCGAAGTCGAGACGACTCCGAACCCGGAGTATGCCTTCGAGCTGATTTTGAAAAAACCGTTCGATCTGCTGATCTTCGATTTTTCCATGCCGGGGATCGACGGCGCGGTGCTTTATGGATTGATCACGAAACTTTACGGAATCGCGCCGCCGCATGGCCGCAAGCTGCCGCCGCTGATCTTGATGTCCGGCAACGCTGCGCAGAAAAAAGCGCAGGAGCTTTTGCGCGAACCGGGCGTGCGCGGATTGCTCGCGAAGCCGTTCAGTATCGAACGGCTCTGCGATAAGGTATCCGAATTACTCGGCGCGTAGCCGACAGCCGGTTTAGGCGACCGCTGGTTTTTTCGGAGCCGCTTTTTTCGCGGACTTCTTTTTGGCTTCCGCGAGCAGTTGACGCTCGGCTTCGAGCCAGTCCTGATGCGCATCGCCGGGCAGACCCTGCGCCTGCCGTTTTTCGGCGATGAAATAAGCGCGCAGTGCAATGTCGTCAGGCGAAATCGCGGTTTGAGACGCCGCTTTTTTCGCTGCTGCCACCTTTGGAGCCGCTGCTTTTTTCGGCGCGGTCGCGCGTGCGGCGGCAGGCTTCGCAGGCGCGTCGCCGTTATCCGTTACTGGTTTAACCGTTGCTGTTTTTTTTCCCATAATGATCTAAATGATAGATTTTTCCCTGCCGGACGCGTTATGCGCCCCGCATTTGAAGCGCGAAATTTTAGGGGTTTGCCAATGGCAGTCCATCCATTTTTTTGTCGCCGAGGAAAGTTGGCTTCGGGCAGGTGGTTAGGTATCTTTGGAAAAACATGAAAGCTTTTGTCATTCGCTGGCTGATCACCACGGTAGCCGTTTTTATAGCCGCCCCGATCGCCGGCATCCGCTACGAAGGCGCCGGCTGCTTGCTCGGCGCATCGCTGCTGCTCGGAATCGTGAATGCGTTTATCCGGCCCGTCGTGCTGCTGCTGAGTTTGCCGTTTATTTTGTTCACGCTCGGTTTCGGCATTTTGATCGTGAACGCGCTGATGCTGAAACTCGTCGGCAGCATCGTGCCCTGTTTTCAAGTCGACACGTTCGGCAGCGCGTTTTGGGGCGCGCTGCTGATTTCGATCGTGAGCTGGCTGCTAAGCGCGTTTTTCAAAGACAGCAGCGGACGCGTGCAGATCATCACGCATCATTCGCAAGTGAAACAAGTGCGTGGTCGCGTGATCGACATTTAGCCATGACTTATTGCCTCAGTCCTTTGTGCCGGCAAGGCATCGTCTTTTTGTCCGATTCGCGCACGACCGCGGGCGTCGACAACATCACGATTCATCCGAAAATGCGCGTTCATGCACGCGACGGGCAGCGCGTGATTTCTTTGATGACGTCTGGAAATTTGTCGCTAACGCAAACGGTGATGTCGCTCATTGACGAAGACATCGCGCGCGGAGAAACCGATCCGGAACTGCCGCATTTGCTGAATCAGCCGACGATGTATGAAACCGCGCGCTACGTCGGCTCGAAGATTCGACAGGTCGAGCGGCTCGATCGCCTTGCGCTGCAGGCCGACGGTTTTAGTTTCAACATCCACGTCATTGTCGGCGGACAAATCGCCGGCTTGCCGCACCAGATTTTTCACGTTTATCCGCAAGGCAACGCCATTCACGCCGATATCGAGTCGCCGTTTTTGCAGATCGGCGAATTCAAATACGGCAAACCAATTCTCGATCGCGGTTTTCACTACGAGACATCGCTCGTTGAAGCGCTGAAATTTGGCGTGCTCTCGCTCGAATCGACGATGAAGAGCAATCTCTCCGTTGGAACGCCGTTTGACATTTTCTGCTACGAGCGCGACTCGCTTACGGTGAAATATCGCATGCGTCTCGAAGACGGAGATCCTTACCTGGAGCGGGTTCGCAAGGAATGGCAGGACGGACTTGTGGAACTCGTCAGCAAAATCCCGCACCTCGAATTTGCGAACGTCGACCGCCAGCCCGGCGTGCAATGAGCCGTGTTCGCGTCAAGATTTGCGGCGTGACGAATCGCGCCGATGCGGAAGCAGCGATCGAACTCGGAGCCGACGCGCTCGGCTTTAATCTTTTCACCGGCTCGAAACGTTTCATCGATTTGCGCGAGGAATCGAATTGGATTCGCGAACTTTCGCCGTTCGTTACGCGCGTCGCAGTAATGGTAAATCCGACGCGCTCGGAAACAGATGAGGTTTTCGCGCTGCCGTTCATCGACGCTGTGCAGTTGCACGGTGACGAAGACGCAGATTTTTGCGCGCATTTTGCCAGGCGCGGTTTGCAGTTTTTCAAAGCGGTAGCCGCGCGTGATGCTGCGACGCTGGAAAATGTCGCGCGCTTTCAAACGCCGTGGATTTTGCTCGACGCGTTTTCCGCCGGTCAGTTTGGCGGAACGGGAAAATTGGTGGATCTTGCGCTCGCGGAAAAATTCGCGAGCGAAAATCCGCAGGTAAAACTCGTGTTGTCCGGAGGTTTAACTGCGGAAAATGTCGCTGAAGCCGTTCGGCGCGTGCGTCCGTTTGCTGTCGATGTAGCCAGCGGAGTCGAGAGCGCGCCGGGACGCAAGGATCGCGAAAAGATGCGCGCATTCATTTCCGCAGCGCAATCGGCGCTGTAAAAACCCGCGTTTTATTGCAGTTTGCGCAAAGTTGAGAGCGCTATTTGCTTCTGTGGAAATGCGTTTTTGCGAGAAAAAGTGAGACTGCGCACGGGCTGGTCTGCTTCCTGCTTTTTAGGGGGCACACCTTCAAAAGGAAGCCCAGACAAATGCGTAAACTCAATTTTACACTCGCCGCGTTTTGCGCGCTCTCGCTCTCAGCGACAGCGCAGCAGGCGCCTTCCCCCGCGCCGGTCGCATCGAATGCGCCGGCCAATCCCGCACCAGCCACGCCGGAAACACCCGCTCCGATCGAACCGCCGATCAGCGCTGTCGGCCCGGCTGCAGCGCCGATGGTTCCAGCTGCGCCTGTTGCACCCGATGCCACTCCGATCGCGCCGGCCGCGACGAACGTAACCGCGCTCGGCAGCTCGAACGGCACATCAGCGCATGCGCTCAATGAATTTCAAGGCGACGACGTGAGCCAGGTGCTGCGCCTGCTCGCACGCCAGGCAAAGATCAACCTCGTTGTGAGCGACAAAGTCGATTCCGCGCAGCCGCCGCTGAAAGTCACAATGCGGCTCGAGGACAAAACGCCGATCGAAGCGATCAAGATCATCGTCACTTCGAAAGGCCTGATCATGGACGAGCAGGAGGGCGTTTATTACATCAAGACCAAAGAGGAAAAGGAATCCGAGCCGACGCAGAGCGCGTTCTACACGTTTTCCTACGGCAGCGCAGAAAAAGTCGCGCCGCTCCTGACCGCGCAGCTCCAGAGCAAAATCGCACCGCAGTTCGATCCGCGCACCAACACGATTTTCTACCGCGAAGTCGGCTCGAATCTGAAAAACATCGCGCTTTTCCTCGAGACAATCGACAAGCCGACACAGCAGGTCATGATCGAAGCGCGTCTGGTTGAAGTCACCGCGAATCCAAAACAAAGTTACGGTTTGAATTGGGCGGGTATTGTCGGCGGTTCGCAGAGCCCGCAAGTATTTCGCTATGCAGGCAGCGGCCTTGGTTCTTCGACTATCAATTTACAAACAAACCCAACCACTGGAGCAGTGAGCCCGGTTGTCGTGCCGTCCGCCCTTCCTGAAGTAAAAACCAGCAACGGGGTCCTTCAAGGATTGGATTTTTTGGGCCATCCTAAAAATGGGAATCCATTCGCAGGCATGGTCTCAGCGCTAGGAGGACAGTTTGCGATTCTTTCCGCTCCACAAATGCAATTGACGCTGCGTTTGCTCAATGAAGACAGCGATGCGGAATTTCTCGCGAATCCGCGTGTCGTCACCGCGAACAACCAGCAAGCGACGATCAAAATCACGCGTAACCAGCCGGTGCCGCAGTTGAACTTCAACGAGCAGACCGCGACCGCTGTATTCGGCGGATTCCAGGACAAGGAATTCGGTAATACACTCGTAGTGCAGCCATCTATTAACAAAGACGACTTCGTCACAATGCTGGTGAAGCCGGAAATTTCGAACAAGGTCGGCGACTCGGTGTTCACCTTTGCCGGAGCGACCGTCACCAGCCCGATCATCGACAAGCGCAACCTCGAATCGAACGTGCTCATCAAGAGCGGCGACACGCTCGCGATCGGCGGTTTGTTACAGGATGAAATAACAAAGGGCCGCACAAAAGTGCCGGTGCTTGGCGATATTCCGATCCTCGGCTACGCATTTCAAGAACGCTTAAATCAGCGCACCAAACGCAATCTTCTCGTCTTCGTTACGCCAACGATCATCAAGTCGGGCTACGGCACTGGCCTCGAAGATCAAGTCAACGGCCTGCACCATAGCGGCGAGGAATATGCCGACCCGAACGGCTGGCGTAACAATGCGAAAGGCGCGATTCGCCTCGTGCCGACCGCAAATCGCTCGGCCGCCGCCGATTACCCGAAACCGGGCACACCGATTGCGCCGGAAAAAATCAGCTATAAAGTCAGCACCTACGACCGCGAGAAATAGCGGGAACTCTCTGGGCGCCCGGCCGGGGAAGCCGGGCAACTTTGCGCGCCACGTGTAACCCGCGTGGCGCGTATTGTTTTGGCACGCAAGGAGGAAATCGAAAAGTCGGGCTTTGCACTTTTGTTGCCCATTCTGCATTCTCTGCGTTCCCTATGAAGTCTTTCAAAGTTGCAGTTCTCGCAGGCGACGGCATCGGGCCGGAAGTGATGACCGAGGCGCTTCGCGTGCTCGAAACTGTCGGCAAAAAATTCGCGCTCAATTTTGCCTTTACCGAAAAACGCGTCGGCGGCGCGGCGATTGATGCCGACGGGAAAGCGCTTCCCGACGACACGCTGCAGGCCTGTCGTGAAGCCGATGCGATTTTATTTGGCTCGGTGGGCGGACCGAAATGGGAATCGCTCCCGCCAAACGAGCAACCCGAGCGCGCCGCCCTGCTCCCGCTGCGCAAACATTTCGGCCTCTTCGCGAATCTTCGCCCGGCCGTTTGCTTCGCCGAGCTGACACACGCTTCACCGGTGCGCACCGACATCGTAGCTGGCGGCTTCGACGTGCTCTGCGTGCGGGAATTGACCGGTGGCCTTTATTTCGGCCAGCCGAAATTTACTCGCGAGGAAAACGGCGACACCGTCGTGGTCGACACGATGGTTTACAAAAAAAGTGAGATCGAGCGCATCGCGCACGTCGCTTTCCGCGCCGCGCAGGGACGCCGGAAAAAACTCACATCGATCGACAAAGCCAATGTGCTCGAAAACGGCGTGCTCTGGCGCAAGACCGTGACTGCAATCGCGAAGCAATATCCGGGCGTCGAACTCAGCCACCTTTACGTCGATAACGCCGCGATGCAGCTCATCAAAAACCCGAAGGCATTCGACGTCGTGCTCGCGGAAAATTTGTTCGGCGACATTCTCTCGGACGAAATGGCGATGATCGCCGGCTCGCTCGGCATGCTGCCCAGCGCCAGCCTTGGCGTGAAAGAAACGCCGCTCGGCCGCTTTGGCATGTATGAACCGAGCGGCGGCACCGCACCTGACATTGCCGGCAAAGGCATCGCGAATCCGATCGCGCAAATTCTCTCCGCTGCAATGATGCTGCGCCATTCGTTCGGCGAAAACGACGCCGCCAGCGCCATCGACGCAGCCGTCCGCAACGTGATCGCCGCCGGTTATCGCACCGGCGACATTTTCACCGAGGGCACGAAGCGCGTGAATACGCGCGAGATGGGCGATGCCATTCTCGGTGCGCTCGGCTAGACGTGCTCGCGCTCGACGCGATTTGTCAGCTTCCCGATTTTTTCAATCTCGACCGTCACGCTATCGCCGGGCTTCAGCCAAAGCGGCGGCGTGCGCGCCATGCCGACGCCGTGCGGCGTGCCGGTGAAAATGATTGTGCCCGGCAGCAGCGTCGTGCTTCCGCTGAGAAACTCGATCAGCGCCGGCACGTTGAAAATCATGTCGCTTGTGTTGCAGTCCTGCACGACTTCGCCATTGAGCGTTGTTTTGATCGCGAGATTGTCGGGATCGGGAATTTCATCCGGCATCACAATGCATGGGCCGATCGGCGCGAAGGTATCGAATGTTTTGCCGCGGCACCATTGCGAGCCGCCCCAGTCCTTTTGCCAATCGCGCGCACTGACGTCGTTGCCGCATGTGTAACCAAGCACGTAGTGCAGCGCATCGGCGGCGCGCACGTTTTTGCAGCGTCTGCCGATCACGACGACGAGCTCGCACTCGTAATCGACCTGCGAACTCGCGAGGTGCGACGGCAGCAAAATCGGATCGTCGGGATTCTGCACCGCGTTGATGCCTTTCATGAAAAGCACCGGAAAGCTGGGGATACGCGCGCCGGTTTCGTCCGCGTGCCGCCGATAATTCAGGCCGATGCAGAAAATGTTCACCGGCTTCAGCGGCGCGAGCAATTTGTGGATGCGCGCGGCTTCGGACGTCACGACGAACTCGCCGAACACATCGCCGAGAATGCGGCGCGCGACGCCGTTTTCATCCAGCGCGCCGTAGTGGATTTCGTCTTTTGGATCCGCGTAGCGGACTATTTTCACCGTGTTTACTGTCCGATCTTGTCGCTGGTATCTTTCGGCCGATTGATTTTGCCGAATGCTTTTTGCAACGCCTGAATTTCGACTTGCGCGTTTTGCGAGAAATTCGACGTGCCGTGCTCAAAAATGACGACGAAGCAAAACGTGAAGACCACAAACAGCGCGAGCCAGAACAGCTTTCGAATCAACGCGATCATTTGCCGGAGTGTAAAAGCGCGAAGAGTCGCGTCAATGGGAAAGCCATCACGCGTTTTCGATTTCGAAATGCCGTTCGCGCGAGCGAATGAACTGCGCCTGCTCCGACATCGTGATCATCGACGATTGCGTCGCGCGAAACAAATGCACGCATCCCCAGACCAGCCCGCCCGCGCCGACGAAGCCGATGAGCAGCGCCAGCGCCTCGATCGCATGCACCAGCCACGAAAACGACATCGTCGCCAGCCCGGCGCCGACGACCGAAATCAAACTCGCGCTAGCGAACGATCCGAGCGAGACATACGCGCCGTGCAACGCGCTCAACAGCGCGAGCGCCTGCTTCTCCACGCGATTCACGTGCGAAATCAGCAGCGAGCGATGTTCGCGCGTGAGGTTGGCCGATTCGAGTTGCGTCGTCAGATCGCGCATTCGTTCGTTCGCGCGGAGAAAGCGGTTGCTCGTGCTCAGGGCGAGCACCGAGGTCGCGTTGGTCAGAATCGCCGGCGCGGCGATCAGCGTGAGCAGCGCGAACGGGTTTTGCGAAAAGGCATCCATCGGCGGCGATGATTTAACAAAATCCGTAAAAAGAAAATAGCGCGCTCTCGTTGCGCTGCCGCGATGCCTGCGCGAAAGTGCGGCCTTCGCGCTCGACAGCTGTTTTTTGCGGACCCAAGTTTCAAAAATGCACACCGGCAACTCGATTCTCATGCATGCTCCGCGCGAGCGGATTTTCGAGACGGCGGCGAACCTCGAGCTCTGGCCGCGTATTTTGCCGCACTATCGCTACATCCATTTTTTTGAAAAAACGCCGACGCGCAACGTCGTGAAAATGGCCGCATCCCGCTCCGGCATTCCAATCGCGTGGATCTCGGAACAAATCATCGATCGCGATCAATGCGAGGTGCGCTTTCGTCACTTAAAAGCCTTCACCAAAGGCATGGACGTCGTCTGGACTTTCACCGAGACGCCCGAGGGCGTTCACGTGGAGATCAGGCACGACCTGCAATTCCGCGTGCCGGCTCTCGCTCCGCTTGCTGACAAAATCATCGGCGGATTTTTCATCGAGAACATCGCGAACAAGACGCTGCACTGCATGAAACGGTATCTGGAAAATGAAAACTAAACGGCGCGCAGTCATCACCGGCATCGGGCCGATCACCTGCATCGGCATCGGGAAGGACGCATTCTGGCGCGGCATTCTCGCGCACAAAAGCGGGATCACGCGCATCACCGGTTTCGACACGAGCGAGCTGCACGCGCACAACGGCGGCGAGATTCGCGACTGGGATCCGGCGCGATTTTTCCCGCCGCACCGGTTGAAGCGCCTCGACCGCTACGCGCAATTTTCCGTCGCATCCGCGCTGCTCGCGCTCGACGACGCGAATCTCGCGTGGTCGCGCGAACGCCCGCAGTCGCGCACCGGCGTCAGCTTCGGCACTGCGCTCGGCGGCATTTCCAACGCGGAGAGCGAGCATCAACGTTTTTTAAAGAAAGGCGCGCGCGGCGTAAACCAGACACTCGCGCTGCAAGTCTTCGGCGGTTCCGCGCACTCGAACATCGCGATCGAATGCGGCTTCCGCGGCGTCGGCACGACGAACTCGAACTCCTGCGCGAGCGGCACGATTTCCGTCGGCGAAGCATTGCGTTACATCCGCGACGACATGGCGGATGTGATCGTCGCCGGCGCGGCCGAGGCGCCGCTGAGTCCGCTCACGTTTGGCGCATTCGATTTCATTAAAACGATGAGTCGCTACAACGGCGACGATCCGCACACCGCTTGCCGGCCGTTCGATCTCGCGCGCGATGGTTTCGTCATGGGCGAAGGCGCGGCGAGTGTGGTGGTCGAGGAATACGAACACGCGCTGCGGCGCGGAGCGCACATTTACGCCGAGGTGCTCGGCTACGCGTTGAACAACGAGGCGTATCACATGACATCGCCGCTGCCTGGCGGTGAAGCGGTCGCCGATTGCATGCGCGCGACGCTCGCCGATGCGCAGGTCGCGCCGGAGCAAATCGATTACATCAATGCCCACGCCAGCTCGACGCAGATGAACGACTCGAACGAGTGCGAGTGCATCAAGGCCGTCTTCGACGGTCACGCCTCGAAGCTCGCCGTCAGCGGAACGAAGGCTTACACCGCGCACCCGCTTGGCGCGACCGGCGCGATCGAGGCGGCGCTCTGTGCGCTGGCGATCGAGCATGAATACGTTCCGCCGACGCTGCACTGGCAGACTCCCGACCCGGCGTGCGACCTCGACGTGGTGCCAAACGCCGGGCGAAAGCAGAAGTTAAACTACGTGATGAGCAACGCCTTTGGCTTCGGCGGCATCAACTCCTGCATCGTTCTCGGGCGCGTCTGATTATTTCGCGCTCGCGACGACTTGTGCCGGCGGCGGATTGTTCTTCGCGTGCAGCGCGGCCTGGTAACGCGCGGCTTCTTCGTTAAAAGCGTGCACGGCTGCAGCGTCATTCGGGTCGAGCTTTGCGCGCTTGGCGTTCAGCGCTTGATACCACGTGGTCAAGTAAGCCACCTGATCGGCGGGCGAAGCATTGCGCGACTGCTCCTCCACTTCGCGCATGAGCGCTTCGTATTGCTTCGTCTCGGCGTTAAAGGCGTTGACCTGCGACGTGGTTTTCAACGTCGCCCGCTTTGCCTCGAGCTGCTTGAACCATGCGTTCAAGCGCGCAGTCTTTTGTTCCAATGTCTCGACCTGCGGCGCCGGCGTAGCCGCTTCGGTTGCGGTGGACGCGTCTTCGGCGGCGGCGGTTTTTTTCGCAGCGGCGACGAGCGCGGACGTCTCCGTTGCGGTCTTCGTCGCCATGATCGTGAACGATGCGAGCAGGAGCGTGAAACCGCACACCTGCACGACGAGCGGCTTCTTCAAATCGACGCGATGCAGCACCGCGAAGAAGATCGAGAAGCCCGGCACGAACATCGCGGCGATTCCCCACCACAGTCCCTCTTTTTTCGCCACGCGCACGATGTAGCGGTGGGCGACGCTGACGAGCAGGCCGCCGATGATTTTGCATCCGAGGAGAATGGTCATGAGCCATCATTTCAGCAGCTTTTGCGCCTCGCTTGTTTAAAGGATTGCCCCGGAGCCAAATTTTCGTCGCTTCCCGCGCCGGAACGCGCCATTTTGCCTCCGCGTTGAGAACCGAGAATACGTTTTACCGCGATTTCGATTTCGCGACTTTCCCCCGCCCGCGCACGCACCGCAGCGACGACGAGCGGACGCCGTTCCAGATCGACCGCGATCGCGTGCTTTTCTCCGCCGCGTTCCGCCGGTTGCAGTCGAAAACGCAGGTCTTCCACTCCGGCGAATACGATTTCTACCGCACCCGCCTCACACACTCGCTTGAGGTCGCGCAAATCGGGCGCGGCATCTGCCAGCATCTCCGGCGCAAAAGCGAACTGCTGCGCGACGATTTTTACATCGATGCCGATCTTGTCGAGGCCTGCTGCCTCGCGCACGACATCGGCCATCCCCCGTTCGGCCACGCGGGCGAAGCCGCGCTCAACGACGTGATGCGAAGCCACGGCGGCTTTGAGGGCAACGCGCAGACACTCCGCATTTTGGCCGAGCTGCTTTTCGGCGACGGCGGGATGAAACCGACGCGCGCCCTCCTCGACGGCGTGCTGAAATACAAGCAGGTCTTCACCGGCGCGGAAAAATCGCACTTCGTTTATCCCGAGCAGGCCGAAGTCGTCGCATGGGTCGGCGGCGGCGAAAAGAGCATCGAGTGCCAGATCATGGATTGGGCCGACGACGTCGCCTACGGCCTGATGGATATCGTCGATGGCGTGAACGCAAAGTTCATCACGCTCGACCATCTCGAACGCTGGCAGCGCGGCCGGACGCTCGACCCTTCCCAAAGCCGCTGGCTCGACGAGCTAAAAAAAGCGCTCCTCGCCGGCCCCGTCGAGCGCACCTTCGCCGGCCAGATCGGCAGGTGCATCCACGCCACACGCCTCGAGCCCCGCGAGGCTGATGCGCCGACAAATCGCCATGCGTTCACCCTCGCCGTCGATGATGAAACAAAAGAGCGCATCCGCTTTTACAAGCGCATCGCCATCGACCTCATCTTCCAGACGCCTCAGATCAAGCAGCTCGAATTCAAAGGCCGCCGCATCCTCGGCGAGCTGTTCGGCGCATTGCGCGACGCCTACGCCGGAGGCAAACCCGCCCGCCTTCTCGCACCGGAAATCGAAGCCCGGCTCCTCGACAGCGCCACGCCCGAGCGCATCCTCTGCGACCACATTTCCGCGATGACCGACTCCGAGCTGATCCGCACCTACCGCCGGCTGTTCGATCCCGAGTTCGGCTCGATTTCGGATCTTTAAGCACTGCGCGGCAGGCGTGATGTTTTCACGCGGAATGTGAGGATTGGATTGTGACGGAATCGTCATAACCGACACAGTTTTGTGACAATCGACACGCGTTCGCCACATTCGGCGCAATTGTAACGGCGACGTAACAATTGTCGCCAAATCGTTTCTATTTTCTCGTTTACCGGAGCGGGCTTCCGCGGCTTCAACGGATGCGCCGAACATTTTATCGGCAAAAGGAAAACAACACATCAGCAACCAATCATCCATTGAAGTTACGCAATGAAAACAATCACTCAGCAGCAATACTCATTTGATAATAAGTCAAAAACCTCCCGCGCTTTTCGTGCGGCGCTTGCCCTCGGCGTCTGCCTGGCCGGCGCGCTCGCGGCGTCCCCGGCGAAGGCGCAACAACTCGGTGACGTTTTTTACATCGAGCTGGAAAATCACAACTTCACCCAGCCGGCGGGTGAAGGAACCATGACCACCTCCGGCGCGAACGCCGGTGTGACAAACGGCAGCGGCTTCGCGGCTCTGTTTCAGAACGCGGCCGCGCCCTATCTCAACAGCCTGATCAACTACAAATATGATGCAGGCACGCAGACCTACTCGTATCAATCCGGCTACAGCCCGGTGATCACGGCGAACAGCGGCATCACCGCGGGCGTTTCGTATGCGAGCGCTTATCACAGCGTGCTTTCAACGCCAACCGGCACTCCGCCGAGCGTCCATCCCTCGGAGCCGAACTACGTCTGGCAGGAAGCGGGCAGCAACTACGGCGTGCTGAACGACAACGATCCCTACGCCGCGAGCAACGGCAGCGTCGCCGCGATCAAGACCAACAACGGCGGCACCGCGCCGCAGCACCTTACCGGCTTGCTGCAAAACGCCGGCATCTCGTGGAAATCATATCAGGAGGACATCGACCTGACACCGAACAGCGGCACCGTCAACCAGCCGGGCAGCGCCAGCCTTACCAGCACGGTCGCGAATTCCAGCCAATGGACCGTTCCGCTCAAAAGCTTCAGCGGCACATCCGCGAGCTACACGAATCCCTACAACGGCAGCCATCAATATGACTTCGCCGCGAAGCACGACGGCACGCTCTTCTTCGAGGACACCAACGGCAGCAGCGGCAGCGCGAACTTCAGCCCGACCAATCCGCAGGTCGGCCATTGGGCGCCGCTCCAGCAGCTCCAGACCGACCTGACCAATAACAATGTCGGCAAATACAACCTCATCACGCCCGATCAATTCAACGACATGCACACGGCGCTGGGCACTGCGTTCACCTACAATGGCATCACGTGGAAAGCCGGCTCCGACGGCAACCGCATCGCGATGGGCGACAATTTCCTCTCGATCGTCGTGCCGCAGATCATGGCGTCGCAGGCATTCCAGAATAACGGCGCGATCGTGATCTGGTCGGACGAAACCGAGGGCACCGGTCGCGATACGTTCACGCACACACTCACGGAAATCGTCATCTCGTCGCTGGCGGAAGGCATCCAGGTCAGCGGCGGCGTTTACAATAGCACGCTCGACTACACGCATTCCTCCGACCTCGCGACGTTGCAGAAAATCTACGGCGTCTCCGCCAGCACCGCGTCCGGCTACCTCGGCGACGCCGCCAATGCCTCGCAGGACGGCACGCGCGACATCTCGGACATGTTCGTCGCCGGCACCGTCCCGCAAGCCGTGCCCGAGCCATCCACCTACGCATCGTTCGTCATCGGCTGCTGCGGGCTCGCAGTCTGGCGCATGAAAAGCCGCAAGCTTCGCAAGGCTTAGTCCCGGTTCGGTCATAGGACGGAGGGCTTCCCGCCTAGGGGAGCCCTCCGTTTGATTGCGGCTTTTTGGTAAAACACATGCGCACACTTCGTCTTTCGCTCTTCGCCCTCATCGGCATCGCCCTGCCCGCATTCGCGCAGGAAAACTCCTACGTCCAGACCAATCTCGTCTCCGACAACCCCGACTTTAACCCACAGATCGTGGACCCGAACATGATCGACGCATGGGGGCTCGCGCTGCGTCCGCCGGGCGCGGGCGGGCACATCTGGATTTCCAACGCGATGACCGGCACGTCGTCGGAATTCATCGGCGACGTGAACGGCATCCCGCTGCACCAGGACGGCCTCAAGCTGGTGGACATCGACGAAGCCGGTTTCGCCGATCTCGGCCATGCGTTTGTCACCGGCCAGGTTTACAACGCCGCCAGCGACTTCGCGGGGCAGCCTGTCGAGTTTGCCGTTTCCGGGCCGGCGCAAAACCTCTCCACCGATCCGCCGACGACGATCTCCGGCGGCACAAGCGGCTCGGCAAAGTTCATCTTCGTCACCGAGGATGGCGTCATCAACGCCTGGCGCTCGAACACCGCCACCGCGATGACGAGCGCGAAGGTCGTCATCGATTACTCAAAGACGGCAAACTATTTCCCCTACCCGGAAAACTCCGTCTTCTCCGGCGTCGCCATGACCACGAACGCTGCTAGCTCCGCCGCCTACATCAACGCCGGCGGCAATCACCTTTTCACCACCGATTTTCGCCACAACGCCATCGAGGTCTTCGACAACCAGTGGCACGACGTCACCGGCTCGTATCATTTCCAGACCCCCGCCAGCATCGGCTCGCTCCACGCCTTTAATGTGCAGGACATCGCCGGCCATCTTTTCGTCACCTACGCCGACTGGAATCCCGACGGCGACGAGGGCATGGAGCAAAACAGCGGCCCCGGCCTGGGGCATGTGGTCGAATACAGCGAGGACGGCTCGATGCTGCGCGACTTCGACGCGACCAATGCGCTCAACTCCCCGTGGGGCGTCGCCATCGCGCCCGGGACCTTTGGCAGATTCGCCAACGACCTTCTCGTCGCGAACTTCGGCGATGGCACCATCTCCGCCTTCGACCCCGCCACCGGCGCGTTCCTCGACGACCTGCGCGACCCCGATGGCAACATCATCTCCATCGACGGCATCTGGGCGCTCGCCTTCGGCAACGGCGTGAGCCTCGGCGACGCCGGCGCGCTCTACTTCACCGCCGGCCCGAACGCGGAGCAAAACGGCCTCTTCGGCCGGTTAAACGTCGAAGCCGTTCCCGAGCCCGGCACCGTCAGCCTCGTCATCGTCGGCCTCGGCGCGGTCGTATGGTCTGGCGGAGCCCTTCGGCGCCCTGCGCGAACGCGTCCTCTGTGACCACCGAGTTCGGCTCGATCCCGGATTTGTGAATCCGCCCTGCCTTACGTCGCCATCAATGTGGAGGGATCGCTCCACTCGCTCATCAGGCCTTTGGTGCCGATGGCGCGCACCTGCGCGGTGTAGTAAACCCCCGGGGTCAGGCCTTCGAGCAGCACACTCGCCGCCGTGGTCGGGGGCTCGACCATCGTGAAATTCGTCGGCGCGGTCGTCGTGGCCCAGCGCCATTGATAACTCACCGCGTTATCCACCGGCGTGCAGCGCGCCTTGAGCTGGCCGCTCATGCCCGGACGGCTCAAGCGCATGTTTTGCGGCCGGTCGAGCTCGGCCACCGGCTGGCGCTCCTTTTGCACCGGGAAGCCGGAGCTGAGAATTTTCACAAGGTCGCCGCCGCTCGCCTTTTGCACATACACGGCGAGGTCGCGCATCACCGCCGTCAGCGCCGCCCGCTTCACATCGCGCAGCGCAAACGCATCGCTGCTCCCATCGAGACCGCTCACCGCCGCGTCAAATTCGTCATGCGCCGTGCCCACCACCGCCAGCGTCGGATCCGGCGTCGGGAAATTCGGGTTGCTGGTCATCGAATCCAGAACCCGCCCGGTATTCACGAGCAGGTCCGCGTCGGAGTCGTCGTTGAGGAAGTTAATAGAGATTTTTGCCATAGTTTTTTGGTAAGATTTGCGCCGAAACTAAGGCGACTGCCGGACGACGTCTCCGCATCTCTACGGAAAAACTGCGCATTTCTACGGTTCCTTACCCAAGCCCCGGCAAAAAACACCCAAGCCACGGCAGAACTTATCCAGGGACCGGCAGAAAACAGGTAAGTCTCCGGAGAAAGTAGATAACTCCCGTGAAGAAGGAGATAAGTCTTCGTAAAAAGTAGGTAAGTTTTTGCAAAACCGACATACTTCTTCAGAAGCCGGAAGTAAGTTTCCCGAAGAAACAGGGAAGTCTCCAGAAAACTTCCCGAAGTCCTGGCAAAACTCCGGTAACTCTCCGGAAAAAATAGGGAAGTTTTTCGGACACTTCAGGAAGTCTTGAGAGAACTTCCCTTCTTTTTACCAAGACTTAACCAAGTCCCGCGGAAAGGTAGTTTCTTTTTGCGGATGCATAGCTACTTTTTTTCGCCGCTTTTACTTTTTACTGCGCGTGCTTTGAACCGAAGGTAGAGTTTTGACTTCCTTGGCGACGATTGCGAGCGGGAACACATCGAAGCCGAGCGACCTCGTGCAATTAAGCGAGATTGAGATAGAAACTTTGAGGCATTCGACTACACTAGCCCTACAAACGATGGCAAAAAATTCGCAAATTGAATGGACACATCATACATTCAACCCGTGGTGGGGCTGTTCAAAGGTTTCGCCGGCATGCGACAACTGCTACGCCGAGCTTTGGGCAAAGCGCATGGGCCATCAGCTTTGGGGTGGCAAATCGCCGCGCCGTTTTTTTAGCGATGCCCACTGGCGCGAGCCGCTCGTTTGGAATGAGGAAGCCACGCTAGGAAAAAGTAGAGCGCGCGTCTTTTGCGCGAGCATGGCTGACGTATTCGAAAAGCGCGCCGACTTGGGCGATCAGCGCACGCGACTTTGGCAACTCATCGCCGATACTCCAAGACTTGACTGGCTACTTCTCACGAAGCGGCCACAGAATATCGGAAGGATGGTGCCGTGGGAGGCGGACGCATGGCCGGATAATGTTTGGATAGGCACAACGGTAGAAAATCAAAAGGTCGCGGAACAACGATTGCCGCATCTCTTGCAGCACAAGGCCGCCGTTCGATTCCTTTCATGCGAACCGCTGCTTGGCAGCATTGATTTGTCTCGCTGGATTAGAGCGAAAGGACTGCAACCAATCGATTGGGTTATTGCGGGCGGGGAAAGCGGCCCTGGCGCTAGGCCGATGCATCCAGATTGGGCGACCCAGCTACTGAAGCAGTGCCAGAAGCACGACGTTGCATTTCATTTCAAACAATGGGGACATTGGGTCCCGGCCGAAATCGCAGGAACGTCGCCGAAATCCAGCGTTATCAGCTTGCCGGCTGAACGACCTGTTAAGATGGTTAGATTACCTAAAAAGGAAGCAGGGCGTATCCTGTCAGGAACGACATGGGACGAGGTGCCAGCGAGGCGTTCGTTCGTTCATGCCTAAAATCGATTTTTCTGCTTACGAAGGAGGACGCGAGCAGGCCTACATCAAGCATACATTGCTGGAGGAGTATCTTCCTGAATGGGGTTACAAGGTCGGTTCTCAATGGGATTCATTGGTCTATGTCGACGGCTTCGCGGGACCGTGGGACGTGCAAAGTCCAAACTTCACTGATTCGTCGTTCGGAATAGCTGCATCGGCATTGAGTCATGTGGCGACAGCTTTAACCGAGCGCGGCAAGAAGCTAAATGTTCGATGCGTGCTCGTAGAAGAAAATCAGGAAGCGTTCACGAAGCTAAAAACCTACGCAGATTCAGTTAACCGGCCAGGCTTTCATGTTGACGCGCTCGGTGGCCAATTCGTGTCTCAACTACCAGCCATTCACAAAATCATCAGAGAGGCAGGAAAGAGTGCTTTCCGCTTTGTATTCCTCGACCCGAAAGGATGGGCGGACATTCCTATGTCCGAAATTTCTCCCTTGCTCAACGAGCGCGGTAGTGAGGTCGTTGTGAATCTAATGACCCGATTTATGATTCGGTTTTTGGCTGAGGAAGACCGCGCTGAGAGTTTCAAAGGCCTCTTTGGTCGCGATGAGGTTCTCCGGATATTGGATGAAACACCGACATCGGAGAAACACGACGCACTTGTTCGAGAGTATTGCAAAAGCCTGCACCAAATCTGCGGTTTCAAATACGTTTCCTCTGCAATCATTCTCGAACCTAAGCGCGATGATATCCGCTACTTTCTTGTCTATGGAACAAACCACCACAGAGGCGTCGAAGTTTTCAAGGCCGCCGAAACAAAGGCCGCGCGCCTTCAGGACCATATTCGTCATGAGGCTGCAGTTCAAAAAAGCGGAGGGCAGGACAACATGATGGGTGCGCTATTTGGCGGCGAAGCCCCAAAATCCGATTACGCGTTCATTCTCTGGCAGCGATACTGCGCTAAGGCGAAGAAGAAAGTTATCGGGCGTATTTTGACAACGGAGCCTCAAGGTGTCGCATTCGCAGAACTCTTCTGCGATGCAATGGCGTTTCCACTCGTCACACCTACTGACTTGCACAGCTGGCTGTCGCAGTGGCGAGAAGCCATTGAAGTTCGCTTGGACGGTGAAAATCGGAAAAAACCATCTCCTGATGGTAACGACCGCGTCTTCTTGAAGGATCGAGAGAAGCTACGTGCATTTGTGCGAAGCTAAGTGCACGCTTTTCGATACATGTGGAAGCGACGATGTGATCGCGGGTGGCGGGAACCCGGAAGTCTGTGTTTGAAGATGAAGGCGCGCCACATCGGCATCTACACGGCGGAGTCGCGGACGAACGACAATTAGAAAAGAGAATATGAAACCAAGCTATTGGCTAACCGCCTTGATACTATCGATGAGAGTTTGTTCTGGGGCTGATCCTGTAAGCGGATGGGAGTATAAATACGGCGTAGCGAACCCCGGCACAAAAAGTGAAGATATCTACGGAAGACTCTTATACAAAGGACGAAATTTACCCGAAGAATACAGCCACGTGGTTACTCCAGTTGGGGAATTCTATGGCATAAAGAATATCCCGACGTGGGAAGGGGCAAATTCCACATGGTTGCCCGTTGGAAAATATCCAGACGGGAAAATAAAGCCGGCTGGCACCGAGAAGGACGTTGAATATCTTCTTAATGGAAAAGATCCAAGCTTCCGCACAATTGCGATCAAAGAAGCGTCTTCTGTTGTATCGAAAAAACCCTGCATAGCAGGAACATTTGAAACTCGCCCGAAGGGGATTGGCACTGATTGGTTCTACGTGATCAAGCAAGGTCTCTGGGTCAATCCGCAAAAGATCGACGAAGTGCTGAAAACAAAGCTGGCGAAGACTGAACGGAAATGATCGGGCTACAATCTGCATCCAATCTGCATTGAGCTTTTATGGACTCCATTTCCCGGCTGAATTGACTCGGTTGGCTCGCCCGATTTGGTCAAATCGAAACCGACATCGCGGCGGATAAATTCGATGCGTTGCGGGCGAAGGTTTTACAGGACGATGCCAAAGGGAAATGCACTGATCTTTGAAGCACAAGGCGCATCCTGATTTTTGGTTCTACTGTCGCCAGTGGTCGCCTGAGGTTCGGACGCTGGCGGACAAGAACTCAATAAGAGATTATTTTCACGCCGGGCGGATACTCCATCACGAATAATTCCGCTTGCGCCGTTTCATCCGCCTTCGCCAAAGGAGAATAGTGTAATCGAAATTCACGTTCGACCCACTTACCAGTGCCGTCGCCTTCCAGATCTTCGGCAGAAAAAATGAACCATAAAGGATGACCGTCAGTGTTATGATCGCGATTGCTGAATACTTTGTTTTCGATTTTTTGAATCTGCTGACGGTATAGCCGGGGAACCATTTCGTTCATTTGGAGGCGTTTTCCATTACTGCCATCGTTTTGCCAGAACCATCCTCCCTTATCACCGGTGCCGAGCACATCGCCTTCCTCGTTCATATCGAGGACTCGTCCGGGACCTAAATCGCGCAAGGTAGTGCCATCCCATAGCTTCACGATGTTTTCGACAGCCGGATCAACACCTGCGGCCCATCCATGTGAGTTCGTCGCCGAAGGAATAAAACTCTGACGCACGATTCTTACCTCAGTGGTATCATGGATATAAGGTGGAGCGATGGGATCAAACACCGTGTAGATGCCGTTACATTTAACAAAGCCCGCAGTCTGAAAAGTTTCCGCCTCCGAGAATGGAACCGGCGGAACAAAAGGTGGCTTGCCGTGGATAAGATCATAAAAGAAGTAACCGCAAATACCCTTGTCGGAGGTATGCGCGATCTGCATTCCTTCGCCCCAGTGTTGGGAGAACTCGTAAGGATAAGGCACGTTTAAATCTGCGGTGTTGTTCCCGATAGCTGCAAACGCAGGCCCGGTCAGGTAAATGTTGGAACCGCCAGGCTGTGAAATTGCGTAGGTGCCTCCGTAAACCATACCATTAGCCCGAAGGTGCCATGGTTGATAGAGACGCACGAAGTCTTCGCCGAATCCTTTGATCTTAAAGCTTGAGCCCTGAAGTTGGATAGTCTGTGAAAGATGTGCCACGCCCGCTTTCCATGTATAGACCTTATACTCGCTCGGCTCTCCCAAGCCATTATCACCGCTATAAAATCCAAACGCCGCGTTGCCTTCATCATCTAAAGCCACATGCGTTACATCATGACCGCCGGTTACCGTGCCACTGATATCCAAGACAGCTAAAAATTGAACGGGAATATCAGCACTCCGCCGTGGGTCAGTCGGATATTGATCCTGCCAATCATCTACTCCGTCATGGTCGGTATCCATTACTGTAGGATCGGTGCCGGCAAGATATTCCTCAGAATTGGTTAAACGATCCCCGTCACTATCCTTGTCGCCAATGGATGGATCATCGGGATTCAGATGGTAACGCAGCAGCCACTCGCGAGGCGGATTACCATCCTCATTAAGTTTGCGTGCTTCATCTTCCGCAAAACAAGCACTGCACAAGAGCAGGCCTAAGACCGAAACGAGAAGGAATGTTGTATTCATTCGTCGTAGACTACGGGTTAATCTGTCGGCACGGTCCTGATTTGTCGAGGTTGCTCCTTTTCTCCCGAGGAGCCATTTGCATCTGTGGAGCGGTTTTCCGACGCCCCACATGCGTGGCGCCTTGTGAATGACAGCCGGGGAAGCGCCGGACAGGAAACAGCCAAAACCTTCGTCAGTTTGCACGACAACAACGTCGATTTGCATGGCTGTAATTTTACAGGCCCGGCAGCAATATCCAAACACGTGAATTTTTCCAGTCTACATTCCGCGCGCGATTTTTTCCCGATACTCGCTCGGTGACTGGCCGGTGAGTTTCTTGAAGGTGCGGTTGAACTGGGAGAGGGACTGGAAGCCGGACTCGAAGGCGATCTCGCCGATGCGCCGGTGCGGGTCGAGCAGGAGCGTGCGCGCGTTTTCCGTGCGGATGCGGGCGAGGTAATCGGTGAAGTCGAGCCCGGTGGCTTGCTTGAAGGTTTCGCTGAAATGATTGGCGCTCATGTGCACGGCGCGGGCGACGTCGGGCATGGTGAGTTCGTCGCGGAAATGGGCGGCGACGAAGTCGCGGGCGCGGGTGACGGCTTTCGGTTCGTGCGCGGCGGGTTGCAGCGGGAGACGCTCGGCGAGCAGGCCGAGGTGCCCGGCAAAGATGGTGAGCAGGCGCACGATGGCGGCGTAACGCTCCGGCGAGATGACCGGTGTGCGGAACCAGGCGGCTTCGGCTTTTTCCAAATCAATGCCGGGATCGAGCTGAAGCAGCGCCCTGGCAATCTGCCGGAAACCGCTTTTGCGCGCCGGATGCAGCCGGACGTGGCCGGTGCGGAGAAAGGCGATGAGCCGTCCGCCAGCGCGCACCGGCACGGCGGTTTCGCACAGGCCGGCGTAACAGGGGAGCGTCTGGTGGGTCTGTTGCGCGCCGTGCTCGAGCTGCCGCTGGAAGGCGCGGCATCCGCCGCAGGTGCCGGGCGAACGCGCCATCAAGGTGCAGAAAGCCGGCTCAGCATGGGTGAAGCGGACGAGACCGGGGCTCTCCGGCGGATGAAGTGACAACGGCATGTCCGTGGCTCTCGCGAAGTCACGCTCATAATCGCGGTAAACCCGCGACTCCATCAATGTAACCAGCATCAAGCTGCCCGTTTTCACAGCGCAAATGCAATACCGCCGCGCAGGGTAGAAAAAGGAGCCGCCAAAAGTCCAAGAGAATCCGCCGGTTAACGAATGGAGTTGCCTATCCATTCAAGCACTTCCGGGGGTGGGCCGAGGGGCTGAACAGACACAGCAGCAATCAAACTGAGATGCTATGAACCAAGTCATAACCTAATAAAGACGCGCACTGCCTCCACGCAGAAATCCCAACCGCATCGAATCAACCTTTGCCGTCAACCAATCCCAAGGGGATTGAATTGCGGACCATTCAACTCAATTCGCCGCTCATCCTTTGCCGCAACAAAAGCATACTGCGATAGAGCATAAGCCACCCTGCCCCACGCGACGGTAAAAGAGCGATGGCGGGAGTAAGAGATTGTGGCGGGAAAGAATCGCGGGTTTAAATCGGGCATGACACTCCCGCTCGAAATTCCCGATCCGCACGCGGCGGAATTGCGCCCGCTTTTGGCAAAGGGCTCCCGATGATGAAGACGCGCCTCTTTTCCTTTTGCGCGTCGGCGGTGCTGCTTTCCGCGTGCGGTGCCAGCGCGCAGCCGTATTTCGTTTCTCCGGGCGGCAACGACGCGAATCCGGGCACGCTGGAGAAACCATTCGCCACGCTGCAACGCGCGCAATCGGCGGTGCGGGAAAAACGGGGTGACGTTTTTCTGCGCGGCGGGACTTACTATCTGCCCGCGCCACTGGTGTTCACGGCCGGGGATTCCGGCACGAAGGAGAAGCCGATCGTTTTCCAGAACTACAAAAATGAAGAGCCGGTGATCAGCGGCGGCATCCGGCTGGATGGGCTCAACTGGCAGCCATTCCGGGATGGGATTTTCCAGGCGCAGGTGCCGGCGGATTTGCAGACGGAGGAAATCTTCGTCAACGGCGAGCGGCAAATCCTGGCGCGTTACCCGAACTTCGATCCGAAGGCGCAATACTTCGACGGGTTCGCCGCGGATGCGATCTCGCCGGCGCGGGCGGCGCGCTGGGCGAACCCGGCGGGCGGTTACTTTCATGCGATGCACCCGGCGCTCTGGGGCGATTTCACGTGGCGCATCACCGGCAGGGAGGGCAACGAGGTGAAGCGCGAAGGCGGCTGGCAGAACAATCGCGGCGCGGCCGCGCATCGCGACATCCGTTTCGTCGAAAACATTTTTGAAGAACTGGACGCGCCCGGGGAGTGGTTTCTCAACCGGCAGACGCACACTCTTTATTTCCAGCCGCCGGCCGGGCTCGACTTGAAACGCGCGGTGATCGAGGCGACGCGACTGCGAAACCTCGTCGAGTTTCGCGGCGACGAAACGCATCCGGTGAAATGGATCTCGCTGCGGGGGCTGACGTTTCGGCAGGCGGCGCGAACGGTAATGGAGACGCGGGAACCGCTGGTGCGCTCGGATTGGGCGATCTATCGCGGCGGCGCGATTTTCTTCAACGGCGCGGAAGATTGCGCGCTGGAAGAGAGCTTTCTGGACCAGGTCGGCGGCAACGCGATCTTCGTCAACAACTACAATCGCCGCGTCGCCATTCGCGGCACGCACATCGCGAAAGCAGGCGCGAGCGGGATCTGTTTTGTCGGCGACCCGCAGGCGGCGCGCAGCCCGCTTTTTAACTACGACCAGACTCAGCCGCTGGAGAAGATCGACCGCACGCCCGGGCCGAAAACGAACAACTATCCCGCCGATTGCCTCGTCGATGATTGCCTGATTCATCTGACCGGCCGCGTCGAGAAGCAATCAGCCGGTGTGGAGATCGATCTCGCACAAAACATCACCGTCCGGCACTGCTCGATTTTCGATATGCCGCGCTCGGGCATCAACATCGGCGACGGCTGCTGGGGCGGACACGTCGTGGAGTTTTGCGACATCTTCGACACGGTGAAGGAGACCGGCGATCACGGCTCGTTCAACTCGTGGGGGCGCGACCGTTTCTGGCGACCGGACATTCGCGAGGTCAACGCGTGGGTAAAGCAGGCGCCGGAGTTGCCGCTGCTCGACGTGGTGAAGCCGATCGTGCTCGCGAACAATCGCTGGCGCTGCGATCACGGCTGGGACATCGACCTCGACGACGGCTCATCCAATTACATCATCAAAAATAATCTCTGCCTGCATGGCGGCATCAAGAACCGCGAAGGTTTCCGGCGCGTGGTGGAAAACAACATCATGGTGGACAACGGCTATCATCCGCACGTTTGGTTTGATGCGTGCGGCGATATCTTCCGCCGCAACATCGTGTGGACGGAATATCATCCGGCGAACATGCACCGTCCGCCGTGGGGCGCGGAAATGGATTACAACCTCGTGCAGAAACCGGGCGCGACGGCGGGCGAGCGTGCGACGCAATTGCAGCAGCAGAGCGGGCGCGACGAACATTCCATCGTGGCCGACGCACACTTTGTGGACCCGGCGCGCGGCGACTATCGCGTGAAGCCCGGCTCGCCCGCGCTGGCGCTCGGTTTCGTCAATTTCCCGATGGATCAATTCGGCGTGCAGAAACCGGAGCTGAAAGCCATCGCGCGCACGCCGCCGTTGCCGCAGGGGAAAATGGCCGCGCCTTCATCCGCACGCCGCGACGCCGCGCCGGTGACATGGCTCGGCGCGCACCTGCGCAACATCGCCGACGAAGGGGAAATGTCGGCGTTCGGCCTGCCGGGTGTGACGGGCGTTTTGGTGTTGGATGTTTCGGCGGACTCGCCGCTCGGCAAAGCCGGCATCCAAAAGAATGACGTCATCCTTTCCGTGGACGGCATGGGAACGAAGGACACCGCCGCACTGCCCGCGCGGCAAGTCACGAAGATCGGCATTTCCCGCAATCAAAAGGAAATCACCATCCCGCTTCGCCAGTAGCAGCCCTACTTCACCATCATCACGATGATCAACTGGCCGCGGGCGCAGAGGGGGCCGCGGATGAAGAGCGGGCTCTCAGGGCCGAGGCTGGCCTCGAAGTCGGCGAGCGAAGCTCCGCGATGGAGCTTCGCGCCTAAGCGGGTTTGCAATTTCAGTGAAAGGTTTTTGTAATTCCGCCTTGTCCGCGCGCTGGAAATGGGCAGACTCGTCGCGCGCTAACAGGTTCTTCTTTCCGGCGATCGCACGGTGTCAGAAGCAGTGGTCGCTTGCGGGACGGGCTCGTCTAAAGCAACGACCAATCATTTAGATAACTCACCGGCTCACTCGCATGAAAATTCTGCACTCCAGCATCGAACCGCTCGAATCCCGCATCGCTCCGGCGGTGTTCTTCGTCAGCACGCTTGCCGATTCGGGCACCGGCAGTTTGCGTGATGCGATCAATCAAGCCAACGGCCACGCTTCCTCCGGCGACACGATTGTGTTCGATCATGTCGTAGGCGGAAAAAACGTGCCGCTCACCGGCACCATCAAGCTGCTCACTCCTCTGCCGCAGATCACCGACGGCGTCACGATCATCGGGTCGGTTCCGGGTTCCCCGAAGGGAATCACGATCAACTTGAACAAGCAGGGTCATCTTGATTTTGAAACGACCGTCGGCGATGCGGGACTCAAGGACCTGACGATTACCAACGGCCTGGCAATTGGCGGCGGCGGCGTTTACATCAATGACGCTCCCCACACTGTCACAATCACCGATTGCACGATCACCAAAAATCATGCGTCGGGTAGCGGCGGAGGCATCGGCATCGAGGCTGGCACCGTGGTCATCAACCACTCCGTAATCACGGGCAACACCGTCGTGGGACCAACTGTAAGCGATTTCGTGAAGGGCGGAGGCATTTACTGTTTCAAAAGCACTCTCACCGTCAGCTACTCGATCATCAGCGGCAACACAGTAACCGGCGCCAACGGCGTGCAAGGGAGCGGACAATCGGGAGGCGCGGCTGATGGCGGTGGCGTGGATGGTTATAACGCCGTCATGACATTCCAGTCCTCGTTGATCTCCGAAAACAAGGCGATCGGCGGCAACGGCGGCACCGGCGCCAAAGGCGCTGACGGAGCAGCCGGAGCGCCGGGAGCGAACGGTGGAGATGGAGTTGATGGCGGCACCGGCGGCTCGGGGGGCTCGGCCATTGGTGGCGGAATCCGCAGCCACGACGGCGGGAGCCTCACCATCTATGACTCGACCATTTCGGGAAATACCATTCTCTCCGGCAACGGCGCGGCAGGCGGCGCGGGAGGAAAAGGCGGCGCTGGCGGCAGCGGCTCGGGCCAGCCTCATGCCGGTGCGGGCGGCAACGGCGGCGCGGGCGGCCATGGCGGAAACAGCGGCTACGCTTATGGCGCGGGCGTCGAGTCGTATGTCGGTGGCTCGGACACGACGCTGGCGATTTATTCATCCACCATCTCCGGCAACAGCGCCTCCCTCGGCAAGACGGCTGCAGGCGGCGCGGGTGGGGCGCCGGGAGCCGGCAGCTACAAGGTTGGCAATGTCACCCATCATGGCACTGCGGGCGTGAAAGGCACTTCCGGTCACGCGGATACTGCCTTTGGCGGTGGAATATGGGCGGGCGTCTACTCTTCAACCTACACTGAAACCGTCACTCTCTCGCAGGTGACGATTGCCGGCAACAGCGCCACCAACGGCGGCGGCGTCTATCTCAATCATGCCGATGCGACCGTCCACAACTGCACGATTTCGACAAACACAGCCAGTGTCGATGGCGGCGGATTGGTCTCCCCGCCGGGGGGAACTAACCCGGTCGAAGTCCAAAGCACCATCATCGCCGGCAACACCGCCCCGAGTGACCCCGATGCAGCCGGCATCATCAACGACCACCACGACTTTATCGGCATTGCCGACGGCCTCACCCTGACAGACAGCGGCGCCACAGACGTCAACGGCACGGCAGCCAACCCCGTCGATCCGCTGTTAGGGCCGCTCGGACTGCACGCGGGCGGCACCACCGCGACGATGCTCCTTTCGTCCCTCAGCCCCGCCCTTGGCTTGGGCAGCAATCCCGACAACCTGACCACCGCCCAGAACGGCAACCCGCCAATCACCGGCGGACTCGTCGACATAGGCGCCACCCAGGAAGGCGGATCAAACCTTACTTTCAGCACCGGCGGAGCGGACGTGTTTACCGTCACCACGCTTGCCGACTCGGGCCCTGGCAGCCTGCGTGAGGCAATCTTCGAGGCCAACGCCCACGCCGGCTCAGGCGACTCGATTGTGTTCGGGAAATTCGTCCACTTTGACCTCGCTCCACTCACCGGCACCATCAAGCTCCTGACCCCGCTGCCGCAAATCACCGACGGCGTCACCATCGTCGGCTCCACGCCCGGTTCGCCCACGGGCATTACCATCAACTTAAACAAACAGGGCGATATCAGCTTTGGCGACACAAGCGGCGACGCGGGGCTGAAAGACCTCACCGTGACCAACGGAATGGCCGTGAAAGGCGGCGGCGTTTACATCTACGATACAACCCACAAGATCGCGATCACCAACTGCACCATCAGCGGCAATCAGGCCGTCTCCATATCTGAAGCCGCCGGCGGCGGCATCGCCATCGGGAATAATTCCAGCGTCACCATCCAAAACTCCACGATCTCAGGCAACACCGTCGCCTCCGGCAATGGAACCGCACTCCACGGCTACGGCTACTTTGCTTCGGGCGGCGGGATTGATTGCTCCAAGAGCACCCTCTCCGTCTATGACTCGACCGTCAGCGGAAACTCTGTCATCGCCGGCAACGCCCTCGCCGGAACCGGTGACAGTGGCGGCGTCGCAGCCGGCGGCGGTGTGAATGAATATGACTCCTTGATGACCTTCGTCGGATCGGTGATCTCCGGGAACAAGGCGACCGGTGGCAACGGCGGCACCGGCGCAAAAGGCGCTGACGGATCACCCGGAGCATCGGGAGCAAACGGCGGAGACGGAAGCGACGGCCAGAATGGCGGCTTTGGCGGTCAAGCCTATGGCGGCGGGATTCGCAGCACCGGCGGCGGCAGCCTCGCCATCTACAGCTCCACGATTTCGGGAAACGCCGTCCTCTCCGGCAACGGCGCCATGGGCGGCGCGGGAGGAAAAGGCGGCAAAGGCGGCAGCGGCACAGGGCAACCGCACGCCGGCGCGGGCGGCAACGGCGGCGCGGGGGGCAACGGAGGAGGAAGCGGCTCCGCCTTCGCTGCGGGCATCGAATCCTTCGCCTACGCCAACGATAAAGGGCTGCTTATCGTCTCCTCGACCATCTCCGGAAACACCGTCAGCGTCGGCAAATTTGCCAAAGGCGCGGCGGGCGGCGCGCCGGGAGCGGGCAGCTATACGAGCGGCAATGTCGTCCATCACGGCAACGCGGGCCTGAAAGGTCAAACCGGATATTTCGGGAGATCCTTCGGTGGCGGACTCTGGGCGGCCACATACTCGAGCGATAAGGAAACCGTCACTCTTTCGCAGGTGACCATTGCCAATAACAACGCCGGGACATACAGCTACAGCTACGGCGGCGGTGTTCTGCTCAACGGCGCTTCTGCGCAAATCCACAACTGCACCATTTCGCAGAACAAAGCCTTCAACGGCGGCGGCATGGACATCGGCAATGGCGTGGTCGAAGTCGCCAGCACGATCATCGCGGGAAATACCGCGAACTTCGATGCCGACTTGTCCGGCAGCATCAATGACAGCTACGATCTCATCGGCCTTGTCACCGCCAACACCGACCTCAAGAACGACACAACCGACGTCCACGGCACGGATACCCTCGCCCTCAACCCATTGCTCGGCACGCTCGACCTGCACTACGGCAGCAAGATACCGACGATGCTCCTCTCCTTCCTCAGCCCCGCCATCGGCGCAGGCAGCAACCCCGACAACCTGACCACCGACCAGAACGGCATCCCGCGCCTCATCGGCGGCAACATCGACATCGGCGCCGTCGAGGAAGGATAGGCCGTTAGCCAAACGCGCCGCTACTTGACCATCATCACGATGATGAGCTGGCCGCGGGCGCAGAGCGGGCCGCGGATGAAGAGCGGGCTCTCGGGGCCGAGGCTGGCCTCGAAATCGGCGAGCTTGCGCTTTTCGTGGTAGAGCTCGAGGTCGAGGACGTAGCTGCTTTTCGCGGAGGTCTTGGTGTCCACGCGCAGGCAGAATTTTTTACTCGGCACGAGCCAGTGCTCGCGCGGCTCGTCCATTTTTTCCGTGTGCTGACCGACGAGCTCGAGCTGGTTGTAGCCGAAGACTTTTTCGAGCTGGGTCTTGAATTTGCGCAGTTCGGCGGGGGCGTCGGCGGGCTTCTCCTCGTTGCTGGCGAAAACCAGCGCGCTCCAGACGGCGGGATCGGCGGCGCGCAGGCTGGCGCCGGAGAACAGGAACGCGATGGCGAGCAGGAGAAGACGCATTCGTTTACCTCACCTGCTGATGGTCGGGGATGTAGTCGAGTCCGTCGAGCCAGAGCACGGTGACGTTCTGCTGCTTGTCGTGAAAGGCGGTGGCGCTGATGGCCGGGTCGTCGGAATGGGCGTTGAGGATTTTCGCGACGTATTCCTGGCGCGCTTCGATTTGCCGCTGCGTTTTCGGGACGGCGACAAAATACATCGCGAAGCTGAGCAGGAGGCAAAACGCGCCGGCGAGCGCCATGCGCGGCAGCGTCCAGAAAAATGCGCGGCGCGGTGCGGGAGCGGGCTGCGCTTCATCGGCGGCGATCCGCTGCATGAGCTGGTGATTGAAAAAGTCGGCGTTCGCCAGCCGCGGCGTGGCGACATGCTCGCGGAGGAGGTCGCCGAGCTGATGCGCGGCGAATTTTTCCGCATCGGCATCGGGCCGCGTCGCGAGCTCGCGCTCGAAGTCGGCGAGTTCATCGCCGGTCAACTGTCCGTCGATCCATGCGCTGAATTTTTCTTCAAAGGTTTTCATAAACGTCCTTCAGCAATGACTGCATTTTTTTGCGGGCGTAAAACAGGCGCGACATCACCGTGCCGATCGAGCAGCCGATGGCGTCGGCGATTTCCTGGTATTCCATGCCGTCCATCTCGCGCATTAAAATCACCGCGCGATGTTCCGGCGTGAGCTTCGCAATCGCCTCGTCGATGCGAGCACGAATTTCGATGGCCTCGAGTTTTTTGTGCGGGAGCAGCTCGCCTTTTGGCGCAGTCACTGCGCCCGGCTCGACGCCCTTGAGCCCGAGCGTCTCGTCGAACTCCGCCTCGCCCTCGGCGCGCTTTTTGCGCACCCAGTCGATGGTTACATTCATCACGATCCGGTAGAGCCAGGTGTAAAACGCGGAGTCGCCGCGAAAGCGCTGGATGGACTTCCACGCCTTGAGGAAGCCGTCCTGGGCGAGATCCCAGGCGTCCTGCTCGTTGCGGACCATGTTGTAAATCATCGCGTAAATTTTGTTTCGGTATTTGGTGACGAGCTCGTTGAAAGCTTGCGTGTCACCGCGCTGGCATCTTGCAACCAGCTCGGCGTCTTCGACTGCAGTGGTGACCGGCTCGCTTTCTAACGGCATCGAGTTGGACGAAGTCGCGGCGACTTCATTCGAAGAAATTTACGCGCCGTAACGGCGGCGCCATTCGGAGCGGTATTCGCCCATGAGCGCGATGATGCGGTCGCGAATTTGGAAAAGGCGGTGATTGAGCATCGCATGGCGCTCATCGCTGAATTTCAGTTCCTTTTTAAGCTGTGCGCCAGCTTCCATCGCTGTCGAGATCGCTTTGAGCGCGCGCTTCAAATACGCGATCGTCATGCCGATCTCGTCGATGTCGTCATCGCTCAAGGCAGCGGCGAGCTTCGCGCTGGCGATTGCGCATTGTGTCGCGAGCTTCACGGCGGCCGGATGATTTTGCAGGTTGCCGAGCTCGTCAAAAAGCTGGTCGATCCAGACCGTGAGCGCGAAGGAGGCTTGATAAAGCGGGTGCATCTCGAACGTCTCGACTTCGTCCGTTTCCTCGAACGCCTCGGCTTCGATTGCTTTCATTTCCTCGGCAAAACTCGAATCGATTTCGTCCATCTCCTCTTCATCGAGCAAATGGTTCCAGCCCATTTCCCGCGCGATGATTTGATCGCGATTCGGGTCGTCGATGTATTTTTCGAGCAGCTCCATGTAGCGCTCGGTTTTGCGATCCTGCTGCTGCAGAAATCGCTCCCAATCGTATTCGTCCCAAATGCGTTCCGGCTGGTCGTCGGCCATATCTTCCTAGTTAGTCCGCGTTTTTGGTTTGTGCAAAATGTTTGTTGCGGAAGGTGAAATGAAAGCCGTTGCGCGTCACGCGACCGCCATCATCTGCCGTAGTTTCGCGATGATTTGCGGCAGAACGTGGAGCGCTTTTTCGACGTCCGTCATTGTGTTGAAGCGGCTGAACGAAAACCGCAGCGAACCGCGCGCGCGCTCGGTCGAAAAGCCCATCGCTTTTAAAACATGCGACGGATGAATCGAGCCGGTCGTGCATGCGCTGCCCGCGCTGCAGCAGATGTGCGCCTTGTCGAGCAGCATCAGCACGGCTTCGCTTTCGATGCCGTCAAACGCAATGCTCGTTGTATTCGGCAACCGATGCTCACGGTCGCCGTTGACCTGCGCGTCGGCAATAGTTTCGAGCACGCGATTTTCGAAATCATCGCGCAAACCGCGGACGAAGGAATTTTCGTGCTCCATGTTTTCGCCGGCGAGCTTGCACGCTTTGCCGAAGCCGACGATGCTCGCGACGTTTTCAGTGCCGGCGCGTTTGCCATGCTCCTGTCCGCCGCCGATGAGATACGGGTTGAAGCGCGTGCGGCGATTGACGTAGAGCACGCCGACGCCTTTCGGGCAATGCAGCTTGTGGCCGGAGACGCTGAGGAAATTGATGTGCGAATGCGCGCTGGCAAGGTTGATCGGGATTTTGCCGACGGCCTGCACAGCGTCCGTGTGGAAGATCGCCTTCTTTTTGTGAACGATCGCGGCGATTTCCTCGATCGGGAAAAGCACTCCCGTTTCGTTGTTCGCCCACATCGTCGAGACGATCGCCGTATCGGGCCGGATCGCGCGCTCGAGCTCGTGCAAATCGAGCTGGCCGCGTTCGTCCACGCCGAGCCAAGTCACTTCGATGCCGCGCTTCGCGAGCGCTTCGCAATGTTTGGTGATCGCGCTGTGCTCGACGCGCGTCGTGATGATGTGTTGCCGGTCGGGATCGAGCGAAAGCGCGGAGGTGATCGCCGCGTTATTCGATTCCGTGCCGCAGCTCGTGAAAATGATTTCGCGCGGCTCGCAGCCGAGCAGCATGGCAACGCGTTCGCGCGATTTCTCGAGAGCTTGTTCCGCGATTTTTCCAAACGAATATGCGCTCGATGGATTGCCGTAAAACTCGGTCAAAAACGGCATCATCTCTTCCACGACGGCGGGATCGACCTGTGTGGTCGCGTTGTTGTCGAGATAGATGATGGGCTCACGTTTCATGGAAAAGCCGCGCAGTTTAACGCAAGCAGCGAAACTGCGCTACTGCGTTTTCTTCGCGGATTTTGCGCCTTCGCGATGTTTTACCCGGCCATCCCCGCCATCGCGCGCATCAGATTTTCCTCGAAAAACTCCGCGCGCGGAATCTCGCGCACGATGCGGCCTTCGCGCATCACGAGGATGCGTCGGCTGAGGTTCATCACTTCAGGCAACTCGGATGAAATGACGATGATCGCCTTGCCTTCGCACGCGAGTTCGTCGAGCAACTCGTGGATCTCCGCTTTTGCACCGACATCCACACCGCGCGTCGGCTCGTCCACGATGAGCACGTCGCATTCGCGCGCCAGCCATTTCGCGAGCGCGATCTTTTGCTGGTTGCCGCCGCTGAGACCCGCGATTGCAGCTTCCATCGACGGCGTTTTGACACGGAGCCGATCGCCGTAAGTCTGCGCGAGCCGTGCTTCGCGGCGCATTTGCACAAATCCGGCGCGTGTGAGTTTGTTTAACGCCGCGAGCGAAGTGTTCTCGCGGCATTTCATGGAAAGAACCAGTCCCAGCCGTTTGCGATCCTCGGGCAGCAAACCGATGCCCGCGCGCAATGCAGCTTTGATCGAACGCAGCGGCAGCTCTTTTTCCTGCACGGAAACACTGCCGGTTGCCGCGGGATCGAGTCCGAAAATCGCCTGCGCCATTTCGCTCCGGCCCGCGCCGACCAGGCCTGCAAAGCCGACGATCTCCCCTGCACGCACGCTGAAAGTAATGTCGCTGAATTTTCCCGGCGACGAAAGATTGGCGACTCGGAGCGCTTCCCCGCCCGGTTCACGCTGGAGATGACCGGACGTGTATTGTTTCATCGCGCGCCCGACCATCTGCTGAACGACACGCTCGGGGTTCGTGTCCGCGATACGCTCGGTCGCGACGTGGCGTCCATCACGCAGCACGGTGATGTGATCGCAAAGCAGGAACAGTTCTTCCATGCGATGCGACACGTAGATCAGCGTGAGCCCGCGCTGCTTTAGCTTCGCGATGAGCTGAAACAAATGCTCCGTCTCCCCGGCGGAGAGCGAACTCGTCGGCTCATCCATCACGATGATCCGTGCACCGGTGCCGATCGCGGCGGCGATTTGCACGAGTTGCTCGTGGCCGGTCGACAGCGTGGAGATCGGCGCGTTGATGTCGATGTCGGCCTCGATTTCCGCGAGCATCGCGCGCGCTTTGTCGCGCATTTTCGCGCGATCGACAAAACCCCCGCGCCGCGGCAAATCGCCGAGGCAAAGATTTTCCGCAACCGTGAGATTCGGGCAAAACGCGAGCTCCTGATGCACCATCGCGATGCCAAGGTGCCGCGCCTGCAGCGGATTCGCGGGCGCGATAAGCTTATCCTCGAGCAAAATCGCACCGTCGTCGGCTGTATAAACACCAGCGAGGATTTTTCCGAGCGTGCTTTTGCCCGCGCCATTCTCACCGATCAACGCGTGGCAGCTCCCGCCCGCGATTTCAAAACTCACGCCGTCCAGCGCGAGCACGCCGGGAAAGCGCTTGGTGATGTTTTGGAATTTAATCATCGCGGCTGGCGCGAGGTTCTACTTATTCGGCAGCCACTTTTCCCAATTTTTCGCGAACTCATCGACGTTGTCCTTCGTCACGGGAATAAGCTCGCTGACATCGACCACTGACGGCGGGTCCTTGTGCAGGTAAACTTTGTCAAACAAATGCTCCACCGAGCGGTAACCCCACTGGTAGCACTGCTGCGCGAGAAGCATCTGCACATGCCCGCTGCGGATGTATTTTAGCTCAGCCGGCAGAGCGTCGACCGATACGCACTTCACCGTGCTCGGCTGCCATTTGAGCGCGTTCTCGGTAAAAAGCGGCCAGCCGCCGATGAAGCCCCATCCGGTGATGTCGGGGTTCGACTGCATCACCTGCTCCACTTTTGCCGCGGCGTCCTGCGGCGTTTCCTTGTGGTAATATGCGTCCTTGATCGTGATGCCGGGATATTTCTTCGCTGCGTCGCGCATGCCCTGGACGCGTTTTTGCAGGTTCGGCGCGTTTTGATTTCCGGCGAGAATGGCGACAATGCCTTTGCCGTCCATGACCTTCGCGAGATTTTCCATGACCGCTTCGCCGCATTTGAAATCGTCGACTCCGTAAACAACGAAGCGTTTGCTCTTCGGCGCGTCCGAATCGAATGTCGCCACCGGCACGCCATTATCCACAGCGGAATTGATCGCGTCGGTGAGCTTGTTCGCGTCGGAGCAACTCACGGCGATGCCATCCGCGCCAGCGAGCACGAGTTGCTCGATTGCCTCGGCTTGTTTTTGCGAATCTTCGTCGTTCGGCGTGCGCCAATCGATCTTGATCGCCACACCGTTTTTCGTGCCGAGATCCTTTGCGGCGTTTTCCGCGCCGACGCGCGCGGCCTGAAAAACGGGATTGCTTTGTGACTTCGCGACGAGGCCGAATGTGAGCGATTTTTTGTCTTCACCGTGCGCATTGAAAAGCGAGACGGCGATGGTCAGGAGGGTAACGAGTTTTTTCATTTGGATTTGTTTTGGGGTTTATTTGCGGCCCGCGCGCGCGGCGAGACGCCGCTTCGCGAGCCAGTTGTTGAGCTGGTCGAGCACGACCGCAAGAATCACGACCGTGCCGATGATGATTTGGCTGTAATTTTGATCGATGCCGAGGATGACGATGCCGCTGCTGATCATCTGGATGAGCAACGCGCCGAGCACCGCACCGAGCGCCGTGCCACGTCCGCCGGACAAGCTCGCGCCACCTACGACGGATGCCGCGATGACATTCAGCTCGTAGCCTTGTCCGTCGCCCGAGGTCGCCGCGCCGTAATAGCCAAGCGCGATGAGCGATGCGATGCCCGCCGCAAAACCGGCGCAGACATAGACGCCGAGCTTCACGCGCTCGACGCGAATTCCACTGAACCGGCTCGCGAGTTCGTTGCCGCCGATCGCATAAACGCGCCGGCCTATGGCAAGACGTCCGAGAAAAATGCTGCCGGCGATTGCGACGGCGACCATCACCGCCAGCGGCACAAGGCTTAATCCGCCGCTCGTTTCGTAACGCACGAGATCGCGAAAATGCGGCGGAAAATCGCCGACCGACTGGCCTTTCGTCACGACAAATGCGACGCCGCGAAACACCGCCATCGTCCCGAGCGTAATAATAAACGGATGCACCCCGAGCGCGACGATCATGCCGCCGTTGACGAGTCCGCAGCCGACGGCGACGCCGATGCACGCAAACACGCCGGGCCAGATGCCGCCACCGGTCGAGCTGTGAAAAACCAGCGCGCCGAGCACCGACGCGAGCGCGTAAATCGCACCGACGGAAAGATCGATCCCGCCGGAAATAATCACGATCGTCGCGCCGACAGCCATGATCGCGATGAAGCTTGTGTCCTTCGCGAGTTGCGCAAGATTTTGCGCGTTTAGGAATTTGTTCTTCTCGACAAACGCGGGCGTTCTTTCGCCGGTCGCGCTCGTGATGAAAACGCGATGCCGCGCGCCATCCGGCCCGATCTCAAATTGCGGCGTTTTGACCGATCCGCCAAAAATCGAGAGCAACACGCCGAAGAAGACGATGGCGAGAACGAGCCCGCCTTCCTGCAGGCGAATCTGACGCTTGGGCTGGGGAGAAACACTGGCTGCGGAGCTCATGTGCCCGCGAAGGCTAGTGAAGCGCACCAGGCAAAACAACTCAATTTGTCACACTGTAATGAAAGTGTTTTGACCTCCGCGCGCGCAAATTGCCGGCGCACCGGGGCGAGCGTAGATTGGTTCATGGAAAATCGGCCCGCGCTGCTGTTGTGTCCTCCCGATTTTTATGGCGTCGAATACGTGATCAATCCGTGGATGGAGGGAAACGTTCACCGCGCGAATCACGAGCTCGCGATACAGCAATGGCGCGCTTTTGCAGATGTCTTGCAAAGGAATGCGCGCGTCGAGCTCGCGCTGCCGCAGCCGCATTTGCCCGACATGGTATTCACTGCAAATGCCGGCGTCGTGCTCGGCGGCAATGTCGTGCTCAGCCGCTTTTTTCATCGCGAGCGGCGCGGAGAGGAACCGCACTTCCGTGCGTGGTTCGCGGCGCACGGTTTTGAAATTCACGAGCTGCCGCGCGATCTGCCGTTCGAGGGCGCGGGCGACGCGTTGTGGGATTACGAGCGCGGCGTTTTATGGGCGTCTTATGGCCAGCGCACTGAACTCGAGGTGCACCCGCTGCTCGCGAAACTGCTCGGCGTCGAAGTCGTTTCACTGCGACTCATCGATAAACGCTTTTACCATCTCGACACCTGCTTCACGCCACTCGAGCACAGCTACGTTTTGTATTACCCGGCGGTATTCGATGCTTACTCGAATCGTGCGATCGAACAGCGCGTTCCGGCGGAAAAACGAATCGCCGTCAGCGAAATCGACGCGGTGAATTTCGCATGCAACGCCATCAACATCGGCGCAAAAATTTTCGTCAACAAAGCGACTGAAGAACTCAAATCACGCCTTGTTTCAGCGGGATTCGAGTTGATCGAGTCACCGCTCGACGAATTCCTGAAATCCGGCGGCGCGGCAAAATGCCTTGCGCTGCGCCTTGATGAGCCGGTTCCCGCGACGGCGCACGCGCTCTCGACGATCGAGAGCCGCGTCCTGCAAATCGAGGGGCATTTGCTCGATTCCGGCCTTCTCGATCGCGCGCATGAACTGACGATCGACAGCGGCGGCAGCTTCCGCATTCTCGATTTCACACTCGGCAAACAGCACCAGAGCACATCGAAAGCGACGATTCTCGTTGCCGCGCCATCGCTCCAGATTCTTGAAAAAATCAACGCGCAGATGATCGATCTCGGAGCGGTTTTGCCGGACGAAAGCATCGTCGATGCGGAGCTGCAAACGGTCGTGCAACAAGGCGTCGCGCCCGATGATTTTTATGTGACGACGATCTACCCGACTGAAGTCCGTGTGAACGGTCGCTGGCTGCGCGTGCACAATCACCGCATGGATGGCGTGGTGGTGATCGATGGGGAGCACGCGTTTTGTCGATTGATTCGCGATCTCTCCGCCAGCGACAAAGTCGTCACCGGCACGCTCGGCGTCCGAACCCTGCGCAAGATGGAATCGCGCGAATCGCGGCGCAGTGCGCATGCGGACGAATTTGGTTTCATGGGCGCGGGTGTTTCGAGCGAACGGCGCGTGGAATTAGTCGTCGATGAAATCGCGTGGGAACTTAGGCGGCTGCGCGAGCGCGGCGGAAAAATGGTCGTCGTCGCCGGCCCTGTCGTCATCCACACGGGCGGCGGCGAGCACCTCGCGAGCCTGATCCGCGATGGCTACGTGCAGGCTCTTCTCGGCGGCAACGCCATCGCCGTTCACGACATCGAGCAGGCGTTGCTAGGCACTTCACTCGGCGTCGATTTGCAACGCGGCGCACCCGTCCGGGGCGGGCACCGACATCACTTGCGTGCGATTAACACCATCCGCCGATGCGGCAGCATTCGCGCGGCAGTCGAGCAGGGCGCGCTCACACGCGGGATTTTTTACGAGTGCGTGAAAAACGACGTGCCATTCGCGCTCGCTGGCTCGATTCGGGACGACGGTCCGCTGCCGGATACGCAGATGGATTTAATCAAAGCGCAAGCCGATTACGCGCGGTTGCTTCGGGGTGCGGAGATGATCCTGATGCTCTCGACGATGCTGCACTCGATCGGAGTCGGCAACATGACGCCAGCAGGCGTAAAACTTGTGTGCGTAGACATCAATCCCGCCGTGGTGACAAAACTCGCCGACCGCGGCTCGCTCGAATCGACAGGCATCGTCACCGACGTCGGTCTTTTCTTGAGCCTGCTCGTGCAGCGACTGGCCGCGTGAATCGTTTTTCGCCTTTTGTCACTTCGCAGCGCTCATTTTCGCGATATATTCCGCATCCCATGGCCTCCGATTCGTTCGTCCATCTTCATCTGCATACGGAATACTCGATGCTCGACGGCGCGAATCGCATTCCGGACGTAATGAAAAAAGCGCGCGAGTTCGGCATGCCGGCGGTGGCGATGACGGATCACGGCGTGCTCTATGGCGCGATTGAATTTTACCAGGAAGCGGAGAAGTCGGGGATCAAACCGATCATTGGCTGCGAAGCTTACATGGCACTCGGCAAACACACCGAGAAACAAGCGAACTCCGCGCGCGATGCCGCGTATCATTTCACGCTGCTGGCGGAAAATGAAACCGGCTATCGCAATCTCGTAAAGCTTATCTCAACTGCGCATCTCGATGGCATGTATTACAAGCCGCGCATCGATAAGGAGCTGCTCGCGGCGCACGCCGAAGGGCTCATCGGCATGAGCGGGTGCTTGAAAGGCGAGATCAACATGGCGATCCAGCAGGATCAGTTTAAAAAAGCGCAGGAAGGCGTCGCGACGTTTCGCGACATTCTCGGGCGCGACAATTTTTTCCTCGAGATGCACGACCACGGAATCGAGGCGCAGCGAAAGTGCAACAAAGCGCTGCCGCGGATCGCAAAGGAGTTCGGCGTCGGCCTCGTCGCGGCAAACGACGTGCACTTTCTCGAGCGCTCGCATCACGAGGCGCACGACGTGATGATTTGCATCGGCACCGGCTCGAATGTCGCCGACGAGCGCCGGATGCGTTACGTGCCGGAGCTCTATTTCAAATCACCGGCGGAAATGCGCGAGCTGTTTCGCGAGTTTCCGGACGCGTGCGATAATACGCTGCGGATCGCGGAGCGGTGCCATCTCGAACTCGAATTCAATAAACCAAAATATCCGAATTACACGCCGCCTGAAGGATTCACGCAGAATCAGTTTTTGCGCAAACTTTGCGACGATGGCGCGCGGACGCGATTTGGTGCGGATGCTGATGCAGTGCCGATTCGCGAGCGTCTCGAGCGCGAGCTTGCCGTGCTAGAAAAGCAGGGCTTCGTGAACTATTTCCTCATCGTCTGGGATTTCATCCATTGGGCAAAACAGCAGGGAATTCCGGTGGGACCGGGTCGCGGATCAGCGGCCGGTTCGATGGTCGCTTACGTGATCGGCATCACTGATATCGATCCGATCAAATACAAACTGCTGTTTGAACGATTTCTAAACCCCGAGCGCGTCAGCCCGCCCGATATCGACGTCGATTTTTGCCAGAATCGCCGCGGCGAAGTCATCGAATACGTGCGCAAAAAATATGGCGAGCGTGCGGTGGCGCAGATCGTGACGTTCGGCACTCTCGGTGCGAAATCGGTCGTGCGAGACGTCGGGCGCGTGATGGGCTTGAGCTACGGCGACGCGGATCGCATCGCGAAAATGATCCCGAACGAGTTGAACATCACGCTCAACGGCGAAGACAAGAAAAACAAAGAGACCGGACAGATGGAACACATCGCCGGCGCGATCGACAAAAATCCCGACCTCAAAAAAGCGGTCGAAACCGAGCCCGCGACGGCGGAGCTTTGGCGGCACGCGAGCGTGCTCGAAGGCCTCTCGCGCAACACCGGCGTCCACGCGGCGGGCGTCGTGATCAGCGACCGCGATTTGTCCGAATATGTCCCGCTCGCGCGCGGCAACGACGGCGGAATCGTGAGCCAGTATGCGATGGGGCCGCTCGGCGACCTCGGCATGCTGAAAATGGATTTTCTCGGGCTGAAAACGCTGACGGTCATCACCGACGCGGTGGCATTGATCCGGCAGAAACAGCCGGATTTTGACATCAACAAAATTCCGCTCGATGACCAGCGGACGTTTGACATTTACAATCGCGGCGAAACGACTGCGGTTTTCCAAGTCGAGTCCGGCGGCATGGTGAACGTCTGCCGGCAATTCGACGTGCGCGACATCGAGGACATCAACGCGATTCTCGCGCTTTATCGGCCCGGCCCGATGGACCTGATTCCCGATTACATCAAACGCAAAAAGGGACAGGCCAAAATCAAATACGCGCACCCGCTTTTGGAGAAAGTCTGCGCGGAAACCTACGGGATTTTCGTTTACCAGGAGCAGGTCATGCAGGCTGCGCAGGTGCTCGCCGGTTACACGCTCGGCGGCGCGGATTTGCTGCGTCGCGCCATGGGCAAAAAAGACAAGGAAAAGATGGCGAAGGAGCGCGAGAAATTCCTCAAAGGCTGCAAGGAGCTCAACGGGATTGAGGAAAAAAAGGCGAACGAGATTTTCGATTTGCTCGAGAAATTCGCGGGCTACGGTTTCAACCGTTCGCACTCGGCGGCGTATGCGTGGGTGAGTTATCAGACCGCATTTTTGAAGGCGAATTTTCCGGTCGACTTCATGGCAGCGGTGCTGTCCAACGAAATTTCCAACACGGACAAAATCTCGGTTTTCGTGAGCGAATGCCAGCGGATGGGCATCGAGATTTTGCCGCCGGACGTGAATCGCAGCGCGCTAAAATTCGTGCCGGAGGAAAATGAAAAAACTGGAATCCGTTACGGACTGGCCGCGATCAAAAACGTGGGAGAAGCGGCCATGGCAGCGGCAATCGAGGAACGCGAGAAGAATGGCGAATTCAATTCGCTCGATGATTTTTGCGCACGGCTCGACTCACGGAAGATCAACAAAAAAGTGCTCGAATCTCTCGTGAAATGCGGCGCTTTCGACTGGACCGGCGCGGATCGCGCGCAACTTTTTTCGGAGATCGATGTGGCTCTCGCTGCATCGGCTTCGGCGCATCGCGACCGTTCGTCCGGGCAGTTTTCAATGTTCAACGATTTTGCGCAAAACAATGCCGCGCCAAAACGCACTGCGCAACGCGTCGCACCGTGGCCGCTCGCCGAAAAACTCGCTTACGAAAAAGAGCTGCTCGGTTTTTACGTCACCGGTCATCCGCTGGACGAATACCGCGATACGCTCGGAAAATACCACGCGATCAACACCCTCAACGAAGTCGATGACAAAGCAACAGCGCAAGTCGCCGGGGCGCTAACAAGCGTTGACAAAAAGTTCACAAAAAAAGATGGCAAGCCGTTTGCCATCGTCGTGCTGGAAGATTTGACCGGTTCGGTCGAGGTGATGATTTGGAACGAGGCGTTCGCGAAATGCGCGGCGCATCTCGAGTCAGGCCGCGTCGTTGCGATCACCGCGCGGGTCGACAAGCGCGAAGAAGCCGTGAGGCTCGTTGCAGCGGAAGTGAAGCCGCTCAAACCCTCCGCGCCACGCCCGGAAAATTCACCTATCGTGCTCACGCTGCCGCACGATCGCACGACGGAAAACGATCTGCTCGATTTGAAAAAGACGATCGAGCAATTTCCCGGCACGCGCCGGATGGAACTGCGTTTCGTCAACGGCAACGGCGCGAAATTGAGGATGCACCTTGGTCCGGAATTCGGCGTTGATTTTTCGCCCGAATGCCGCGAGCGACTCGCGCCGTGGCTGATGCACTGACGTTTACTTAGCAAAAAAAACGCCGGAGTCCGAAGACTCCGGCGTTTGTTAAACTGCGTTAGGTTTGCTTAGAACACCCAGCGAACACCTGCACGCACGAGCGTGAAGTGCAGGTCGTTGCCGCCGAAACGATCACCCAGATAGGTGAAACGGCCATCAACGAAGATGCCGATTTTGTTCGGGACAACGCGGTATTCGAGACCGGCGCCAGCATGACCAGCCGCCCAATCTTCACCGTCGAACTGCGCGCTGCCGCCTACGTAAACGTAGGGCGCGAGACAGATCGAGTCGATCGGGAAGCGGAAGAAGATGCTTCCGCCGGCTTCATGAACTGCATGCGGGTTTGCATCGAGCCAGACACCTTCAGCACCGATACCAAAGTAGCGGTGGAAGAAGTAGTTTAGGCCAATGCCGCCGCCCCAACCGTGATCTCCATGGAACACGCCACCCTGGCCGCCTTCAGTCACAGCATAAGCGCCGAAGACATCAGCCTGGATTTCAGTGTCCGAGAAGCACGAGGGCTGCTCGACTTGCTTGTATTCTTTGTAGCCTTTGCCCGAGCTGACCGTGGCGGTGCCGGCGATGCCGGTAGCTGCGATAGCGACGGACGCGAGGACTGCAAATAGGGATTTTTTCATTTTTACTCCTTAGTTTTGTGGTTTGTTTGTGTGCGATTATTTAAATCGCGTTATGAGAGGTAGGAAATGTGTTTAAGTGTGTAAAGAAAAAATTAGCTGCGCTGCATAGGTGGACTCACCGATTGACCTGTGGGCGTTTGCCCTGCAAACGGGTTGGCCTCTTTTTAAAAAATAACACGCACGCCGCTGCGCCAGATTCCTGCTTCCGCATCGCCGTGTCCGAAGACGAAGCGGCCATCCACGAACCACGCAAGCCGATGGTTGAGCCGAAGCTCGACGCCCGCGCCGACATGGCCGACGCCCCATTTCGTTCCGTCAAAGCGCGCGCCGTATCCACCGAAAAGATAAGGCGCAATGCCCCGGCGTTTGCCGGTAAAATCGAAATTGATCGGGTAGCGCAGAAACAAATTGCCATCGACGATGTGAATCGCTTCGCCGCCTGCGAACCAGTCGCCTTCCGCGCCGAAACCAAAATAACGCGCGAAAAAGTAATTGAGCCCGACGCCTCCGCCGAACGCATTGTCGCTGTCAAAAAGGCCGGTGTGTCCCACGGTCTTTGTTTCCGTGGTATGCTGCGTTCCCGTCCTTGTTATATGTGTCACTGTGACGATGAATTTGGGGCCTTGTCTGGGAAACGCTTCGGGAATGATGCGCGGTCGGTCGCTAAAAACATCCTTCGTGTTACGAAATGTAATATCGTGTTTTGTGGTCTTGGTTATCTTTTCGTTTTCGCCGTAGCTGTAGGAAGCGAAGACATCGAATTGAAGTTCGTTGTCATTGAAAAGGTCTTCAGCGACGACCTGCTTCTCGATCGGTTGTTTGTCGATCGGCCCGGCCCAGAGCGATGCACCGAGTGCAATAGATACCAGTATGGAACAAACGATTTTCTTTTTCATAATGTTTGTGAGTGAACCGGAATTCGGTGAACGCGTTTGTATTCAGGTTGAATGGTTCTGTCGACCTTTTTGGCAACATCGATTTAACTTTTCGCTTCATCGGCTGCGACAAGGCTACCCGCGAATTTGCGATTGATATTCGTTCGGCGACGCCTAGAGTCGCTCTCCCGCTCGTTCCGGCGCACAATGCAACGCTCCATTTCCGAACTCAAAATCTTCTCCGGCTCAGCGCATCGCGCGCTTGCGCAGCAGATCGCCGATTTCGTCGGCGTGCCGCTCGGCGACGCCACGGTGAGCTCGTTTCCAGACGGCGAAACATTCGTTAAGATCAATGAAAACGTGCGCGGCCGCGATGTGTTTATCGTTCAGCCCACCTGCCCGCCGACGAACCAGAATTTGATGGAGCTGCTCATCATGGTCGATGCCGCCCGTCGCGCAAGCGCATCGCGCATCACGGCGGTAATTCCGTTTTTTGGCTACGCACGACAGGACCGCAAAGACCAGCCGCGCGTGCCGATCACGGCGAAATTGATCGCGAACGTGCTCACCGCCGCCGGCGTGAATCGCGTCCTCACTGTCGATCTCCACGCGCAGCAAGTCGCCGGCTTTTTCGACATTCCCGTCGATCACCTCTATGCGCTGCCGGTTTTGATCAAGCATTGGCGCTCGAAAAACCTCACGGATGTGACGGTCGTCTCGCCCGATGTCGGCGGATTAAAAATGGCCGCGGCTTATTCGAATGCGCTCGGCTCGGAGCTCGCGATCGTCGCAAAGCGCCGCGAGAGCGCCACGGAAATCAAATCACTTTACGTCATCGGCGAGGTTGAAAATAGAAACGTCATCCTCGTCGACGACCTCACGGAGACCGCTGGCACCTTGACAAGTGCGGCGAAGATCCTTAAGAAACACGGCGCGCTAAATATCTACGCAGGCGTTTCGCACGCGGTGCTGTCGGATCTGGCGATCGAACGGCTGAAGGGTTCGGAAATCGAAGAACTCGTCACGACTAACAGCGTCCCCGTTCGCTCCAGCGACGAATGCCGCATCACGGTGCTTTGCATCGCGGAACTCCTCGGCGAAGGTATCAAGCGCATCCACAACGATGAATCGGTGAGCTCGTTATTCGAGATCAACGGTCCGAAATAACGGAGCGCACAGCTCCATTTTACTATGTCAAAACAAATTAAACTCAGCGCGCAGACTCGTCCCCACGTGGGCCGGTCGGCGGTCAACCAACTAAAAAAACAAGGCATCGTGCCAGCGATTATTTACGGCGCGAAATCGCAGCCGCAACCGCTGCAAGTCAGCGCCCGCGACATCGAAACGCTGCTTAGCCACGCAGTCGGCGAGAACATCCTCGTCGAGCTCGAGATCAGCGACGCTGGTAAAAAAGCGAACCGCATGGCGCTCATCCAGGAAGTCCAGCACGCGCCGCTCAGCGGCAAAGTGCTGCACGTCGATTTTCACGCGATCAACATGAACGAAACGCTGAAGGCGTCGATTCCGGTCGAGCCGTCCGGCGAAGCGACCGGCGTGAAAAATTTCGGCGGCATTTTGGAGCAAAGTCTCCGCTCGCTGGAAGTCGAGTGCCTGCCAAAAGATTTGCCGGAAATGATCATCGTTGATGTTTCCGCGCTCGATATCGGCGACTCGATCCATGTCAAAGACATCAAACTGCCGAACGGCGTCATCGCGCTGGAAGATGCGGATTTGACCGTCTTCCTTGTTGCCGCGCCGACCGTTCACGAAGAAACCGCACCGGCCGAAGCGCCGACCGCGCCGGAAGTCATCAAGGAGAAAAAGGAAGAGCCGGCTGCTGCACCGGAGAAGAAGTAAATGCAGGATGCAGGATGCAAAATGCAGAATGGGTTTGCCGCGACACAGTCGCGCACTTTTTCCATTCCTCATTTATCATTCCTCATTCCTCATTGTTGTTAACGCAATGTGGACTCCGCACCCGCGCTTGGTTTTCGTCTCATCGTCGGCCTCGGCAATCCCGGTCGCGAATACGCGCAGACGCGCCATAACATCGGTTTTATGATCCTCGATCAGCTCGCAGCGCGCGCATCGGTGCATTTTCGTCACGAATCGAAGTGGAACGCGGAAATCGCATCTCATGCCGGCGTGATGTTGTGCAAGCCGCTGAGCTTTATGAATCTCAGCGGTGAGCCCGTGTCGAATGTGAGCCGATTTTACAAAATCGAGCCGCATGAGACGCTCGTCGTATTCGATGACGTCGCGCTGCCGCTCGGGAAATTGCGTTTGCGCGCGAGCGGTTCCGCCGGTGGACACAACGGCATGCAGTCGATCCTAGTCCATCTCGGCACACAGGCCGTCCCGCGTTTGCGCGTCGGAATCGGTGCCGCGAACGGACGCGAGCTGACGAATCACGTGCTCGGCCGTTTCACTGCGGACGAAACACCCACGCTAGACGAAAGCCTCGCGTGCGCAGTGGACGCGATCGATTTTACACAACAAAACGGCATCGAAGCCGCAATGAACAAATTTAACTAAAAACAAACTATGAAAAACCGTTACGAAGGACTTCTCGTCCTCAATACCAAAGGCAACGAAGAAAGCGCCAAGGACATCATCGACCGTCTCGAAGGCGAATTCAAAAAAGAGGGCGCACGCGTCGAGCAGATCCAGAAAATGGACAGGCGCCAGTTCAGCTACGTCGCCGGTCCGCTCGACTCCGGCTACTTCGTGAACTTCATTTTCGAAGCGGAGCCGCAACTCATCGATAAGCTCAAAGCGAAACTGAAACTCGACGAAGACGTTTACCGCCAGCACTACCAAAAGCTCGCGCCGAAAGCGCCCGCCGAGAAAAAACCGCGTAAAGAAAAAGCTGCTAAAAGCGAGTAGCCCCATTACCTTTCGCGCATGGCGAATCTAAACAAAGTCATGTTGATGGGGAATCTGACACGCGACCCCGAAGTCCGCTATACGCCGAAAGGCACAGCCGTCGCCGACATCGGACTGGCAATCAACCGTTTTTACTCCGGTGACAATGGCGAAAAGCGCGAGGAGACGGTTTTTGTTGATGTGACTTTGTGGGGACGCTCGGCCGAAGTCGTCGGCGAGTATTGTAAAAAGGGCCGCCCGCTTTTTGTAGAAGGCCGCCTGCAGCTCGACACGTGGGACGACAAACAATCCGGCCAGAAACGCAGCAAACTCAAAGTCGTCGGCGAAAGCGTCCAACTCATCGGCTCGCGCGAAGGTGGCGGCGGCGAATCGGGCGGCGAATCCCGCCCGCGTCAGCAATCACAATCGCGCCCATCCACACCGGCCAAGCCGCCGGCTGATCCCGACCTCGACGCGGTCGAGGAAGACGACATTCCGTTTTAGCGCGCGCTACAGCGGCAGCGTCATTTCAAAATAAGTCGCCGCGTCACCTTCCTCCGTGCCGAGTTTCGGCTCGAGACTCAGCGCGCGATAAGCCTCCTCGAGCGCACGCGGATCGTCGCGCAACTCCGGAAAAACCACGACGAGCCGGCGTTTGATCCACTGCTTCGCAAGCCCTCGATCGATCGGGTGCAACACCGGCTCGCGATTCAGCGCGCGTTTGAAAAACTGCATCAGCGGCGAATTCATAAACGTCGGAATCTTTCGTTTGAAACCCCACCGCAGGCAAATGGTTTTTGCTAAACCGAGCGCAAAAGCCGAACGGTATTTGCCGCTAAAAACACGGTGTTAACGAGGAGGAAAATCGCCATCGGGCGGCGCGACGAGCCACGCCGCATGACGACCACACTCGTCTCGCGCAGCGAGCCTGCGAGCACAAACGCGAGCACAAACCAGCTCACGTAATTTTGCACAGGCGGAAATGCCGGTGCGCTGAGCGCAAGCGGATACCAAATCCAATACGCGCGCATTTTCCACGCAACCGGCTCCAGATTCATGTCGGTGAACAGCGCCAGCGCCGCAGTCGCAAGCGCAAGCTGCCAGTGACTGATGCGCGGAAACAGCCGCAGCGCGAAATAACGTGCATTTAGCAAAACGGTAAACCAAAGCAACGGCAGTGAAAATGGCAGCACGCGGCCGATCCGCATTCCGAGCTTCTCCGTAAACGCGATCGGTCCGAACGGGAATCCGGTGCGCGCGCCGATCCAGGCAGCCGCGCCGGTGCCGAGCAAAATCAGCAGAAACCAGCGCCGCGTCGTCGCGATGCCTTCTGCCTGCGCGAGGAAAAAGTAAGTGTTGATCGCGGCGAGCGTGATCCATGTTCCGTCCAGCGCGTTGAACACTTGCACCAGCGCGGCTTGGAGCGCGGGATCAGCTATCCACGCGCGCACTTGCATTTCACCCAGATCAAATGGAACGACAGCGAACATCAGCACACTCGCTGCCACGAACAGACTCCACGCGATCGATTGCAGCGCGGTGAAATGAGCGACGAGTGGCGATTGCTGTTTCACAATATTTGCGCGGAAGGCACCCGCCCGCTAGCTTCGCGAGCCTGTGCGCTGGCTTGCTTACACGCTTTCACGTTTTCTCGCGAAGTGCATTTTTTCGCTTTTTGGAAAAATGCACATCGTTCGCGGCGACCTCACGTCACGGCATGGCGCGTGGATTTTGGCTGCAAACCACATCAGCCATTTCGATCCGCCACTTCTGAGCATCGCGACGAAGCGCAAGATCGACTGGATGGCGATGATTGAGCTTTTTGAAAATCGCGCCGTCTCCGCGTGGCTGCGCGCGATCGATTCTTTTCCGACCGATCGCTCGCGCGCCGATCGCGCCGCAGTTCGCATCGCGTTAACGCGCTTAAAACAACAGCACGTCGTCGGAATTTTTCCCGAGGGTGGCATTCGGGACGGCGCACGCTCGGTGCTCGAAGGCGCCCCGCTCAAACCTGGCATCGCCAGCATCGCGGAAATCGCGGACGCCCCGGTGCTGCCGTGCGCGATTGTCGGCAGCGACCGATTCTACGACAAAAAAATGTGGCTGCCACTGCGTCGCGTGAACATCTGGATCGCATTCGGCGAACCGATTATCGCGCCTCGTGATTTGGATAAATCCGCCTCGCGCGCATACATCGAGCGCGAACTCGCGAACGCCTTTCGCAACCTGTTTGCAGAGCTGTGCAAAAAGTTTCAGCTCTCACCGGACGATCTTCCGCAACCGCCGGCGAGACGAAAAGGACGCGCATGAGCTTTTTCGCAAAACCTCGTGCCGCTGCCATCGATCTCGCGATGTGCGCCGCGCTCAACGCAGTGCAAATGCGCCATCGATTGCATGCGAGCAGCCGCGACGAACTTGAGCGTTACATCATCGATTGCGAGACGCTGAGCCTCGCGCAATTTTACCAGGCACCGCACATCAACGTGCAGTTAAACACCAGCACGTGCAGCTGGCCGAGCCCGGTCACTACAGGCTTTCCGGAAAACGATCACAACCACGTCGATTTATTTTTGTGCGAACGCGGTGCAAGCGCACCGACTATTTTTCTTTTGCACGCGCTGATGTCGTGCAGCGACACCGGCTATCGCGAATGGGCGCGTAAATTCAACGCACGCGGCTGGAACGCGTGCTTCGTCCATTTGCCGTTTCATTACTCGCGCACGCCGCGCGGATTTTTTAACGGCGAACTCGCGATCTCCGCCGATCTCGTGCGCACTGCTCAAGGATTGCGCCAGGCGGTGATCGAACTGCGCCAGCTCATGCAAATTTTTCGCGAACGCGGTTGCCGCGAATTCGCACTGTGGGCATCAAGCTACGGCGGATGGATCGGCGCGCTGTTGAGTTTCGTCGAACGCGATTTCCGTTTCGTCGCGCTGATGGAGCCGATCGTGAATATCGAGCACGCGATCTGGGAATGCGCGGCAGCGGTGCGCTTGCGCAGCCAATTGCGGCAAAACGGCATCACGCACGCGCTCGTCGAGCGTCATTTTCATCTCACGTCGCCCATGCACAACAAGCCGCTTTGCGAAAACGAGCGCGTGATTTTTGCCGCCGGTGATTACGACCAAATCGCACGCGGCAGCGATATCGCATCGTTGCACGAAAAATGGCGTGGCTCGGAATTGCTACGCGTTCCGCAGGGACACTTCGGTTATCTCATGATGCCGGCGATGTTTGCGCGTTTGATCGAGCGAGAGCTTTTGTAGGACATGGGATTTTGCCCGATGCACTGATGCGGCAAAGCGCCGATTGTCGGCACGCGTTCATTTTTGCAGCATACTCGCGGCTTTGATTCACTCCTTGGTTCGAAGCCCGCCTGGCTGGAAGGGCAACCACTTCTCAGTGGTCCGGCCAGGCTTCTTTTTTCCCTGCGCATCCAGCTGATGTGGATTGGTTTGTGAAAGAAAAAGTGGTGCATCACTTTTGGAAAGTTGCCGCTCACTTTTGAAAAGTGGGGGCCAACTTTTGAGAAGTGAGGGCTCACTTTTGGTAAGTGGGGCCTCACTTGCGGAAAGTGGCGGCTCACTTGCGAAAAGTTGGGCATCACTTCCGCGAAGTTGCAGGTAACTTTTGGAAAGTTGTCCCTCACCGGCGAAAAGTTGTGCTCCACTTTTGCGAAGTGATGCCCAACTTTCCCAAAGTGGAGCGTCACCGCCGGGAAGTTGTCGCCAACTTTTCCGGCGTTGAGTCCCACTTGGAAAAAGTGGCCCTCCAGCTTTCTTACCCCAAGTCGTCGAGCAGGCGGGGCAGGTCGCGCAGACAAGTGATGCGCGCGGCGACTTCGCGCAAGGACGCGAGCGCGGCGGGAATGTGCTCGAGAAAATGCGCGCGCTGTTTGACCAGGCCGAGAAATCCGTATGCGCCAAGCGCCTGCATGAGCCGCTGCATCGCGCAAAGATCGAGCGTTTCGTGGAAATCGGCGGGAATTTCGATGCCGGCGTCGAGCGCTTTCGAGATGTAAAGATCGACCAGCTCGTCGCGCTCGGCGGACGATAACGTGACATACGGATCGTAAACAAGCGATGCGAGATCGTATTGCGCGAGCCCCGGACGCAGGCTTTGAAAGTCGATCAAATGAGCGTTGTCGCGGTGTATTAAAATGTTTTGCGACTGAAAATCGCGATGCACGAGCACGCGCGCCTGGGAATCGAGCTGCGCTGCGATTTGCGCGAGCGCGTCATCGTCGCAAGGCGCGGCGTCACGATTGAAAAAACGCTGCACGCAATTTTCAAAAAAATAGTTCTGTTCCCAGCGATACAGCTCCGCGTTGAACTCGACCTGCAGATTCAACTCACACTCTGCAATCGCGCGATGTCCGCGGGTGTGCAGCGCGACAATTTCGTCCAGTGCTTTTGCGTAAAGCTCGCGGCGCGTTTCCCACGGTTCGTCCCGAAACGCCCAAAGATCACGCTCGCCCAAATCCTGCATCCAGATCAGGCGCTCGGCTTCATCGTGAAAATAAATCTCGGGCACGTGAACGCCGATCTCCGCAAGAAACTGCGCGATGGAAACATAGTGGCGATTTTCTTCCCGGCTGTCGCCGTATTTGACGAGAATCAGCGAGTGCTCATCGCCGATGCGAATGCGGTAATATTTGCGATCCGAGCCGCCTTTTTCGACAGGTTCGATTTCGATGCCGCTTTGCGCGAAACGGGGGAACCGGGAAACGGTCTGTTGTATCAGTGTTTCTGCGGACATTTTAAAAATCGAAATCGGTGTGCGCGCCGCTCGCAGTCTGGCCTGCGGTGACGATGCAGTTGCGCAGCACCGCGCCGGACGCAACCTGCGCGTTTTCCCACAATACGCAATCGGTGATCTGCGCGAGATCGTCGACACTCGCGCCGGGACCGATTGCAGTGGCGCCGCTGATTTTTGTGCGCGGCGAAATCTTTGCGTTCGGATGAATCCACATCGGCCACGGCGGATCGTCCGGGCCCCCGAACTCGTATTTAAAAGTGAACGTCTTTTGCGCGAAATAACGGTGCACCTCGAGATACTTTTCGCGCGTGCCGAGATCCCACCAATGGCCTTCGTCGATGACGACGCCGCCGATTTTTAGCCCGCGCTGAATCATATGCAAAAAAATCGGGATGACGGAAATTTTCGTCCGAGACGGCACTTTGAAAAGAAACGACGGACTGACCACGTAGATGCCGGTGAACATGTATTTCGGTTCGACCCCGCTGCGTAAACGTCGCGCGATGTCCACGATTTGGCCGTTTTTTTCGTCGAGTGAGATGTGGAGCGGACCGCCGCTCGATCGTAAAACCAGCGTGACTTCGTTTCGCTGACGAAAATGTTGCTCGATCGCGGCATCGATCGGCAGGTCGCTAAGAATATCGCCGTTGTAAACGAGAAACGTCTCGCTGCGCAGCAAGTGCTCGACGTTTTTTATCCCACCCGCGGTTTCGAGCAGCGCCGGTTCGTGTTCAAAATGAAGCGGCAACCCGCGATATTTCGAATCGGGAAAAGTTTGTGCGTAAGCCTCCGGACGATGATGCGTGTTGACGACGATTCGTTCGATGCCGTGACGGATGAGATGGTCGAACGCAAAAGTAATGAGCGGCTTTCCGCAGATCGGAATCAGCGGTTTCGGTTTTTGCCCGGTGAGGTGTTTCAGTCGCGTGCCGAGGCCCGCGCCGAGCACGAATGCGTTACGGATCGGCGCTTTCAATTCAGCTTAGAGTTTCGTATCGGAAGTGACGGGCGACTGTCATCGGGGAGTTTGAAATCTATATTTTTGTCCTCGCTACGCAAAAGAATTCGCTACGATTAGCGGCATGCCTGAACAACCCGTCTGGAGCGGCTCACCCTCGCAGGTGAAAAACCTCGCCGCATTTATTTTTTGCGCAATCCTCGCCATCGCGATCGCGTTTGCCGCGGTGCAATTCTGGCAATCGCCACAGGCCGTCGCACTTGCGCTCGTGCCGCTGGCGTATGCGTTTTGGCGCTGGCTCGTCGTGCGGTCGCAGCGGTTCGAATTAACGACCGAGCGCTTGCTGATGACCCGCGGCGTTTTTTCGCGCGTGACCGATTCACTCGAACTCTACCGCGTGAAAGACATGCGCATGACGCAGCCGTTTTCACTGCGAGTTTTCGGTTTGGAAAATATCGAGGTGATTACCTCCGACACCACTTCGCCCGATGTGATCATCGATCACATTCCGCGTGCGTTTCGCATCGGCGATCAACTGCGCGAGCACGTCGAAGCCTGCCGTGTGGCGAAACGCACGCGAGAAGTGGAACTCGAATAAGCGCGAACGCTACGCGGCTTCGACGTTGATCGAACTCTCGGCGAGCTGCGTCAATTTTTTGTCGGTCTCGCCTTCCTCCTGCAGCGTTTTGTCGAGCAGCTTCTCGCCTTCGCGATCACCCAAAATGCGCGCATAAGTCCGCGCGCAGCCGTAGGCGGCGATTTCGTAATGCTCGACACGCTGCGCCGCCGAGATCAATCCGGCGTCGCGCGCCTCGGGTTCACCGTCCATCTCGAGGATTTCCTCGCCTTCCTCGATCAAGCCTTTCATGCCTTTGCACGTCACACCACGCGGTGTTTTGCCGAGGCGGTCGAAAATCTTTTCGAGGCGTTCCACCTGCCCCTTCGTCTGCTCCAGATGTTTTTGAAAGCCGGCGCGCAGCTTGTCGTTTTGCGCGGCTTTTGCCATTTTCGGCAGCGCTTTGAGAATCTGTTTCTCCGCGCTATACAGGTCTTTTAGCTCGTGTAGGTAGAGATCTTGTAGCGATTGTAATTCCATAAATTTTGGTCTCCGGTTTATTTTTCACTGACAAAACTCGTTACGCATCCGCGCAACGATTTGGACTTACAAAATCCATCCCCGCCCAATGAAAGCTCTCTTCCTCACGAACGAATATCCACCGACGATTTATGGCGGTGCCGGCGTGCACGTCGATTATCTCAGCCGCGAGCTCGCAAAACTGATGCAGGTCGAAGCGCGCTGCTACGGAAAGGAAATGCGCGAGCAGCGTATCGACGCTCCGTCATTAAAGGCAACCGGTTTCGGCGTCGACACGAGCAGCTACACCGCGCCGAAGCTGCTTCACTCTGTTTTTAATGCCGTGCAACATTGCGTTGATTGGAGCACAACGAATATCGATGCCGATATCGTCCACTGCCACACTTGGTATACGCATTTCGGCGGCATCCTCGCGAAGCTGAACTACGGCATCCCGATGGCGCTGACCGTGCATTCGCTCGAACCGCTGCGTCCGTGGAAACGCGAGCAACTCGGCGGCGGCTACGACTTTTCGTGCTGGGTCGAAAAAACGGCGATTGAAATGGCCGATGCGGTCATCGCCGTCTCGCAGGAGACAAAAGCAGACGTGCTCCGCTTATTTAACGTTCCGGAAGAACGCATTCACATCATCTACAACGGCATCGATCTCGACGAATACAAGCCGGTCACGACAACGGACGCGCTGAAAAAATACGGCATCGATCCGAATGTGCCGTTCCTGCTTTTCGTCGGACGCATCACGCGGCAAAAAGGCATCGTTCACCTCGTTAACGCGATCAAATACATGGATCCCGGCTTTCAAGTCGTGCTTTGCGCCGGCGCACCCGACACGCCGGAGATCGCCGCTGAAATGAAAGCCGCCGTCGAAGCCGCGCGCGCCGCGCATCACGGTAACGTTATTTGGATCGAGGAAATGGTGAACAAAAAAACGGTCTACGAGCTTTACTCGCAAGCTGCGGTATTTTGCTGTCCGTCGATTTACGAGCCATTCGGCATCATCAATCTTGAAGCGATGGCGTGCGAAACTGCGGTCGTTGCGAGCGCAGTCGGCGGCATCAAGGAAGTCGTCGTGCACGGCGAAACCGGTTTCCTTGTGCCGCTCGAGCAAATGAAGGAAAGCCCGTTCGAGCCGATCAATCCGGACCAATTCGCGCGCGATCTCGCGACACGGATCAATGAATTGATGGCTGACCCGGCGATGCGCGAACGCTTTGGCAAAGCCGGCCGCAAACGCGCCGAGGAGAAATTCAGCTGGCACGCGATCGCACAGCAAACCGCGCGGCTTTACGAAACGTTGATTCAGCAAAAATAGCATCCCGCCAATCCGCCATGCTTCACACGAGCGATCCTCTTTTCGGATCGATTCAGAAACATGAGCAACACTGTTGGCGATTTTGTCATCCACCGTCTCACGCAATGGGGTATCCGGCGCATCTACGGATATCCCGGTGACGGCATCAACGGACTGATCGGCGCGATTGATCGCGCGGGCGACTCGGTTGATTACGTGCAGGTGCGCCATGAGGAAATGGCCGCTTTCATGGCGTGCGCACACGCGAAATTCACTGGCCAGGTCGGTCTTTGTCTCGCGACGAGCGGACCGGGCGCCATTCATTTATTAAACGGATTGTATGATGCAAAAATGGATCATCAGCCTGTCGTCGCGATTGTCGGGCAACAGGCGCGCGCCGCGCTCGGCGGCGATTATCAGCAGGAAGTCGATTTGATGTCGCTGTTCAAAGACGTGGCAAATGAATTTTGCCAAATGGCAACTAACGCCGCCGCCGTGCGCCATCTCGTCGATCGCGCGATTCGCATCGCGCGCGGTCGTCGCACCGTGACGTGCATTATTTTTCCGAACGACCTGCAGGAAATGCCCGCCGTGCCCGAGCCGCCAATGAAACACGGCACCATTCATTCCGGCATCGGCTACAGCTCGCCGCGCGTGATTCCGCGAGAGGCCGATCTGCGCCGTGCGGCGGAAATTTTAAACGGCGGCGATAAAGTCGCGATGCTCATCGGAGCGGGCGCACTCGACGCTGCGGACGAAGTTATCCAAGTCGCCGATCTGCTCGGCGCGGCCGTGGCGAAAGCTCTGCTCGGCCGCGCCGCGTTACCGGACGACCTGCCGTTCGTCACCGGATCGATCGGTCTGCTCGGCACGAAGCCGAGTTGGGAGATGATGCAAGGTTGCGACACATTGCTGATGATCGGCTCCGGTTTTCCGTATTCCGAATTTTTGCCGAAGGAAGGCCAGGCGCGCGGCGTGCAGATCGACATCGAACCGAGAATGCTTTCGCTGCGTTATCCGATGGAGGTGAATCTCGTGGGTGACAGCGCGGAGACTTTGCGCGCGCTCATTCCGATGCTCGTCCGTAAAAGCGAGCGCTCGTGGCGCGAGAAAATTGAAGCCGATATCGCGGACTGGTGGAAGGTGCTCGAGGCACGCGCTTATAACGAGGCGAATCCGATCAACCCGCAGCGCGTCTTTTGGGAAATGTCGCCGCGCCTGCCGGACAACTGCATCATCAGCGCCGACAGCGGCTCGACCGCGGCGTGGTTCGCGCGCGATATCAAAATCCGCCGCGGCATGATGGCGTCGCTTTCCGGCAATCTCGCAACGATGGGACCGGGCGTGCCCTATGCGATCGCGGCCAAGTTCGCCTTTCCAGATCGGGTCGCGATCGCATGCGTCGGCGATGGCGCAATGTTGATGAATGGAATTAACGAAATGGTGACGATCGCAAAATACTGGCAGGAGTGGAGTGATCCACGATTAATCATCCTTGTGTTAAACAATCACGATTTAAACATGGTGACATGGGAGCAGCGCGTGATGGCGGGCGATCCGAAATTCGAGGCGTCGCAGGAAGTGCCCGACTTTCCATTCGCGCGCTACGCCGAGTTGCTCGGGCTCGAAGGCATTCGCGTCGACCAACCGGACCAGCTCGGCCATGCGTGGGAGCAGGCCTTTGGCTCACGGCGTCCTGTGCTCGTTGATGTTTACACCGATCCCGAGGTGCCGATGCTGCCTCCTCACATCACCTTTGAGCAGGCGAAGCATTTCAGCGAATCGCTCCTTCGCGACAGCGCTGCGCCGAGCATGCTGCGCGGCGCATTTCGCGATGCACTGGAGAGTTTTCTCCCGCATCGGAAATAGCGCGACCTGCTGTTCAGGTAGCTTTTGCCCGACGCGTCTAGTAATGATGGCGCGCGATGTCCTTGAGCGAAAAAACTGCAGACAATTCCTGGCGCGATTGCGGGCTCATCGTGCTCTTCTGGCTCGTTCCGGCGCTGTTGCTGTGCCCATTTGAAAACATCCCATACGTTGATGACTGGGCCTATGCATGGCCGGTCGAATGGCTGCTAAAACATCACGAACTCAGAGTGCTCGAATGGTCGAGCAGCCCTAACCTCACGCAAGCTTTGTGGGGCGCGCTGTTCTGCGTTGCGACCGGCTTCTCCTTTACAGCACTGCGTATCTCGACGTGGATTCTTTCGGCAGCCTGCCTTTGCGGCATCTATCTTTTGCTTCGCGAAATTCGCGTTGCGCGAGGCAACGCATTCATTGGAACAGCAGCGATTGCGTTGAATCCAATCTTCTTCAGTTTGTCGTTTACGTTTATGACCGATGTGCCGTTCTTAACGGCGATGATCTGGTCGGTCTATACGAACGTTCTGGGTCTAAATAGAAAGCGGCATCACTGGTTTTTCATTGCCGCGCTTCTGAGCGCAATGGCGATTAGCATTCGGCCGGTCGGCATAGCTATTCCAGCAAGTGCAGGATTACTCCTAGCCTGGAAGCGCAAGGAAATAGGAGTGAAACTTGAAACTCTATTTCTGGTTCTGTTTCCACTTCTAGCTACAGCACTCGTTGCATGGTGGTGGATTCATCACCGGCAGGTTAACGCCAATATTTCCGGCTTTCCCGGAATACCCAAGACCCGGTTGGTGTGGCTAAAATATGCGATGCCGACATTGCCTGGAGTAACCTTGAATGGACTTATCTTTCTGGCCGGAGCTGTGGGGATAAGCCTGTTACCGCTCACCTGCTCTAGTCGAATCGCCAACAAGCAAACCATCATTATTTTTGCAGCATTGCTGTTATTGGTGCTCATAGCTCATCTTTGCAGTGTCGGCTATTCGCTTCCGCTGAACACCGGATCCGCATGGGAATGGAACGGCATTAATTCTCCACAGGAACTGATTCCCAATCACACACCCATTCGCGATCCGGCAGGGCTGACGGCTGTCCTTTTCATCGCACTCGCTTCATCGGCAATTCTGATTGGCTGTTCAGTGAAGCAGCAATGGGAAGTTTCGAAGCTATTTCTCCTGCTATTGATCGTGCTGAGCTTTGCGGAAATGGTAGTCCTTTGGTTATTCAACGATCGCTATGCCTTACCCATCTTTCCTTTGGCGATCGCCCTGCTGCTTGCATCGGAATGTCAGCAGCGCACGTGGTTGGCGATATCCTCTCTATGCGTGTTCGCAGTTTACTCGCTTATTGGCGAACACAATGTGTGTAGTTACAACCATGCCGTCTGGAGCGCCGTGGCTGAGTTGCGCGCACGCGGGATTGGCGACAATCAAATCGATGGCGGCTACGTCGTAAATGGATGGTTGCACTATGCGCATCCCGAGAATGCACCGCGCGATGAAAGTGGTCAGGTTTATGTGGTAGGAATGACGACTACCTCGCGGACGCTACCTTTCCAAATCTCCGAAAAGCCGGTTGCCGGCCGAGAGCTGCTTGATACGATCAAATATAATCAATGGCTTGGACCCGGTGGTGAGTTATACCTTCTCAAGTGAGCGACGAGAGCAAGTTTCATCACAACGTGTATGTAATCCTGCTCGATAATGCCGTAGCAAAACATCCGTCCATTTTACGGCTCAATCCAAACCGCAATGCGGCCAAGCCGTGTATCTATGTCGGCATGACAGGGCTGCCGGTTGAGCACCGCTTTGAAAATCACAAAAACGGCTATAAGTCCTCCTGGGTTGTAGAAAAGTATGGGCTAAGGCTGATGCCGGAACTTTACGAACATCTAAATCCAATGCCTTACGAAGCTGCTGCACAAATGGAAAAGGAATTAGCTGATGATTTGCGCGCGGACGGTTATACCGTCACTGGCGGCACGTAGCTGCATTTAAACAATCCGAATCATGGTCAAAATCTCCATCCACTACACAGGCGATCTTCACTGTAACGCAACTCATGGCCCATCCGGCACAACACTCGCGACCGATGCGCCGGTGGATAACCAAGGCAAGGGCGAATCGTTTTCTCCGACTGATCTCGTCGCTACCGCACTAGGGACTTGCATGGCGACCGTCATGGGCATTTATGCGAGGAATCATCAACTCGATCTCGCCGGCATGTGGATCGAGGTGACAAAGGAAATGACAACGACTGCACCGCGTCGGATCGCGCGATTGGCGACGCAAATCTGGATGCCAGCCATTCCGGCTGAGCGCCGCTTAGCTCTCGAGCATACCGCGCACACGTGTCCTGTTCACAAGAGTCTGCACCCCGACATTGAGGCGCCCGTGCAATTTCATTGGGCATGATGGCGGATGGGGGGGGATTCGAACCCCCGGTGCCGGTGAAGGCACACACGCTTTCCAGGCGTGCACAATAGACCGCTCTGTCACCCATCCAGCGGAGTCGCACACGATGTTGCGATTTGCCGGAGAATTCAAGGGTGAATGGCTCGATGGGCGACAAAATCGTTCGAACGAATGACGAAAACCATCGAAGGAACGGCAAAAACTATCGAAGGAAACGGCAAAAGCCTCGAAGGTTTGGGCAGGTCGCTCGAAGGTTCTGGCGGGACGTTTGAAGGTTTTGCGGAAACCTTCGATCGAATGCCGAATATGTTCGAACCAATTCCGCAATCGTTCGAAGGAATTCTGAAAAGCTTTAAACGGATTTGGCGGACGTTCGAAGGAATTTGGAAAAGCTTCGAAGGAATTCGCGAAACCTTCGAAGGTTTTCGAGAAAAGATCGACCGTTTTGTGACTTGGTTCAGCGACAGCGTGTCTCACTTTACGAAAGCGACTGCGCCAGATAGCGCTACGCTGTCACAGTTTTTTCCGCCACCGAATCCATATACTGCTCAATCGTTTAGGGACTTACACCTAGATCATTACTTTGGTCTGCCCATTGCTAAGAGGGAATCGACAACCAGAGCGCTCATCAATACACACAGCGCACATTTAAGAAAGAATCCAACTTTATGGCAAAAATTTTAGGCATTGATTTAGGCACCACGAACTCCTGCATGGCGGTCATGGAAGGCGGCGAACCGGTGGTTCTCGAAAACTCCGAAGGCGCGCGCACGACGCCGTCGGTCGTCGCCTTTGCGAAAAATGGCGAGCGTCTCGTCGGGCAGGCGGCAAAGCGCCAGGCGGTGACAAATCCGCAGAATACCGTTTTCTCCGTGAAGCGTTTCATGGGTCGCAAATTCGACGAGGTGCGCGAGGAGGAGCATCGTGTTCCCTACAAAGTCGTCAAAGCCGCAAATGGCGACGCACATATTCAAGTTCAGGTCGGCGGCGAGACGAAGACGTTTTCTCCGCCGGAAGTTTCCGCGATGATTCTCGCGAAGCTCAAAGCTGACGCGGAAGCGAAGCTCGGCGAAAAAATCACGCAGGCGGTGATCACCGTCCCGGCATATTTTAACGATTCGCAGCGCAACGCCACGAAGGACGCGGGCAAGATCGCCGGCCTCGAAGTGCTCCGTATCATCAACGAGCCGACTGCGGCATCGCTCGCTTACGGCCTCGACAAAAAGAAGGACGAGGAGATCGCCGTGTATGACCTCGGCGGCGGCACGTTCGATATTTCCGTGCTGGAAATCGGCGAAGGCGTGTTCGAAGTGAAAGCGACCAATGGCGACACACACCTTGGTGGTGACGATTGGGATGCGCGCTTGATGGATTGGATCATCAAGGAATTCAAGACCGAGAGTGGCATCGACCTCTCGAAACAGCCCGATGCCGTGCAGCGCATCAAGGAGGAATCCGAAAAAGCGAAAATCGCGCTTTCGTCCTCGCAGGAATACGAACTTAATTTGCCGTTCATCACCGCGGATCAAACCGGGCCCAAACACATCCAGAAAAAGCTCACCCGCTCGAAACTCGAGCAGCTCACGGATGACCTTTTCGAACGCACGATCGGTCCAGTGAAGGCGTGCTTGAATGACGCAAAGCTCAGCGAAAAACAAATCAACGAGCTGGTCCTCGTCGGCGGCATGACCCGCATGCCGCGCGTGATCGAGACCGCGCGCAAACTCGTCGGCAAAGAGCCGCACAAAGGCGTGAACCCGGACGAAGTCGTCGCGATTGGCGCGGCGATCCAGGGCGGCGTGCTCAAGGGCGACGTGAAAGACGTGCTGTTACTCGACGTAACTCCGCTCACGCTCGCGATCGAGACTGCGGGCGGCGTCGCCACGGCGATGATCCCGCGCAACACGACGATTCCGACGCGCAAGTCGCAAATCTTTTCCACCTACAGCGACAACCAGCCCGGCGTGGAAATCAAAGTGCTGCAAGGCGAGCGTCCGCTTTCGCGCGACAACAAAAACCTCGGCACATTCCACCTCGACGGCATCCCGCCGGCCCCGCGTGGCGTGCCGCAGATCGAAGTCACCTTTGACATCGACGCCAACGGCATCCTGCACGTCTCGGCCAAGGACCTCGGCACCGGCAAGGAGCAGAAAATCTCCATCACCGGCAGCTCCGGCCTGAGCAAAGAGGAAGTCGAGAAGATGCAGCGCGAAGCCGAAGCCCACGCCGAGGAAGACAAACTCGCGAAGGAAAAAATCGAAGTCCGCAACAATGCCGACAGCCTCGCTTATCAGTGCGAGAAGCAGTTGAAGGAACTCGGCGATAAAGTTGCCGAAGACAAAAAGAAACCGATCGAAGAAGCGATCAATGCAGTTCGCGAAGCTTTGAAAGGCGACGACACCGACGCGATCAAGCGCGCCTACGAGGACTTGCAGAACAAGTTCCAGAGCGTGAGCGAAGACTTATACAAACAAGCCGCCGCGAACGCCCAGGCCGCCGGTGCAGGCCCGCAAGGTGGTCCGCAACCTCAAGCCGAACCGCAAGCCGGTGGCGCGAAGAAAGACCAAGGCGACGTCGTCGATGCCGAGTTCGAAGTCGTCGACGAGGACAAGAAAAAGTAACCGCTTTATCGAGACGAACCACACCCGCGTTGAGTCATCATCGCGGGTGCAGGTGTCTCGTTTAAAACCCAAACAAAACAACAAACAAAACGGAGGAACTAACTACCTACCATGGCAGCTAACATCAGACCTCTCAGCGACCGGGTGCTTGTGCGTCCGCTCGAGGAGAAAGAAACCAAAAAAGGCGGCATCATCATTCCTGACTCGGCTAAGGAAAAGCCGCAGGAAGGTGAAGTCGTGGCGCTCGGCACGGGCAAGATCGACGAAAACGGAAAGAAAGTCGATTTCACCGTGAAGAAGGGCGACAAGGTGCTCATCAGCAAATACGGCGGCACCGAAATCAAAATTGACGGCGAACAATATCTCATCATGCGCGAGGACGACATCCTCGGCATCATCGGATAAATCCCGCTGTTAACTAAAAACAACTAAAGGAACTTACTTACTAATTATGGCAGCTAAACAACTCCAATTCGACGAGAGCGCGCGTCAAGCGTTGCTTCGTGGCGTTGAGAAACTCGCTCGCGCGGTCAAAGCCACGCTTGGACCGAGCGGTCGCAACGTTATTCTCGACAAGAAATTCGGCAGCCCGACCATCACCAAGGACGGCGTTACCGTAGCAAAAGAAATCGAGCTCGAAGACCCGTATGAAAACATGGGCGCGCAGCTCGTTCGCGAAGTCGCGAGCAAGACCAGCGACATCGCTGGCGACGGCACCACGACGGCGACCGTTCTCGCAGAGTCCATCTACAAGGAAGGTCTCAAGAACGTCACCGCCGGCGCGAATCCTACCTCGCTCCAGCGTGGAATCACCAAAGCAGTAGAGGCAGTCACCAACGAACTCGCACGCATCTCGAAGAAGGTCAAAGACCGCACCGAGATCGCGCAGGTCGCGACTGTTTCCGCCAACTGGGACACCACGATCGGCGAGATCATTGCCGACGCGATGGATAAGGTTGGCAAAGACGGAACCATCACGGTGGAAGAAGCCAAGTCGATCGAAACGACCCTCGACGTCGTCGAAGGCATGCAGTTCGACAAAGGCTATCTCTCGCCTTACTTCGTGACCAATGCGGAGTCGATGGAAGCCAGTCTCGACAACGCTTACATCCTCATTCACGAGAAGAAAATCAGCAGCCTCAAAGACATGCTGCCGATCCTCGAGAAAGTGGCCAAGGGCGGTCGTCCGCTTTTGATCATCGCGGAAGATGTCGAAGGCGAAGCACTCGCGACGCTCGTGGTCAACAAGCTCCGTGGCACGTTGCAAGTCGCCGCTGTCAAAGCGCCCGGCTTCGGCGATCGCCGCAAAGCGATGCTCGAAGACATCGCAGTGCTCACCGGCGGCCGTTGCTTGACCGAAGACCTCGGCATCAAGCTCGAGAACATCACTCTCGACGACCTCGGCAAAGCCAAGCGTGTCACCATCGAAAAAGAAAACACCACGATCGTGGAAGGCGAAGGCAAGAGCTCTGACATCCAGGGCCGTGTCGCGCAGATCCGCCGCCAGATCGAGGAAACAACGAGCGATTACGATCGCGAGAAGCTGCAAGAGCGCCTCGCGAAACTCGCCGGTGGTGTCGCCGTCATCAATGTCGGCGCCGCGACCGAGACCGAGATGAAGGAAAAGAAAGCTCGTGTCGAAGACGCATTGCACGCCACGCGCGCAGCAGTCGAGGAAGGCATCGTCCCCGGCGGCGGTGTCGCTTTGATCCGTGCGCAGAAAGCGCTCGACGCACTCCAGCTCGAAGGCGATGAAGCCATCGGCCTCGCAATCGTGCGCCGCGCTGTCGAAGCCCCACTTCGCCAGCTCGCCGATAACGCGGGCCAGGAAGGCGCGCTCATCGTGCAGGAAGTCAAGAAGCGCAAAGGCAACGAAGGCTACAACGTCGCCACCGGCGAATACGTTGACCTCGTGAAAGCCGGCGTCGTTGACCCGACCAAAGTCACCCGCAGCGCGCTGCAAAACGCAGCCTCGATCTCGGGCCTGCTCCTCACGACCGAAGCAGTCGTGACCGAGCTGCCGGAGAAAGAGAAAGCTCCCGCAATGCCCCCGGGCGGCGGCGGCATGGGCGGAATGGACTACTAAGTCGCGAGACTTAGCTAAGTAAAGCTAACACTAACAAGCAGCCGGACTCGAAAGGGTCCGGCTGTTTTGCTTAACGATAGTGAGGATACTGATGGGATAAGTTGAAGCCGCTAAAAATAGACGCTCAACTTCGTAAGAGCTTCACAATGCGATAAACTCTCTCAAGTCGGCGCTGAGGTTCAGCGCTTGAGTAACCCCAATAACATCGCCAGCGCTCCTCGCCTGACAGCGAACGATAAAACTCCCGCTCAGCGCGATCCGCTTCCGCAAAGCTGCGGAACCTGCAACGGACTTAATCACGTCACCAAATATACCAACTCCATCCGCGAACCCTCCCGCCAAATTTGCCTGCGCTAACCCAACCGGTAAACGATCCGGGCCTTGCTCAAATCGTAAGGCGACATCTCGATCTTCACACGGTCGCCGGTGGTGAGACGAATAAAGCGCTTGCGCATTTTGCCGGAAATGTGCGCGAGGACTTCGTGTTTGTTGTCGAGCGCGACTTTGAACATCGTGCCGGCGAGCACGGACATGATTTTGCCTTCGGTTTCGATAGTTTGTTCGGCCATGAGGAGAGTGGTTTTGGTTTTTAGAAAAACAAAGCGAGGCCCGTGAAGGACCTCGCTTCGCAAGTTTTTCGTTGTTTTGGTTTAGCGGCGTGAACCGGCAAACGAACGGTTGCCCGACGGACGCTCTTCGCGTGCGCGTGCTTCGTTCACGGTGAGCGGACGACCGCCCACGCTTTTGCCATGCATCGCGGAGATCGCTGCCTGGCCTTCGCTGGCGGTGCCCATGGTGACAAATCCAAAGCCGCGCGAGCGACCGGTGAATTTATCCTGGATGAGCGCGGTTTCTTTGACGTCGCCGTATTGTGAGAAAAGATCCTGGAGATCGTTCTCGGTGGTATCGAAGGACAGATTGCCTACGTATAGTTTCATATGTTTTGAGTTAAGGAATCATTGGCTGCTTCAAAGCTGTTCCCGCGAATCGGGTTTCAAATCACCAATGAGAAAACTCACCTGGACGATCTTCCATGCTGCGAACAAGAACAAATCTACCTAACAGGTTGGGACTATGCATCCGTTTCGGATTAACACAAGGGAAATCTTTCGCGCCGTTTCTTTTCGCAGCGCGATGAATTGCTGGAACGCGCCGCGATTTGCATGGAGATTGATGAAATGACCGCGCCGAAAACTCCGATCAAATCTTTGCTGCTCGAGGAAATCGAGACGCACCTCATTGCGCTCGGCCAGCGGAAATATCGTGCGCAGCAGGTCGTGCAGTGGCTTTATCAAAAGCGCGTCAAAGCCTTCGCCGAAATGAGCGACCTTCCCGCCGCATTGCGCGAACAGCTCGATGCCGGGTTCGCCTTCGACGTCCTGCAGCCGATCCGCAAAACCGGTTCGCGCGACACCACGCAAAAATTTCTCTGGCAGCTCGTCGATCGCAGCTTGATCGAATCCGTCCTCATCCCCGCCTCGCCCGCGCTTTACGGCGAAGCTTCCGATCGCCGGACGATCTGCGTTTCCACACAAGTTGGCTGCGCCTACGGCTGCAAGTTTTGCGCGAGCGGACTCGATGGCTTTTCACGCAACCTGCACGCCGGCGAAATCGTCGACCAGATATTGCGCGTCGAGGAACTCAGCGGCGAAAAAATCAATAACATCGTCTTCATGGGAATGGGCGAACCGCTCGCGAACTTCGACAACCTCCTGCGCGCCCTCCAGATCATCAACGCGCATTGGGGCATCGGCATCGGCGCGCGCCACATCACCGTCTCCACCAGCGGACTCGCCCCGCGCATTCGCGAACTCGCGGACCAGCCACTGCAAATCCGTCTCGCCATCTCCCTGCACGGCGCGACCGACGAAGTCCGCGAGCAAATCATGCCCGTGAACCGCAAATACAACCTCGCCGCACTGCTCGACGCCTGCGCCTACTGGCAGGCGCGCAAAAAACAACGCCTCACCTTCGAATACATCCTCATCCACGGCGTCAACGACACTCCCGAGCAAGCCCACGCCCTCGCCGTCCACGCCAAACGCCTCGAAGCCAAGGTAAACCTCATTCCCTACAATAAAGTCGAAGGCCTCCCATGGGAACGCCCGCCCATCCCGCGCCAAAACGCCTTCCTCCACATCCTGAAAACCGCCGGAGTCGTCGCCACCATCCGCCGCGAAAAAGGCCACGACATTGACGCCGCCTGCGGCCAGCTCCGCCTGCAGACACAGCGGGAGCTGCAGGCGGTATAGGTGTCAAGCCATCGCCTACCTCGCTTTTTAATGCATTGACCGGCGGCTGGAACTCATCTGCACGGTGAGGAAATAGCGACGATTCGATGCGTCGCGATTTTGCCTTTGAACTTTGTGGAAGGAACGACGATTTTCTCAGTCCCGTGCGTTACCTGAAAGTCTCACTGCTCGTCGGCCTGGTGGCCTGCTTGATCGTCGCCGTGCTTTATGAGATGGGCGCGTTCCTGCGCGTCGATCTCGGGCTGTGGAGTTTTCTCGGGCGCGTGTCATCACCGCCGGCAAAGCGGTCGCTGCTGGAATACGTTGCGTTTGTCACACTCGCGTTTGGAATCGCGTGGACGACTATCGATATCAGCCGGCTGTCGCTAAAGCTCGTCGTCGCAGCCGCGGCGCTGGCGCAGGCGATCTCGCTCGCGTGGGTGCTGAATTTATACCACGTCTTTTTTTCGCCGTTCGCGCCGGGGCTTGCGACGGTCCTGAGTTTCGCGGGTGCCCTTGCCTACGCGCGCAGTCACGCGGGCGGGCGCAAGCGGACGCTGCAGCTCATCTTTGGCGAACGGCTTTCGCGGAAAAATTTCTACGCGCTGGTGGATGCGAGCGCGCCGCTGAATTTCGACGGCGAGATGCGCGAGGCGACGGTGGTCGTGTGCGAGATTTTCAATCAGGAGGAGCTGATGGATGCGCTGCCGACGGCGGATTACGTTGCGATGACGAATCTGCTTTTGCGCAACGGTGCCGATTTCCTCGTCGAGCGCGGCGGTTATCTCGATGAGTGCGACGGCGAGAGTCTGCGCGTGATTTTCGGAGCGCCGCTCGCCGATGCGGACCACGCGCGCATCGCCTGCGAAGCCGCGCTGGAGCTGGTCCAGCGGCTCGATAACCTCAACCGCGAGTGCGACGCGAGATGGCACAAGATGCTCGATTTTCGCATCGGCGTGAACTCGGGCGAGATGGTCTGCGGCGTCTACGGTTCGCACCGGCTCGGCACGTTCAGCGTCGCCGGCGAGCCGGTGGAATTTGCGCGCCGATTGTGCTCGGCAAATATGATCTACGGCTCGCGTGTGCTGGTTGGCTCGACGACGTTCGAGTTCGCGAGCGACGCGGTCGAGGTGCGGCCAATGGAGTTGGTGCGGACGCGCGATGAGCGGACACGCGAGGAAGTTTACGAGCTGCTCGCTTTAAAAAATCACCTCTCCGCCGACGATCTGCAGCGGCGCGATTTGTTTTGGAAAGGCATCATCTACTACCGCGAGCAACTCTGGGATGATGCGCTCGATCATTTCCGCGCCGCGCTGCCGAACGGCGGGCTTGATGCGCCGCTCGATTTTTACATTCGCCGCATCGAGCAGCTCCGCGCCGGCCTGCCCACGCTCGAGTGGCAAACCGGGCGCATCTAAGATTTGAAACGCGTCGAATATCCGCCGGCGATCAAGGAATTGGTCGCGCAACTCAAGCGTATGCCGGGCATCGGCCCGCGCAGCGCGGAACGCATCGCGCTCTGGATGACGCAATCGCGCGACGCGCGCACGCCGGAAATCGCGAACGCGATCCGCGCAGTGGCCGAGCAGGTGCGGCCATGCCCGCAGTGCGGATTTTTTACCTCCGAAACGCTGTGCGAAATCTGCGCGGACGAATCGCGGACAAACGAGCAGTTATGCGTCGTCGAGCAGGCTACGGACATTTTGCCGCTGGAACGCACGGGCGTGTTTCGCGGGCGTTATCACGCGCTTGGCGGACGCATTTCGCCGCTCGATCACATCGGCCCTGAACAACTCCGGATCGATGCATTGATGCAACGCGTTAAACAAGAACAACCGCACGAAGTGATCCTCGCGCTCGGTGCGGATGTCGAGGGCGAAGCGACCGCAAACTATCTCGCAGAGCTGCTTCGCGAGTATCCGGTCAGCGTCACGCGCATCGCGCAAGGTCTGCCCGCCGGCGGCGGACTCGAGTCGGCTGACGAACTCACGCTGAGCCGCGCACTCAGCGGTCGAATCAAGCTCGCCTAATACTCGTTCTTCCCGTGAAACCGGTGCTGCGGAGATCGAGCGAATCGCACTGGTAATGGCCGATGCAAACGGCAGGAACATCACTTTTGAATCACGCGCGCTGCCGCTCGCGGGTTGCGACATCGAACGGCCACTACTATTTAGCGCGAGATGTCCGACTGGCTCAGGATGCGGAAACCGTGGCTGCGGAGCACGGCGCAGGCGCATTCCTCGTCCTCGACGTGCAGCGCGAGCGCGCAATTGCCGCGCGGGCGGGTGAGGAGCGCGTAGCTGCCGTGGATGTTCACCTCTGCCATGAGCAGCGCGGTGAGGAGCTTGCCGAGTTCGTTCGCGCCTTCCTTTAGCTCCACGACGACTAGGTCGCAAATCGAGCACGGGATTTCCTGCATCGCAAAGAGCTCCTGCACGCGCTCGGGATCGCTGACGACGACGCGCACGATGGCGGCGTCGGCGGAATCCTGCACGCTGAGCGCGAGGACGAGCACGGCGTGGTCGTTGAGCATTTTGACGACGTCGAGCAGCGCGCCAACTTTGTTTTTCAGGAAAATCGAGAACTGCTTTACGCGTGGGCCTTCGAGTTTTTCGGTCGTGCGGGATGATTCAAGCGGCATGTTATTTATACGAGTAGATGAGACAAAAATTGGCAGGCTCGCCCTCGAGTTCCTGAACGCGAATGTAGTAAGCACCGCTCGCGTCGGGCGAAAATCCGGCGGCGGCTTTCGCGTCGTCCTGATACGGTTCGGACTCGATGGCTTTGCCGGTTTCGTCGAAAATAGTGACGGCGAGTTTCTTCGCTTTTTCATTCGCGCCGACGGAAAACCAATACTGGTTTCCGGCGTAAAGATTCACCTGCACAAATAGCGATTCTTTCGGATGGATAACGCCGGAGAAACTTCCGTCGCGCAGCTTGAAGCCGTCATTCGAAAACGCGCCGGCGAGATCGAGCACGGTTTTGCGCGCGGCGACTTCATCGTCGGTTGAAGCGCAAAGCGGCGACAAAGCCACGAGGGGAAAAAGGAGCAGCGTGACGATGCGTTTCATTTTTTCGTGATCTCCTCCACAAGTCCGTCCGCGGCCGTTTTCAGCTTTTTCACGTCGTCGACAGTCGGTGTTTGCTCACGCGGAAAGGAAACCAGTTGCTCGATTTCGACGAGCCTTTTTCGCACGCCTTTGACGACGTCCTCCGACTGCACTTTGGGCGGCAGCGTGTCGATTTTAGCGCGGAGAAAACTGACGATCGCCGGCTGGCGCAACAGCTTCGCAGCGGCGGGCGAATAGTTTTGCGCAATCCAGCCGCTGACGACTTCCGTGCCGCGAATCCAGCCGCCGAGTGTGACAAGCGTGACAAGGTCGTTGTCGTGCTGCTCTTCCATCGCGAGCTTCACCTCGTTCTGAGTCGCCTCCAGCTCTTCTTTTAGCGCGCTCCATTCGTTGTTCTCGGCAAAATCGGTGATGCTCTTGCCGCGGCGCAGCACATTTTCGCTGACACCGAGTGTTTTCGCTAGTGTGACAATGTCTTTACCGATGTTTTTAACCTGCTGGCTGTCCTCGGCCTCGACCGCAAGATAACCGTCGGCGATCAGTCCGCCGAGATTGAGCGCGATTTGCGGCCGGCTGGTGAACGCCGTCGGAATCGGCGGACGATATTGCTGCTGCCAGTTCGGCTTGCCGACTTTGTTCAGCGCGGTCATCAGCTCACCCGGCGTCGGGATCGTGAGCGCATCGACACGCGCGGCTTTCGCCATTTCGTCAGACGACATTTTCGGAGCGCTGGCCGCGAAGCCGCACGATATGAACATCGCAAGGACGATGAACAAAACGCTCCGGCTAAAAATCATCCCGAACTTTAGACCAAGCGCAACAAACGTGTCAGCAGCGAATGTCGGGCATTTAAGATTTACGATTTATGTTCTATGATTTCTCTTCCGAGTCCGCTCGCGCTTTACGCAATCACCAATTTTTAATCCAACTTCAATGACCGCCATGGCTGACAAACCGGAGAAACTCAAAATTGCGAATCGCGAATTCACCTCGCGGCTCATGCTCGGCACGGGCAAATTTTCGTCGAACGACCAAATGGCCGCCGCGCTGGAGGCGAGCGGCGCCGAGATCGTGACGGTCGCGTTGCGGCGCGCCGATTTGACGGGCAAAGGCGACGCGTTCGCGAACATTCTCGATTTCATCGACCCGAAAAAATATCTGCTGCTGCCGAACACGAGCGGCGCGATGAATGCGGAGGAAGCGGTGCGACTCGCGCGGCTCGCGGTCGCCGCCGGGCTGCCGAATTGGGTTAAGCTCGAGATTCATCCAGACCCGCGCTATTTGCTGCCGGATCCGATCGAGACGCTGCGCGCCGCAGAGATTTTGGTCGCGGAAAATTTCGTCGTTCTGCCTTACATCAATGCCGACCCGATTTTAGCGAAACGTTTACAGGACGTTGGCACCGCGACGGTAATGCCGCTCGGCTCGCCGATTGGTAGCAATCGCGGAATCGAAACGCGCGCGCAGATCGAAATCATCATCGAGCAAGCGACCGTGCCCGTGGTCGTCGACGCCGGACTCGGCGCGCCGAGCCAGGCTGCGGAGGCGATGGAAATGGGCGCATCGGCGGTGCTCGTAAACACTGCGATCGCGATTGCATCGAGTCCGGTGCGGATGGCGCAGGCATTTAAAAAAGCTGTCGAGGCGGGGCGCGATGCTTACGAAATCGGCGTCGCCGCGCCGCTCGCAACCGCGTCAGCGACGAGCCCGCTGACTGGATTTTTGCACGCGAGTTAAATCGGAAACGCAACAACAGCGGAGCCGGCACTGATTTCTTCGCCGGGCGCGAGTCGCACGAGTGCATTGCTCTGGCTGAGGCCGAAAAGCGCGTGCGATTCCTGCCGGCCAAACGGTGTGAATTCGGCGTCAGTAAATTTTCCGCGGAGATAATGCGGACGATCGCCGTCGTTGCGCAAATCGCGCGTGGTAATCGCGCGCAGTTTTTCCGACGACAACTCACGCGCGCCGGCCATTTTTAACAGCGCCGGACGCACGAAGCAGAAAAATGTGACGAAGCTCGAAACGGGATTTCCCGGCAGGCCGAAAATTTTGCACGCACCGCAGCGTCCAAACAAAAACGGTTTACCCGGCTTGATCGCCACGCGCCAGAGATCGAGTTCAGCGCCGAGATTTTTGAGTTCGCTTTTGACGTAATCGCGCTCCCCCACCGAGACGCCACCGCTGACGATCAGCGCATCGTGCTGCAAACCTTCCGCGAGTTTCGCGCGCAACGGCTCAGGCTCGTCCCGCGCGATGTCGAGATTCGCCGTGTTTGCGCCGGTTGCCGACGTGAGCATTTCGAGCATCACGCCGTTGCTTTCGTAAAGCTGACCGGGCGCAAGCGGCTTCCCCGTCGGAACGAGTTCGTCACCGGTGGAAAGAATTGCAACGCGCGGATTCTTGCCCGCGGAAATTTCCGCGATGCCTTGCGAAGCGAGCAGTGAAGCGAGTCGCGGCGTGATGCGCTCTCCGCGCGACGCGATTTTTTGGCCTTCGGCAAGATCAACGCCGCGTTGTCGAATGTTTTCGCCAACTTCAACTTCGCAATTCGCAATCATGCATTCGCCATCAACGCGCACGTCCTCCTGCATGATCACCGCGTCCGCGCCGCGCGGAATTGGCGCACCGGTAAAAATGCGAATCGCCTCGCCATTCCCAAGCGCCAATTCACGATCCACGCCGGCCGGTTGTTCGCCGACCACGCGCAATCGCGCTCCCTTCACACATTCGCTTGCGCGCACGGCGTAGCCATCCATCGACGAATTGTTAAACAATGGCATCGCCAGTTTCGCGAAAAATTCTTCGACCAGAAATCGCCCACGCCCATGTGTGAGCGTGATTCTTTCCCAGCCGATCGGCTCGATTGCAGCAAGAATTTTCGCGAGCGCCTGTTCTTCGCTGATCATTCGTAAACAAGATCGCCGCGATGCGGCGCTCCTTTGACAATATCCGCAGTGATAAACGGGCGTTTGCGCTCGGGACTGACTGCGAGCACCGCCGTTTCCTGGCCGTCAGCGAAGCTTTTCAGTGCCGAGCCGGCGGCCGGGGTGTAAAGCGAGCCGACGTCAACGAGCACAAAACCGAGCTGCTCATTCACGAATGCAATCGAACCGACGAGGCGCGGCTGCGGCGCGGACTCAACTTTTTTGCGGTGATGCCAGGCGCACCCGGCCAGCAGCATCGCCGCAACACAAAAGACTTTGTCGATTCGCATTTCCGAAAGGATTCTCACGCCGTTTCGCAATTTCGACAAAAAAAAGAGCGCAGCCATTGCTGACTGCGCTCTTGGTGATGATTTTGGTTAGTCGATTAGTTGTATGGCGACCAGAACTCGGCTGGGGCCACGTCGGACAGACTCGCGAAGGTGCTTGCGGGCACTTTCGGTGTGCTGTCCACGGTGAACGGACCGAAGTCGTTGCCAAACAGATCCTGTCCGGTGGAATAGAGCTGCGTGCCGGCTTTGACGTAGTTTTTCAGATCATCAAAGCTCGGGTTGCAGGTCGCTGCTTTGCCGGTTTCGATTGCGTATTGATCGAGCGCGTGATCGAGCATGCGCAGATCCTCGAGGACCTTCGTGGCCTGCGAGCGCTTGCGAGCGCGCAGGAAGTTAGGCACCGCGATCGCCGCCAACAATGCGATGATGGCGACCACGATCATGATTTCGACGAGCGTAAAGCCGCCGCGTTTGGATTGGATTTTTTGTAACATGATTTTGTTTTTTATTTGGTTAGGTTGGCTGTCGATCGATTGTTAGCGGATGGCGCGCGCCTGCCGCTCAGTGCGATCAATGACGAGCTGAACGAACAGCAGCATGATCCCACTCAGCGGAATGAACGTGCTGGCCACAACGAGTGATACAACAACTTGGTTTAACATGGGACTCCTCAAAAGCAGGAGCGATGCCAAGGCGAAGTCGTTTTCAGGCAACAAACATTTTGACGGCTGGAGGAGAACGCGTTTAGATTCTGCCCGCCTCTGGTGAGGTGGCTGAGAGGTCGAAAGCAGCGCTTTGCTAAAGCGCCGTGCTCCAAAAGGGCACCGAGGGTTCGAATCCCTCCCTCACCGTTTCTTTATTTTGGCTCTGCGCGCGGGCGCTTTTTTTGAAAATCCCTGGTGGCAGTTTCAGAATCGCGATCAGCGCGCAGCAGCCTGAGCGCCAAGATAATTGCCGTAGCCGACAATAATCGTCGAGCCAATCAGCACAATCAGTCCGACCGCTATCAGCACGTGCGTGCGCTTGCTCGTGCCTTTCCACTCGTGCAGCACAATGCCCCATAGCGTGCTAAAAATAATGATGCTGGCCATGTGTAGAGTCCAGCTCGAGAAATCGTATTTACCCATTTTCGTCTGTCCCATGCTGTAGAAAAAGAACTGCAGATACCACGTCACACCGGCAATCGCGGAGAAGACGTAGTTAGATAAAAGCGGCGCGGCTGCGCTTTGCGCGCTGTTGCCGGCAGGCGCTCCGTGCGAACCGGCAGCACTAACCTCTTCCGGCGCATCGGAAAGAACCATCCCTTCGGCAGCACTTAGTTCGGCCGTTATGGTTCGCCGTAGATTAAGGTATTCATGGCTGGAGCGATTCTTAAGGTTCAGGATGACGCACCAGATGAAATTGGTAGTAAAACCACCCAGCAATACTACGACCAGCACGGGAAGGTTTTGCCAAAGATCAGATCCGCCGGTTGCGAGAAGCTGCGCTTTCGCGAGCATTGCGATCGGTTTGCCAGCGGCAAGTCCATACGCAAAGCACGAGCTCATGATACCTGAAAAAGTAGCTGTCAGCATACCTTTCCCAAAGCTGAACTCTTTGACTGTAGCAGCCTTCTCCTCAGCCGACAGCTCACGCTCTTTCGACATACCGGCAAGCCCGCTTACTCCAATACCAATCAAACACGCCAGCACTCCAAAAAGAATCATCCTTCCAGAATCACTACCGAGAATTTTTCCGAACTCTCCATTGAAGATCGGCGGCATAAGGGTTCCGAATGCAGCACAATAACCGAGCGCGACAGCCATTCCCAGAGCTATCCCGAGATAGCGCATTGTGAGTCCAAAGGTCAATCCGCCGATGCCCCACATTGCGCCGAAGAAATAAGCCCAAAAGAGAACCTTGCCCGAAGTAGCTTGTAAGATACCAGGAACTCCCGGCACAAGCAGAAATGCAAGCACCCACGGTGCAATAATCCAGCTAAAGAATCCGCCGACCAGCCAGTAAGTCTCCCACGACCATTTCTTCACTCCACGGTAAGGAATATAAAAACTCGCGGAAGCAAGGCCACCGAGCCAGTGGTAGATAAGACCGAGTAGTGGATTCATGTAAGTAGCTCTATTTTTTAGTCACGGGCAGCTCGACGGCATAGGCTTGCGGCGTTCCGTGGAGAGTAGCAGTGAAGATAACCCAGTGGTTATCCGGGGAAACGTGCGGGTTTGGCTCGACAGCGTAGTCATTGGCTTGGAGGCTAACCAGATGCTCGCCTTTTAATATATTTGATTCATCAGTCGGAAAAGTCAGTTTGGAAAGGTGTTTCTCCGGGCCTGTTTTAGCTTTTCCATTCCCGTCGGAAACAAGAAAAGTTCCATCAGGCGAAAAACATTGGTGAATGCCGCCGTAGCCTTTTGGAATTTTGTATTGAGTAACCTTGCCGCTCGCGACGTCCATTGAAGAAAGAAGCCAGTCTGAACCGGGCCGCCCGCGATAGCTTTGTTGAAACCAGATCGTCTTCCCATCGGGATGCCAGAATTCATGGCCCACAATCTCTCGCGGCTCCGTGCGATGATAAGCGATGCGTGCGTTTGAAGTTACTTTGCCCTCCTTATCCAGCGTCGACTTTGATGGATTGATAAACCAGATGCGATCGACGCTTTCCCAATTTCCTTCATGGCAAAACATACAAAGGTCCGGATCGGTCGGCGAGAATTGCACGTGACCGAACCAGTGGTTATCGCGATGGATGATCTTCAGTTCGCCAGTTTTGATATTGATCGTGAAGAGCACATTCGGGCCATTGCGGAACTTATTGATATCGCCGGCGGCGGCGGATTTCTCCAAGTCAGTGCTGCCGCCCAGCAGTAGCGTTTCGTCCGCATTCACAGTAAAGCCGACGCCAGGCGCCCAACGTTCCGGCAAGTCGCAAAGCTTTCGTGGCTTGCCGCCCCTCATCGGAATCACCCACGCAGCGCTGCGATCTTGAAAGTAAACATTGCCGGATTTCGCTGCGACTACCTGGTTCTGAGTGAGCCGATCCGTAACCAGCGGCGCAACCTTCTTTGTTTCAAAGTCGAAGGTGTAAAGATAGCGCCACTTCTCCTTATATTGCGCATTAATAAGCGCCAACCGCGAGTCAGCCGAGAAAGGATTGTAGGTAAAGTAAACCACCCCTCCGTAGTTGGTCGGAAAACGAGATAAGTGCAAAACTCGCAGGTGAGTTTCCGGATCGGTAAACTCATCGGGGATTGGGGTTGTTTGAACTTTACCTGGAAAAAATGCTTCTTCTGTTTGGCCTGACGCGGAGAAGGAGACGAGCGCCAAAAAAGCGCCTGCAAGAAATGGGGGAACAGTATAGTTCATTGGACTACTGATGAGTTGCTTTGTCAAAATCGGCCGGCGTTGCATCTTTGACATCGATAAAGATGGTTGCAGGACGCGCATCATGCTTAAGCACGTTTGTCTGCACGTTTCGGAATTTCACGTTACTAACGTGTCGCGCATAGATGCCATAAGCAGGAATCGTTTTGCCAAACATGCTATACTCCGGATAGTCGGCCTGCTTTTCAGGCAACTCGACCTTTGCTGCATCCGCAGTTCCTCCACCGGGCAGTTCGAGGTGGACGTTTTCCAAAGTAACTGCCTCCACAGGGTGGCCCGGGATTCCATTAATAAGAATACCGACCAAGCCTATATTCTTTGCGCTTACACTTTGAAAAGTCACATCGGATAGCTTGCCGGGAGTTGCCTTAGGCTGATTGCC
>JAJPJG010000022.1 GCA_021324395.1 Spartobacteria bacterium | reverse complement strand
CCCGCGCCGGAATATCCGGACACTCCACCTTGCCATTGACCAGGCATTGTTTGCGGCGAAACCGGCGCCGAGAGATCCTGATATTGCGGCGCGGCGGGTGGCGGATTCCCGTAGCGCGGGCGCGCAGCGTCAAGTGTCGCTGATTGCGCGGCGCAACGATTCTGTGCGATTCCAGCGAGAGCAGCGAGTGAGCATGTCAGGATAGCACAGAGTTTCGTCATCAAGCTTTAGAAGTTGTAAAACAGGCTGAGTAACACCAGATTCTGGTAATAGTCAGCGTCAGGAATGTTGGAATCTTTCAGCACAAAACGATAATCCGCCCCAAGAGTGATCGACGGCGTGAGAACATAGCGCAAACCCACAGCCGCGCCATAGCGATCTGCCGTTTCCGAATCTCCGCCGGAAGTTTCGTAGTGCTCGTAAAAGAGAACCGGATCCAATGCGAGACTCTGCGTCAGCTTCCAGTCGGCGGCATATTCCAGATGCCACAGGTCGTAGAAATTCGAGTTGAATCCGGTCTCGGTCGTCTTCGAGAAGCTCAACCGCTGGTTGAAGTTTTCCGTCAGGCGATTGTCGATTTCGGATTTGATGTAATAGGAATCCGAGTCTTCGCTGTCGGCGATGGCGCCGTTGTTATCGAACGAGAAATGCTGATAGCCGCCTTCGAGATAAACGCGTGTGCTTTCGGTAATGCCGAAGTCGATGAACGGACCGACCATGTAGCTGGTGCCGTCGTTGAGAATGTCATGCGTATGCTGCACCCAGCTCACCGAACCGTCGACGCCGGCAGTCACAGACGGTCCAATTTTCATCGACGGACGCAGATAAAGCGTATCGATCGAGCGATCATACGAGCTGAACTCCTTGTCGTGCGTCCACATGTTGTAGTGATTATAACCACCGGTAACAGTGACCGTCGGGTTGACCGCCCAGTCGGCTTGCAGGCCAGCCAGGTTTTCAAATCGACGAAATGCTGCAATGTTGCTGAGCACCGGAATATCGAACGGATCTTCCTGGTAGCTGAACCGGTCGCGCAACGTGATCGCCACGTCGCCGACGTGAACCGTCATCGCGATTTCCGAGTTCGGCGAGATCAGCACGCCGCGCGTGTCGAATTCCGAGTGATTGAAATATTTTGCGTAACTCAGTCCGAGGGAGAAACGCAGCGTGTTGAGTTCCGTCAAAGGCCACACCGCTTCGAGGCTTAGCGACGGCCGAAAGATGAAATCGCTCTTCCGGTCATGATCCGAAAGCGTGACGTTGTCGTTATATTCGATGCCGACACCGACTGCGCTGTTGAAACGCACCGGGCCGACCATCAAATTGTAGCGCTCTTCTTCCTGCGGATTGAGCTGCACGACCGGGGCAGTTTCACGCGGGCTCTCGAGTTCGCGAAAATATTCCTCCTGCGCGAAAACGAGGGTTGGCGCGGCGATGCCGGCGGTGAGAATGCTGAGTGCAATTCCACGGAATGAATTTTTCATAAGGTTTTTCCGGTTAGGATTGGGCGATGGTGTGAATAAGTTGCGCATGTTTCAATGTTAAAACGCTCAGTGCATTCGCTGATTACTTAGCGGCGGGTTCCTTTACCCGCGTCCGACGCGAGGACCACGCGGAAACCGTAATTGTCCGTGTAGGTATCTGGTGCAAGATGAACGCGGCAGGAGGAGAGCAAACTTAGCTTTAACGCGCCGTTATACCACGAACCGCCGCGCAGCACTTTCTGTCTGTGATCGTCATTCCACCAATCCATGCACCATTGCCATACATTGCCGCCCATATCGTAAAGCCCGAGCTTGTTCGCTGCGAAACTGCCGACCGGCGATGTCCACGCAAAACCATCGTCGTAGCCTTTGATCGCCACGTCGGAACCGGTTTCCTCGCCGGTGTAATTTCCCGTGCCTTGCGGAGGCGGCCATTGCGTGCCCCACGGATATTGATCCGGCACATCCATGTCGCGCAACTCAGGCGTGCGTGCATCTTCATCAGGAAGTCCGACCGCCTTGCTCCATTCGAGATCTGTCGGCAAACGATATGCCTCATTCGCGCTGAGCAAGCCTTCCTTGTGCTCCTTTTCCGTAAGCCATCTGCAGAACGCCATCGCGTCATTCCAGCTCACGTTGACCACGGGATGATCCGGGCCTTGCTTGAAGCCGGGCTGCATCCACGCGCTCGAACGCAACCCGCTCGCTTTCGCGAACGCGTTGAAATCCTGCACACGTGTGAGCCAGACGGAAAAAAGCACGTTGCCGACTGGTGCAAATTTCATGCCCAACGAGTTCTCTAAAGTTTGATCGACTTTTGCCTTCGGAACTCCGACCGATAGCGACGGATTTTTCGCCGTTGCCTGCATCGCGAGCGCGGTTTCAGGTGTCGCTGCCGCTTTTGCGGAAGGCGAAGTTGCCGGAATGGCACTCGGCTGTGGAATCGGCGCGCCTTTTGAAACTGCGGCAGCTTCCTGTGTAACGCGCTGGCGCGCTTTTTCGGCTTCTTCAAATTGACGCTGCGCTTCCTGCAACGCCTTTTGGGCATCGGCGGCAGCTTTCGTCGCGGCGGCGGCTTGATCGGCGATGCGCTTCAATTCCGCTTCGCGCGCGATGCGATTTTTCTCCGCCTCCTCGGCCATTTTCTGCACCTGCTCGGCGGCGCGAATGCGATCGATGTCTGCCTGCGCGGTCGCAGCGTCGATTTCCGATTGTTTTACGGTTGCTTCAATTTGTTTGCGGGACGTTTCGAGTGCGGCAACGGCTTTTGCCGCTTCCGCAACCGCGCGCTGGCGATCGGCAATCGTGCGCTGGAGATCCTGCGCTTCCGCATCGGAGCGCTGCGCGAGGGCCTGCTGCTGTTTGGCCGCCTGCAAATTATCGGTTGCGGCTTTGCGCGCCTCCTCGGCGACGCGCGCTTTTTCCACAGCGAGTTTTTGCGCTGCGGCGGCTTCGGTCTCCGCTATTTTCTGCGCGTCTTCGCGCTGCTTCTGCGCGGCGGCGGCTTCGTCGGCGGCTTTTTTCGCGGCGGCAGCGGCGGAAAGTTTTTGCTGCGCGGCATCCTGCACTTCTTTCAACGCAGCTTCCGCGGTTTGTTGCGCTTTCACGCGTTCGGCCTGCGCTTGCTGAATCGCCGCCAGTTGCTGTCGCGCGGCATCGGCGGCTTT